>JBAZNQ010000002.1:0-218273 GCA_041649135.1 Patescibacteria group bacterium | reverse complement strand
CCGGTCAGTATTCGGAGTTTAATTGGACGTGGTACCTTGCGGCCCAAATCCATTCAGTAGCTCTACCACTGCCGGGAACGCTCTGGGGCTATACCTAAATATATTTCGGGGAGAACCAGCTATCTCTTGGTTCGATTGGCATTTCACCTCTAACCACAGTTCATCCCCCCACTTTTCAACGTAGGTGGGTGCGGCCCTCCACTGCTTTTTACGGCAGCTTCGGCCTGACCATGGTTAGCTCACCAAGTTTCGGGTCTAATCCCTACTACTTCAATCGCGCTATTCGCACTTGCTTTCGCTTCGACTCCGTTTCCTTAGAAACTTAGTCTTGCAGTAGAGATTAACTCGTTGGCTCATTCTACAAAAGGCACGCCGTCGCCCATCCAACACACAATGTTGGAAATACGAAGCACGAAATCCTAAATCCTAAACAAACCCGAAGCACGAAATCATAAAACTAAAAAATATTTAGTTTCTAATTTGTGATTTAGAATTTGTTTCGAATTTCGATATTCGAATTTCGAATTTGCCAGCACTCTGTGCTGGACAGGCTCCGACTCTTAAACGAACACACGGTTTCAGGTACTATTTCACTCCCCTAACAGGGGGACTTTTCACCTTTCCCTCACGGTACTAGTTCACTATCGGTAAGAAGTAATATTTAGCCTTATCAGATGGTCCTGACAGTTTCCGGCAGGATTTCACGGGTCCCACCGTACTTAAGAAAAATTACTCAGAGTGATTTGCTTTTCGTTTACGGGACTGTCACCCTCTATGGTTACTCTTTCCAGAGACCTTCAACTAAGCAAACCATTTTTGACTCCTGATCTGGTCTATCGCCCAGCAAATGTAAAATTCTTTCAACCCCCTCCTGTACAACGCCGATAGGCTATAAGTACAAGAAGGTTTAGGCTCTTCCCTTTTCGCTCGCCGCTACTGGGGGAATAACTGCCGCTGCACAGCAGCGGAGTTACAAGTTAATAGTTAAGAGTTAATAGTTATGGTTGTCCCGACAAGTCGGGACTTCCAAAACTTTTCACTGTTCACTTTTCACTTTTCACCCCGATGCTGCGCATCGGCTCTTTGTTCTATTTTCCTCGCGTTACTAAGATGTTTCAGTTCACGCGGTTCCCTCCTCATTGGCTATGTATTCACCAATGGGTCACACCTAAGTGTGGGGTTTCCCCATTCGGACATTCCCGGATCAGCGGGTGTTTGGCCCCTCCCCGAGACTTTTCGCAGCCTACTACGTCCTTCTTCGGTTACTTCTTCCAAGGCATCCACCGAGTGCTCTTGTGTAGCTTGATCGCTTTTGTTTTCTTAATAAGGCTAGTGCCTTACAACTTAAATCGGCGATTTAAGAAAACCATTAATTTGATTTTTTCATTGATGCCCAAGTTTTCAATGAACGAAATCTTCAAATGCGTGACTGGAAGGGATACTAAAATGGTCGCATTCCATCCTTCGCTCAGTCTCATCAGAAATAGGTCATTAGCCTCTTCTGATATAGATTGTGCTACGGAGGATTGTCTCTTGCCAAAGGCAATTAGACAAAAAAATAGCAGGGGTTCACCCTGCTTGTGTGAGACCTAAGTTAGGTCCGCTTTATGCAGGCGTGAAAGTTAGTAAATTCAAATCAGCCGAGTTGGAAAAACCGGAAGCAACTATATATATGTAGGTGTAACTCAAACGCGAAATTGATGAGATATATGGGTCGCCTTGCGACTAGTGAGTATTCTACAATATGTCATAAATCCACGCAAGCCCCTTTCGCCATTTTGAGACAAAAAAGTCAAGTCAACGGTGTCTCTAAGCTGTAAAATTTACCTCTAATCCCTTTTTTCTGTCATTGCGAGAAGTCCCGAGTTGGTCGAGGGACGACGAAACAATCTCTCTGCAACCAGATTGCCGCGCGGAATTTATCCTGAACAAAGTCGAATGGGCTCGCAATGACAATAACTGCTCCAACTCATATCTTCCGAGATCTTCTACCGGGCTAGACTACAGAAGAAAATCCGCTTTGGGATTGACTAATAGACGACTGTGGGGTATTATGCTGGTATCTTAATTTGGTTGCCCCGAAGGGCAGAGGTGTACCATGACAATTGAAATTCCTTACGCAGCTTGGATCTGGGTACTCGGGGTTGTTGGCAACGCATGGTATTTTCTGCCCAAACTGGCAGAGTGGTACCGTGACAAACAGGCCGCGCCCGGAGAAAGGGTTATGACCGAACTATTGGAAACGATCGGCGATCGAGATACAAGCGCATTGCCACCCATCGACCTACTGGTTATAGCCGGTGACCTGTTGTCACCGTGGGAGACAAACTGTATCCGGACAATCGTCGCCGCAATGTACACAGTAGCAGAAGTGCATCGGGACCGCCGGGAGCTGCCAACAATCGACATTGATTTCATGATGGAAAAGCGACTAGATGGCTGCTACTCTGTTCTCCGCTACTTGAGAGGTACTTTCAGCCCACTTAAAAAACATCACCCTATCGGAAAGTGGGTCTACTACGATGCCGCTCTGTTCAATATGATGCGCTCTGCGGGGCGATACTTACTAGTAGCTATGGTGACTTCCCAAGGGAGTCCCTACCATCAGGAAGAAATTCCTTCGAAACCATACCTACTCGTCATCTTCGGGTCCCCCACGTTAGATCCTTGCCCCTCCATTGTATGGGCTTTCCCTTATGACACGGGAATACCAACGGATTGGTTAGATCGGATTGGACCCTCATTCATTAAAGAAATCGCAGACCTTCCGTAAGCCAAACTGTTATTGGCTAAAATGGGTCTCACTACCTAGTGAACCCATTTTTTTATTCCCCACCTTAATATAATGGGCCTATGATCTGCCACGTTAGAAAACCAGCTCCGAGCTGGACAAATAGCCAGCCGGCTTCTATGATGGCCTCATCTTGAATCTTGAGGTGCACTATGTGTAATGACGCTGCTCCCGGAGCAGACGGTGGCAAAGCTGAATTCTTTGTGGCAATAGCACAAGTGGCTCTCATAGGAGAGCTGACCAAAGTTCAGGCGCTGAACGGTGTGTCTGAAGTCAAGCTGGCAATCCTCCATTCACAAGGGGATGACGAGACGCGTGCTTTAATCGTTGTGGTGTTGCCACAGCTGCTGTTCGGCATCGAGCACTCCTTTGCCACATGGGAGGCTGATCACGGCGGTATCGTTCTTAACGATCTTTGCCCCGATCGCGGCGGGCCTGCACTCCAGATCGTGCTCAACCAGATGAAGGATGCGGTCAAGTGTTATGAGGTAGTGGAGTTCGCAGAGTCGAGGCGCGAGCTTCAAGAGCGGATCACGAATGGGCTCGGCCGGCTGGAGGAGTTGATAGCTCCCCCGTCTACTGTTCTGCTCTAGCGTTGCTCCCCAAATGCTTGTAAGAGCAGGTAACCAACCCTGCTCTTTTTTTAATTCATTGACGCAAATGAGTCATGGTTATAGGATGTGGGCATCTTACTTTTGCCCTTCGGGGTAGGAGGTGTACCAATGCCTATTAGTGAGGCTTCTGTGGTAGAACCTCTGCTACCGTTAACAGTGGCAGAGGTTCGCGATGGAATATCCACGTTGCAAACCTGGAGACTGATGAACAATAAGTGGTGGGAACCAACACAGAACGCAAAATACGTTGAGCTGGTCAGGACTTTTCTTGGGAGAATCGACCCGTCACAGTGGGCTAACTCGCAAGATTTTCCCTACGTAGGGATGGTTCCTCCGCTGCTTGAACACATGATTGGCTGCTGCAACGCATTCGTCTGTGGCGATGGGGCGGACAAACAACGAATGGGTCACGCTCAAGCTCTAATGAGGGGGTTAGAGCTACTATCTGCGGCTCTGACTCCACTCGCCCCTTATTGCTAAGGAGTCTCGGAACAACAAAGGAGCGGGATAATTAACCCGCTCCCCTTTTTATGTTGATACAATGGAGGTGCTACTTGTCCCGTTAGAAATTTAGAAAACGGGCAGTCTGGATAGAGCAAAATCTACCTATGATTATACCAAGCACAAATTTCTAACGGGATGGAAGAACTGAAAAAAACTCTCGAAGGGATAAAGTATAAGCGGAATCCACACCTGCATTCCGACCTGCATTTGCTGGTGGAGGAGGTTCGGCAGAAGTTTGGCGAGACCGCGACTAAAGGAGTTGGCTCGTTTAGTTTTTATTTGGGATTTTTTAAAAGATTAGGCGTCCAGAAAGTCCGCCGGATTTTGGCGGAAGTGGAACAGGCGAGTGTGGATCATCCGGAGAAACTCTTTTGGTACTTAGTATCAAAAGAGTCGAAAAAGTAATTTATTACTTTTGAGCTGTGGCGCCTGCCCCGTAAGCGACGCTACTGTAATAACAGAAGGTACTTCGTTTTTCAGTAAGGAGCCGTACGGGGGTGGAAGGTGAAAAACAAAAAGACCATTCCTTGCCCAGGGGAATGGTCTTTGGGAGCGATTGGGCACTAGTTCGAAGAGAGCCAGACAAATGCCAACTTCGATTTTGGAGGATACACCATTAGTCTCGATGGTATCCGCTCTTACTGGGCAGAATCCGGCAAGGCATCAGTAGTGGCCATGTCGACTGGCTGATGAAAGTAGACCCAATAGCCTTTGTCATACCCGCGCGGATTATGACTATTGCCTCCCGTCCCGTCTCCGCACATGGCGACTAGCTCCAGCTCGGGATGATCACCAATAAATTTGGATAGTTCATTGCCGAAGTCAGCCCCAGTGGATGAGAAATAGTACAGACCATTGCCGTAGTCAATGACGCTGGTAGCATCGTTGACGGCATTACTGTCGAAAGAGGGGCATCCTGATGTCATGGCAACGATAAGCAAAGTTGCCAACGCAAAGCACAACGCTCTCAACGTTTTCTCCTTTTGGGGTACACCCCCGTCAGATGAGTTTACAGTACCAAAAAACTGGCTTCTGGTCAAGATTATTCAATGAACGTGCAACGAGCACTTAGCCCAGTCTCCTTTTTGCCTTGCCAAAAGTAACCAATGGCCAGAGGAAACAAGACACTCAAGCTCCAATGGCGGAGAACAAAAAACTTAACTGATTTGAAACTTCAGTTTTTTGCCTACGGCGGCAAATGCCCTGTTCAGCACATCTATACTCGGGTTCATCTTGGCATTTTCAATTCTTGAGACTGTTTCCCATGCCAAGTCAGCCTTTTTAGCAACTTGGCGCTGAGTCATCCCTCGTTTTTCGCGTGCTTTAGTTAAAGCTACGGCAATGTCGAGCTTCTCTTTTTCGATACCATAAAGCCGTTGAAATTCCTTGTCTTTTTTGAGCTCTTTGATGAAATTAGTCATAGCTTTTCTCCCTCTGATATTGGATATAGTCTCGGTAGTGTTCTCTAATTCTATCTAAATCTTTCTGGGGTATTCGGTCACTCTTTTTCGTAATGCCGTCCAGCAGAACGATCTTTTTGCCAAGTGTTATAAAGTAGAATACTCTTCCGCCGAATGTAGCTCGAAGCTCCCAAATCTTTTTTTCGACATTTTTGGCATGGGGAAACGGTAATACACCTTTTTCTTCTCGTAGCTTATCAACTAGAGCCACCATTTTGGCGACATCTCGCTTGTTTTTAAGTCCCTTGAGATATTCCTCAACTGGCGCTCGATTATTGCTTTTAAGGTAATAAACTACCCTATATTCTTCTGCTGTCATTATTAGTATATGACTTATATGTCATAGTGTCAATACTTTATTGTCCCAGTCGATTAGTTCAGTGGGTTATCTCGGACTATTTGGTTCGGATTCGGAGATATGAATTGTCTTCCGCTTAAAGATATTGAGAATGAGGATGAGAACTGTTACATCGTAGATAAACAAATAAACTGGATATGCCATTTCGTGGAATGAGAGATTTTGAAGTGCTAATAGCCCGAAGACTTCAGACACGACTGACATGCCCCAAACAAATGGGGTTTCTGTTGATGGGTCTTTGAAGGTCTTAATCATGGTTGGGATGCCAAAACATGCGTCAGCTAAGATAGCAAAAATCAAAGCGAGAATTGGCATATCCAGCACCTGCCATAAGACAATACCAAGCAAGCCGGCACCAAAGAAAACATAATCTTGTAGCCCAGTCGACCAAACACCGGTTTTGGTAATGATTGAACCAAGCACAATTAAAACGCATGCTCCGGTATTGCCCCACAAAAGAGCAGTCGCCCAAGTGCTACCCTCCGCCATCATTGCAAAAGCTCCAATAGCAGTGAGAAATCCCCAACCAATCCAGCTTAGGATATGCGGGTTAACTCGTCGTTTGATAATATCGTTGAGATACGGCACACAACCAACTAACACAAAAGCTGATGACAAGATTCCGAATGTGGCTTTTGATAGTAGTAGTTCCATGATTAGAGTTTTCCCGAGTGATACACCACCCGATGGACGGATTTGCCATCCTTGAAGACGGTTTCGAGACCGTAGGTTTTGGTTCTGGCGGTAAGAAGAAAATTTATAATCTGTTCCATTGTATTTGTAACTAACGAATAACCTTCTCTTCTGTCTCAGTGACCAACACGGCTTCGCCGTCGTAAAGCGGATTTATTTTATACCCTACATCCTTAAGTTGCTCTAGAATGATGTCGTCCTTTTCCTTGGAGTAATGTGGCGAATAGGCTTCCTTGGTATAGCCAAGCCCTTTGGTATTTTCCAAATGACCTTTGGTTTTGTCATCCCATGGTTCGGCAAAGCCGATGTCTGGGCCCATAACAATTGACCCAGCACTAACACCAACAAACACTCCTAAATCTTGGGAGATATATTCGGCAATTGTTTTATCGAATCCTGATTCGCGCATTTTCTCAAGCAGGTAAAATGTATTTCCACCATCGAGGAAAATCACATCAAACTTTTTTAGTTCATCGAGAGTGATTGGATGATCTAACTCTAGATTAATAATATTCTCGACTGGTATGCCAATGGCTTCTAAGCGAGCTCTGTCGTTCACCATAAATGACCTATCTTCTTCGACGACTGATGCCGTTGGAATAAATGCAACCTTCGTATCGGATGGTTGCTTACCAACTAATTCAAAAAACTTATTGGTGATTGTGGTCGCCCCTTCGGGAAATCCGTTGGAAGTTAAAAGAATACGCATTTTTTATTTAATCCCGATTACCTCTTTACAAAACAATTTATTGCATTCTTCGCGCATAAAACCACCAATTAACCATGGCTGATTCGGTGATTTGGCTATAATCTCCTCTGCCTTGAAGTTGATTATTCGCCAATTATAATTCTTATTCTCCTCTCGTTTGTCGTGTTCAATCATGTCTTCCATTGGCGCACCAAAAACAATGCCATCCAGTTTGCCCCATACTGCTGCTGACGTGCACATCGCACAGGGCTCATGGGTAGTGTACAAAACACAGCCTTGAAGGTGGCGCGAACCAAGTTTGCGAGCCGCTCGACTAATAGCTACTACTTCGGCATGTTGGGTGGGGTCATTAGTCGATCTGGTAATATTGGTTGCCATAGAGATAACCTCATCGTCTTTGACGACTACTGCGCCAATACCGTAATCCAATCCACCATACGATTGTTGCGCCATATCGATGGCAGTCTGCATAAATTTGGCTTGAGGATGTTCGCTATTCATGCTGTTATTTGACTAGATAAATATTCTGACATTTTCTCAAGAGCTTGGCGACGCATAGAGGTATCATGTTTCTCGTCATCCGTCATTTCTGCCCAAGTCTTGTTGAATCCATTAGGTATAAAAATGGGGTCCCAACCAAAGCCCATCTCACCTTGGGGTTTATTGGCGATAGAGCCGTGCATCGCACCATCAAATATGTGTACACCTGATTCATCGCAAATTGCGAACATGACCATGGCGGTAGCTGTTTTGTCGGTAAAGCCACGAACTAACTGACATAGGCCATCATTGCCCAGGGTTTCTAAAAACCACTTGATAAGTGGGCCGGGCAAGGCCTTCATCTCATGAAAAACCAGCGAAACATCCTCGACTATTACTGGCGATTGGATGATGTCGTAGGCACGTTTGGCTTTATCCTCTACCACAGTTCGGAGATCAGTAGATTGTATCTCCGGCAAATCTAACTTAATATGGTCTACCGGAATTTTAAAATAATTACCAAGATATTTGGCTTTGGCTGGATTACCGGTAATGAAAGTTAGTTTTTTCATTTAATCCCAATTACCTGATATCCATATTTATCAATTTCTTCTTGGGTCCAAGGTTGGAAATTCGGGTCTTTGGTTTTTAGTACAACCGTCACTTCTTTGGTCAGTTCCCGACCGGTGTAGTCTTTGGTGCCTGGATTCCATTCTTTCAACACCAGTGTATCGCCTGTTGCGATATCAAAATCCGCCAAACGGAATTCAAAGGTCTTTTCGCCGGAGGCAACTTTGTCGAAATATTCTGGCCAGATTTTCTTTTCTACGATTCCCATGTTTGCATTATACCCCTTGCAAAAATTAGCTTCCAGAGCTATAATCTTCTCCGAACCTATCGGTTCCGTAGAACCGGAGGTCCACTAAGGTAGAATAGAAATATGAAGAGGAAAATCTTACTAGCTGAGATTCCGCGGGAGCTGAAGGAGCTGAAAGCCATCAGCAAACCCGTGGCGAAAGTGACAAAAGAAACCAAGCAATTGGTTACGGATATGTTTAGTGAAATGCATGCGGGTAATGGCATCGGGTTGTCCGCTCCCCAGCTGGGCGTATTGCAGAGAATTATTATCGCTGAATATAAGGAAGGCAAATCACCGGTGCCGAAAACGGCGATCATTAATCCGGAGATTACTTGGGTATCGAAAAAACAAGTTTTGGACGAAGAAGGCTGTTTGTCTTTCCCGAATCTGTACGGGATGGTGAAAAGACCGGAGAAAATCAAATACCGCGGGCTGGATGAAAATGGCAAACAAGTCGAAGGCAAAGCGACTGGTCTATTGGCGCGAATTATCCAGCATGAATATGATCATCTCGATGGGATTCTGTTCATCGAAAAGGTAGAAGGCGATCTGTATACTTATGAAAAAGAAGACGGGGCAACCCTATAAAACAACCGTCATTCCCGTGAAGACGGGAATCTAGAAAAGAACAGGAACAATTTTTATTTTTTGGTCTGGATTCCCGGGTCAAGCCCGAGGACGACAAATAAGGATATGGAACAAGCAAATTATATTTTTTCTTTTTGGACCCCCAATCAAGTTGGGGGCGACCCTCTAAAATGAATACTTCGCACACATATCGGGTCGTCTTCATGGGGACGCCGGAAGCTGCGGTACCCAGCCTAAAAACATTATTGAACGATGTTCAATTTGAGGTTGTCGCAGTAGTTACTCAAACAGATAAACCGGTTGGCCGAAAGCAAATTGTTACACCTTCCCCAATTAAAGTGTTGGCGGAAGAAAATGGTATTCCTGTGTTGCAACCAGTAAAATTAAAAAATAATCCCGTGCTATGGGAACAGCTACGAGGGTTAAGCCCAGATGTAATGGTAGTAGTGGTGTACGGTAAAATCTTACCGCAAGAAGTTTTGGATATCCCAGCCCACGGCATCGTTAATGTCCATCCATCGTTTTTACCCAAATATCGCGGCACTTCGCCAGTCGTTAACGCCATCTTAAACGGTGACAAGGAGACTGGCGTAACAATAATGAAACTAGAGTTGGAAATGGACAGTGGACCGATTATTGCCAAAAGCCAACCCATGATTATTTCCCCTACCGATACCACTGCAACACTCGCCGCAAAATTAGCTGAAGTTGGTGCAAAAGTTTTGATAGAAAGTTTGCCAAAATATTTGAATGGTGAAATTACACCAACTCCGCAAAATGAAGCGGGAGCGACTTATGTAAAAATCATCCAGAAAGAAGATGGGCTGATCGACTGGCATGATGATGAAGAAATAATTGCCCGCCAAGTGAGAGCCTACACTCCGTGGCCGAGCGCATATACGAATCTGAACGGACAACCAATAAAGATTCTGTCAGCCGAATTTAACCCAACGGTGGAAAATCCCAAAGGAACCATCGCAAAAATCGATGGCCGGCTTTACATCGGTAAATTAAAAATCAATCAGTTACAGCTAGCCGGTAAAAAACCGATGGACGGAAAATCTTTTTTAGCAGGTTATCCACAGATGGTGGGAACGAGACTAATCTAAACAATCTGACCAATCTTCACCCCTACTACGCTAAAGCTTCCGCCGTCGCTAAACCTACTTCGCCAAGGCTACGAAGGTCGAGAGCTATGGTGGACAAGACGAAGGGTCTACGACAATCTAACCAATAGGGGGCAGTAAAAAGTTAAAAGTGAATAGTTTTGGTGGCGCCTATGGCACTATTTTTGGTCATTGCGAGAAGTGAAATGACGCCCGCCCGCAACGATTCGCCAGCCCGCAGTAGATACAGCGTTTCTGGCGGGCGTAGCGATTCGGGCAGGAAGCAATCTTTAGGGGTACTAGATTGCCGCGTCGGTCACTTACGCTTCCTCCTCGCAATGACCGCTTATAAGGATTCCCACACTAGACGCTAGATACTAGATACTGAATACTAGATACTATTTTGCTATAATGAATTTGGTCTTATTCGTACACTATACAAGTCATATTAAGTAAGAGAGGGAGGCCCAAATGGCATATCTCTATCTCTTGATCGGTATTGTAGACCTGATTTTGGTCTTCATTAACCGTGACTGGGGTTTCACGTTAGCGGTGATACTCGGTATCATCTACGTGATTTTTGGTCTTTACGAGATCTTTATGCCCCGCAAATAATCCTGTACCAACTGGTACTGGGATAGGATTTATCCAGTTCTTATAGGATCCTAATAAAATCCCCGCTTAATGCGGGGATTTTATTGAGAGTTCTTGCCGTCATGCTGAATTTATTTCAGCATCTACCCACCCGAACGACCAAATCATTCAGTCGGACAGGGATCCTGAAACGAGTTCAGGATGACAAAAGAAGATAAATCAGAATACTAGTGAGGACGACTTGTGGCAGCAGACCAATTACCCAGCTTTTCGGCTCGCGGGAATATTGTAGGATGGCGGTGTGCCAATTATGGAATTGTTTTTGAAGCGGCAATTCGTTCCATTTTGGCCAAAAGACACCGGGGAGTTCAATAAAGTCTGGCAAACAAGCAAACATACCGACAGTAAATGCGTACCAACGGATGGGTTCGGGGGTTAACCACCACCAAAGCTCAATGGCCAACCAGCCGTCCAAAATGGATAGCGCTACGTTGGCAAAATTCAAATGATGTCCGCCTAGCGTGTCTCGATGGGGAATGGCATCCAATACGAAATGCGAACCAACCGCCGCAATGGCGGCGGGGGCAATTTCTGGCACTCCTCCAGCGATAGCAACACCAGTCAAAAAGTGTGGTGTGATCAACATTATTTATTGATGGAAAGAGTGTGATTTAACACATCATTGATGCGGCCAAAAAATCCTCCAACCACTGGCAGAACGCCGAGTTGTTCCAAGATTAAACCACCCAATCCTAATACTAACGCTAATCCGACTGTAGCACCCAGCGCAGTAAACAGCCCGCTAACAAATGAACGGGATATCAGCGTACCCCAACTGGAATAATAACGGTCAAGCGCTCTGGCAAAATCACTTAGAGCTTGATCAGTACGTTGAAGTTTCATGAGTATATTGTATCAAATTACCAGAGAGAGCCTACTCTAACTTATGATGAGTGTCGTTTGACAGTATGAATCTTTGATTTTTATTCTGATAACCAGTCGGGAGCGGTTGTCCTCCATGAAGTGCCAGCCAGAAAATTTTGTGCTACGCTGTGGGTGCTACTATATTAGACAACGATTCGTTCTTATGATGAAAAAACGGAAAATTTCACACAGCAGGGTCAATCACCACCAGAGAGAGTCTGTGCGTGGGCTGGTGCGACCAGCGCTGATCGCGGTTTTGGTGATCGTAATCTTAGCTACGATCGGGACAATATTTTCAAAGGATGACACGAAGGGAGTAGAAGCGGCAACGACAGCAAAAACGATCTATGTCGCTACATCTGGGAAAGATACTAATTCAGGAACTAGCTCGACTAACGCAGTTCGAACTCTTGGCAAAGCAATAGCGCTGGCAAAAGGCTCGACCACAGCACAAGTGTTGTTTTATGGTGGTTCCTATACCTTTACTACTAACGACACTGTCACCATACCCAATAACATGAATATAATCATAGCTGGTTCGCCTAGTCGGACAGTATTGATGAAAAGCGCTAATACGACCATTCGAAACACCGAGGTGATGCTCTCCATTAATGGTTCTATCGCTCCGGGCAAAACATGGTCAATCCAGAATCTGAATTTCTCTACAGTGGGATTGAACGTAAGCGCAGCGGATAGTTTCCAAGGGCTGTCCTCCCCTGGTGGCGGGACTTTAGTGATCACCAAAAATGTTTTTGACTATGCGGCACTACACAGACCTGGCACAAGTGCGAAGATCGTTGCCGCAGGTCGGACAGTAGGAAAGATCTACGGTAACATCTTCAACGTCGCATGGGGAGGAACCATTGGAGCATCCGTCTCTCATTCAGGCACCTTCGGTCTCTCTGGAATAAAAGACGCGGGAGCTTTGTCTGTTTACAGTAATAGTTTTGTCTTCAAGAATACCCTTGAAAAATGTGAAGGGCTAGAAGTCATCAGCCTAGGAAACGGGGGCATCAATGTGTTTAATAATACCTTCACAGCCGACAAAACGAACACCAACGCCCAAGGCATCACACTATGGTGGCCTGGCAGTAAGGTTAATATTTCCAGCAACAAGTTTGTAGGGTCACTAAAAAATGATATCGTGTTGCCCAGCTCGGGGGGAACAGGGTCTGGGAGCCAAGATGTTATCCTGAATAGCAATACGCGTTAGAACGATTCTCTCTACTAACACGCTTGATACAACAAAACCCCCACCAAGCTTGGTGGGGGTTTCAGATAAACAAATTAAGATTAACTTGCAGTACTATTAGCTGCCGCAATCACATTTTTCTGAATGTCATTTAGAGAGTAGTGGACATTGCCTAACCAGCCACCAAATGGGCGAAGGTATTTCCATTTCGCAACCATGGCTTTTGGTTCAGGCGAGCCATCTTCTTCGTCGTATTTGAAGAGCAGTTCGGAAGTGTAAGCGATGGATTCTTCCCATGAAGCAAAATCTCGATAGCCACGATAATGTTTGCTGCCAGAACGAAAGTCCTTCAGCCCCCAAGCGTTGAAGTCGCCTGCCATATTACGACCATAACCACTTTCAGCAGCGGAAACCGCCACGATCATCTGCCAGTTGGGATATTTCACCAAAACCTCGGCTGGCATTGGGCTCTTTTTTTCTGCCAAAAACTCTCGTAGCTCTAAAACTATCGGGTCGGGTGCCGGTTGAGTAACCATAAAATTGGGGGTCGCAAACGAAGAAACGAGGGCAAAGATTGCCCCCAGTAAGTTGTCCATTTCACCTCCTATCGCCTCTGTTACCCCCGATAGCAGATGCCTAGCTAAAGTAGCACAATGGCCGCTGTTAGTCAAATAGCCAAAATATAGTCTGGGACTATAAAAATTAGCTATTTGGAGTCGAATTAAAAAACCCCCGCCGGATAGCGGGGGTTCTTTTGGAGGTTACGGCTCTGGTGGTACTTACACCGCGAAACGTTCGTAGATTACGTCAATGCCGTTCTTGATGTAATCCTTAGGATCAAACAGCTTGCTGAACTTCTCTGGACCGATGACTTCAGCAACGCTCGGAGAGACCCTGCCAAGATCGATTGGTCTGTCTCGCAGAATCACGGCCAGCGACTGGCGAGTCTCGATAGCCTTGAACGAAGCGTCTTGGACGAGGTCGTAGACCTGCTCCGGATTGACACCGGCATCAGTCAAGGCAACCTTAACTCGCTGGGCGGCCCAAGTGTCGTAGGCTCTCGCGAGATTTTCTTCCATAGTGTCTGGGAAGACTTCTAGCCCCTCGATAACCTTGGTCCATTTCTCCAGCAAATAGTAGACCAAGCTGGTAGCATCTGGGAAGACGACTCGCTCGACGCACGACTGGGAAATATCGCGACACTCTGGTGTGGCGATTGACTCCTTCATGCTGGACGCGTAGCCACGCAGAAGCCGAGCTAGACCACGAGTCCGCTCCAGCCAAATCGGGTTCCGCTTTTGTGGCATGGCCGAGCTGCCCTTCTGCTTGGCCTTACGCGGTTCCCGAACTTCGGCAATCAGTCCATGCGACATCACCCACAGAGTTTCAGCCAACCTCTGAAGAGTCCCGCCGATAGTCGCCAGCTCATCCATGTAGGTAGAGTGACGATCGCGCGCCATGATTTGGGTGGATACCCGCACGGGTTCCAAGTCGAGTATTCGCAGAGTCTCGCGTTCCAGCTCTGGGTCCAGACCAGCGTAGCTGCCGATAGCGCCAGACAATTTGGCGAAGCTCAATTCGCTGTCGATGATGTACTCGAGACGTCTAATAGCCTGGTCGCAGGCTTCGACGAAATCGAGTAAGAGCCGGCCAAAACTGTCAGGTTCAGCCAGCTGCCCGTGAGTCCGGGCAATCATTAAGGTGTCCTTGTGCTCAACTGCCTTGGCATAGAGGGTAGCACGAAACTCGCACAGGTTGTCCAGGATGAGTTTAGCGCTCCGACGCAACTGTAACATCGCGGCCGGGTCTTCCGTGTCGTACGACGTAAGCCACCGATGGAACTCGCCGGTATATTGCCCATAGCCAGCTTTCATCATGGCTTCCCGCACGGTCTCAACGAAAGCGGTTTTTTGTGGTGGACGATACCGGATTCGAACCGGTGGCCTCTACAATGCGAATGTAGCGCTCTACCAACTGAGCTAATCGCCCTTAAAACTACTTCGTGGTTAGTTTTCAATACCCAATAAGGGCAATCCTTGTTTGTTTTATTTTCTGGATCCCCGTCTACGCGGGGATGACAGCTATTTTGGTAATTGTCATTTGGTGCTTGTTTGTGATTTGTTATTTAACTTGTTATTGGTTATTGGAAATTGGATATTACAGCTTTGCTGTTTTAGATGTCTTCAAATTCGGTGGAAATTGAGCCGAGCTTGATTATATCACCTCGTGTGGCACCGGCCTTTTTGAGAGTGCCCCAGACGCCCATCCTTTTCAGCACCTTCCAGAATCTACCGGCTGCCTGCTCATTTGTAAAGTCGGTTTTTATCGCCAACTTTTCCTGCGCTGGTCCTTTCACCAGATAGTAGTTTCCGTGTTTGACTACTTCAAACCGAAGCCGAGACAAGTCGTTAACGGTAAAGATCTTTAACGGTGCTTCCCGATCGAGTCGGGTAATCTTTGGAAGATATTTCAGTATCGCCCGCAACAGGTCTTCTACATAAGTGTGGGCAACAGCGGAAATAAAGATCGTCGCTGCGACGTTAAATTTCAGTTTTTTGAGTTGAGCTAGCTTGGTCGCATCGATGGCGTCGATTTTGTTGAAGACTACGATCTGTGGCCGTTTGGCGAGCTCCGGACTATAAGCTTTAAGTTCTTTATTGATAGCAGTAAAAGCCTGTTTGGGATTCGGTTTGGTCGCATCTAACAAGTGAACCAGCATTTTTGTACGTTCAATATGGCGAAGAAATTTAATCCCCAATCCTTTGCCTTCGGAAGCGCCTTCGATAAGGCCGGGGATGTCGGCGATCACGATGCTCTTGTCTTTGTATCTTGCGATACCGAGATTAGGGACTAGCGTGGTAAATTCGTAATCGGCAATTTTCGGGCGAGCATTGGAAATAACTGATAGCAAAGTAGATTTACCAACGTTGGGCAAACCGATTAAACCAACATCGGCAACGATTTTTAATTTCAGCACGACTTCTCGTTCTTCACCCGGCGTGCCGAGCTCGGCAAAGCGCGGGGTTTGGAAACTAGCCCTCGCAAAATGGGCATTGCCGTAGCCCCCTTCCCCACCTTTGGCCAAAATAAACTTCTCGCCATCACGAGTTAAATCAGCGATTAAAAATTCTTGAACCTTATCACCCGTCTCATTAATTTCAAAAACTTGAGTGCCGATCGGAACTTTCAAGATTAAATCTTCACCAGACTTGCCGGCAGATTTTTGTTTGGCACCAGCTTTGCCGGAATCGGCCTGATAAACTTTCCGACGAGTCAGATCAACCAGCGTATTGAGATTATGGTCAGCCATCAACACCACATTGCCGCCGTCACCACCGTCACCGCCATCAGGACCGCCCTTGTTCACATATTTCTCATGCCGAAGAGAGATGGCGCCATTACCGCCATCCCCAGCCTTGACCTCGAATTTAGTTTCGTCGGCAAAATTACGCATACCTTTAGTATCTAGTATCTAGTATCTAGTATCTAGGGGGTAGTACATTTTTATCATGCTGAATTCATTCCGTCATTCTGATAAGGTCATAGACGGATTAGAATGTGGCATCAACCCAAAATCCCTTGGGAGTTATCCTCAAGGGGGTGGGATGAACAGAGCACGATAACATCAATGCAACTCTGTCCGAAAGGTAATTCTGCGCTCTTGTCAGGCCTACGCTCTGGACAGCGACTGATAAGCTGCAACAGCACCAAGATACTTACGACGGGCTTCGGCACGAAGACGCTCGTTCCTGCTCCTGACCTCACGTGTCGTCGCTGCTCTGATTACCTTGTCGGAGATTGATGAAAATTCAGCCCGAGCTTCTCGTGCGACAAGTGTGACTTCCACAACTGCAATCCTGCTATCAAAATAGCCTCTTCCTTGTTGTTTGTCACGGGCTTCAGCAATAAATTTCTCGCCGAGTTCTTGGGTTCTGCGTCTATCCTCATCTACAAGGATCTGAAAATCACCTTCACGCCCAGGATTGGCAACAACATCAGCATATGATTCATCGAGTTGACCGAGCTCTGCTAGTTGATCAGTACAAACACTCATCTCTCGAATCAGCTCCACCTCGGACAAATCTCTAACCCGAGCTCTTTCAGCTTCTTCAGCTTCTCTCTTCTGCTCATCCTCTGAAGATCCTGGTTGTTTTTCGGTTGGTAAGTCATGTTGTTCGTCATGCGAAGTGTAACCTTCTTTAGCACTTCCGTCCGGCCGAAATTCATTGTCATCTTCCGAGCCCAATTGTCCTTGTTCGAAATCCATAGTAGTTAATTTAGAACTTTATACGTTGATTATAATGTGCTTGCGAAAGGTTAGCTAGCCGGGCCGCCAGCTTCGGAATCGTTATAAAGATTTTCTAGGGTTTGTTCTGCCGCTTTGATTTCCGCTGCTTCTGAAGACGATTGTACCTCTACAGCGTCGCCAGCTTGAGTTGTCACTTCTCCCCCAGCCTCACCACTTGTCTGTTCTTTGGTGCTTGAAGCGGTAGTTTGTTCAACTTCTGATTCCTGTCGAGTCTGGCCATCGAGTTCATCTCTGCGTCGCTTTCGGTCTTCGAGTTCAGCTCGCAGCCTATCAATTACTCTCTTATTATAGGAAACTGCTAGCTCATAAGACCCGACACCAAGAAGGGCGCTGTCTGGAACAACATCTAGCATGTGTCGTATTTTACCCTCTGTCTCTGCTACGGCCATATCTAGTCTTTCTCGTTCAGACTTTGGTTGTTCTTGACGTGGGTATTCCGACGGATATCCGGATTCGATTGCCATAATTGTAATTTATAAGTTACTATCGTTTAATTCTGAATTTAACATTTCATCGGCCTTTGGTTTGCCACCGAATAACTTTTGATACGACACACCAGCCAGACCGAAGGCGGACATGGCAAGACCGAAATAGATAAAGACTTCCGGACCGTTCTCTGGTAGCGGTAGATCGTAAGTGTAGCCGGTGTAAGTAGCTTCTTGAGCATCATCACGATGGACTTTGATCTGACGAGTGCTACTGGCGGTTAGATCTGGTTCAGATGGCACCTGAATAGTAATTTGAGTATCGCTCCACGCTGACACGGTAGCTAATTTGGTACCGATATAAACTTTCGAATTGGTACCTTGCGTCCCGAAATTAGTACCAGTAATAACAATTGATTGAGCCAGAGATTTATCTCCGTGAGTCGGGCTGATAGCAGTGATAGCTGGGGTAGTAGTGGAGCCTTCGGCAATAGTCAGCACGGCATCGGTAACGCTATTAAGCAGATCGACACCACCTTCACTACCGGCGACATTACTGTCGGTAGTAACACCGGCGGTAAAGTCGAAATCTAAATTAATTTGACTACCGACCGCAACTTTTGATTTGAATGTCAAAGTGGCCATAATGCCGGTACCGGTAGCATAGCTACCCGGGTCAGCAGTCCGACCAATCTCTACCACACCAGTAGAATTAGCGGTGGCAGCAGGAGTGCTAGTAAATAAGCCATTGCTACCGTAGAATCCCGTTGGATTACCGGTGGTGGTTTTTTCAGCACTAATAAATTCTAAATCAGCCGTATCAAATTGAACAACTGCGTCAGCTCCAGCCGATTCATTGCCAGTACCGATCTTGACCTGAATATCGACGGTAAATTGATCGCTGCCATTGATCGCAACAGTACCGCTAGCAGGCACGAATAACATTTCGGCAGTAGTGGCGGCATTGGCGATAGTGGCGTAAGCCAAAACTGGTAGAGCGGCTACCAGATACATTATCATCAGGTTGGACTTGAGCAAGTTTTTCATTTTTATTTTGGTTTCGGTGCCAAATGATTATTTTATTATACTACACTTTCCTCTTTCTGTCAAGGTTTACTTACCATACTGTTCAAAGAGTAATTGGACATCCAGAGTGTTAACTACCCCATCATGGTTTAGGTCGGCTGGATTGGTAGTCAGACTGTCATTGAAGCTAGTTTGAGCCAATTCGAAGGCACCAATAGCGATATTAGCGGCTTTACCAGCGATCAGCATAAATGGAACAATGATCGGTTTGGTAGTGGCGCTAGTAGCCATGATCGTATAGGCGCCAGTCGGTAGAGACAAAGTAAAGGTGTACTGACCATCGTGAGAAGTCAGGTCAAGCTGGTCTTGACCATACATCGGGTTGAGAGCAATGTCGCTACCGAGTAACTCGATTTTGGCATCAGTCGGAATAGCCGGTCCGCCACTATAAGCGATGGTAATAGTATTGTCGGTAGTGGAATCAATATTGGCAGTTAGGTCGGTGATCGTGTCTGCATCGGTAGTGCTCGTAGCGCTATATTGAATTTTCCAGCCATAAATTGCTGGCTGATTTTCAGCACCAGAAGCGGAGAAATTAGCAGAGACTTGGGAATACCGTCCCGTTGATTGGCTCATTAAGATAGTAGCGACTTGGACATCAGTTACATCAGCAACTGGGACAAAATTAATTTCCGAGAATGATTGAATAGTCGCGGTGGTAAGTGTCATCAAGTCATCACTAGCTCGATAACCAAGCTCAACCGCAGTAGAGGTTGGCAGATAAGCATAGATGTCGATTTGGGAAAGTTCGAGTTGACCGTCACCTAAATCAAGCGCTGGAGAGAGGTAGCGATAGCTGGGAGAGATTAATGCGACATCAGCATCAGCATCAGCATCAGCATCAGCATCAGCATCAGCATCAGCATCGGCGTCAGGAACGACTGGCATAATAAATCCGGTAGCACTTGATTCCGGTATCATGAAGCCCGGCACATCGGCAGAGTTGGCAAAAGCGGCAGTATTGTCGAAACTGGCCGGCAAAGTGCCGATCACCCAGCTTTCAGCACCAACACTACCAGTTAAATTAGCAACACCAGCCAAAACCCGAGTTTGGTCAGTCCCAGCCTTGGAACCAAAGATATGAGAAAGCTGATCTAGCCCACCAGAATAAACTAAGAGTCCACCAGCCACGATCAAGCCGACAAGAGCCAATCCCATCCCCCGCCAATTAATGTGGCGAAGATTGGGTGATGGTAGTTGGTTTAAGAGTTGGTCCATGGAAGATAGTGAAAAGTTAAAAGTGAATAGTTGCGGAAGATTAATTATGGGTGGTAATAGACAGTCTAGTGGCTAGTGGCTAGTGGCTTTAACGGGTTTCATCTGGCAACTGGTCGCCCCACTTGCCGTAATTGAAGTTAGTGATAAAACTGATGTCATTGATGTTGATCTTGCCGTCGTTATTAAAGTCGCCCAAAGCGTCGAGTAAAGTTTGACCGTACTTGGCCCAAGTTTGGTCGATACTAATATCTTGCATGTTGACTTTGTTATTGGTGTCTAGATCACCAGCCTGCAATGTTGGAAAAGTAACGGTGTAACTATCATGGGCACTATCGATAATTAAAGTAGCGGGAGTAGTAGATTTGCCCCATAGGTGACGAGTGGTGCGCGCGTAGATCGTGTAAGTTTTATCCGGCAAGGTAGTGCGAGTCGTAGTTAAAACAACTTTCCCTTGAGCATTAGCGCTTAAGCCAACTCGTTCGAGTTTGTTGATCAGACCATCATAAATCCGGACAGTAAAGCGAGGATGTGGCTTGGTCAAATCAGTTGGTAAGCCGCCCTCAACTGGAATTGTCAGGGTCAATGTCAGAGCATCATCCGAGCTGATAATAGCAAGTTGAGCGGTGGCGATTTGATCTGATTGGTTCGTAGCAGCACCAGTAACGGTAAATAATTGGGCATCAGTTAAAGCGGCGGAATTAGTGGTGGTAACAGTCAAAGTGGCGCTAGTGTCGCTACCACTCAAAGTATTGTCATCAAAGAAGGTGCCGGTTACACCAGTTCCGAAGATGGTGGCGAGGTTGTGAGAGAGCGTAACAGTACCAGTAAAATCGTCGGCACGAGTCAGAGTGATATCGTAAGTGGTGCTTTGTCCACGAATGACTTCGGTAGTAGTTGGAGTAATTTCTAAACTGAATGGTCCGGTTTCACCGCTAATATTAATTCGGCCCAAAGCAGTTGGAGTTAAGATGGCATTTGAATTCTGGGTGTCATAGCCGCTCAATTCAAACTGATAGACACCCGAAAGAGTTGGATCGTTGGCAACCGTAAAGTGAACAGTAGTGGTAACTTCAGTGATACCCGTTGGGATAGTAACGGTTTGAGGAATGTCGATGGCCAGAATCTGGCCGGTAACATCATCGCCGTTGCCACCCACTTGGGTAATGGCGCTAATTCTGATGACTGCCTGTCCGACAAAATCGTTCATGGGGGTAATCTTGATATCAAAACTGCCAGTACCACCGCGAGGGATAGATTTGGTAACATTGCCATCAGTACCAGCAGGATCAACAAAATTGATGACACCGATCGTGGTGGTATCCGCGGCAGTGTATTGCAACGTAACACTTTGGACCCAAGGCTGATCGGTGGCAGTAATATCTGCGCTAGCCATAAAGATGCGGAATCGGATCGACCGCACCAAGTTGGCTTTGCTAGTTTGCCCGAAGAAAGTAGTCGGCAGATTAAATCCGTCAGCCAATTGATATTCATCGGCTTCGGGAATTAAGTAATAACCTTCACTATCAAAACTTGAACCGTCTGCTGTCTGGTTATAAACCGGTTGGTCGCTAGCGTTAAAGAAACCAATCGCAAAGTCAACATCGGAATCGGTGGCTGTTTGACTAAAATTGGCCTGAAAATTATCGAATCGGATCGGGCCGATACCATTAACGACTAATCCTTCCGTCAGTTTTTGAGAATAATAAGTGGCGGATAATGGATCGCCGACAATGGGAATTCCGCTAGAATAATTTGGGACCTCGAAGAATGATGGTTGGTCGCTTGGGTACCAGTTGTTGTTCTCGTCAGATTCTAAATAGGAATTGTCGTGATCAATATGGCTTCTGATGTAAGCGTAGCGGGCTAGGATCGGCACATCTTCGACCACAGCCGTTAGATCCCCCTGACTATCGAAGCTATCGGTATTAATAGTTACAGTACGAGTGATGAGATCGCCGACGGGAGGATTAATTGTTTCGTTGCTAGTATTGTTGGCATAAAACTGAATGCTAACGTACAGTTTTACCAAACCGGTAATGCCAAGATTCCGATTGATAAAATGCAGACCGACTGCAACATCAGTCAAACTGTCTGTTACAGCAGGGTTGGATTGCGGGACTAGTTCAATGCCAGTAGCGCTAAAATCGATACCGGGGGCAATGATAAACGCGTCGCTTTCAGCTCGGTCATATAACACCGTGTAGGCGCCGTCGTTGTCCAGAGTATAAAGTGACAGACGTAACCGGCTGGTAAACTCTTCCGAGGATATCGGGGTATCCCAGTTGAAATAACGCAATTCAATGGCATCTTCAAGAAAAGCGGTATAAGTCTTTTTGGTAATTTCTTGCCAGCTACCATCCGATGCCTTGTACTCCAAGACCGCAAATGGGGTAACGGGAGACACAAAATCAGACCAGTAAAATTTAACTTGATAAAGTTCATGCATGCCTAGCCGACTGCCGGCAGATGGAGTGATGAAATGAACACCAACTTGTCGAATGTAAAGCAAGTTGCTGTAGTCAGTGTACTTGGAAGTTTGTCCGTTACTGGTTTCAGAAACGATCACGGCGATCCGTTGTCTTTCGCCAGCAAATGCCACGTCATCCAGCCCCCAAGTATAGGTGGTAGGATTAGAATTCATGAGGACGCTACTGGCAATTGGCAATTTGTTATACCAGTTACCGTTGGTAGTTTGAGCCTGAAGCCAGATGTCGGCAGTAGTGGAAGAAGAAACGATCGTGTCGCTTTCAAAAGTCCATAAGATCGGCATAGTGCTAGCAGGCGACATTCCGGTAAACCAGACTTTTTCAGTTGGGGCAATCACTTCTACCCGACCGGATCCGGCATGGGCAAAGTTGGTGGATGAACCAATGGCAGTAAGCGCGATTACTAAAGCTAAACTAACCTGAAGCGCCCATGGATAGCGGTGGATCAGAGAATTAAATTTTTGTTTTATTGTTGACATGTGTGAACCAAAAATTACTGACCGGGGTTATTCAGTACTAATTTACCGTCAACGACTTCAAATAGAACGCGACTGTCCCCCTCATGAAGATTGCCGTCGCTATCTTTTTCAAACCAATTTCCATCAACAAAGTTATCACTATTTAAAATTACTGACTGGCCGGCTTTGGTTCCGCGCAAATTCAGTAGATCGATCAAACGGGAACCGAATAAAACCAACGTCAGGATAGCGATCGCGCCACCAAAAATTAGACCCGCTCGAAGGTAATTGCGACGAGGATGGAGAGTCGCGAGTGAAGAGTCGCGAGTCGCGAGAAGTGATCGTTGGTTGACGACTTGTGGTTCGGTGGAAATTGGCAAAGGAGTTGCCTGATTTTCCAACGGATCTGGTAGAATTGGTAATTGATTGAAGTCGTGATTGTTCATAAGAGATGGTTAGTAGATTGGCAGGTGAGAAAAACTAGATATTTCTTTATAAGATTCTGGATGCTTCTGCTGTACAGCAGAATTACCAGAATGACGATGTGGTTTTGTAATTAATTGGTGATTTCCATTGCCAAAACTGGCTTTTGGATCAGCTGGTCAATCTGGGCAGAGACTTTTCCGTACACCATCCAGCCGGTTAAAATCAGGCCTAGGGCTAATACCAAAGCGACCTGCCCATAAAATGGATTGGGGCGGATAGTTTCTTCCTCTTGGTGGCGGAGTTGTTCAGACAACTGCTCTAACATGATTTTTGTTTTTGATTTTAGGAGCAAACGGATTAGTTCATTATATCTGGTTTTCGGGCTTTTGTCAATACATCATTGACGAAACAAGACGGCATATGGTAAAGTTTGCTGGTATGAAAAAAGATATTCACCCAACCTATTATCCGAAGGCCAAGGTTACTTGCTCTTGTGGCAATGTGATGGAGGTGGGTTCAACGACTGAAAATACTCGGGTGGACAGCTGTTCCGCCTGCCATCCTTTCTATACCGGCAAGCAAAAGCAGGTAGAAAAAGGTGGCCGAGTTGAGCGCTTTAGAGAAAAAGTTGCCAAGGCAACTAGCGGTAAGAAGCCAAGCTCGAAGAAGACCAAACCAGCGGCCTAACATATGTCAACAAATCAGAAACGACCTATCACTTGGGTCGTTTTTTGTGCCACAATAAAGGAGACTAATGATTAATATTGCCCCATTTCAAGCAGAATACGACCAACTTCAGCAAAAGTTGGCTGATTTGAGTAGTCTAACTCCGGCGGAACAAGGACGGATGTTCAAACGGCAAGGTGAAGTAAAAGAGATCTTGGAACTGGCGGGCACATTGAAAAAATTAACTCAAGAAATTGCTAGCCATAAGGAGGCGATCAGCGGTCAGGATGTAGAATTGGCAGAATTAGCTCGCGAAGAATTACCCAGATTAGAAGATAAAAAACAACAATTGGAAAGCAAACTGCAACAACTAACTGTGCCCAAAGATCCAGTTGATAACAATGATGCGATCGTGGAAATCCGAGCTGGGGCGGGAGGCGATGAAGCGGCGATCTTTGCCGGCGATCTATTTCGCATGTATACCCGTTATGCGGAAAGTCAGGGCTGGAAAACAGAAATTTTGAATAGTAGCGAAAGTGGCGAAGGCGATGGGTTAAAAGAAATTGTTTTTCAGATCAGTGGTCAGGGTATTTATGGTCAGTTGAAATGGGAAAGCGGTGTACATCGAGTCCAGCGCGTACCGGTAACAGAGGCTAAGGGACGAGTACACACGTCAACCGCCACGGTGGCGGTGTTGCCAGTAGTGGAGGAAACAGAACTGGAAATTCGGCCTGAAGATTTACGAATTGATGTCTTTCGGTCAGGTGGGCATGGCGGTCAAAGTGTCAATACCACTGACTCGGCTGTTCGAATTACTCACTTGCCGACTGGACTGACTGCTACCTGTCAGGATGAGAAATCGCAGACTAAAAATAAACTCAAAGCCATGGGGGTATTGCGAGCCAGATTGTTGGATTTGGAGAGAACCAAACAACAGCAAGAGCGTGGAGCAGAACGTCGCCAACAGATCGGAACTGGTGATCGAAGTGAAAAAATCCGAACTTATAATTTCCCCCAAGATCGAATTACCGATCATCGCATCGGCGAGAGCTGGCATAATATTGCTAGCATTATGGCTGGTAATTTAGAGCCCATTACAGAAGCACTCAAGGCAGAAGAAATTAAACGAATCATGGGAAATGCCGATTAAACCAACAACGGTTGGGGCAATGTTAAAATGGGGTCGGCAGAAATTAAGTTATAGTACGACTCCGGATTTGGATGCGCGGATATTGCTGGCGATGGTAACGCGCCGGTCTCAACAACAATTGTTACAGGATGCTGATCAAAAACTGACCGACGCCCAGAGTCGGCGATTTGTAAATTTGATCAAAAAACGACAGGAAGGCTGGCCGATCGCTTACTTAACTGGCGTAAAAGAATTCTATGGCTTAGAAGTAAAAATCACTCCAGCGGTCTTAATCCCCCGCCCGACGACTGAAGCGATCGTAACCGTAGCGATCCAATTGGCACTAGGCACTCAAGCGAAAACAATTTACGAAATTGGAACTGGGAGCGGAGCGGTGGCTATCGCGCTCGCAAAACAATTGCCAGAAATAAAGATAGTTGTGAGTGATGTGTCCAACCCGGCACTAGCGGTTGCCCGCTGGAATATCAGACATTATAAATTGACTAATCAGATAAAAACGATACGAAGTCATCTGGGTCAGCACATTAAACAACCCAGTCTGATAGTGGCTAATTTGCCGTATCTGCCAACTAGCCTAGAACCAAGACAAGAATTGATGTTTGAGCCAAAATTGGCGTTGTATGCGGATGACAATGGATTGGCATTGTACAAAGAATTATTCAACCAAACTAATTTTACTGCCGCGGTAATTGAATTAGGGGCCAATCAGTACCAACCGATGATAGAGTGGTTGGCTAACAAATTTCCCCGAGCCAAAATTGACTCCGTCAAGGATATCGACGGTACAATCTGTGGGCTACAGATTTTAGCCGGCTAATTCGTGCTGGACAATCGTGGCTGCATCTTTGACGACATTGGCTAACTTGCCGTTGTAATTAGTAATCCGATAATCAAAACTAGGCGCCAACTCAATTTCGGATTGGGCGGTTTTTAATCGTTCCCGAATGTCATGTTCGGCAGTACCGCGAGCTTCCAGTCGCTGGCGCAGAATTGATAAGCTACTGGGTAAAATAAAAATAGCTACGACATTGGGGAAAAGTTGCTTGAACGATGCGACACCGCGGACATCAATATCCATGATCGGGAACTTACCGGCGGTAAAAATATCTTCCAAATCTTGTTTGCGAGTACCATAGAGATTTTGATTATATTCTACCCATTCGATCATTTTATCTTCGGCTACCCAAGCCATAAATTGTTCTCGGCTGACGAAGTGATAATCGTTGGGAGAATCACCGGAGCGCGGCGGGCGGGAAGTAGTGGTAATCATCCGTTGTAATGGCAAATCGGATTTTAATAAGCCAGCGATAATCGCATTCTTACCAACCGCTGACGGACCGGCCATAATAAAAATTTTATTTGATTTCATCCCGTTAGAAGTCCTCGGCGAAAAATAATTCTCTGGAATTATTTTTACGCGCAGTTATTGATACACCAATAGAAATCATAATTATAATCTTTAGGATAAGCCCCGATGAGATAATGACAAACTTCTAACGGGACAAGTTCCTTAAAAACTGATCTAGATCTGCCGGAAGCGGTGAGATAAATTTACAATTTTTGCCTTTCTGATCAATAAAATCCAGCCGATGGGCATGGAGAAACTGACGGGTAAACGCATCGGGTTTGCCATAAACTTTATCGCCGACAATCGGATGCCCAAGGCTGGCAAAATGTACCCGAATCTGATGAGTGCGCCCAGTTTTTGGCCAGACTGACAGATAAGTAAACTGGGGATAATACGTTTCAACATTGTATTCGGTTTCGGCCGAGCGGCCACTGGTAGCTGGTTCAAACCGAGTCCGATTAACCAATCCCCGAGCTAGTGGAATTTGGATCAGCCCCCGAGTTGGGGTTAGCCGACCGTGGACTAGCGCCAGATACTGTTTGGTAATGGCGCGCTGTTTGAATAATTTTTTGTAATACTTGAATGCCGCCAAAGTCTTGGCAACTAAAATCAGCCCCGAAGTATCTTTGTCGAGCCGGTGTAACAAACCATACCGCTCCTCGCTCAATGGCGACTTAGGATAGCGAGTTTTCAGCCAATCAACCAAAGTTGCGTCAGTCTGCCCATGACCTTCATGGACTATCAAACCGGCTGGTTTGTCCAATACTAATAAATCGGAATCTTCAAAAATAATTTCAGGATTCATGATGAAATAAAAATTGGTATAGAACAAGCATAATACCGGCGGTAATAGCAATATCTGCAAAATTAATTGTGCTGATGTCCATTAAGTGCCAGTAATCTGCGACGCCGCCATCAAACAGTATCCGATCAATCAAATTGGAAGCACCGCCGCCAAAAATCAGTCCCAGACCGATAATTCCAAGTAAGGTGGTGACAGCTCGACTGTAAAATAGCCAAATAACCACACCCAAAAAAAGGACAGAGATAATATAGATTAATAATAGTGGGGCATCAATACTGAAAGCCAACGCGTAATTAAAAATCACTCGATTTAATTGGCTCAAACGGATGAGCTGACCAGCGATGACCATAAATACTACCGCCAGCCAGAAAAGTGCGACCGGAGATAAACCGAACTGTTTCATAATATTAGTCGTCAGTACAGATTCGAGCGGCAGGATAAGCAACCAGTCGAGCTTCGTCCAGCCAGTCACCGGTGGTTTCACACTTACCATAACTACCGTCGGCGAATTTAGCCAAAGCGTAATCGGTTTCAACCAATGACTTTTCTAATTCGGCGACTTGGGCTTGATTCTCTTCTAGAGTTTGAGCTTCGTCGCTACGGTCACCAACATCTTCAGTAGTACCGGAATCAAACTCTGGTTGGAGTGTCACCCAACTACCAGAAGCATTATCGTAGCGAGCAATCTGGTGTAATTGATTTTCCAGCTCCCCCTTTTGGCGCTCGAGATCAGCTTTGCGCGCATTTAAGAATTCTGTGGAATAATGTGAATCCATGATGTGTCTCCTATAATCAGCGAGTATGGGTACCCAGTAATTTTACCATAGCGTCGAGTTTGCCTTTGGTGCCAAGTAAAATCAGGCGGTCACCACCTTCAACCCCGACGTCACCCGTGGGATTGATAATCGCTTCGCCGTCTTGCTTATGGATGGCTAGGATAGTCACTCCGTAGGTGCGGTTGGACAGCCGTTCAGCGATGGTATGACCAGCGGCGGGAGAATCTAATGGCACAACTACATCGTCAATCTGAACTTCAGTATTGGACAGGTCTTGGATATCGTCAATAAAATCGGCTACTTCCGGATTAATAGCAAAGTTGGCCATCCGAAATCCCCCGATCTGGTGAGGCGAAACTACTCGATTGGCGCCGATTTTTAGCAGTTTGCCGGCAGTATTTTCACCACTGGCACGAGCAACAATAAAAATATCCTTGCTCATCGACCGAGCAGTAACGACAGTCAGCACTGTATCGCTGTCTTCCCCCAAACAGAGAATCAAACCTTTGGCATTGAGAATCCCAGCCTGTTTCAGGGCGTCTTCATCGGTAGCATCTCCGTTGATACAGGGATATCCCAGCCGTTCGCAAGCTTCAATGGCTTTGGGATTGCGTTCGATAACCACAAACTCCGCACTATCATGACTAAGTTCATGAACAACTTGATGACCGACCCGACCAAAGCCACAAATAATGTAGTGACCGGACAGATTGCGTAAAGTTTTTTCCATCTTCTTATATTTTAAAGTCTCTTCCAGCTTATTTTCCAGTATATATTCGCTCAATAATCTGACAACGTAATAAAGCGTAATCAGTCCGAAGATAATTAACAGAATGGTAAAGATAGTGCCGGCGGGTGACATGGCATGGACTTCCTTGAAACCAACGGTAGCAAGAGTAATGACCACCATGTAGAGGGCATCAAGAAAACTCCAGCCTTCGATGGTCATATAACCAATTACCCCAATCGCTACCAGTGCCAGAATTAAAAATAGCAGGCTACCGAGGTTGGGTTTTTTATTGGGTTCCTTTTCCCCCATAAGTTAAGCAAGTTGATTAACCAAAACTATTAGTAATACTGCGCTGGCAAGTAAATAGACCAGCCACGCCAACAGCCAGATCCAATTGAAAGTCCAGAACCATTTCTTATACCGGACTGGAGTAAACCAGCCGATTAATAAAAACAACCCGATTAATACAGCCAGAATGTTAGCCCCCCAGAGCCAGAGTGAACCGCCAGCTTGATTGATATTGCGAATGAGAGCGTCTGGGTCGCTAGTGAGAAGCTGTTGATTTAACAAATCTTGGGCAGTGAGATAGGACTGATACAACTGCCAGAGGTTGCCGGACAGCAAAATCAGCAATAATGTATTGCCACCGATAACTAAAATTCTTTTAAAAATTTTCATTTGGGTTGTTCTAACTTGGCGGCTTCTTCGACCGCACGCAAACCTAATGCGTCTCCTCTTATTTTACTAACAATCTGCTTATATTCACCATACGCATTGCTAATCATGACGTTACCTTTGGCGACCTTGTTGTCGAGAATGTCATCCATCTTAGAAAGTGACAAATTCAAACTTTCGAGAAAAGTTTTTACCCGTTCTTCATCAAGGTGAGTGCTGTGTTTACGCTGAAGATCCATAAACGACAGGATATAAGGGATGGTCATGCTATAAGAAATAATCAACACACCGTAGTCGCGATGAGCTTTGATGATGGATTCTTTCAACAAATAATGAAGCGAATCTGGTACCGCCATAATCGCCCGCTCGTAAGTGACTGGTGGTGAAATGTATTCGCCAACTTCACGAGCTTTGCGTAAAACCGCTAGCTCCAGCTTTTGAATGATTTTTAATTTGGCATCTTCGTTGTCAGAAGTAGCGAGTTCCTGTAATTCGTCGGAAGCCATAATCTTGGAGTCGATTGGCAAAATCCGACCGTCCGGCAATTTGAGACCAAACTCAACCACCTTACTGCCGATTTTGAAGTCATAGACCATAGTGCCTTGGGGAAAGATTTTCAAAATCTCCCGAACAATGTTTTCGCCGGCCATGCCTTTGGTCTTGCTCCCCCGCATCACGCTCTCGATATTCTTGGAAGCCTCTAAGAGATTTTTAAAATAAGTTTGATCGCGCTGTTCGCGTTCTTCGGAAGCAACGGTTAGATTTTTGAGATGGTCAGCGGTGTGGCGCAATTCATCTTTGAGAGTACGCTGGACTTCCTGACTGGCACGTTGTTCGGATTGAACCCTCTGCATGGATTGGGCAATGATTTCGAGATTGTGGCTTAGGCCTTGGTCGGTAATTGGTTTTGATCGTTGCCAAATCACCACCAGCGCAAATACTAGCGCAACAGCTAATCCCCCAATGATGATAAGTTCAATTCCCATAATTTCTGCGTCGATTAAGTAATATGACAGCGACAACAACAATAGCCAGACTTGCCCACTGGGCGATAGTCAGAATGTTCCATTGCTGACTGTCAATCCGAAAATACTCCATGATAAACCGCCAGCTACTATATAGTATCAGATACCAGAGTGCGACTGTGCCGCTCTGGGGGCGGCGAAAGATAAGACGCCAGAGTAGCCAAAAAATAATTAAGCTACCAGTAGCTTCGTATAAAAAAGTCGGATGGTAAAAGGCTTGGTCGGTTAATCCAACCGGACGAAATTCTGGTGCCACAAACATTTTCCAAGAAAGGTCGGTCGGACCACCAAAGGCTTCTTGATTAAAGAAATTTCCCCATCGGCCAATCGCTTGTCCCAGCGGGAGAGCAATTGCGCAGAGATCAACCAGACGGCTAAAGTCAATTTTTAACATTCGGCTCCCCGCCCAAAGTCCCAACAAACCGCCGAGGATTCCGCCATGAATACTCATGCCGCCACTATGGATTTGCCAAATTTGATCGAGATTGTTGACATAGATTGGCCAAGCGAGGATAACAAATACCAGTCGGGCACCGATGAAACCACCGATAACTGCGCTAACGAGAGAGTAGAACAAATGATCGCTGTTTAATTGAAATAATTGACGGTTGAGCCAAAATACCAGACCAAAACCGCTAAAAATACCGATAGTCATCAGTAGACCATACCAGTAAAGCTGAATTGAGCCGACAGTTAGCCAGACTGGGTTGATTAAACTGCGACCAGAAAAGTAGGGCGCAACCCACCAACCGATGAGCCCAATAAAAATCGCTCCCAAAGCTAGTTTTATCCACCAGAGTTGCCCCCTCATATTGCCTTCCTCCTGTAGTCATCTTATCATAGAGCGTCAGGGGGAACGTCGCCAAAAATGCGATTGGCAAGTAAGTTTCCCTGTCGTTATAATAGGTTTGTTGGAATCAAAGCTATGACCGTCTCTACTCAACAACGATTGGAAACCAGAATTGGTAAAGTTTTGTCGCATCAGAAAGCTCGCGGCGGTTTTTCGACGGCGTTGGCATATGAGCCAGACGACGCTAACGAGAAACAGCACGGTAGTCTGTATTTTATTATCGACATCGGCAGTCCTAGTCCCCTGACGGCAGATATCGCCTACAATTTAATCGATATTATTAAGGAAGAATATTACAGCGACTTGGAGCTCTCGGCTGGCGAGAGTTTTGAAAATGCGTTAAAGGCAGCCAACGATGAGCTAATGGCAATTGCCAAGCAGGGCGAGAAAGATTGGATTGGCAAATTTAACGCAGTAATTGCCGCGGTAAGTGGAAAAGAAGTTCATATCGTTCAACGTGGTACAGCAGAAATACACTTACTGCGAAGCGGAGCGCTGACTAATTTATCTAAGGGGATGTATACCCCCGGCGAGACCTACCGCCCAGAAGAAACCTTGATGAATTTAGTCGAAGGTGAAATTGAAGTCAGTGATAAGCTGGTGGTGAGCACCTCGGAGCTGTTTTACTATGTTTCAATTGAAAAGCTAAAACGGCTGATGGATAATCATACCCCAGCCCAAGCGGCTAAAAAATTGGCGACTTTGCTGGAACAAGAATCAGAGATCAATCACACCAGCGTGCTGGTGGCCGAGTTTTCTTTGCCGGAATTATTAGCTCAAGCCGAAGAAGAAACTGAACCAAGCGAAAATTGGATTGGCACACCGTCAGAAGTCCAGACCCATCGGCGGTCAGGCTTTTTGGGTGGAGCGCCGGCAATTGATAAAGAAAAAACCGTTGAGCAAGCCATTGACACCAAGGAAGAAGAGCCGGAGATACCGATGGTCCAAGAGACCAAGGAATCAGCATCGGACAGAGAAGAATTAGTGATTGACGAAGCCGAAGAAACCGAAGACGGAGGATCATATAAGGTACGCTTGCCCCAATTGAAGATTTCCCGTCCCTCGCTTGAAGGTTTGAAGAACGGAGTGAATTTCGGAGATTATCGGGACAAATTAAAAATTGATTCCAAACAGGTTAATCGAGCCGGCAAAGTGGCTTGGCAGATGTTGCGAGTAGCTGGTGCCGCTGGACTAGTAGCAATCGATTGGGTAGTGAGAACCGTTACTAAAGGAGTGAAAGTAATTAAGCGTCATCCGAAAGGCAACCAGATTTTGATCGGAATTGTGGCTGGATTAGTGTTGATAGTAGTGTTTTCAACTATCGGATTGTCGCGTGGAGCAATCGGCAAAGTCGGTGGCAAAACAGCCACTGTCGCCTTGGCAGAAGCTCAACAAAAACGAGATGAAGCTCAAGCAGCATTGATTTATGAAGATAGCGCTAAGGCCAGAAACTTGCTGGCAGAAGCTTACTTGTTAGCCCAATCGGCAACGTCTAACCGCAAAACCAAAGACCAAGCAACTGCGTTGGTGGCGGAATTGGAAGGACAACTCGATACCGTTAACCATGTAAAACGGTTCAACGATATTCAGCCATTGGCCGATTTTAATGTTTTGACCTCCCAATTAAATACTGGGAGCGAGACGACTAATCAAGTGAAGGTTGGACCGATTACCGTCTTGGGCGGTAACGTTTACGCGATTGATCCGGATAACAACAAGGTTTACAAACTGAAGTCTACCAGTAGTGATGTGGCGATTGTAAATTCGCTAGTGAGCGACAATAAAAAATTGAAGTTGGTGGGTCAGGTGTCGGACAAAGAAATTATTTTCTACACTACCCCACCGAATCTCTACAGCCTGAATTTGGATAATAATAGTTTAACTGGCAAGGCACTAGACGCAGGCGACTGGAGTAATGCTGACCAGTTGATCGCGTATACCAACAAATTGTATTTCCTAGACGTAGCTAATAATCAGATTTGGAAGTATCAAACGGTGCCAGAAGGCTACACCAAAGTTGCCCCGTATTTTGAAGGTAGCGCAGTCAGTTTGGCTGGCGCAACCGAGTTTGCGATTGACGGCAGTGTGTACATGCTGTTCCCGAATAACATGGTCAAGAAATATACTGGCGGAAGTGAAACCCAATTCCAGCTAGAAGCAGTACCGTCACCGTATCCGGGATTTGGTAACATTACCAAGATTTACACCAACGCGGACAGTAAGCTGTATCTGGTAGACTCAACCAACAGCCGCGTATTGGTTTACGACAAAGAGGGCGGTTATTTGGCTCAATACATCTATGGCAACATCAGCAACCCAAGCAATCTGTTTGTTGATGAGGTGGGAGGATTTATTTATCTGACTTCGGGAACTGCGGTGTACAGACTGCCGATGAAGTAATCCCTGCGGGTAGCATTTTTTCTTTTTATTTTTCGTCATTCCCGCGCAGGCGGGAATCCAGATAGAAACAGAAAGTGTTTCTTTTTTGTTTTGAAGCGTCAAATTGCGCTTCAGCAATTGTTACTTTCCGCTTGAGGAAAGTAACCAAAGTCGCCCGCCAGTCGTCCTTACTCTGTCGCTAATAAAATTAGCTTTCTTCGCTCTCGCTGAACTCGGTCGCCTATGGCGACCTCAAACAACAGCTTCGCCAGCGCTAATTTTATTGCGACAGGACGTTCGGACTCCAATGGCGAAGGTGTGAAAGAAGATGACCTCGCTCCAATGACCAAGATAGGAGATAATCATAGAAATGACAATTTTAAACCGGCAAGCGTATTTTAACTATCACCTCCTCGAAACTTTTGAGGCGGGGTTGGTATTGAGCGGTGGCGAAGTAAAGTCAGTTAGAGCTGGACAAGCCAACTTGGCCGATAGTTATGTCAAAATTGTCGGTGGCGAGGCGTGGCTACATAAACTGCATATTGCTCCCTACTCCCCCGCCAGCAGTACTGGGCGTAGCTCTGCGGGTTGGTCAACGAAACAACAAAGTTACGAACCGACTCGACCACGCAAACTTTTATTACATAAAAAAGAACTGATTCAGTTAACTAGCAAACTTCAAGAACAGGGTTTGAGTTTAATCCCGACCAAAATTTACAGCACCCGTAATCACATCAAAGTAGAGCTGGCGCTGGCTAAGGGAAAGAAAAAGTTTGATAAACGAGAAAGTCTAAAACGCAAAGAAACCGAGCGAGAAATTGCTCGGAAGATGAGAGTGAAGCGGTAGCAGAATTTGGATAAAGAAAAAACAGGATGGAGTTGGACTCCAGAGCCTGCTTGAATGACGGCGACATAAGGGATTAGGAAGTGGTTGCCGTTGCAAGGCGTGTGAGTGGAACCTTGGAGGTATCTACTGCATCCGCTTTGGTAAACCGCTCCTTAATTTCTTGGATGTCCTCGGCTTTGAGGCAGTTCCACATCTCTTCCTCTTTCAGGCCTTTGGGATTAGACACCGCTGCCAAAAGAGAAGAGGGTTCCTGCATTTCCTTTGTCGCTGCCTCAACGGCGAAGGAAAGTATTTCACAGATGCCATCCACGGCAGCCTGACGACTGTCCCAGTGGGGTGGCTGATCGATGCCGTTATCCAGCATCATCTTGTAATTGTGTCCCTTGCCGCGTGCTATTTGTACCCCCCATTTTTGTTGTCCCTTCGGCTGAAAGACGATGAGACAAAGGTCTTCTGGGTGGGTAAAAATCTCGGCGGCAGTGATACGACTCATCATTTGCACCACCTCCAAAGTAAGGGGCATCAGAGCCCCCGTGATGGGCACATTATATTCCAACTGCACCTTGCTGTCAAATAAAAAACCAGTCCCACAAAGGAGATTTAGAACAAATGCTTGTTGGCGAATGCTTTGCCGGAACCGGCCTTAAGATAGGTCTCGAATTTCTCAGCTTGAACTTTAGTCTTGAAGGCGATGTAGCAAATGACGCCCCAGGGTTTGAATTTGCTGGTGTGTGGAGATTGACCTGCATTATGTGCCACGAGTCGAGTTCTCAAATCTGCCGTACTGCCAATGTAATTTTGTCGCTTGTCTTTATGACTACGCAATAGATAGACATAATACATAATTTGATTATAGCCCTACTACGCTCAAACCTACTTCGCTAAAGCTACGAAGGTCGAGAGCTTCGAAGGGCAACCTTCGCTGTTTTTCTGTATTTAAAATCTGTGCCATCAGCACACCTTAAGCGGCGCAGCCAACCGTAGCCTGCCCGTCCTTCGCTCTGACGAGCTACGGAGGGCAACCTTCGCTTTTTATTTTATATAAAACTCCAAATTAAGGAGGCGAAGGTTGGTGGAGCTGGGGGGATTCGCACCCCCGTCCGAGAAACGACGTCTAGACATTACTACATGTGTAGTTGGTTTGATTGGTGTCCCCTGCTATCCTCAAGCCAACAAAGCAACAGCAAGGCAAGCCGCTTTAGTCTTAAACAATTACAGCGACCGTAATTGCAGCAGCTTAACTAAAGTTACACCGTCGGTTCCGGCCGTTAAGCGAGTCAGATGACGATGGCAGTAACAATTAGGCTACTGCGGTTGCGGTCTGAAGACGACCGCCAAATGCGTTGGCATTTGTAAGTTTGCTCGTTATTTTACGTTTCTCGAGCGCAAACGACATGCAATATCTAGAAATCAAGGTTCCCCGTCGAAGCTAGACAGCCCCTTCGTCGAAACTCATCTCATTTTACGCTGGCTCCCAAATAAATTGGAATCGGCGCTTTTGATTCGATAGAGTTTCTCCTCTCCCCACGAGCCTCATCCCTCCATTCGTCGGGATTAGATTCTCGCGGGGACCCCAGTTGAGGATAACGGGGCAATTCTACCTGTCCAAGAGGGAAAAATCAAGTCCTAGAGCGGGATGATAAAACGGCGACGAAGTTTTTTAGCAATAATTACAGCACCGCCGGCAAAAGCTTGGACCAGTTGGAGAGTCAAAAACCAGAGCCACCAACTCATGCGAAAAACCGTTGAGTCGTAATACCCCCACGGGCCAGTTTCGGGGATGAACAGCTCGACGGCGTCGGCTGGTAAAACTGTAACATCACTTTGGCTAGTGGTGTCTGTGGCCAAAGTTTCTTTGGTATAGTCGACGTAGCTTAGTTTGGTAGCAATTTTAATAATGGTCGGGCGGTCAGATAATTGCGTAATTAAATCATTGTTAGCGTAGCCAAGATTAACCAAGGCTTCCGGCGGATTTAGCCAACAATGTCGTTGTAGATCATATAGTGATAAGCGAGTGCCGAGTTGGGCAGCAAACAAGAGCCGATCGTTGGGCAAACTCCAAACGTCGTAGCTAATGTCCATAGTTCCACCCATCGGGAAATGAGGGTTAGTGATCGGATCACTAACAGTTTGGGTGTTGATGTTTAGAATTTCAATGACTTGAGTTTTAACGGTATCGGGTTGGCCGGAACGCAGAGTTTCGCCGTTAGGAAGAGTGGCTTGACCAACCAGCGCCACCCGTCCATCGGACATTCGGAACAGCTGACGAATATTAAGTATGTTCTCCAAGTCTGGCAAAGCTTCGGTTTTGGTGGATTGATAATTATAAATTTTTAATTGATTACCGCCGGCAAGTAGAATGCGGTGGTTGCCCAAATAAAGAGCGCTTTCCACCCCGCATAAAACCTCTTTGCTACCCGATGACACACCACCAAAAAGATTTTTCGACCGAGCAGTTGGATCGCTGACAGTACAGGTAGCATCAAAGATCGGGAGTCCAGAATTAAGTTCGTCCATCACCTCTTGTGAAACATTATCTTTGGGATGTTTCTCCAACCAAGCGGCTTCGCGCTGTTTCTCGATGTCGGAGTATTGTCCGTTTTTGATATTGAACACCACGACAGTTTGACCATCAAAGAAAAAGATCTTGTCATCGACTGCTACCGGCAGGCCAGCAAAGGCAGTCGCAGAATCAGGTTTATACACACCGTCACCATAGTCTTGGCCAACGAGAGAACGCAAAACTAACTGATCGCTGTTGGCGTAATAAATGAGTTCCTCATCTTTGAGAGTGTCAAAGAAATGGACGTTGCCTTTGCTGTCAGTAACGCCATTAGTGTAAGGGACTTTTTTGCCGATGATGTTTGACGATGTTACCCATTGGCTGCGACTGGTAGCCGGATCGTAGACTTGGCCAAATACATCAGTATTAACCCACTCGTTTTGTTGCTTCTCCAAAACCGGATTAACAAACAGGACTTTGCCATTTGGAAGAGCATATGGGATACCGAACTTGGGATTGGCATCAGTAACTAAACTATATTCCTCATCATTAGTTGTTTTTTCGGCATCGCCCACTAGCAATTTCCCGCCGTCAGTCCAATGACCAACTTGACCTAATTGGCTGGCAAAAGTATTGGCGTTATTAGTTTGAGTGGATGTTTTAGAAGCGGCGGGAGTGTAGGTGAACCACCGACAACCGGCAAACAGTACCCGACCGTCTGACAATAAGATCGAATCTTGGATCGTACAATTGTAGGCCGAGCTGCTGTCTGCTAAATTGGCAGCAAGTTGGGCAGCGTAGTTATTGGCGGGATCAATGTCGGCGGTGGTTGCTTGGTCAGCTCGGTCGAGCCATTGATTTTTCAATAATGTAGTCAGACCAAAACTCCATGGCAAATCATAATAACGGCTGCCGGTGATAAGAACTGTCCCATCACGCAATGGCTGAAGGTGATAAAGATTGGTTTCAGCTTCATTAATGGTAGCCGGTTGGTTGGAGTCGGCTGGTTCGTCTGATTCACGAGGGATGCCGCTACTTTGGCCGGGGATGTACTCGCTCGCCACAGTCCCCTGTTTTAACGGCAGGTTGCCCAAGCGGTGAGAATATAAATTATTAGTTTCAAAATTATATAAATAAATAATTGAATCAGCCGTGATGGTTTGAGAATTAGAGGCGATGATCCAAACCAGAGTTGTATTGGGGATGATTTGAGCCGAAATGATTTCGTTGCTTTGATAAGCAGTTAACCGACGTTTAAAAACAGCCGTTTTGGTTTTGTGATCTAACAAATAAAGATCAGCACCGCTTAAAATTAGACTTTGATCGTCGGTCAATTTCACTACTGGTTGACTAGTGTAATAATCTGTGTCAGGTAAGCCGATCGAACCGACTTGCTTGGTGAGTTTTTGGGTGTGATAGTCGTAGAAGAAAGTAACGGCCGTAGTTTGCTTGGCGGCATAGTTACCGATTTGGGAATATTCGACAGCACCGATGAGAATACCGTCTGAAAGTTCAAAAATATAGGGGTGCTGACCGAAATGAGTAGAGGCGAGGTCTTCGCCCTCTGGCTTGATATCAGTCTTTTCGCCGGTTAGTGAATCGTAAAGTGCCAGTTTTGGATTTACGCCCCCCGGTCCGGTATTAAAAAGATTGCCACTAGCATTGCGCAGTTCAGTTGGGTCGAGATCGAACACGGCCAGCTGACCGGATTTGATCAGTAAATTGGTATCGAGATCATATTTGTCATTCAGCGATACTGGAGAATCTTGAAATTTATTTACAGCCGGGTCGAAGATAAATACTTGTTGAGCGATCTCTGCCGGATCAGCAGCAGAATCGGTTTGGCTGGTATCAAGCCGGTTGGTCAGGTCGGAAACAAATAAAATTCGACCATCTGGCATGACCTCATGGTAATAATGTAACCCTTGGGCCAAGAGATTATATGGACCACCAGTCAAACTGGGCCCGCCGTCAAGCAAATCAAATTTACCATAATGTGCCTGCAAAGCTTCGGCCTGCACGGCAGAAACGACAGTGGTTTTACACCCACGCAGTAGCCAAATCGAGCCTAGTAAAAGCCCGAGCAAGATGATCGTCCAGATCAGCCAGCCCCATTTCCGGTGATGTGGCGCTGGCAACAGCAAAACATTCGGCAGTAACGACACCGGTTTAGTAGTTTTAACAGATTGAGTAATTTTTTTCACCCCAGACAAGACAATATAAAAAGATAGTAGCTGTTTTTATTTTACTGTTAGGTGGCAGCTTTAACCAGCCCAACTCCAATAAAAGAGTGGCACTAGTGCTACCATTGACATTTTAGCAATTTTGTAGTACAATAACTTAATAAGTTTTCGTTCTTCCCCCAGTTGTCATAGCTGGAAAACCAAAAATTAAAAACCAAACACCAAACCTATGTTCAAAGCTTTAGTTGAACAACGCAAGCGACTGGCAGTTTTAACAGCTGTGATTTTAGTGATCCAAAGTATCCTGCCGATCAGCTGGATGGGAACAAATGTAGCGCGTGCGGGTGCGGAAACTCAAACATGGGATTTTAATGCCGCTGGTGACTATCTATTAGACACGAACATCAGTATTTTTGACTACGACGGAACCGGCGATGGGGTGGCTCATTTCTATGACACTTGGACTTCAACTGGATATGGGACTGGCCTACCGGCCGCTTTGGCAGTTAGAAACATAGAGTATGCGTCTGACGGGACGCTGTGGGCAACCATGGAAGCTAATGGTGGAGACGCATATAAATCTACCGACGGTGGAGCAACGTGGTCATCGGTCGCTACGGGTGTCACTAATAATCTTCAGATCATCGAGACTACTGACACAGACCTCATCGCCGTAGGAGATGATGGGGCCGGTAATCCAGCATCATATTATTCAGACGATAGCGGAGCAAACTGGAATGTGAGTGGGATCGCGTTGGCCGCTGGCGCTACTGGCTGGGTATCGGTAACTTGGGATACTACTAACTCCAAGGCTTATGCCGTAGATGATGTGGGCCACACCTATGTTTCGTCTGATAAAGGACAGAGCTGGGGAGTAACCGCAGTCATGACTGCGATAGTTCCAACTCCGACCGATATCATCTGCACCAGCTCTAATACGATTATCATGGTCGGATACGATGCGGCGGCGGCCAATGCTGGACACCTAGCTTATACCACCAACGGCGGAGCGGGTTGGTCGGAAGCAACTCTGCCGGGAACGCCAAAGTATTTGCGAACTGCGGCGTATATCGGGGGCTGGCTGTATGTGGGCGGAGGTGTAGGCGGCATGGGCGGTTCAATTTATGCTACCAATCTTAACTTGGGCGGAGGTGGAACTTTAAATGACCCAGCTGACTGGACGGATATTTCTGCCGCAATGGGTACTGGCACAGCAGTAATGGATTTCGCAAGCTACCAGTCAATCCCCTTCGCGGCCGTTGCGACCGCTGGTGACCCTACTAATATTGTGAGTACGTTAGACAATGGCGCCCATTGGCTTTCCCATACTGCAATTGCTGATACTAACGGGCCGATCCGGAATGGCGCATTAGTGGATACTGGAACAGTACTGCTATTTGGTTCGGCCGAAACAGTTGGAGGGGCAGCGGATGTTTGGAAAGCAACTGCAGTAGCAAGTGATACTTCAATGGTCACAGCGACAGGAATAGCACATGTGGGATCTGTTACCAGCGTAACCGCAACGTATCACGCATTAAATACTGGCGAAATTAAAATCGCGTTTGGTCTGACTGCTGGAGGCACTACATGGTATTACTACGATACTGCTACTGGTAGTTGGAAGACTTCCGACACCGATGCTCCAGCCTTTGCCACCAAATTGAGTGATCTGTTGCCAGCGGGTGTGCTGGGTAGTTGGCCATTAGGAGGCAACACTATTTATCTTAAAATTTATCCGACCGGAACTGCACCAATCTTAGATGACCTGACGGTTGGTTACACCACGGGTGGCACTCCGCCATCGGAAGATAAGACTGCGCCGGAATCACAAGTAGTAAAGCCTGATTCCCCTTATAGTACAACTGAAGACCGATGTTTTGACTCAAAATTAGCAGTTACTGCCACGGCTAGTGATGGTAATAGCGGTGTAAGAGACGTTGCCCTTTATATTAGTCTTGATGGTGATAACTATGTATTATGGGGCGACGCTAGTAATCCGGATACTTCTGCTCCGTATAGCTGGAACGTACCAGTAAAACATGGCGAAACATGGTCTTTCTATTCAGTAGCTACAGACAACAACAATAATGTGGAAGACCCGCCAGCAAGTTGGGATGCAATGACTACGATCGATCTGCTCGCACCCCAGATTCCGTTTAATGGCGGTACTGATCCCCGTGACGGTCAGGGTATTTATCATAATTATGGTGAGCCTGTCGTGATTGCTCAACCGATAAGAATTTATTTTTCCGAACCGATTGTTACAAACACATTCAGGTATGAGTTTTATAAAAGTGCCGACGCACAAAAAACTCCGGTGGCAGGATTATCTGTAGTTTGGAGCGAGGGAGATACGAAAATAGTGGTATCACATTCCGGAATGGATTATGAGACCGAGTATACTTTTGATATTACTAATGCGACTGATGAAGCTGGCAACCAGCTGAACAGCAACTCCTGTTCATACCCATGTGGTGCCTTGTGCTATCAGCCACCACAGAATGATGCTGGTGACCATCCAGAACCAGAGATCTGTCGCTGGGGGGGGGATACTAGTGTCATGTTGTGTCCTGATCATATAAAAGACTTACAGTTTCCAGCTCCCAAAAAATTCACTTTTAAAACCCAGCGATTGATAAGTCCGAACCTGTTTCCAAGATTAGAAGTGCCCAACGGACCAAATGGTGATGGGTCATACAACACTGGAGATGAGGCACAGTTTACCTTGACGCTTGAAAATCTTAGTGGTGATGACGCCACTAATGTAGCGGCAAAAATCAGTATTCCAGATGAACTAACATACGTCCGAACTGACAATCCTGGCGGAGGTACGATGGTACCAATCTCTGAAGGTGGTCGGGTGGTGAGACTGGAATGGCGCAATAGTTCTAGTGTACCGATTAGGTATGGGTTTCCGGTGGTAGTAAAATTTACCGTCAAAATTAACATCCCATATCTTGGCAATTCATTTAACAGTAAGTTAACGGCTAATATTTATGACAATGAGAACTATACCGAAGAGCCGGATGTGCCGCTACCCTGTTGGGACAGTTTTAAAATTGCTCACGACGCCGTGGTCACCACCAGTCAGATGACTGTCTCCCCCACTACGGTTCGGGCTGGTGATACAGTAACTTATTCAGTATCGCTTGCCAACACCGGCACTACGCTGGGTGATATTGAATTCAGTGATTTTGTGCCAGCGTATGATAATTCGTCCGGACAACCACCGATCTTCTTTGGTCCCGGTCCGATCAATTTCAAAGAAGACAGCCGATGGACTATCCCGCCGTACTATGACGAAGCGACTCAAACGGTGAGAGCAAAAGCTAGCGGAGTATTACCCAATTCCTCTCCCCTGACTTTTAGTTTTGAGGCGGTAGCTAGAGGAACAATAGAAGTGCCGACTACCATTACCAACACAGCTTATGTATGGGACGCATTGGTAAGCCCGCCGGAAAAGTCCGAGGTGAAGGTAACGGTCGATGTGGAAGAGGGCGACCCATCGCTACCACTACAAATCGTCTACTATAAGCCAGCGCTTGACCATCCCGACAATAATCCGCTGAAGCAACCCATCGAGATCGGTTTTAACCGTTCGGTATTGCTTGATGATACAGAACATCCATTTACATATTCATTGGCAGAAAGCGGCTATGAATTTACACCTGCGGAGTTGGAAGATTGGAAACCAACTTGGAGTGAACGGGAAGGTCACAGCAATGCTTTGTTTACTCTTACCCCCCCACTAGATCCAGCCAATCAGCGGTATGGAGAACTGACGCCCGGTGCGGTTTATAAAGTGATTATCAAATCGGCTTTTGACGCTGAAGACAAGTCTGGCCTGAAAGATGCACCGAAAGAATGGGAATTTACTACGGCTGACCCGGTTGTCCGGATTGTCTCCCCAGCTGTTTCGCTGGTGTATGTTGTGGTTGGGCAGGAGAGCGTGCCGTTTATTGTGAAATTAGTCGACAGTTTGTCTGAAGAAGACTATTTGGCAGAGGAAAATATCAGTATCGGACTAAGAGCCCACTTGGGTGTACAAGAACGCGAGACTGGTTCATTCTGGAACTCGAGCAAAAAAGCTTTAGGCGAAAACCCGCACATCACAATTGCCCAAGGTTCCAGTACAGCCACTTTTTATTACCAAGACACGATGGTTTCCACACCAAACTTTTTGACTATTTTGGCGTTAGAAGATCCGAACAAGGGTTGGCCAGCTGGTACAAAATTAGTTGAGGTAATTGCCGGCGAACGACCATTGGACTCTTTGAAAATGGGTAATTGTAGCACGAGTGTTAAAGTTGGACGATTCAGCTCGCCAATCAATATTACTGCTCAATCAGTTGATGGTAGTACTTTGACTCTGCCGGATAAATTGTACTTCTATAGTTCGACTACTACCGGTGCCTTTTATGATCTCAACCAAAATAAGTTGCCATACTTGCTGGTAGCTCAAAATGATGAAAATGGTATGCCACAATACCTGACTACTGATGGTGATCAAACTGGAGTAACGGTTTACTTTAAAGATTCCGTGACTGGTCTAGTGTCAATTGCAATTGCCGATAACTACCCCCAGTGGCCAGATACTGGACTGGCCAATGCGGCGGCAGTAATGAGTGTCTATAAAGCTCTCGACGAGGAGGAATTATTGGAAGAGCTGGAAGAGGTAGAGGATGATACTGGTCGGATTATTGACCGAGTAGAAATCAAGCCGAGCGAGACCACTCTCCTACCCAATGGTAAACAAGTATTTAAAGCGATTGGTTATGATACTGATGGTAAAGTAATCGAAACATTGAAATTCAAATGGCATGTGCTGATTGAAAAAAGCGGTACAATCGACTTGAATGGTACAAATGGTGATTCGAGTACCAGTACCTTTGTGGCCGGAAAGAATTTGGGGACTTACTATGATGATGTGTTGGTCGCGACTCTTTACAACGGTAAAATTGGCTACACGGTGGCAATAGTTAAAATTGCTGATGTAGTCAACTATCACGGACCAAAACGTTTGCCGGTGACTGGTATGAACGGACTCCAGCTCATCCTGCTTGGCCTAACTCTAGCGGCCGCCGTCGCGCTGGCATGGGTAGAGCATTATGATAAAACCCACTTTTCGAAAGAGAACATGGGGTAGAGAGTAGAGTATAGAGAATAGGGTAAGATATAGGTAACAGAGCATAGAAGGGGGATGACAAGTTATCAAGACTTACAACTTTGGCAGAAAGCTATTGACCTCGTCAAACAAACCTATGCCCTTACTCGAACTTTTCCAGTATCAGAGCAATATGCGCTGACTGTCCAGGTTAATCGTAGCGTAGTATCCGTGCCATCAAATATTGCCGAAGGCTGGGCGCGAAATTCAACCAAAGACTTTGTTAGATTTTTGTGTATCGCTCGCGGATCTTTGGCTGAAGCAGAGACGCAACTAATCATTGCCAAAAACCTTGGCTATATTACGGGCGCGCAGTTTCAAACAATTTAGGGAATATTCATAGAAATTAGTAAAATGATTTCCGCAACCATCACAAGCTTGCTATCAAAAATAAGATTATCGCAAAAATCTTAACTCTCGTCTCTAATCTCTAGATCTATGCCTCATCTCCTCCACCATTTCCGCCGCAATCGAACTTACAACAGCCATGAGCGCTGGGGAGTGTTTAGCGCTTTATTCATTCTGACTATCGCAGTATCAGCGGGCGGTTGGTTGTTGTCGGGACAGCCAGTAGCTTCGGCTACGACGCTAGCAGTTACCAATATCAAACTTCCCCCATACGAACTGTATGCTGATGGTAAGCAACAGGGTGAGGTGGTTTTGACAGTTACTGATAAGACGACTAGCCTACCGGCAACGGGAATTTGGGTTGGGCTACAAATCGCTGATCCGACTTTGCGAACTAATCGGCTGACTTATTTTGATTGGTATAGTCCGGAGTCGGAACGAGCTTTCTTTCTGACTAATGATAATGGCAAAGTCAGTTTCCCATTAATGTCGGATATGGTGGGAAGTTTGGAATACAAAATCTACACCGCTAATCCAGAAGCGGTGAACGATGCGAAGTACCAGAGTCTGGATAAAAGCTTTGTAGTGAAATATGAGTAAGGGCTGTGAGTTGTGGGATGTAAGTTGAGTCCATCTGGACTCTTTTTTTGTCATCCTCGAGCCGGAGGCGAAGCCATCCGACATCGGGGATCTAGCCAGAAACAAAAACATTTTCCTTTTCTTTTCTGGATCCCCTGGTTCCGTCCTTCGCTCGTTGAGCTACGGAGGACTAACGCAAGCCAGAGGATGACAGCAGGGTAAAGTAGCCGGAGGATGATAGTGAAGAGAAATACTAGTGACTAGCCCCGCCTATCCAGAGCTTGATTGACCAGCCGATCAGCGTGCTGGTTTTTTTCACGTCGAATGTGAGTGAAAGAAATCTGCTGAAATGGTTGGGCTAATTTGACGACTTGAGCATAAAGCGGCTGAAGATCGGCATCGCGAACCCGATACTCCCCTTTTAATTGTTTGACGACTAACTCGCTGTCAAGAAAGGCAGTGATTTTGGTTTGGCTAGTTTTTGTACCGACAAGTTTGGTGATTTGAGTTAATCCAAAAACCAATGCCCGATACTCGGCTTGATTATTCGTGGTCTCACCGATGTAGCGGGAAAACTCTTTGACGACTTGGTTGGAGGCGTCAAAAATCACACCGCCAATTGCGGCTGGGCCGGGGTTGCCCCGAGCCCCCCCATCAGTATAGAGAGAATAAGTCTTAGCCATTGTTTTTGTGGCGGGCCAGTCCGCCTTGCTACACAAAGCGTTGCTGGCGGGAGTGACGGGGCTCGAACCCGCGACCTCCTCCGTGACAGGGAGGCGCTCTAACCAACTGAGCTACACCCCCACAAGAACGAAGCTATTTTAGTATATCCTACCCGATAATGCTAGTCTCAAGACTTCGGATCGTGCCGAGTGGATTTGATGAAGTCAACCAACTCCTCGGCAGTGACGGGCTGGTCTTTGGCTTTAGCTTTAACCAAACGAGTAATCTCTTCTTGAATACCGGCTGGATCCGCGATTCGCTTAAGGGTCAAATCATTCGCGCCAGCCGATTGAATCACGATAGTGCCAAAATTAAACATCGTAGCAAAAATCCCATCAACCGAGTAAGTGATATTCTGGATTCGGTTCAACTCCACTTCGGAAACCTTGCGGCTAAACAAACCCCGTTGATTTATGTCAATCACTCGTTCGCTAGTGATGATGAACCGATCACGATACCAATTGGAATAAGCATAAACCATATAGCAGATCCAAAACACCAGCCAGAGGTAATAAACTGCGGTCGTCAGACCATAACTAAAAATAAAGCTGGTCCAATGTAACCAAATCGGCACAGCCAAGGAAATGATAATCACGACAAATGCCTTGGTCAGTGGCAAGGCTAGCATAAACCAATGTTGGAACAACATCAGCTCGACTTGTTCAGTCTCGCGCTGACCCGTAAACTCGGGAATAAATTCTTCGGTGTTAGGCATTTTGGAGCGGGCTTTCTATAATGATAAGCGTATGGCGAAAAAATCACACAAGGCGGAAAGGCTAATCTGGATGGTAATGTTGATTATTCTCGGTCTTAGTCTTATTCTACCCTATACAATCAGCGCATTCTATTAAATATGCTCTCGTAGCTCAACGGATTAGAGTAGCCCCGTCCTAAGGGGTTGGTGGAGGTTCGATTCCTCCCGAGAGCACCAAAACGTTAAACGTTCTCCGGAAATCGGGGTGTGGCGCAGGGGTAGCGCGCACGGCTGGGGGCCGTGAGGTCGCAGGTTCAATTCCTGTCACCCCGACCAGAGAGACAATCCAAGAGATTGGGTTGGTTGCTTTGGTATAAGGAGGGTTGACCGATCTGATACGGGCTGGTAGACTGCCGGAGGTTGCTTCAACCAACGTGCTATCCTATCCCAGACGCTAGGAGGTAATGTATGAAGCTACTGCACCTAATCAGAATCAGAGACTGGGTCGGTCAGAAATTAAGAGTTTTACGACTCGCCCTTCTTCGCAGATTCGATATCTCACGGTATCGAGAAGAGGAGCAAGCAGTAAAACGGCTGGAAAGATATCGCGCACAAATCGGAAGCATCCTGAATGAGGTGCGTGGATCATTTGATCCCTCCGTATGGAGTCAACTACACCGGCTAGAACAGGATATCCTCAAGGATTTGGATCGGTCGACAACCATGGCGGATGCTCGAGAGTACATCCGGTGGCGATTGGATCATTTTCAACCAGAAGATTCTAGAACGGAGAGAGTCTTTCTGTGCCTAAGGAACAGCTTATCTCTTTGTCGACGACCGGCCTAGTCAGTAACGATATAGTGCCACTCGCCTATTGGTGAGTGGCACTGTTCATTATCATATGAAAAAATTGCTGGAGCGGGATACCGGAATCGGACCGGCGTCTCATCCTTGGGAAGGACGTGTACTACCATTGTACTAATCCCGCTTGCGTTCCCCGCCCGTACCGAACGCCAGCCCGAAAGAATGCTTTTCATTCTGGCGGGGGATATGTTCGGGCGGGTGCCATTGCCTGCCCATGTGCCGCGATCTTGGCGGCTAGGGAACCACACTCGCCTACTATCGTCATTCTGAATTTATTTCAGAATCCAGACAAGAACAAAAATGTTTCTTTTTATGTCTAGATTCCGGAACAAGTCCGGAATGACAAATGGGTATCGTACCATGTGACTTGCCAAATTAAGCAGTCTGCTTGGCGGCCTTTTTGCTAGCCCGACTAGGGACGGCCTTTTTCGTCATGGTCTTTAAACAACGAGAACAGACGACTACTCGCTTTGGAGTACCATTAACAGTAATTTTGGTCGACAATAAATTGGCACCAAAAGACCGACCGGTGCTGTGTTTGGAATGACTGACATTGTTACCGAACGATTTGGTCTTACTGCAGATGTAGCAAATTTTGGACATAGAAGTTAGTTAATAGTGAATAATTTTGGAAGTAACTGCGGTGTATTTTCTATTTTGTCATCCTCGAGCCGGAGGCAAAGCCATCCGACGTCGGGGATCCAGAAATAAAAAGAAAAATGTTCTTGTTTCTGTCTGGATTCCCGCCTACGCGGGAATGACGGACGGGGTCTGGATTCCCGTTTTCCTGCCCGAAGTGCTACCAGTCCGCAGTAGATACAGCGTTTCTGGCGGGCATCGTTGCAGGCGGGCGCGGGAATGACGGAGAGGAGAGTTGTAATGACAAAGGGTGAGAGATGGACGAGAAAGCAGATTGGCTGATAGGCTGATTGACTGATAGACTAATAGGTGGATAGGCTAATCGACAAGTCTATTTGCCTATAAGACCATTCGTCTATCACAGGGTAGCAAAAAAGGTAATTTAGAACAAGGTTTTTATGTTATTAGGGGTATTTCAACAGCTGGATACATTTGTCTTCTTTGTGGTGGCATTAGTGGTGGCAATCACCTTCCATGAGGCGGCTCATGCTTGGGCGGCTTACAAATTGGGCGACCCAACCGCGAAGCAGATGGGTCGGCTGACTCTGAATCCGCTGGCTCACCTTGACCCGATGGGGAGTATTTTAATTTTGTTGGTTGGGTTTGGTTGGGGGCGACCCGTCCCCTACGACCCTCGACGGGTAGCTCGGGGAAGATTTGGCGAATTATTAATTGCGATTGCTGGGCCGATCGCCAATATCATCTTGGCATTTTTACTGGCACTACCGGGAAGGATTTATTTAATTCAATATCAAGCTCTGCCGGAAGGTCAGCTGTATACTTTTTTGGCGGTGATAGTGACTTTGAATATTTTTCTGGCGGCTTTCAATCTGCTACCGATTCCACCACTAGATGGTTCGAAGATTTTGTATTTAATTTTGGATAGTTTCAATGTCCGTCAAGAGACAATTTCTCGGTTGGAACAGATGGGGCCAATTGCGCTTCTGGTGCTGATTTTTGCCGATAGAATACTCGGCACTAACATCATTTATTGGCTACTGGAACCGGTAATTGCGGTGATTCAATGGATTGTTGGCTCTAGCACTCTCCCCTTCTGATTTTTATCCACCGCGAAAAATTTGGGATCAAAAATCGGGTGTAAAATAAAGGTAGCACCATTGATTTGTCTTCGCATTTTTTGGCCAACAAACTTTAGATACGGGATCTCAACATTTCTTGCCCCTGTGGGGGTGGGGTGCGAGAACCCACTTGGTTGCTCGGAACCAAGACTCTGCGCAAGACAAACTAGTGGTGTCTTTTTAATATAAACGCCAGCTGGCGTTTATATTAAAATCTAACCAATTTGTTCAATTTATTCCAATCTAACCAAAATAATATTGGTACAGGTTTTGGGATTTATCACGATCTCGCTCCAATGGCGGAAGAAAGTAAGTAGACGCAATTCGTTTAATGGGACAGGAGCTTTGACTAAGTTATACTAAAAAGGTAATCTGGCTGTTGTGATATGCCGCCTTAGCTCAGCCCCAAAGGGGCCCCGTTGGGGCTGGTAGACAAAATCATAAATTGAGCGCCGGGGTAACTCAGTTGGTAGAGTAGCTGTTTCGTAAACAGCAAGTCGCGGGTTCGAATCCCGCCTCCGGCTCCACGTCGAAACAATTTCGCTCGACGCACAAACGGGCAAAAGCCCATTCGGCTATGATCGCTCAATTGTTTCTCCTCTTCCCCAAAATGTTCGCTTCGCTAGACCATTTCGGGGGTCCCCAGCAAAATGCCAATCGGGGTGTGGCGCATCGGTAGCGCGCGCCGTTCGGGTCGGCGAGGCAGCAGGTTCAATTCCTGTCACCCCGACCAGAAAAGACAAAAAGAACCCCCGGGACTTGCCCGGGGTAAATGGTACAGATGTGTGATTCTGGGAGAAAGCCTTCCCAGCGACAGGCTTACTCCTTGCTAGGGGGCGGCGAACCACGACGAGCCCGCTTGCGAGCGGCCTTCGCAGCCTGTTTGTCGGCCTCCCTCTTCGCATGCTTGGTTCGCATGTCCTTAGCTTTTGCTGTCTGGCTAGTGGCACCAGATTGTTTGAGTGGCTCCTTGCCGGACCGTTGGCCGGACTTACTGGACTTCGACATGTACAAAACCTCCAATTGGGATTGGCTAGAGATTAACTGACTTTAGATAAATTGTCCAGCCAAAATCAATGTGGATAAGAAAAAATCTTTTGGCTTCCAGAGCGATAATTATACGATAAACAGGCGTGTACTATTGCCAAATGGGTATTTTTTGTGTATACTGAAGTAATTTGGTAGTGGGTTCCTTCACAACTAGACCAGAAGCTAACGGAAGAGAGAGCAAACATCCCTTGGGATGATGCCCTATCTCCCGTTACTGTCCTCGCGCGGGGCAATTAAAAACTTAGGATCGCAAGATCCTAGGTACAAAACCAAAACAAAAATGTTTTTAGCCCCTGCGTTATCTCCCCTTCGGGGGAAGACGGCGAGATGGTTTCTGGGTATTTGTACCCCAAGCCGACCAGGGCGCTTCATATTTACTATAAGCGACCAAAATGGTCGGCTTTCTTTTTGATTAAAGTAGAGCTCCCTACTCCAGGTCTTCTGCACCGCTCCAGACCTGTCGAAGGATATCCAATGTCACTCGAATCGACAAATTATCCGTATGTTCAAACTTGATTTGATTTGGGTACTGTTTTACAAATGGCGTAATAAACTCATCGGCCCAAGAAGGGGTTAAAACATCCACACCCGCAAAATCAAATATGATTTCTTCATCTACTGCAAGTTTTGACATTGCCGCACGGTGTGCTAAATAAGAGTCTTTACCGGCTGGACGGGAAACTAGTGTAGTACCAAATCTTTTTAATTCTATACGCATATTCTATTTAGATTAAAAGTTAATAATCGCCAGACAGCCTTGAATTGCTGGATGAGCCACACGCACAGATAAATGTGAATTGCGTCGCATTAAACTAATTTGAGCGACTCCGGATTGAAATACTAGAGAAATGCTCGTTCCCGAACGCACTGCCGCCTTAACAAATTTTAGCCCGTTACCGCGTGTCTCCGGCGCACGACCTGAAATTGCTTTTGTGAAGGCCATCTCCACGGCCTCTAAATCATTCTTGAGCTCGGGGCGTGTCTGACGCAGTGTAGTTAAGATTCCGCGACCACGATCGGCCAGCACGATTTCTCGTCGCTTAAGATCGTATCCGAAAAAGACACCCGGTATATCTGGCCAATTTCCAATATTGTGATCGAAGGAGTTATTTCCAATCTCGCTAGCAATGCCAGCAATAAGATTAGATTGCCCGTCATCCCGCAAGACGATGCGCGCCAATTCTCCGACGAGCCGCTCCCAACGCGCGGTGAACACATCGCGGGTCTGGCAATAATACATCGAAGCCGGTTCTACGGGTGGTTCGGCAGTTGCCCATCGCCAAGATGCTTGCACAATATCGTCGCGAGATAATAATAATACCTGGATGTCTTCTGGGCGATAATAACGATGCTGACTACCACTAGGGTGGATGGCTGTCAGAATGCCTTTCTTATCCCATCGACGAAGAGTTTGTTGAGTGATTCCCAAAATCTTTGCCGTCTCCCCAATGTTCAGTAGTTCGCGCTCCATAGAAACCTATACAATTTAATCTGAATCTATACAGTTCTTTTCCAAATATAGCATGACGAGAATACAAAATCTATACATTTGACTAAAAATCTATACAAAATACCTGATTTTGCCTCAACCCTCCCCTACGACATCAGTATCGGTATAGAGTGTCCCCCGTCCATCTTGATTCGTTCTTGGACTACAGCGGCGAGATGGTTTCTGGGTATTTGTACCCCCAAGCCGACCTAGGGCGCTAAATATTCAAAAAGAGCGACCAAAATAGGTCGGCTTTCTTTTTGTAAAATTTTGCATGCCCGACAATTAAATTAGCGTTAAAAAAACCTTCTCGACAAGTCGAGGTTGTTTGGATATTTGATTATTGTGGCAGTTGATTCAACAAATCTTCAACTGCTTCTTTGGCAGATGGGTCAGCAGCAAGGATTTTTTCATACTGGGCTCTGGCTTCGTCATAGCGGCTCAAGCCAGCAAGGACTTGGCCGCGAAATATTCCGATAGTGGAATCATACTTACCCCAAGCAATCGCCTTGTCGACCAAGTCTAGAGCTTTGTCGTATTCGAGAATATCATTGTTGTCTCTGCCTGCCAAAAAGGCATCGGCGGCCTCGACAATAGACTGGCTGGCAACCCTTGGTCTCCACCAGAAATAACCGCCGGCGGCAAGTCCACCGACAATAATAACTAGCCCGATTAGCCCAAAATGCCATTTCTTCATAGGAATAAGTGAATTATGAATAATGAATTAAGAATTATGGACGGACGAATGACTTGGAGCTTTTTATCAGCCCACTAACCAATTTATGTACAGTGATGACTTGACTGGCAAGTTGCTCAAATTGTGATTGGGAGACATGCCCAACATCACGAGCAACTAGGAGTTGGTTTTGTAATTCAGTTACGGAGCCCTGTGATATAGAGTAAAACTGAACCTTCTCTCTGTATGATTGTCGGCTAAAGCCTTCAGCCAGATTGGAAGTAATAGACACTGCGCATCGTTGCATCTGACTAACAAGTCCGTAAGTCTCCCCATCAGGGAAAGTCTTAGTCAGGACATATATCATGATAACCAATTTATGCCCCTCTTGCCAAGCGTTCAGGTCGGTAAAACTCTTAATCTTCCCCTGTTCCCCCATAATTCATGATTTCTGATTCCTGATTTTTACCCTCCCTTGATTCATAATTCCAAATTCATAATTCTGCCCCATTTTCCCGTCCCCTCTTGATTCATAATTCTGAATTCGTGATTCTAGTCGACAACGATGTTCCAGAAAATGCCAGTTGGGCCAAACCACTTCACCCACTCGGCGACGGGACGGACATAGAATTTGTAAACCGTACCCGAGGCGGCATCGGCTGGGATAGCAACTTTAAATTTGAAAGTAGAATTTGAGCCAGTGCCGGTGGTTGAATTGATTTGAACGATTCGGTTTGAAGCAAGCCAAGTGTTGTCCTTGAGAGTGGAGGCGTTGTCTTGGGGCATCCAAGTACCCAATTTGATGATGTGGGCACTGTCTGGAGTAGTGGGATACCACCATGCTTTGCCAATGTTTTTGAGAGTTAATTCTAAATCAATAGTTGAGCCAGCAAAACCCGAAACTTCGTGAGCAGTTTTGTCGGCCGAGATAGTGCCGCTTTGACTAATCCACTCGGCGCGGTAATCAAATGCCCATGGTCGAATAACTACTGGTGGAGTTGTGGGAGTGGGTGGGGTGATGACTGGAGGTGTGACAGGCGGGGTGACTGGCGGTGTGACAGGGGCAGCTAAAGTGGTGCCGAAAGTTGCAGCTGGTTCGCTGATATTCTCTTTTACATCTTCTGTCACCAACCGATAGTAGTAAGTTGTATTGGACAAAAGCGCCGTGTCGGTAAATGTACCTGCTGTGCTGGGTAGAACCACCTGACGAGTAACAAAATTCGTATCGTTTAGCAACACATTGGGATTCGTTGAACGATAAATTGCGATTCGGTAGAGATCGCTTTGGACAGGGTTATCCCAATTCAATCGCAGTGAAGTTGAGTTGATGGTAGTCGTAGTTAAACTAGCAACTGGATCGGTACTGGTTAAGTCTGGTGAAACTCCAGTCAGCCTTTTTAAGGTAACAGTAGGGGCACTTTCGGCGCCGGTCATGTCGACAGCCGTGAGGTAAACATAATGATAATTTTCGGTCCCTCGATTATCAGTAAGACCAGACAACATGTATTCCCCTCTTTGATTTGGCTGAGCTTGCGTGCCAGTCGCAATGCCAACAACGCTAAAGTTAGTGAGCGGAAGGGTGGAGAAATATATATTGATATGATCTAGATTGGAGTCACTAGGATTGATCCAAAATAAATGCAGAGAAAATGGGTCGATGCCGCCCTCGGCAAGAAATGCCCGAGGGGCAGAAACGGCGGCACTAGCTGGCTGTAGGCCAAGCCAACCGCTGATTAACAAACCGATGACTATTAAAGAAAATGTATTTTTCATAATAACTCTATTATACAGCGGCTGAGACTAGTCGACATTGATTAGATTACAAAATGGTTCGCTTGCGATAGATAACCCCTACATCGTCGGCAAAAATTTGGACCCAGTCAGAGGAGTTTTTGAGAGTCACGGCAAGTGGAAAGAGCGGATCGGTAATCACCCAGTCGACACCATAGAGCGATTGCATTTTGGCAATCGCATCTGGCTTGCCTGCGTCAATATCAAGCGAGTCCTGAAAAGGATATTTCTCACCGCTGTGCCAGTATGCCATTCTGCCGTCTACAAAAACCTTGTGCTCTGGCAGTTGCCAATCCAAAAATCCTCCTAGATTGTAGGTATTGTATAATTTTGTACCGACTTGGCCGGGATTATTTCTTGCCCACTCGATAGCTGCTAGTGGATAACTTTTGAGCTGGGCAATAACAGAAATATCGTTGGCATGAGTGAAAAGCGGCCAAAGATTTGGAATGATTACAAAAAGCCCAGCTACACCAATAACTGTATGCAACATCCAGTGGCGATGTGACAACCACTGCGCAATTGGCGCCATAAGATAATCAAAAGCTTGAGCAATAAAGCCCGCACTTACTAATAAGAAAAACGAGATGTTTCTGGTCGCTGACCAAGCTAGCAATAAAAATACAAAAGCAACTATCCAGCGCGCAAAATCAATTTTGCGAGCAACCATAATGGCCGAAAGAAAGAAGACGATAAAATAAAATAATAGCCAGTGCCCTGAGCCGGAATTAAAGGCGTCCAGCAATGGGCGCCATTCGCCGATATTTTGTAAGGCAAATGATGAAGTGAAGAGATGATAAAAATCTAGATAAAGTTTCCAACCGTAGGGGTTGATAAAGGTAGCGGCGCCAGACAATATACCCACCAGTACAAGATGACCAAATTGACGGGCAGTTAACAGCGGAATTGTATTCGATTGAGCGGGGGTATCGATGACATAGGTACACCACAGCCAGCGGACTGCCTCAATGGCGACCAACAGACCAAAGATACCAAGGCCAGCCGTGAAGCCACCGTGTAGATTTGCCCACAAACAAAAGATTGGAATATACCACCAGAGATGTTTGAATCGTCCAGAGCGATATTGGGCAAAAGACCAAAGGATGAACGCCATGCCAAACCAAGTGATGACTTGCATGCGAATCCCCCATCGCCCCATATCGGCCATAAAGACCAAAGCCAAAGTAATAAGTTTGGATTTGCGATTAATTTTAAATGTTGAAAGAGCCAACCAAAATGCACCAATAGTAAGTAGCGCAAATAGCAACACAACCATTGCCATGCCAAGATACTGGTAGATGAAAGCAAGAATGCCTTCGCTCAACCATTCATGATTGACCCAAGAGTAGTTGGTTAAGGTATGGGAATATGGATCAAAACTTGGAATGTGAAAAGACTTGATTAAATCTAGGCCGCCGCGAAGTTGCCAGCCAAAATCCGGATCGGTTGCTACGCGACCCACCAAAACCATCAAACCCAAGAAAAGGGTTTTGTCGATTAAATCGGTGGCAAACCAGAACCGACGAGCAAAACTGATTGTGCTAGACCATATCTTCATAGACTCAGTTTATCAAATGACTGACTGGTTGTGTCATCCTGAATTCATTTCAGGATCTAGCAAAGAGACAACCAACATTTCTGTTCTTTTCTGGATTCCGGCTCGTAGGCCGGAATGACGAAGAGAAGAGAGCTGTTTGTTCATCAATAAGACCCCCGACAAGTCGGGGGTCTTATTGTAAGTAGTTTTAGAGCGCCACTACTAAACTAGTAACAATCAGCTAACTAGAAGGTCATACCTCTAGAGAGCGGAGAGTTTGGACTGTCAACCCAACCGATGGTGGTTGTGGAACTGTTGTCGTTCCATAACACCTGGCCATTAGTGACTGAACCAAGATAGGTTGCAGAACCTAACGGCAACTGGATAGACAATGTACCAGCACCCGTACAAAGAGTTGTAAGGTCGGCAATAAAGTCTAATGTCATACCACCAGCAGGAATCGTGATTTCTGTTTCACCACTATTCTGCCCTGGGATGAAGGTGACTGTACCATAGGTGGTCGAAAGACCAGCGGTACCGCCACCGTTGTAGTAACCAGTAGCAAGGGTCTGACTACCGTTCTTCAGAACAACCGCGCCACTTGCAAGAGTATTGGCAGTTGTTGCGAACATCATCGTGGTCGAACCAGTCAGGGTCAGCTTAAGGCTATCGTTGTAGAAGGTAATACCATCTACGTTAATAGTCTTGTTATCTTGGTTGCTGGCATGCGAGACCACGACACCAAAGTACCGAGTGGCACCTGGAGTGATGGCCGCGTCAATCCGACACCATTGGTTGATGGCACAGGCAGTTACAGCAGAGGTAACTGTGCCAGCAGTTAAGGCCGCATCAGTAGCCATGACAAAGGTCAGGTCGCCAGCCGCAATGGCAGCCGTTGAACGAACCCAGTAGCTCACACGGGTATAGCTAGTGGCAAAACTTGTTGCTCCACCATCTTGACTAATACCCTCTGTGCTGTCGCCAGTGAAGTCAACTTTGTTAAAGTTGACGCTACCAGCCCCAACTACATACTTGGTCGTGTCTGTGGTGTAGGCCGCCAAAGTGCCTTGGTTTGACCAACCTGCGTTGGAATCGGTGTCCTTTGAAAGACCAGCACGTAATCTGGCGTCTGTATCAGTTGAAGTGTTTGTAGCATTCAACTTATACATGGTGAAGTTAGGAACCCTCACCTGTGTACCAGATGGAGAAGCGCTGTTTACTGCCAAACCAAGCTTAGTCTTAACGACATAGACGGAATTACCCATCAAGTCGACGCTACCTGCGGCAGCAGTACCAATACCGACACCTGAAGACACGCCTCTTGCCTTTACGTTAAGCAAGTTGCCAGAGAAATCAGGATCAGTACCGGTCCAGTTACCAGTAGCAATGTCTTGGTCAATACCAAGAGCTGGAATGTGCTTGGATACAGCACCACCAGCGATGGAGTTGATGTCAGCAACGATAGTGATGTACTTCGAGGTGTTGACCGGAACGATCACCACCGGGCTCAAAGTAATATCTACCGCTTCAGCACCTGTGCCAGTCAAAGTACCAGTACCAATTAAGGTACCGCCTGACAAGCTGTAAGTGCCATCAGATGCCTTGGCAATTGTTCCACCTTCATAAAGGTGGATACCAGCTGACTTGAAGTCAACATCATTACCATCGGCAAGGTCAGTGACACGAATCATTTCAAGGCGAACATCTTCAGTTGTAGCCGCAAATTTGAAGCGAGCAACTGGAGCGGAAACATTACTTGAGAATGATGCGGTGACCTGTTGGACAGTTGGTGAGGTCGAATCAAGCGTAATCGCCAACGAACCACCAGTAGTCAGGCCGAGAACCGCCGAAGTAATGGCAGAGCCCAAACCGGCAATGGTGGCAGCGGTGGTAGAAGAAGCACCAGAACCAACAATGCTGGTAACTGGGGCGTTATCAACCATACCAAACGACCAGCTACCGGAACTGCCCAATACATTGCCCAAGATATCAACTACCAATGTACCAGCGGAAGGAATCTTCCAGCTAGTTGGGTTGTTGAAATCTGAACCACTGTAGGTGACATAGTCAATCGCTGAACCACCACCATCAGTAAATGGTTTATTGATAGTAGTCAATTCATAAGTACCATCACCATTTGTGTCAGCCCCCAAGTGAATGTTGGAGAAGTTGGTGCTGGCGAGAGAATCACTACCGTTACCAGAGATATCTGTATCATCAGCGCTAATTCTCAGGGTGGAGATGTTGATATCCTCACCGGCGCTAGCGGCTAACAACAGACGGCCCAAAACAACATTGTTGCTATTTTTAACTACAGTACGTGCGATTGGCACTGTGGACATAGTAGCAGTGATAGTTGGAGTCACTTTAGTGAACAGTGAGCCATACGCGTAATCAGCAGCTGAGATGTAAGTACCGCTGGTGTAAGCAAGACCAGACGCTACACCGGAAGCAGTGACCTCATCATAGATGTGGACGCTGTCATCATCCGTACCGATACCTGCGAACAAGTTGGTCAAGGAAGCGCCAGTTGGAATATCCCCAACTAACTTGTAGGTTTCGGTAGTATTGACAGGAATCGTGTGGCTAAAACTGAACGTGGCTGTACCAGTAGATGGCGTGTTGATTGTACTGCCCAATTGGGTCCAGCTTGTACCATCCCACCAGTATAGCTTAGCATTAGTTACATCACCTGTGCCAATATCTGCTCCGGTACCATTTGTAAGAACAGATGTGTCATCGAAGAGATGAAGCGTAATAGCGGTGACTTGAGCGGCATCGCTAATTGCCTGCATGGTGAATTGCATAAACTCGAAGTTGCTGGTACCCAACGAGAAGTTGGCAGCAGGTGGAGTATTTGATCCAGCAGCGACGATTAATGTGCCGTTAGCAGCTAAGGTGTGATCGGAAGCTACACCAACAGCCACGTCAGTAATTGGCGTGATGTTAGCAGTAGTGCTGTCGATTTTAGCATTAGAGCTAAGACCGTAAATCTCAAGATCGGTTACAGCTGACAAGTAATACTTCAGCGTGTGAGACGCAGTAGCCGATGAAGAGACATCAACTTTTAGGGTCACTTCAGTGTTACCACTGACTGGAACGGTAAAGAGACCGTTGCCATTGGTGAACCTAATAGTAGTAGCCGAGACAGTGCCACTGTCATCAGTTGCGACGGCTGAACCATTGATGTAAAGCCGAGCATTCTGAAGATCAGCAGCGGTTGGTGAAGTACCACCGTTGGTGAAAGTAAGCTTAGTTACCTTAATACCTTCATTAGAACCAGCACTAAACTTCCACTTGGCTACTTCAGCTTGTGCGGTACCAACCACATATGATTGGGCACTCAAGTTGGTGGCGGCCCGGGTCACGCCAAGAGTACCTTGGATGATGGTTTGGGCTTGACCAGTTTGAGCAGTGAATGCAGATCCGCTAGCAAGAATCACTACGTTAGCATGGGAGTTCTGACCAACGGCCACAACATCACTAGCTTGGTAGATTTGGAAGACGACTGTGCGTTGTGAAGTGACACCAGAAGCGATGTCAGCATCAATGTAGATGGTCTTATTCTGACCAGCAGGAACTGACAACAGTGGGCTACCAGTAAAGGTAACCATACCGCCGCTTAATGCTGGCATAACACTACCAATCTGAACACCATTAAGCTTCAAGCGAAGATTGGAGACATCAGAATCAACTGATGTACCAGTTTCGGTGAAGGTAACGCTATTAATGTTAAATCCTTCAGTAGCTGAAGTGAATTTAAACGAAGCGATTGGTTGATCAGTACTGCCAGAGAGAATGTTACCAATAGCCGGAGCGGCTGTCTTGATAACATCCATTGTGCCGACAGAGACATTGGCTAGCGTAAACCCATTACCAGTGGCAGGGAAAGTCCCGCCAATAGTACCACTACCAGTGAGTGTAACGCTGGCGGCGTCGGCGATAGAAATCTGGATAACAGCACCAACATTTGTACTAGCAGTAGAGACCCAAGCGGTCAGAGTTTTGCTAGTGCCGGCTGGGATTAACCAAGCCAAACCAGTAAAGGTAGCTTTGTGTGTAGTGGTGTTAAAACTTTGCTCGGAGCCCAATTGGGTGCTCCCATCATAGAGTTTGACACCAGTAACATCGGTATCGACTGACAGTCCAGTCCGTGTAAGGGCAATACTTGAAACCAATGCGTTATCGGATGCACCAGCAGTGAACGTAAAGTTCGCCATTGGAACATCAGACGCACCAGCGGCAATTGAAGTAGCTGCTGGGGTGGTGCTGGCAATGCCAACATTCAAGTTACCGTTGACGGTTGGAGTCGTACCAACGTAGAAACGGGTGAAGATATCGGACTTATCTTTGTCCAAAATCTTTCCGTTCCAAGCTGTCTGACGAGTCCAAGCTTCGTAATCGAAGACTGGCTTGTAGTAAAGATTGTAGGTGCCGTTAGCGGCAGTCGCTGCAACTTTTACTGTGAAAGTCATTGTGATGTTACCACCAATGGCCACATCTGGACCATCGTAGTAAACAAACCGGTTACCGTTCAAGACAAAGCTTGAAGCATCAATCCAAGGGGTCTGGGCATCGCCGCGAACGCCGATACCGTATGAACCGATTGGAACTTGATAGCCGGCTGGGGCTGCTGGTAAGGAAGACTTACCTTTGATAACTCTGCCAGCAGTGTTTTGGAGAGTAACAGACAAAGTTACTGTGTCACCTTGGTTGGCAGTCACATAGTGAGCTACGCCATCGGCGGTAACAGTGGCTGGAGTCTGACTAATCCATTTGAATGCGTAAACAGGAGTCGCAGCGGCGGCGCTAGGAATGGCCATCCACAAAGCTGTGGAAGCGGTCATTGTCCAAGCTACGAGCTGGGACGCCTTTTTCATGAGTAAACTATTCATTAGTAATTTATGTGTAGATTATTTCTATACTTATTTGTTTGAGTGTAATCTGGAATCTACCTAGGCGATGAATTTTGGTCGCCTTCGACCCGAGGTAAATTGTTATCAACGGGATTGTTGTTAAGAGAAGGGGCTTCCCAAATCGTCTGACCGTTGATGGTCAGCTTGGAAAGCGTGATAGTATCACCATTCAAAACACCCGATACGGCGGCTCGCTCGAAGCCCATATAAGAAATGAGATTGATAGTTGCACCAACTAAGTAGTAGCGCTTGTCACCAACCATTAAGGTTGGTTTGGCAGAGTAGCTACCAATAGAACCATACAAAGTGACAAAGCCTTGGGTTGGTGTAGTGTCGACAACGGCTGGCTTTTCAGTATCTGTGATTGGTGTGACTGTGCCAACGGGAGCGATGATTTTATCTAACTGATCGCGCATAGCGAGCAGAGTCTTTTTAGTGTCATCGGTGCTGACATCGCCCTTCGCCAAAGTGGCGAGAACGGTTTTTTGGGATTCGATAAGAGTCTTTAATTTTGTATTCAAATCTTTGTCTGCAGGAAGTGTAGATAAAGTTGTCTGGGCGCTGGTGAGAGCTTTCTGCGATTCAGCCAAAATCACTGCCACTTGAGTGGTGTCAGCATTTTCTAATGCTCGCAAGCGATCGTTAACAATGGCCAGCTTCACAGCGGCGCGAGCTGAAGGATTGGTAGCAAGAGCCACCTGAACAGTTTCAAAAACTTTTTTGACACCAAATAATGGGTCGCCCGGTTGGGCAGTTTGCGCCATGGCACCAGTAGCAAAGGTGGCGACAAATACGGCCGCTACCATGCCAGCAGTAGCTGGGATGCTCAAAACCACTCGACGAGGAGTAAATAGCCGACGGAGACTCGGCAAGGGCATGACCAAATCTTCAACTTCGGTTTGGGTCTGAACTGCGTCAATCAAAGTAGTCTGGCCAATTTTTTTAAATAAGCGATCACGAATCGCCTGTCGTTGAGTCAACGACAACTTCGCATCTTTACCTAGAATGCTGATTTCTTGGATTAAATTGTCGTGATTGATGATAGGCATTGAGGAAAGTGAATAATGAACGGTGAATAGTGGTTGGGAGTGAAAGAATAAAATTATAAAAAGGTTCTGCGAGTACTTCTAAAGAAATAGGTTGTATCCCCATTTCCCCAAAAGTTCTTTCAGAACCCTTAAGGACTACCGACTGATTTTTTGTTGTTCCGAGCTTCCCCCGTTGTCATTCCGGGTTTAGTCCGGAATCTATTTTATTTGTTTGTTAGGGAGAAACTGGATTCCTGCCTCCGCAGGAATGACGGACGGAATGAGACTGGATCCTGAATCAAGCTTGCCCGCGGGTGCGGGACGCAGCCAGGGTTCAGGATGACAATACGGAGTGTTCGGGATGACAGTGCAGAACACGGGATGACGAATAGGTGTGCCCTATTTGCCATCCTTGATTCATGATTCATGATTCAAGTTGTCTCTCATCTTCTTAAGCGCGCGTGAGGTGAGGGCCCGGATGTTGTCTTCTTTTTTCTTCATCACTTGAGCGACTCGAGCGATTGGCATCTGCTCGACGAAGCGAAGACGAAGAACTTTTTCGTAATCTTCTGGCAAATTCTTGAGTGCGGTTTCGATTTCGCTGACTTCACGATAGAGCTCTGGCCCTTCGAGGTCGGCCAATTCTGGCAAATCTTCGAAAGACAATTCTGAATGTTTGGTCAGACGATAATAATCGATAACGGCGTTACGCGCGACAGCGTAGAGCCAACTAGAGAAGCTGACTCCGGCTTGTCGTTTATACTGATGCAATTTCTGCCAAGCTTTCAGGAAGATATCGGAAGTGATGTCTTCAGCCACAGCAACGTCTTTGACTTTGACGTAAACGAAGCGATAAACCTTGGCGGCCCAAATATCATAGAGCTCACCAAAAGCTTGTTCATCGCCAGCTTGGGCTTGAGTAATCAGCCGATCATCGTTCGGTCGGTTGCTAGCCTCGATCGGGGTCGAAAACCCTTGGTCGGAAGCATCAGAATGTGAGTCAAACTGCAGTTCAGGCATTTTGCCTTACATAAGTTATAACGTAATATATCGATTTCTTGTGACACAAACTGCCAAAAAACCGCTCTGGGAGCGCAGAATTGATAGTTGACTTGTGAGGGTAATTCACGGTCAATTAAGTCCTTTTTTACCTGAAGATTATACCCAGAAAACCCCAAAAAAAGCAAGAGGCCTTGGGGAAAGTGAAAAGTGAATGGTGAATGGTTAGGGGAGAAGCCGATAGCTACTAGGGGGAAAGTGAAAAGTGAATGGTGAATAGTGAATAGTTGGGGGAGAGGGATCAGGGAGGGGTCAGCTCTTCTACTTCGTTCTGCTGTCCAGCAGAACTCCGAAGGGTCTGCGAGGGCTAGGGATCCGTCCGCCTTCGTCATTCTGGGAATTCTGCCGTATGGCAAAAGACTCCAGAATGACGGAAGGAGGGGTTTGCTAGAATGACGGTGGGGGGAATAGGGGTTATCCCCTACAAATTTTCCTAACAAAAGACAGACCCCAGGTTGAACTGGGGTCTTATGTTAGTGGTGTAAGTTAGGCTGTGCTGGGGTATGGGAGTGGTCCCGAGGAACGATGGCTTTTGTCACGTCCTGCCGTAGACCGCCACGGTAGATACCTCGGATGGTTGGGGGGATAAGCTCCAATTAGGAAAAGCGGTTGAGGCAGACCCTTTGCGAGAGTTATGTCCCCGTCGACATCCACGACAGAGCATGATCGAGCAAAGATCTCGACGATACCTTTTGTTTCACTCAACAGGCCCCTATCTATCACATAAACCATCCTTTGGCGGGGAGAATCTATGTTGGTGATATCGGTATTGCCATCAGCAATGTAGAACGTGTCGCCTCTGACCAGAACCGCCACCACCTCGCCCGATAATGTCCGGCAAAAGGCGCTAGGGCACACCGCCTTTTCAAAGCCGTTTCCGTCCTCGATGGCCAACACAGTCCTTTCGCCCTGAACGTCAATTGACGACGGGACTGGCATCAACCCAGCAGGTCCAGCAACTGTACACCTATTGCCACAGGGTTCCATGTGCATCCTCCTTGCGGAAGCTTGATTGCAGTTTTACACAAAAACTGAATATTAGCAAGAAGTTGGCTCTGAAAATGGATAATCAAGATTATTTGATGACTTTTTCAATAACACCCCCGCCGAGACAGATGTCTTCGTCGTAGATGACCAGTGATTGACCGCGAGTAAGAGCGCGCTGGGGGTGGTCGAAGATGAAGGAGTAGGAATCGTGAGAGACGAGAGACGGGAGACGAGGGCTCTTTTTTTGTCTGGATTCCGGCTCCCCCCAAAGGCGGGCAGGCGGGGCCGGAATGACGACTGCTTTGCTACTAGTCCCTCGCGACCCGTTACTCGCGACTTGTTCTAATACCAATTTCCCCCCATAGACCTCTGGGCCATATCTGGGTTTAGCTTGTAAATCCCATGCGTCATTCCCGTTCTCTTCTCCGTCATTCCCGCGAAGGCGGGAATCTATTTTCTTTTTCTGTCTGGATCCCCGATCAGGTCGGGGATGACAATTTTGATAGCTTGGTTCTACCCAATGCAGATTTTCTAAAATTACCCCTTTGCCATAGGTGGCGGAATCTGGGCCAACAATTACCAGATTTTTCTTAATATCCGTATCAATGACATACAAAGGCTCGGGTTGACCGGCTAGACCTTCCACCCGACGCTGACCAATGGTGTAAAACCAAGCCCCTTCGTGAGTACCAAGCATTTTCCCCTCTTGATTGACAATTTTACCAGTTTTGGTTTTAATCACAGTTTTTAAAAATTCTTTAACGTCTACGGGACCGATAAAACAAATTCCCTGACTGTCTTTTTTGGTAGCAGTTGGCAGTTTAAATTTGCGAGCGAGGGCGCGAACTTGGCTTTTGGGGTACTGACCGACCGGAAAAAGCGTTTTCGCTAGCTGGTCTTGGGTTAAGTTGTAGAGAAAATAAGTTTGATCTTTGATGGGGTCTGCTCCTTTCAGGAGTAAGTGATGAGTCGCGAGTGACGAGTCGCGAGAGGCTAGAGAGGGATTTTTTTGTCTGGATTCCGGCTCGGAGGCCGGAATGACGATTGGGTTGTCACTCATTACTCGCGACTCGCGACTCGCGACTCGCTGGGCGTAATGCCCAGTAGCAATAAAATCTGCTCCCAGAGCCAAACATTTTTTGAGAAAGAGGTCGAATTTGACTTCTTTATTACACATGACATCCGGATTGGGAGTCCGACCGGCTTTATATTCGGCAAAAAAGTAATCTAGCACTCGTTTTTTGTATTCTGTTTCAAAATTGAAAGTGTAGTAAGGAATATCCAAGTGCTGACAGACTGCTCGCATATCCAAAAAGTCTTGTTCGGCGGTGCAATAAGTAAGGCCACCTCCGACATCTGAAGCGTCCGACCAGTTCTTCATAAACACGCCGACTACGTTAAAACCCTGTTGTTGTAACAGGGCGGCGGCGACAGAGGAGTCGACTCCCCCACTCATCGCGACAAAAACAGTTGGTTTTGCGCTTCCAGACCGAATAGTTTTCTGTTTGGTCATTTTAAATCTGTGCGGCTAAATTCATGACAAACTTCACGATTGGTTCATGAGGTTATTATAGATCCTTGGGTAGCCACGGCGACCTCAAGGATGACATGACGTAAGGAAAAATAAAATAGGCGGACTGCTGGTGTAGCAGAACCGCCTATGGCTGTCTGACGATCGGACCACGGGGCGCATGGGAGTTCTTGTCGATAATGAAGATATCTTCGTTGATCAGAACCCCCAGAGTTGAGCTACGAGCACCGCACTTAGGGCAAATACAAACTGCTTGTTTTGCATCTCCACATGGTACCGGTCGCAAATCCAGACCCCTTTCAAAGAGTTGGATCCGTACGGGATGCAACTCTTCAATGTGCCCACAAAGTGGACAAATACCAACCCTCCCATCTGCCATTTGGCAGGGTTGTCCATTTGGTATCATCTGGAAAACCTCCTTAGGTCTATTCACTACTGCCAAATTGGCATTGTTGCGGTTTCAGTCTGCCTTCCTGTTCTTCTATGTCGATGGCCGTTTCAAGCTCCAGCAGTTGCATCGAAGTAACCCCAGCTGATAATAGTGCATCTCGGTCATACCAGAGCATTTGTATGGCCTCTGCTTTGGTGCGTCCACATTCTCGGACTAGACGGCGTAATGCTTCGCCGTACTGGTGCAGCCCATCCAGTTGGCTAATGACATTTCTGCCCATCTTGCCCTCTCCCGATATCAGATATAAAAGAACAATAATCCTAGCCGGTTTTGTAGTATTACCGGTATCAAATTTCAAAAACGGAGTTATCCCCCATTCCGGTTTGTGATCTGATACCGAAAATCCTACCACCACTTATACCAAGGGTTCTTCTTGGGTTGTTCGGGTGGGAAAAGTAAGAGTTTTAGGTGATCTAATTCAGCCTTTAGGCTCCCGCGGAGGTCTTCCCTGACTTCGCGGCGAAGAGAATGGATTTCAGAGCCAAGAGAGTTGAGAGCGAACAATAGTTTCTGACGGTATTCTTCCTCTGCTTCTTTCTCCTGTTGGGTCATGATGGCTTGAGTTTGAACACTCTCCCCTGCTCCTGAAATCTCTCCTTTATTGGAGAGCATGTGTTTGACGCCAGCAACGGTAAAGAGATTCGATTCCAACAGGTATTTAACCCGTTCCAGCATGGCAATATCACTATCGGTAAATAGCCGGTGGTTGTACTGATTACGGTAATTGGAGAGGTATTCGCCAAAGCGTTTCTCCCAGTTGCGAAGAGTACTTTCATTGACATTGAGAAATTTGGCGACTTCAGTTAACGAATAAGCAGAGCCTTTGGTCGGGCTAGTAACTTCGGCTTGAGGCGCCGAGGTAGTAGTTGATTCTGCTTGGATGGTTTCGGTTTCCATTAATTTGATTTTAGTACATTTTGGCGAGCGCAACAACGTTGTTGCGCTCCGCAACGACGTTGTAGGTCCCCCGCCTTTTTTCGCTACTGTAGCGAAAAGGTCGAGCGCAACGTTGTTGCGGTCGGCGTCTAGCGACTGCCGTAAAAGAAAACGATAATAGCAATAATTGTAGCAACTGTAAGCATATTGTAGTCCCCCGCCGCAACGTTGCGGCGGAGCGCAACAACGTTGTAGGTGTGTTACAACAACATTGTAACAGGTACCGCAACAACGTTGCAACCCCCTTGTTTTTTATGTTCGTGTTTTGATCATCACAAAATGCCTATATATAAATATATAATATGGTAGCCTACTTTTTTATAGTATGTTCCGCAACAACGTTGTTGCGGTAGGTAGTGACGACCGCAACGGTGTTGCGGTCGTCCGCAACCGTCATGTTGCGGCGGAGCGTTTTGACATGGCGGTGGTAAAAATGGTGTAATAATGGTTTTTTGGTATATTAAAAAATGAGATTGGCTCTAGGACTGTATTATTTGACCGCAACAACGTTGTTGCGGTGAGCGCAACAACGTTGTAACATCTTGAAAATTTTATTTTTTATGTTGTAAATAAAAAAACCTCAATGTAATGACATTGAGGGACAACAAATGACCTTCTTCCAGTGTTCTGCTGCTGATGTTGTGTGTGAGGTTCTTTGTTGGGAATTTAAAAGTCCTCCGGCAGGATACCGGAGGAATGTTGTGGAAAGTGATATTCAAGAAAGGGGACAGGCGAGGAACTCGCCTGTCCATAAGGCGGTGCTGGGATGGGAAACCTATTGATGTGCCGGTGCGCGACCGGTTAAAGTACATAAAACCCTTCCAGCACTTGGAAGAGTCAGCTTTGGTCCTGTGGCCATTTGACTCTCCCTTAGCAAGGTACTAAGAGATCGTTTGTTATCAAGGAGCACAGGACGGACTATTTACGAGAATTACTCTCGTAAAAGGTTGCTCGTAATTAAATTACACCACAAAAACGTATATTTGTAAAAAATAAGATAGGGGATAGGGAGTTATCCACAGTCACTAGCCACCGGAGGCCAGCCACAAGCCAATAGTGGTTGGGAGGGGGAATTCGGCGATTCAACAATTGAGCCAATCCAAGGTGGACAGGCAATTGAGTAGTGGTGGAGCAGGAGACATGACCCTGTCTATCGTCATTCTGGCTCCCGCCTGCAACGCTATGCGTAGCATTTCGGGCAGGTGCCCAGAATCTTATTAAATGATGCCATATTCCCCGTGTTGTCATCCTCGAGCCGGAGGCAAAGCCATCCGACATCGGGGACCCAGAAATAAAAAGAAAAATGTTCTTGTTTCTGTCTGGATTCCCGCCTACGCGGGAATGACGGACGGGGTTTGGATTCCCGTTTTCCTGCCCGAAGTGCTACCAGTCCGCAGTAGATACAGCGTTTCTGGCGGGCATCGTTGCAGGCGGGCACGGGAATGACGGGAATACCAGAATGACACAATGGAGTAAATTGCGTCAATTATACGATTCTGGATGCGTTTCGCTTACCAGAATGACGAGAGAAAAGAGGGGAACGGTGGACAATTCAGCAATTCGGCCCTACTTCGCCCTATGGGCTATGAATGGTCTACGAGGATTCGGCAATGGGGAAGGAACGGGGGCACAGGGGTTGACTGGGGGAGATATAGCAGTTAGATTGAAGCCATCAAAAGGGAGGTGGCAAATTCAATGAACCTTGATACACTCCTAGCGTTAGTAGTGTTGTGCCTCATTGGCGGGTGGCTGCTCCGTGAGGTAGTTTGCAACATGCCTCTCGTGTACAAATACATTGCACGACGGCCATCAGAGGATTATTCGTTTTTGTTAGTGGCGGTAGACTTTCTGGCAGAATCACTACTTTGTCAGTGGTTTTTGAGGGGAGTTTGCCGAAGACACTGGCAGGAGAATCGAACTCTTATTCTGAAGAGGGTTAGCACCTGCGTAGTTGACATGGTAACCGCAGAGGAATTGACTCTGTTATACCGCTATCTGAACTCGGGTGGAGGTTTATGGGAGAATGATCCTGAAATGAGAGCAGCTACGGACGAGATGATCAACCGGTGTATTCAATTTCAGAGAGATGAATGTTCCCAACTATCTGGCTGATCTATGGTTCGTCAATACAAGCCACCGCAAAATCGTTGCGGTGGCATTTTTCTTTGTGGAAGTGGAAAATTAGACCGGCGTTACAACGTTGTTGCGCTCCGCCGCAACGTGGTGACTGGTCATTTTGGGTTACTTTTGTCTGTCATTCTCCAACTTGATTGGAGAATCTGTACAGAAAAAGAAAAAACTGTTTTTATTCTTTTCTGGATTCCCGATCAGGTCGGGAATGACGAGAGAGAAGATTTTGGATGCATCTGGACGAACTGACCCGTCCATCGGTAGGTGAACAAGGTTAGCAAAACGGCTATCGCCTAGATCCTTCAACTTCGCTAACGCTCCGTTCAGGATGACCATTCTACGCTCTTGTGAGTTATGTGGGGCTTCGCAAGTAAAAGGAGTCCTACTCGCTGCCACTCGCTACTTACAACTCGTGACTCACCACTCGCGACTATCCAGCTCTGGAAACCAGAGTTTGATTTCGGCGGCGGCCGTTTCTGGAGCATCGGAAGCGTGAATTAGATTTTCAACGGCTCTGTCTGCTTCATCAGCTTTCGCGTAACTTTCTTCCCTGTCACCAAGATCGCCACGGATTGTGCCGACATCAGCATCGGCAGGTAAGGTTTTGCCAACAATCCGTCTGACTTCCTCAATAGCATTTTCACCTTCAATAATCATGGTGATAACTGGACCAGACGACAAGAAGGTGACCATTCGGCGTTTTACATCTTCACCTTTGCGAATACCTAGATCGGAATAGTGTTCACTTGCAAAAGTGGCATCAACCTGCATCTCTTTTTCAGCTACGATTTTCAGCCCAGTGGCAGTCAACCGATTTTTAATTTCATCCTGCAAACCCTTGCGAACAGCATCGGGTTTTAGTGCAACTAACGTCTTTTCCATAAATCCTTCTTGATATTTTATTGTCATTCTCTGGCTTGCGTTAGTCCTCCGTCAGAGTCCTCCATAGCCTTAGCGACGGAGGAAGCTCAACGAGGGAAGGACGGAACCAGAGAATCCAGATAGAAACAGAAAAATGTTTTTATTCTTTTCTGGATTCCCGCTCGGGGGCGGGAATGACAGGGGTTTATAGCTTAAATGCTTTTTTAATTTTATCAGTAGTGCGATAGGGGCCGATCACCGTCAAACAGAGCCGGTCGTCCTTGAAAATCTGTTTAGCCAGCTTCTGAACTTGAGCGGCGGTAACTCGGCGGATCTTTTTACGAACAGAATCGATGGTTTCGGTTTTATCATGAAGTAGCTCCTGAATTCCGAAGGAACAGGCAACTTCATCAGAGTCCTCCATTGCTAAAACCAGACCACCAGTCAGGTACTCTTTAGCCTTCGCTAGTTCTTTCGCAGGAATGGGAGCAAGGGTAATCTCCCTAAACTCGTCCAGAATGGTCTTAACGGCCAAATCAATGCGTTTAACGTCTACTCCAGCACTAGCGACAAGGTAGCCAGCGTCAATATAATTGGCAGAGTTGGCGCTAACATAATAAGCTAAGCCATGACGCTCACGCACGGAAGTGAAAAGTCGTGAACTCATGCCGCCGCCCAAAACTGAAGCCAGAACTTTGCCGACGTATTTGTCGGGATGATTAGCACCAAAAGTTGGGACACCGATGACCAAGTGAGCTTGTTCGGTTTTTTTGTAAACAACTTGAAATTTTTTCTTAGGATCAGCGGCGTGATAGGGGAGTGGTTGGTTTTTTTTGCCGGTTTTGGGGTAGGGCAGGTATTTCTTGACCAAACTTGCCACTTTGGCAGTGGTGGTGTTACCAGCGACCGAGACAACGATATTGGTAGGAGTATACAGCCGGCCCCGGTAGTTGATAAAATCCTGCCGTTTTACTTTTTGGATAACTTCCGGCAAGCCAATAGTCGACCAACCTAGTGGGTGGTCACCAAAAAACAGTCTCTCAAAAATATCCCAGATTTTGAACTGGGGGGTATCGATGTACATGTTGTATTCCTCTGTGATCACACCCCGTTCACGTTCTAACCCCTCGGCGTCAAATTTGGCATTGAGTAGCATATCGGAGAGAACATCAAAGGCGATCTCGATTTTATCTTTTTCGACTTTTACAAAATAGCCGACATATTCGTCGCTAGTAAAAGCATTAAAAATTCCCCCGATGGCATCGATGGCCTCGGCCACCGAGCGGGGAGTGGGGTAGCGTTCACCACCCTTGAAAAACATGTGTTCAAGGAAATGGGCGATACCGTTAATGGATTTGGTCTCATAGCGGGAGCCGGCGCGAACCAGGATCATCACGGTAACAGCTTCAGTCGAGCGCATCGGCATGACCAAGACGCGAAGCTTATTAGATAGAGTAGTTTTTTTGATGTCGATCATGGGTAAAAAATCGAGGTTGATATAAACCTTAGCCAGTTTCTATGTTAGCAGTAAAAAGTAATGAGAGGGAAATTTCCCTCTCATTGATGGTGCGACGGCAGGAAGCTACGATCTCTTTTCGTCATAGCTACGCTGGGTTAGGTTATCGCGACTGCGGACGCATACAGAGCCAGAAGATGGCTCCGAAGAATACGATACTAAAGGGAACGAGAATCGCCACCGCGACACCGGGGCTTATTAGTGGGTGCATCAGCCATCTCCTTTATCGGTCCGGGGGGTCGGATTGGACGATGGGTTCGGCTCCTCGGACTCTGAACCGTGGTCAACTGCTGCTGTGTTCTGAACTCGCTCATAGTATTCGTCAGGGAGTAGCTTAAGCCTTTTCCTAAGTTGTTCCCTGCTCATACCACATCTCGACACCCTTGGTTGTGGCATGGTCTTCCCCTTTGGGTACAAGATTAAGTGCCATCGTAAGATGGCACTTAACTCATAACAAAGTTGGAAGTTGTGGTCAATTATTTAGCGATGTCTTCGGACCGAGTTTCCCGAATGACCATGACTTTGACTTGGCCGGGGTAGGTCATTTCCTTTTCAATTTGACGTGCCACATTATGTGCCAGCTTAGCGGAAGCAAGATCGTCGAGCTTATCCGGCTGAACCATAATGCGCACTTCGCGACCGGCTTGAATAGCGTAGGCTTTGCCCACACCTTCGTAACTGGTGGCAATGCGTTCCAAATCTTCTAACCGTTTGACAAAGTTTTCGGCTGATTCGCGGCGGGCACCCGGACGACTGGCAGAAATAGCATCAGCCGCCATGACCAAAAAGTCGATGGCTGTTTTGGGACCACCAAAACCTTCGTGGGAAACTTCGAGCGCTTGAATAACTTCTTTTGGCATGCCGTACTTTACCGCAATGTCGCGGGAAAGTTCGATGTGGCTACCTTCATATTCGTGGTCGAGCGCTTTACCGATGTCGTGCATCAAAGTAGCAAGCTTGGTCAGCTGAACGTCCATCCCAAGTTGGGCGGCCATCATGGCAGCTAAATGAGCAGCTTCGATGGAGTGGCGTAAAATGTTTTGACCGTAGCTAGTACGAAACTGCAGGCGACCAATAATTTTGATTAGGTCAGGGTGGAGACCAGTCAGCCCAAGTTCGAGCACCGCATCTTCACCCGCTTTTTTCATTTCGGCGTTAATTTCTTTGTCGGCTTTTTCGACCATCTCTTCAATGCGAGATGGTTGGATCCGACCGTCCTTTACCAGCCGCTCAAGCGCCCGCTTGGCGATGTGGCGGCGGATCGGGTCGAAGCCAGAAATGATAACTGTGTCTGGTGTATCGTCAATGATCAGATCAACGCCAGTAGCCTTTTCAAAGGCATGAATATTGCGACCTTCTTTACCGATGATCCGACCCTTAAGTTCATCACTAGGAATTTGAACGGCGAAGACCGTGCTTTCAGTCGCAGTATCGGCGGCGTAGCGTTGAATCGCGGCGGCGATAATATCGCGAGCTTTGTCTTCGGCTTGATCGTTGGCTTCCTGTTCGACAGTCCGGATGACGCGCAAAACGTCATCTTTGTATTCTTTTTCCACCCGAGCCAGAAGTTGATCCCGAGCTTCGTCCTTAGTCAATTTGGCAACGCTTTCCAACTTCGCCAGTTGGTTATCACGAATTTTTAAAATCTCTTCTTTGACTTCCTGAACCTCTTTGTCTTTGTTGAGAATGGCTTCCTTCTGATGCTCAAGGTCTTCTGTTTTGCGATCGAGTTGTTCGTCTTTAGCGATAACCCGACGCTCCAAATCCAACATTTCGGAGCGACGCTCCTTTTCTTCTTTTTCCGATTTTTCACGAAGCTTGGAAGCTTCTTCTTTGGCCTGCAAGACAATTTCTTTCGCCTCGGTTTCGGCGTTGGACAACTTGTCTTTGGCTTTACCTAAAATTTTGTCGGCATCTTGTTCGGCCTTAGCGACCTTTTGGCTGGTGATCAGAATGCGAATGTAATAACCAACCAGCGCCCCGACAAGTCCGGCGATAATCCAGATGAACAGTGACGGCATAGTGAACCTCCGGTTACACTAGGTCGTGAGTCTCTACCCAAAAGTGAGCACATTAATCCGCCACAGGCAGACTGCTCCCGGTTGGCTCTCGCAAAAAGTTAAAAGAAAAATGTCCAACCAGCAACTTCCAAAAAAGGCTTGAGGGTTGGTGCGAAAGTGACAATTTGGAGTCCCAATAAGGGAAGTAAGAGGCTCATTATCCTAAGTGTTGTTTTAAAGTGATATACAGGACAGGAGCATAAAAATCAGGCTTGTCCTAACCCGACTATACCCCAAAACTTGGCAAAGGTCAAATGACTTGGATACACTAGAACAAGGCTGGATTTACAACAAACCATGTGGGGGAAAACCAAATTAATAGCGGTGATAATTTTGGGCATTGCGACCATGCCAGCGATTTGGGTATGGGCAGAAGACGATCCAGCGCCGAGTGTAATTATTAATGAAGTGGCATGGGCGGGAAGTACGAAACCTGATGAGACAAAAGTCTCGGATGATGAATGGATTGAGTTACGTAACCTGGCCAACCAGTCAGTTGATTTAACTAATTGGCAACTTACCAAAAATACCGGCACTAGCGACGAGAACGAAACAAGAATGTTGACGCTGCCCGCCAACAGCATAATCGAGGCTAAAGGTTATTTTCTGATATCCCGTTTTGATATTGATACCTCTATGCTCAACACCGAACCGAATGTTGTAGTGAAAAGGGACGTGCCGGAAGATAACGGACTATTCTCGCTGTCCAATACTAAGCTACGAATTGGTTTATACAGCGGAGACTACCGTTTGGATGAAAATTTGGTTGACGTGGCCGGAGCGCTTGGCAAAGCTCCATTTGCTGGCGATTCCGATATCAAGGCTTCAATGGAGCGCAATGCCGTGATTGCGGATGGGCAACAAGAAACCAGTTGGCATAGCGCTCTAGCATCAATTAATTTTGACAGCGGCGTGGCAGATCTTGGCACTCCGATGGCGAGTAATTCGATTATTGTTGAACCGCCAATACTCACCAGCATCACACCGGCGGAGGGAGAAGTGGGCGGAATTCTGGAAATAGAAAGTATTTGTGGAGATAATTTTAGCCTTAACCCAATACCGATAGTGCAAATCCGATTGGGCGATATTAAAATTTCCGCTGACAATGTTCGCGTGGCTGATCCGACTTTAATTGACAACGGTCAATTTAGCTTGGATGGTGCGGAGACGGGGAGATGGGATTTGGTAGTAACAAATCCTGATGGTCAAACAGCGACTTTATCGCAAATCGTGAAGGTAACAGAGCCACCGCCGGAATACGACCTTGGTATGACTGTGCGAATTAACGAAGTTTATCCGCAACCCAACACTACCAGCAACGACGAGTTTATTGAGCTGTATAATTTTGGCGACCAGTCGGTCAATTTAACTGGTTGGATTTTGGACGACATGCGTAATGGCGGTTCAAGCCCGCTGACTTTGGAGGGAAGGGTCATCTTGCCGAAGCAGTATTTGACGCTATATAAACCGGAAACGAAACTGACCCTGAATGATAATGGAGATGCGGTGTATTTGATCCAACCGAATGGTTTTGAATTGGATCGAACGGAATACACTGCCGCTGATCGCGGATGGACATGGGCGCGATTTGATGATGGTTGGAAGTGGACTAGCACCCCAACTGCCAACGGTAAAAATGTATCTAGCACCCCACCAGTAGAGCCGGAAACAGAAGCAAAAATTGACGAGCCAGATGACCCACAACCAGAACTCCCAACTTTTACATCGGGCAATGTTTTGATAACCGAACTACTCCCAAATCCAAAAGACAATGATGAATTTATCGAATTGTATAATGCGACAAATCAGCCGATCGATTTGAGTAACTGGACATTGAAAGACAAGTCAGGACGAAAATATACCATCAACGATTTTGCGGTAACGATCCAGACTGCTGATGGGTTGATAGTCCAAGACGGGCAGTATGTAGTGATCACCCAAACGATGTCAAATTTGGCGTTAAATAATACTGGTGGCGAAACAGTAACTTTGTTGGATCCGACTGGGAAAGTGATCGCGACCGTTAGCTATCCCGACAAAGCTCCGGTGAATGCGGCGTATGTATTGGAAGATGGAGTGTGGACTTGGACCCCAAAACCGACCCCCGGTAAGATAAATGTTTTGGCGTTAGATGAAGCCGACGAGCCAGCACCACAAGTTGATATTGTCTTGCCGGACTCCCTGCCGGTAACTGGCGAAACTACGAGGCGATGGTGGGGGATTGGACTAGTGAGCTTGGCTCTGGGTGCTGTAGTATGCTTGGTAAGACGAGAGAAGACTGGCAACAAATCTAACCAATCTTCACCCCTACTTCGCTAAAGCTACGAAGGGTCTACGACAATCTAATCAATACGTTGTCATCCTCGAGCCGTTCTTGCTGTTCAGCAGAACGACATCGGGGACCCAGACAGGAACAAAAACATTTTCTTTTTCGTTCTGGATTCCCGTCTTCCTCCCGAGGCAGACAGGTCACGGGAATGACAGAAAAGAGGGACGGTTGGAATGACACAATAGGGAGGCATGATAAAAATAGACACTCACAATTTAGCTGATACCCATCGCTTGGGGGGGCGGCTCGGTCGCAATTTAAAAGGCGACGAAACTTTCGCATTGATCAGCCCATTGGGTGGAGGGAAAACAAGTTTTACACAAGGGTTGGCTAAGGGCATCGGCGCAACCGCACGGGTAACCAGCCCGACATTTGTATTGGAGAAAATTTACACTGGCAAAAAGGTTGTCCTCCATCACTTTGATATGTACCGAATTGAACCATCTGAAATTGAATCGGTCGGGCTGTTGGAGATATTGGGTGAGGCAGTTGTCGTGGTAGAATGGGCGGATAAAATCAAGGGATATTTACCCGACGACACCATTTGGATAACGATAAAAATTGGTAAGAAAAATGAGCGCAGGTTTGAGTTTAACTATCCTGATGACAAAGAATATGTCTTCAAAAAATAACATTCTGGGAATTGACACGGCGACAGCCGAAACGGTGATCGGACTAAATGGCGAGGTGGTTAGTTGGATTTCAAATCGGAATCAATCCAAGGAACTTTTACCGGCAATTGATAAATTGATCCGCTCGCAAAAACTCACCCCACAGCAAGTGCGGGGGATCGTGGTGAATACCGGCCCCGGCTCATTTACAGGACTTCGAGTTGGGCTGACGGTGGCTAATGGATTCGGCTACGGTTTGAAAATCCCTGTGGTGGGGATGAGCGAATTTGATGTCATTCGCTTGGTTTATCCTAAAGTCGATTTAATAATTCTGGATGCCAAACGGGGAGAGTTGTTTGTGCAAAGCGGGAAGCAGAAGCCCAAACTGATTTCGGCTACAAAGCTCGGTGAGATGATCAAGCGAGGAACTAGTGTGTATTTGGAAATTAATCTGGCAGTAGTTTTGCATCCGCAACTCAAAAAAGTGGGAACGATTTATTTGACCGAAATCCCAAGGATAGAAAAAATGGCGGCGATGCTAAAGGCGGGGGCTAGCCACCCTGCGCTGAAGCTACGGGATGGTCTTCGAGGATCGGTGGTTAAAAGCAAAAAGTTCTCTTTGGTATTACCGATGTACTTACGCGGAGCGAATATTACGAAACCGAAGGTTCGGTAATAGTGAGAATAAAAGCGACCGATTCTGGGCTATTCGACGTAAAACTTTGTATTACCTATTTGTACGATCGTATAAATAGGTAATATTTTGGGTTAGACGCTAATGAGGAATTTGGTGGTTTTGCCGGTCTGAAAGAAAAAGCCACGGCCGCATAACGGCAATGGCTTTTTAGGTGCAGTTGAAGTACATCATGGTGTACCATCAACTTTTTCCGGAGATAGAGTAGGTGCTCCGCGTGGTATCGTTGTGCCACAACATTGGCATCTTATCCGCTTGGCGGTGCGGTGAAGCTGGCGTGAACGACAGTTCGGACACTCCTCGAGGTCGAGCAGGGAGTCGTCGGGCGGACGCTTGCCGATTTTAACTAGAAAGTCGTTGATCTTGGCAAACTCCTTTTTGCAATCCAGTTCTTGCCGCGGGCGAGCACGTACTGTTCCACCAAAAGTTCTGACAGTACCAGTATCGTTGTGGTACGCACTCATGCGTTGCCTCCTTGTAAAAGTGCCACTTATTAATGTCCACGCATTCTACCATAAAATCAAGGGGCAAAGAAGTAGAGAGACGAGAGTGCAGAGATGAGAGATATGGGGTAGAAACTTTATTCTCTGTTCTCTATTCTCTCCCTCAAAATCCCATCAAGAATTTGGTGGTTTTGCCTTCGATAAAGGCCTGCGCGGGAAGAATATCTTTTGGCACCACGCGATAATTGAGGGGATCGTTGATGATAGACACAGTCTGGTCGGGAGAAGGGATGGCGTCGTCAGTCAGGGGATCGGTTGGGATAGTGGTTGGTGACGAGGGAGTGGTGGGTGCGATAGTTTCTGGCGATGGCATGGTAGCCGCAATCGCTGTTTGATCATCCACCAATATGGCGTTGATATCTTCGCTCATCCAAATTACGCCCGATAGCAAAATCAAACCAACGATAACCAAAGCTAACATTCGAAGGTGAACGAGCTGACCAATTTTGATGACAGAGGTTTTCATTGGCTGACCGGTAATCTGATAATCTCGTGTATAGTTTGTTCCACCAGCGAAGCACCATTGATCCCATAACAAGAAGATGGGGTGTAGTTGAGTACCTTAAAACGGTCGGCTGCAGTTCGACAGATGGAATCACGAACCACCACATCCAGCGAAATAGCCGAGCTTTGAACTGGCTCACCAGTATATTGTAATTCGATAGTAACGGGCTCTTTGCCGATAGCAAAATTGATCGTGTCAAATTCGCCCGGTGGTCGTGTCCACCCGCCTGTAATATTTTTATTAATTTCACTATCAACTACCATCAGCGCGGGACGGGTGATAATAAATCCGCCTTTGGTGAGAGAACTTGGTGGAGTATAGTTGCGATTATATACTTGGTAACCGGCCATAATTTTTAGCGTTACACTATCATAGACGTCAGCTGGCAAAGATTTGCCAGTGTCAGGTTGAGCGGCAACAGTAATAGTAAATTTGTCGCCTTGTTTTAGCGTCAATTGAGACGGTGATGAGACGATAGTATAGCGATAGCCAGTTTTGGTGGTGATTTCTTCAGAAGCAAGTTGAGGCAGGGAAGAGACTTTGGGATCAGCAAATTCAATAGTTTTAACTGTCGCTAGAGCCGCGGATTGACCCTCGAGGACATTAACGGACTTGTTGGTGGACGTGTCTTTGAATAGACGATTGGTATAGCCATTATTCGCAGTCGGGACTAGCTGGTAGCCAGTCGGGGCAGATAGACGCTGGGTTCTGACGGTTTGTGATTCAGACTGACTGCCGGACGCAAAATTGGGTAACTCCATCCCACTAACGGCAAAAGTTACGTTGTCGTAAGAGTGAGATTTGTGGAGATAAGTGAAGGTAGCCATTCCATTATTTAAAACCAGAGTGGGATTCTGACTTTGCTGACAAGAGGTACGAAGAGTGGCCGGCCGTGACGCACAGACACCATCGCTGAATACCACTTGGCCGCTCTCATCCGATGATTCATACAGCTGACTTTTGTCAGCATTGTCATAAACCATGAGCCCCTCTTTGACGCCGGAAGTAATATACCCATTTGAGGAAGCCGGAGTGAGATTGGAAGTAGCATAAAAAGAATTAGAACCGTCGGGGTCGGTCGTAGTCGCAAAGGTTTTAGTCGCGGACAGGACAACATGTTTTTGAGAGGCCGAAAGCGCAATGGCTTGTTGATATTCGGTTTGGGCGGTGGAAGTTTTTGGCAAGACTAATTCAGAGTTACCGGCACCAACAGTCAACGTCAGCCCACCACTGATCGGTGCAAGATTGCCATTCTTATCCAGCACTTTGACCGTGCCTTGTAAGGTTGAATTAGGATAGGGATTTAAAGTCGACTGGTCAAAACTAACGACTAGTTTGTAACCAGAATATTTGCCGGCAACTTGTTGATCAGCAGCTGGTGTAGAAGGCAGTAGGTCTTCTTTTGGAGGAGCCAGCAAATCCGAACTGGTAGTGTCCGTGCGTTCAATATCGCCACTACCGACTGATTCATTTGGGTAAGGATCCGGCATAAACCGCCAGTTGGACACGGCCGTTTTAGCGTAAGTGCGAGTTTCGTAGCCCGACTTGCCGCCGTTCAGCATACTCCGGGCCGAGTTTAATGTAGCGATCATAATATCGGCAGCCAAAACGATCATACCGAATGCTAGACTGATGGCACCGAGAAGGGGGAAACCGGCGACAGAGCTGCCCACACCCAACCCGATCATCATACTGCCGCCCCACGCACGGCTCATATGAGCCAAGTTTTCCAATCCGGTGCCACCCGTGCCAACCCGTTCTTCAAATGTGGCAAGGCCGGATGTTCCACCAGTAATTAATACCGTACCGTCAGCGAGCGGCGTGAGTTGACTGCCGTCGTAATCCCAATTAAGAGTAGATGAGTTGGAAATTATTTTAGCGCTCGAGCCGTCAGTTTGAGAGTTGTTGCTCGTAATTTGATTAGCCGGAATTCGGGTAGAAATGGACAACAGTTCAACTTGGTTCGTATTAAGGTCCCAAACGGCTGCGCCGGGATAACCAACCACAAGATAGTGATTGCGAGAAAGGCTTACCGCATACTGGCTGGTAATTAATTGAACTCCGGCCGGATAAAATGCCGTCCAGACAACGGCGGGGTCGACGTCATGCGCTTTGGCGTAGGCGGTGATCTTGCGGGTAACGTCTTTTGAAATAGAGCCAGCCCATAATTCTCCAAATTGCTTTTGAACATCGGCTCGGATTTGTTGAGCCGATTCAGCCAGACTTCCGACAATGTTTGGCAGAACAGCGGGTTGGTCATACATTCGCATCTGGCTCACATCCAGCACGTCGACTGGCAATTGATTTTTGGCCAACAGTTCGTCCATTAGTTTCCGGATGTTTGAATCGAGCGCCTGACCGCCAACAAAAAACAGGGTGGTAGGTTGACCATCAGTGTCGGTTTTGACAACGACCTGCATCCCACGTCGCGGAAGAGTTAATTTACCAACCTCCGTGAGCTGACCGGTATCGGGATTATAGAGATAAACTTTTGACAGTCCGCCACCAGTAATAATAATTTTCCCGTTTGGCAGAGCATAGACGGTGGCTTGTTGGTTGGGGGCTAGCGACTCGGGCAGAGGAGAAGATTGTCCAGTAGCCACATCAAAAACCTCCGCGAATAAACCTTCGGGGTCGTCCCATTCGCCTTCGTCGGAGACCGAACTGGTAGTATCACGTTTGGCATCATTGATAATCAAGATACCATCGGGAGCATCACCAACGGCTCCGAAATCTTCAGTAATAATAGTTTGGGCATCAATATCCGCACCCAAAGCTCTGGCAACCTTGTTGAATTCAGACAGGGAATTAGTCAGACTGGACTGTTTAGTCGCATACAGGGTGATAACCCCAGTTTGAGATTCACCATATTTTTGTAACTTGGATGTTTCTTGGTAGGTCGGGTAACTAGTGTTATGGCCCAACTGTCTGATAGTTTTGGCATAGTAGTAAGTCATCGGACCAATGGGGACAGTATGGTCGGAGCTACCTTGGTAGTCGTAAATCAAAAAATTATTGACGCTGGCTGGCTGACTAGACGATTCAGAGGTAGAAGTTGAGCTTTGGGGTTGAGAAGCACTAGAAAAAATTTCAGAGTATGACCGTTCGTTGTCATTAAACTTCACTTGGAGTTTTATCGCTCCAGTCTGGGCTCCAGTGGTATCACTGGTATATTTGATGCGGGAGAGTTTGAGTGAGTAATACTTTTGGAAAGTATTGGATAGAGGATTGACTGTCCAACTAGTTTTCCTGACTCCCGTGCCGACCGGAATGATACCGAAAAGCTTACGAGGCTTGAGAATCGTTGTGTCTCCCGTGGCAGTCAAGGTAACGAATGCCTTAGGATTACCAGCCACACCAAAAGCATTCCCTTCGCTTTCTTCTACCGCCACTCGTACCTCCAATGTGGTTTCTTCACTAGGATCGGGATACGGATTAGACAAACCACAACTTACCCGTACAACGGCTGTGGAACCTTTGATGGAACTGGGAAATCCGACACTCGGACTATCGCAACCAGTAATGATACTACTGGTCGCCGGAGCCAAAGTATGAGAAGTTGCCGCTTCAATTGCTTCTTCACTTGAACCAACCACCAGCACTTTAGAAGTATTGGGAATTTGGACAGTAACATGACGAGAGCGCGGCCACAACATGGTACCGTCAGCGTTATTGATATGCTGGCGAGCATACCAATCCGTGAGAGAGATAAACTTGTTTTCTTGCGTCAGATAAATTTCGCCGGAGGCAGTGGCGGTTTCACCTTCAAAATCAGTTTTGTTTGAACTCTTGGCTGTCTTTCCGCCCAGAATCAAAACATTACCATCGGAAAGCAGGTCAGCACTATGCCAAACTCGGCTAATAGTCATCGAGCTAGTTGATGTCATCCGATTGGTGGCTGGATCGTAAATGATGCCAGTTTGCAAAACCTTGTGACCATCACTTCCGCCCGTAATTAGTACCCGCCCGTCTTTCAAAACGGTGGCGGTATGGCCATAGCGTCCGGAAGCTAGATTCAGATAATCTGCACCTTTAGTGTAGTTGGCGTAATGACTATATTCATCGTCATCCATGATGGCCTGATAGTAATCTCGGTTCACAACATTGTCTGGGGTTAAAAGCGTTCCCGTATAGTTGATCAGCTGATCCGATTCATCAACGGTAAAGTTGCCAGATTCGTCGGTCTTCTCGCCGGTGAGTAGAAGAGCATGGGTTTGAGAATAATTTAAAACATCCTCCGCGGCTGTCTCCCCATCAGAGGCTGTCTCGGCTTGCGCTAGGGCAGTTACCGTGTGTCCATCAAACAAACTTAAACTCACCTGCGCAATGATGAGCAGTTGGGCAATGCGGCGAGTAGTTTTTAGAAAGCGGAATGACATTTGATTTATATTTTTATTTTAACTTTAATCGACGCTAATTGCGTTAAGGAAGAACGGCACCGGGGTTGTGGAACCAATTAGCAGCCCAATAAGCGATGTCTAAAGTGTTAACAATAAAATCACCGGTCAAATCGGCAAGGTAGGAATTAACAAACCAGCTGTTAATAAAGACGGGGATATCAAGGTTGTTAATCTTGTTGTCATTGAAGCCGGGGAAGATACCACTCCCTTCCGTTTCATCACCGGCTAGGTCGGCGGCAAATAGACCCTTACCAGTAGTAGTGTCAGTAAAGTCGAGGGTAATAGTGGTACCAGCGCTAGTCGGCGAATTAAACTGACGTGTCCGAGCGAGGTGATAGTGGCCTTTTGCCCACATGATATAAGTTTTGTTGGGGTGAAGATAAATCGATTCTGGCACGCCGGTGAGCTTGTCGGTAGCGGGATCAGTAACATAAACCTCGTTGATGGCTGGGCCCATGTTGGCGGTTTGTTCACGCAAATAAATTTTGATCTCTCGATCGTAAGACTTGGCTTCGAGTGGAACTTTCACGTCAAAATTGACCGAAACTAAATTAGTGGCATCTTCAAAATGAACGGTGGCTGGCCCGAGTACCAGACTGCCAATGGTGGCTCGAATGTTACTGGCGCCAGTAGTTGAGGATCTAATGGCAAAGCAAACTTTGCCATTAACATCAGTCAGTTGGGCACCAGTTGGAGTGAAGGAATCAATGGTATCGGCGGTGGTATTGCGATCACTCGCAACAGTAACTGATTTACCAGCTAGGGGAGCGTAGCGACTGTTGCGCAAAGTGATGGTGACAGTCGCAACGGAAGTACCATCGGCCGGAACAAATGCCGGCACGACGGAAATAGTAGACAGGCGAGAGTCAATTGTTTGATCCATCGTTTTAGTAATGGCAACTTGTTTGGTAGGTAGACCAGCGGAGGGACGGGCGGAGACAATAACATTGCCGGGGAAAAGACCCGAAACAAATTCGGTGTTAATTAAACCTTGACTGTTAGTCCGACCGCTGACGACAGTCAGATAGTCGCCAGTATCAGCTGCCAGCAACCAGAAGGTCATTGGCCAGTTACGTTGAGGAGTACCTTTGTAAGTCAGAAGAGCGGTTAACTTGGCTCGTTCAATTCCGCCAACCGGAACTTGAGTCTTGTCGGTAGTGAAGTTGAGATAGTAGTCGGAATCGGCCAAACCAATGTTAATCACAATTTGATTGGAGAAGACCGCTCCCACGCCGGGGATAGTAACCTTGGCCACAATCGTGATGCTAGTGGGGGTCAGCAATCCATCTGCTCGATAGTAGGTAGATGTGGCGATGCCGCTACTAGCGGCTTTTTGATTTGGATTGATCGTACCAGAACCGTCTAACAAGAAGGTAACCGAAGTGCCATTAGCGATCGGTTGACCAGTAGTATCAATGACAGTAGCAGTCAGGGTAGAAGTATTGTCATCGCCTTCCAATGGTAGGGAAGTGGGATTGGCCGCTAGGGTAATGAAGTCGCCTTCACCAACGATCCGGAGGATCAAAGCGGCATCAGTACTCGGCGCCCCTTCAATAGTGGCAGAGGCACGAACATAAATTTCGGCCGATTCTGAACCGGAATCGGTAACATAGTAATTAGTGAAAGTCCCATCAGCGCCAGTTTTTCCGGTCACGGCTTGGAGGGTACCGCCGGTACCGCCCTCGAGACTGAAAGCGACATCAATGTTGCTAAAGGGAGTAATTTGACCAGTAAGATTGTCGATCTTACCAGCGAAAGTTGTGAGAGTGGATTTCTCTTTGCCATCACGATGGAGCTGATTCGGTGAGGCGGTAATATCCAAAATTAAACCATTGGTGGTAGTAACTAAAAGATCGGTATTGCCAGCTAATTCGGCAGTTTCAATATTCTGGGCACCAAGATTGGTGCTAACTTTAATGTTCCAGTAACCAAGGGCAACCGCATCATTAGCGACATCAATCGTGACTTTAATGGTGTAGCGATCTTGAACCACAACATTACTGTCGGTGAAAGTGATACCAGAACCGTCGGAATTGGTATACGGAGTAAAGGTGACTTTGGACGAGCCAGTGAAGAAATTCGTAAACTTGCCTTTAATCGTGAGAACTTGATTTGCCCCCGGCAAAACGCTACTGGGAGAAATAGACTCGATGTACGGTTCGAGTGAGGCGTTTTTATCTAAGACTTGGAAGGGATGAGTGACCGTTTCAAAAGTTTCGTCCTCGAGTTTAGTCGTGGCAAAGAAAGTCCAGAAGCCAAGCGTAGCGTCTTCGGCAACATCGACTTCGTAGATATCAATAATTTGTTTGCTACTGTCGATACTAACATTGACACCAGTAAAGGTAATCCCTTCACTAGTGGTAGTTTCGCCGATGGTAACCATACCGGCGAGAGAATAGCCATCGTAGCTGATGGTAGCGAAGATGTTGTGGTTGCCACGGTCAGTCCCGCGAGTGTAGATGGTATCGGCCGTGCCACGGGTAGCATCAATATTCTTAGGAGATAAAATGGTGCCGTTATCAGCTAGGAAATTTACCTGAATGTTGGAGTCGGTAATTAATTGTTTCCCGATACTGGTCCAACGGTAGAGGGCGGCTCGAACTGCGCTTTGATTAGTATTGTCATCCAGAGAGCTAGGATCGGCCATGACTTCGACAGAGTATGGCGCAGTCAGATTCGCTAGGATTAGTTTAAAGGTCTTGGTTTCACCACCAGTAACCGCCACCTCAAGATTGAGCGCACCGGTGTTAGAACCGTGTTCATATGTGAAAGTTGCCTGACCACTTCCATTAGTGGTGAGATTTAATTGATGCCGATCTTGGTTGGGGATGAGGGGGGGTAAGAATGAGCCCCAATTGTTACCAGTATTTAAAATCTTTAGCTGTACAGCTGTTCCGGCCGGTTTATTGTTGATCGATAGAGTAAAGTCAGTAGTAGTCAGTGGACTAGCGTCTAGCACCAACCCGTTAGGTCCGGTTAGATCGATATTGCTGGGACGATTGAACCCAACCGTAGTGATGGGATCGGTATCGCGCCAAGAAGTTTGGGCGCCGGTAGCAGTCAGCTGACCGACAGTCCGACCCTGTTTTTCGAAATCTGGATTGAGCGAAATAATTTTTCCAACAAATCGGATGGTAACGGTGGCGCTCAATGGGATTGGACTAGTCATTAACCCAGACACATCCATAGAGTAAACTGCCGAGATGGTTGATAAGCCTTTAGTATCAGATTTTACCGTAAAACTAGCTTGACCACTGGCGTTAGTAACAGCGCTAGCAGGAGCGATCGTATCAATAATACTGCCATCAATAGGATTGCGGTTGGTGAATATTTTGACATATATGCCAGCGAGGGGAGTATCGGGAATACCACTCTTTCTACCATGAAGAGTGACTGTAATGGTGGCCGCATCTGTACCATCGGCAATTACTTGATCCTTATTGGTACTAATATCCGACAGGGTCTGGTCGGGCACATTATCTTTAGTGAAAGTTACCGTGGTGGGGTTAAGGCTGCCTTCGTTAGAATTGGGAGTACTGGTCCAGTAAGCGGTAGCGGTGTGAGTTTTTTCAATAGAGGAGGTGAGTTTGAAAGTAGCAACACCCTGATCATCAGTCAGCATATAACCATCGCTAGCGCCATTCCCCTCAAACGGAACAATTTTTACTTCGTCAGTATCGGCGGGTGGTAGACTGCTAGAACCAACTGTTACTAGCACGTACTTATTGGCGACTGGCTGATCAAAGTAATCAACCAGTACTACACGGGCAATTGCCGGTGTATAACCATCAGCGGCAACTTTAGATGGAGTAACGGTAAACTCGGAGCTTGGACTATAGGGAGTGCCTGACTGGGCATTGCTAAAGGCGCCCAACCCCTGAAAGACATCCGCAATAACAACACCGAATAGTTTTTGGAACCCACCATACCGGTAGATGTAGAAATTATCAATGACGGAAGTAAAACCACCTCCGATGGTAGTGGCGACCAAAGCATCCGCAGCAAAGACAATATCCGGCGTACCCGCTGTGGCACCGACGGAATTGGTGTTACCAAAATTAGTCATCTGGTGCCATGAAGATAGAGCATCATCGCCCGACTGTTGATAGAGAGCAGTCGTGTTGCTAACTCGTTGACCGGGGTCGGGGATGTGAGGATCATAAACTGTAGTCTGACAAAATTCGGTTTGTCCGCCGTAAGCGATCAGCCGATTATCTAGGCTGAAAGCACTTAGGTTATAAACCTCTTCACTATTAAGGTAGGCTTCGCGCTCTTCCCAACTCGGGACGCCGGCTTGGGTTTGTAGACCAATGGTTCGACTAGTGGCCTGAACCAGAACATTGCCCGAGTACGTCATTTGGTTAACAGGCTGTTCGGGAGAAATTAGTTCGGTAATAGTATAGTCGGAGCCAACATTCTCCAACCCACCGATCGCCGTCCATTCATCACCAGCCTTGGCAAAACCAAAGAACGCCCGACCTTTAGTAGCGCTACCATTTTCGGCGTTAAAACTGTATTGCGAGGATGGTGACCAATAGGCGGTACTGTTAGTTAAGGTGTAGGCAATATGACCGACGTAATGACCGCCCGCGAGCGGCTCATACCGCCGATCAAATTGATCACTACCAGCTGGTTTGCTATAGACTGGAAAATTGCCGTTTTCAATTACCCAAAAGTAGCGAGTGGTAAGCGCATACTGAAAATGATCATAGCCGGTGCTACCAGTGGTATCCTCCTGCCAGTTGAGATGAAGTTTGGGCATCCAACTGGCACCACCAACGACGACGAGCTTATTCCCGTCAACAAATAATTTGTGCCCATACCGACCTTGGGGGATGGGAGTAAGTTTCATGGTTGGCGACCAATCGTTGGTCGGGTCCGTAGTGTAGGTAGTGAATCGCAGGTGCCCGATACGCATGATCGTGTTCTCCTGCCAGACTGGTTTCACCGGCAAAGCAGTACCACCATAGTCGTTGGGAGTGGTATCATTCAGAGCATCGTTGCCCAACTCACTAGCGCGGGAGCCAACGCTTGGGTTAGCCAGATTAACAACAAAATGTTCACTGACAGTAGTAACGAATTCGCCAGCGATCATGGTGTCAGATAGCAACTGCGCCATGCTGGTGCCGATAGAAAATTGACCGGAGGTGGCAATGTAGGGGAGAGGAGAAATCTGTTGTCCGGTATTGTCATTCCAGATGACAGCGCGAATGAACACACGAGTAGACTTCACATTAGTGGGGACTACCCAATCGTTGTAGACAAAGCGGGTGATGCCATTGGGGAAATTGGAAAGATCTTTGGAATCAATTTCCTGCCAAGCCTCGTCACCGTAGGCGGCCAAACCAGTCGTGCTGTAATAAAGAGTAATCCGGTTGTAGTACGGTTTGCCAGAACCAGCACCTCCAATGGACGGAATATTTTCGATAACGATCGGATATGTGATGCCCGACTGTAAAACTACGCCGGCCTCTGGTCTGGTAATGGTGATGCTAGATTGGGCTTCGGCTTTCGGCACATGAGCAAACAGATTGCGGAAAAATTGGGTGAGGGAAGACTGGGATTGGTTGGAGTCCTGATTTAAACCAGCATCTAAATCAAACCCAGTGTTACTCCCATCATCGGGCTCGGTGATTATCCCGTCCTCGGCAGAGACACTTCGAATTACCGGTACAAGTCCGCCGTTAGTATCAGCTACCGGCAGGATCGGAGTAGAGATGCCATTCTGGATAGAGCCAGCACCAATCGTTGGTTTAGTCTTGGTGATATTCCATAAACTTTGGTCATCATTTAAATTAAGCGGATCAGTCGCCACTTGCCCGTTGGAGCCGGTATTGGTACCCGCACCATAGGAGCCAGAACCGGCCGGACCGCAATTATCAAGCTGGCCAAACGGATTACCGTAAACACCGCCAACAATATGCAGACGGTTGTCAAACATGGTGACTTCCGGATAAAAGTTAACTCCGCTTAAATTGGCAACCACTTCCCACGGAGCGTTGTTGGTAGACAAATCTAACCGTTCAATAGTGGAGTAGAGGAGGGGGACTTTAGTTAGGACATCAGCGGGATCGATGGTATCGATGGTGGGGATATGAATATCTCCCGCTACGACGTAAAGGTAATCTTTGATCCCAACTTTCGTAGTTAGCACCCCAAATTCAGCATGACCAGAATTCATGGATTGTGGCATCATCTGCCAAGTGGCGCCTTCAACTGGCGCGCTGCTGCCGACATCGAGTTCGATCCGCTGGACAGTTTTAATCAGCCGGTTGTGTTTTTCACCAGAACCACTAGTGTAAGTTTCCAAACCACCCATGACATACAGCCAGCGTTTACCACCTTGGGTAACAGCGATCGCTTTAGCGTGGGCCCGATCGGTAGTGCCGGGCGTGAGATTTTTCCAAGTTTTGCTGACATCATCTTCAATAGTGCTAGCCTGACTAGGGGCACGATTGAAAAGATTCTCTAATTGGGGGCCAAAGAGGACTAACCCAACGATTGCCAAAATCGCCACCGCACCGTAAATCACCTTAGGACGGTTGGCTGGGCTAAGTAAATAAGTCTTAATTTTTCCCCAAAACCCCATTGGCTGTTTTAGATTTGATATTTGTTTTTATTTTACCTTATTCCAGTCCAAAAGTATTATCTCATTATACTAAAAAATCGCCAAAAAGTCAAGGTAACGACTTTTGGCGAAAACCTACTCGGTGGCAGTGGTGTCCTCGTCAAGTGATGGTGGAGTAATGGGAGGTTGAGTGATGGAATGGTCTTGGTTGGAGTAGTAACCGGCGATCGCTTCTTGAATATAATTTTCATCCGCGACAAGAAAGGTAAGAGGCAGGTCGAACTGCCCCATTAATTCGGTAAATTTTTCGCGCTCGGGTTCGGCTACCGCAATATTCAAGACGTCATCAGCGGAACGATGAATGGGGATAGCATGATATTTGACGGCAGTGGCATAGGGCATGAGCTTGACGACGTTGGGGTCGATATCGTATCGGGAGAGATCAATGTAGGGCAGATGAAATTGATTGCTTAAAGCTTTAACCAGATCTTCGCGGGAGATCCGACCTTGCGCGACGAGAATCTGACCCAAGCGTCGACCAGAAATTCGCTGGTCCTGAAGAGCTTGTTCCAAATCGCTTTCAGTAATGTTGCCTTGCTGAATTAAAATTTCGCCCAGCCGTTGGGTGGGACTAATAAATTTAATTCCACCTTGAGCCGGACTTTGGGCTGACTGACTAAGTTCGTCAATTAAATCGGAGACTGCCCGCGCATTAGGAATTGCCCGCAATTCAAATACACCTTCCTTCCCAGCAGTTTGAACGATGATGTCGCCAAAATAAAATAAAGTTGCCAGTGGGCCTTGGATAGAAACCCGAACGTCCTGAACTTGGCTCCAGTTAAGTTGAGCCACCCGCCGATTGAAAAGTGACACTAGCTGAATATCGATCAGGCCATTTTTGGTGATGATCCAAGCATCGAAATACCAGAAAATAACCTGCATAGTGAAGTAACTGATGACAAACACAAGGTATAGCCCACCGAATAACCAACTGGCCGATTCTATGATCGGATCCTCGCCCAGCCCCATGGAATTAAGAGTTGAGGAAATCATCAGTGGCGGGACTAACATGATGATAGCCCAGAGCAGAGGGAAAAGTAATTTTAAAATGTGAGGACGAAAGGTCCTTGGTTGAAAGCCGGGTGATGGTTGAGGAGTAGAGACGGTTTCGGTCATACGGTGTAAGCAACAATCGCTGATGAAATTGATGTAATAATAACGCTAGCGACAGCCAATAAATAAATCGACATGAACAGCCAAGACAGGTCACCTGGTAGACGGAATCGAATAAAATGAAACCCATTAACCACAACATAAACCATGGTCAAGAGAAACAACGGGATATAGAAAGACAAAATAATAGTTAGTGGACTCATGAGAAAAGTTGGGGCTTAGCTGGGACGGGGAGACCAAGTAGTTGATAGGCGAGTTCGGTCGCCACTCGGCCTTGAGCAGTTCGGTGAAGAAAACCGGACTGTAATAAATATGGTTCGTAAACGTCTTCGATGGTTTGGACTTCTTCGGCGATGGCGGCGGCGATGGAACCAACCCCAACTGGTCCACCCTTGAATTGGTTAATAATAGTCGAAAGAATTTTTCGGTCAACCTCGTCTAAACCATGTTGGTCGATAGTCATCAATTCTAGAGCAGATTGCACTACGGCAGGAGTAATTTGCCCGCCATTCTTGACTAACGCATATTCTCGTACCCGTTTAAGGATCCGATTGGCAGTTCGAGGAGTGCGACGAGATGAGCGAGCGATCAGCTTGGCACAATCGGTGGGTAAATTGATTTGAAGGATCCGCGCCGAGCGGTGGAGGATCTGTTCGATTTCTTCCGGCTCATAAAAATTCAAACGATAAGTTGAACCAAACCGATCGCGCAGGGGGGAGGAGAGAATACCGGCACGAGTAGTAGCGCCGATCAAAGTAAATCGCGGCAGACTCAATTTGAGCGAACGAGCGGAAGGCCCTTTGCCGACGACAATATCAAACGCAAAATCTTCCATGGCTGAATAAAGCACTTCCTCGACATTGCGACTAAGCGCGTGGATCTCGTCGATAAACAAAATGTCACCTTCTTGTAAGTTGGTTAAAATAGCTGCTAGATCACCGGCGCGTTCAATCGCTGGTCCGGAAGTAGGACGTAAATTCACACCGACTTCATTAGCGATGATCGAAGCGAGCGTAGTTTTGCCTAGCCCCGGTGGCCCGAACAACAGAATATGGTCAAGTGAATCGCCGGTTTGTTTGGCGGCGGCAATCGCGATCTCTAAACCAGCCTTAATTTGAGTCTGACCAACATACCCGTCGAAGCTACGAGGGCGCAAATGAGTATCCAGCTCGTCATCCCCCAGCTGGACCTTGGGATCGATAATCCGATTTTCCATAGCTATATTATAGCCTGAAACGCGGCGATACCACCCAGACTGACTATTGCCACAACTGTGGTAGCAATAGCGGAACCGATCAAGATGAAGAGCAAAGCTCGCCAATAGGGGATCCCGAACAGATGGGCGAGCAGACTGCCAGTCCAAGTGCCACCAATAAAGGGCAGAGGGATGGCGACGATCATCATTAAAAAGAGGCTCCCCCAGCGATCAAAGTCGGCTGAATGCTTGTGATGAGTAAAGGCAAATAGTTGTTTAACCGCCCGATCAAAAAACGGGTGCCAAGATCGGATCCAGTTGGTAACCGGTACCAGTAGCCATAGTAGCAACGACACAGAAATAAAATTGCCGATCAAGCTGGCTAAGAGTGCGGGCAGTAGGGGAAGTTGATAGGCCAAGGCTAGCGGCATGGTGCCATGCTCAACAACTGGGAACATACCTGCGACCAAGACAGCAAGGTAGGGATTAATGTGAGAGAGGGATTCCAACATGGAAGATACTCATGCCGATAAGGGCCAGACCGACTATGACTAGATACCAAGAAAAAACTGACAGTCGATAGAACTTTAAGAAGCGCATCATTAAGGCGATCGCCGCCAGACTGCTGATGAGCGAAATCACAAACCCGACCATCAAGGCGATCCAATCGGTAGCTAGTGCGCTAGACTCTAGTTGAAGCAGAGCGTAACCTCCGGCCAATACAAGGGCAGGCGCAGCCAATAAAAAAGAGAATTTGGCGGCTTCTTCACGCTTCAACCCAAAGTACATACCGGCAGCAATAGTGAAACCACTCCGCGAGACACCAGGGAGCATGGCTCCAGCTTGAGCGATACCGATCCCGAGAGCGTCAAAAAAAGATAGCTTGGTAATATGTTTACGTGGTTGGGCCAAACGCTCTGACAGCCAGAAAAGGATAGCCGTAAAAATAAACAGGCTTGCCACGATCACGAGACTGCGGCTCTGATTTTCCAGCATGTCATTTAATAACATGCCAACCGCAATGGCGGGAATAGTACCGACAGCCAACAAGAGCAACAAGCGGCGATTAGTGGTGGCGATGTGAGTCTTGGGCTTGGACGCGAGACTATGGATCAAACCAGACCAATCGGCGCGGAAATAAATAAAGATGGCGATAACTGAAGCGAGATGCAGCACGGCATCAAAGAGAGCGCCCTGATCATCCCAACCAAAAAGTTGCCGAATAATTACTAGATGCCCCGAAGAACTGATCGGTAAAAATTCGGTGAGCCCTTGCAGAGCGCCCAAAATGATCGGCTGAAGATAATTGATAATGTAATCCATTTACGCAACAGTGATCGTCCAGCCAAAGACTGGACCAAACCAAGTAACATATTCAGACACCAATTGGAAATTTTCTTGATAGATGCCTTTTTTCATCGGAGCTTGAATTTCAAACACCAGTTCAACGGTATCGTTGGGTGGCACCATGATACTGGGCCCCACGACACGGTTGGGGGATCGCCAAGTTGAAGCATAGAACGCGCTAACCCGATCGTGAGGGGAAACTGTCCCCAGTTTGACCGCACCAGTACCTTGTAAATCCTTGCCATTATTCATCCAAGCCGCGGAACCAGTATTAACCAAATCAATCCATAATCCGACTTTTTGACCGGGGGCGAGAGTAAGATTATTAGTTTTACCACGGATATCGGCATTGTAGTCTTGGGGGTTAGTACTGGTGAGTAAATTAAAGATACTTGAGCCAACCAGATTTTGGTTATTTACTGTAATGTCCCAATAAATACCCAAATCATTCAGCCAACTAACATATTCAACTACCGGACGAAAATACTCACGGAATTTGCCGGCTTGGTTGGCACGAATTGTAAAATTGAATCGGCCGATCTCTCCGGGGCGAACAACTGGGGGAGAAAGATAAGCACTTCGATTGACGGCAGACCAAGTTTGAGAATCATAAAAACTACTGGAGCGATTGAGCGGACGAGCCGTCCCAAACTGTAGATTGCCTTTTGGCAATGTGGCTTGAGGGTCACTAACCCAAGCAACATTACCGGTGTTTTTGATCTCTACCCAAAGACTGGCAGTATCACCAAGATCCATGATCACACTCGGGCTTTGCTTAATCCACTGCATGGCATAGCGGGGGCTAGTGACGGATCTGAAATTTACGATCATGGCACCAGTCGAAAGCCCTATTTCATTGGCGCCAGAGAAAAGAGAGATTTGTTTGGTACCACTGGTGGTGGATTCGAGGGTAAAACTAATCCGACCAGTCCCATCGGTAGTACCGATGGCTGTTGCCACTCCTTCGCGCATAAGCGAGCCTTGATGTAAAATTGTCGAACCAGTTACTCGGGCACTAATTGGCAAGCCGGTTTGGGGTTGACCAAATTGGTCAACAACTACCACATTTACAGTTACACCACTAATGCCGTCAGCGGGGGCGGAGTTGTTTACCAAATAATGACTGCCAGTTAAAGTCTTGGTTTGGTAGTTAATCGCTCTACTAGCATTAACTCGGCCAGCCCCAAATTTGAGACCATCAGGATCGTTGGGTAAAGGATCGGCGGTAGTTCGCAGAATGGTATCAATTTGAACGGGAGACAAAGCTGGGTAGAGCGACAATAGCAATGACACTACACCAGTAACTTCGGCGGCGGCGAAGGAACTGCCCGAACTACGCGAGTAAGTTGAAATACCCTGACTCGGCAAATTAGCAACCAAAACATTTTCCCCTGGGGCAACTAAATCAACCCCCACACCATAATTGCTAAAACTAGACAATTGTCCGCTATCACTAACTGAACCAACCGCGATGACGCTGGGATAGGCGGCGGGGTAAAAGACGCTTTGGCCATAATTATTGCCAACCGCCGCAACGATAGTAACCTGACGGGCAATGGCATAGTCGACAGCAGACTGAAGATTAATAACTCCGGTTACCGAGCCGAAACTCATGTTAATAATTTTGGCACCATTGTCGACGGCATATCGAATGGCCTCGCTGACAGTGCTGAAATCACCACTACCAGCAGAATTGAGCGCTCGCAAAACCATCAATGATGCCTGCCAGTTAATTCCCGAGGTACCCAAACTGTTATTAGTAGCGGCGGCAATGATGCTAGCGATACCAGTGCCGTGACCGTGAGTGTCTTGCAAGTCAGTGTTGCGATATAAAAAGTTGTAGCCGTGATAATCGTCAACATAGCCGTTAGCATCATCATCAATTGAGTTGTTGGGGATTTCGTCAGTATTGGTCCAAAGCTGCCCAATATCAGCGTGGTGTAAATCGATGCCGGTATCGATGATGGCGATAGGGAAGTTACTGCCAGTAGTCCGATCCCAAGCACTTGGAATACCGATTTGGTTAAGATAGGTCTGGTTGGGGAATAACGGGTCATTAGTTGAGGTCTGCTGAATAGTGGGAATAGCCGCAACTGAATCGGAAGGCAAACCAGCAACTCGAAGTACGCCCAACGCCTGAACTGGCATGGACCATTGCAACAAGAGACTAGCCGCGAGGAAAGTAAAAATCAGCTTACGCATACCTTGGTATTTTACCACAGGCCACTGAACCTGATTGACAGAAGTAAATCTGATAAACTAGAATCTGTAGGTCGTAGTGTACGGGTCCGTAGCTCCCGCCAGCAACGCTGTGCCCGCCAGAAACGCTGTATCTACTGCGGGCTGGCGTAGCTTTGCGGGCTGGTAGTGGTAAAGACAATAAAAAATGTATCATTACACCTACGTTTTAAAATCGAGATTGGACGGGAAACTGTATGTCGGATACACGAACGATTTATTCGCGCGTCTGGCAACACATAATGCGGGGATGGTGCCATCCACTAAGTCCCGCAGACCATTCGATTTGGTCTACTATGAAGCTTGTTTGTCGGCTACACTAGCACGTAACCGCGAGCAGCAATTAAAAACAGGGTTTGGTCGTGCCTACCTTAAAAGACGTCTTGGGTCCGTAGCTTAGTGGTAAAGCAGTTGCCTTTTAAGCAATTGATGCAGGTCCGATTCCTGCCGGACCCACCAGAAAATGAAACTCGCCCCTTGGGGTGAGTTTTGTTTTCTGGTGAGTGTGGATTGGGGAGGAGCTTGCGAAGGAACGTCTGGCGTTCCGAAGCATAGGTTCGTCCGCGATGCCGCTTTATACATTTGTTGTCTTCCTGACCGCGGCGAGCGCAGGGCCCCGCCAGCAAGGCGGGAAATCTTCCTGCCGGACCCACCAGAACAGCTTCGCTGTAATATCCAATCTCCAATAACCAATAATCAAAAAGAATATTGGCGATTGGGGTTAGCGGAGAATTTTCCTACCGGACCAGTTAGAACCCGAATTGTTCTTGTAACAATTTAGTGGGGTCGATTTCGTCGGTCGCTTGTGGAGCGGTAATTTTGAAAGATTCATTATGACGGCTCAAGCCCAACATCAGGTCGAAGGCAAGTGGGATATTATCGCGCAAATAAATATCAGCCAGTTTTAATTGTGAGAGTTGGAAGGTGCGTTTATTGATCCAGATCTCTGGTTGATAATCGGCCAGATCACCAAGGGTCTGGTCGGGTTGAGACAATCCAAGCAATTGCCCGAGTTGTTGGCTAATGGTTACTAGCGCTTCCGGTTTGAATTGTGCTCGAAAATGATACGACCGTTGGTTGTTAACGGTTTCATCCGACATTACCTCAACAACTTCCATGAGGGGAGTTTGTTTTAATAGATCACGCACAGCTTGAAGTTGATCGTTGGTGATCGGCGCACCATCAGCGACACCAAGTTTTTTCTCGTTGGGATCATTGGCAGCAACATGACGGATCTTGTACCAGCGGCTGTCAGCACCCAAGGAGACGGGGAGGAGGGTTGGTACTGTGAGATTAGTTAACCGAAAATAAGTGTAATCGTCTAAATTTATCAATTCGCCCACGATCGCCAAACTACCCGATGGGGCGACACCGGCTAAATCAGCGGCAAGGGTAAACTTGGGAGAGTTGGGATCCTTGTTAACAACATCACCAGAAAGCTTGATAGTGGCGCTGCTGACATCCGGAACCAGACTAAGATTCAGCCGACCAGCAAGGGTCAGGTCAACATTGTAATGGAAGCTGGTAATTTCGGCCGTAGTTTGAGCAAAGCGGATCATGACCTCGTCCGGTGCTGGGGGTTGAAAAAGACAGCCACTGGTGAAGATTCCAGCCAGTACGATCACCGTTAAACTGATTCCTTGAAAGACAGAGGACTTCATAGTAGCTGTATTATACCAAGTGCCCAAAGAGGAAGGAGTGTGGGTATATAATGGTGGCAGGGAGGTAGGGATGAATTTAAGGCGCATCAGCGACATCCACTATACACCCGTGCTAGATCTTGAAACTGGAGAAATGCTCGGGCAGGTTGTTGATTGGGCAGTTTTTCCTGCCCAACAAAAGATCGCGGCATACATTTTGTCTCAACCAACGTTGTGGCGGAAGGCACAAGTAGTTGTACCGGCGGATATTATCGAATATGGCCCACGAATGATAGTAGTCCGCGACAGTCAATCAGTAATTGCCGCTGATGAGATCGTTGGCTTGCCGGGATCATTACAGGCAAAAGTTAATTTGCTGAACTTTCGAGCAGAAACTGAAAGCGGGAAACTACTTGGTACGATAGCAGATTTTACGATCGAGATCACTGGCGCAACTATTTATCAGTACTATGTTAACCCACCGATGTTGACTGGGATGATACAAGGCGAGTGGATTTTGCCAGCCAGCAAAGTAATCCGGATCGATCAACAACGGGTAATTTTCCCAGACAGCGTTTTGGCAGGGATGAAGCTAGCGGCACAACAACAAACTCAATCGATCTAGGCAATTTTAACGATCCCGATCTTAACTAAATCGGTGCGGGCGGCGTGGTAGTGGGGAATGGTCTGCAATTTGCGGAGTTCCTTTTTGGCGACGGTTGGGGAGAGCTTGCCGATCAATTTGCCGGAATGTTGAAGGGCTGACCAAGTTGCCCGATCATATTTAAAACGAAGCAGGTGCTTGAACCGAATCGCCCGAAGGATCCGGATCGGGTCTTCTTGGAGGCGAATTTTGGGATCGCCGATGAGACGGATCACTTTATTGTTGAGGTCATCCAGTCCGCCAACATAATCGAGATACTTGCCAGTCTTGGGATTGAAGTAGATGGCATTGATAGTTAGATCACGACGAGGCGCGTCTTGAGCGGCCACCGAAACGAACCGAATTTCGTCGGGATACCGTTTGACTAGATCAAAGTCCTGACGATAGATATCCTGCCGAAAGGTGGTGATTTCAAATTTTATTTGCGAGAAGGTAAATGAAACCACACCGAATTTTTCATCGACGATTGTCGGAATAATATTATTCTTTTGCAGGACTTGGGCAACTTGGTTTGGGTGCGCGTTGGTAGCGATATCAACATCGGCTCTGTCAGACTCGATACCCAATAGCCGATCACGAACTTGGTTGCCAACTAAATACGCCGAGAAATCGGCTTCCTGTAACCAAAAAACTGGAGTGTTGATATCTTGTTTATACATCGGGGAGGTTGAAAATGGTTCGGGCATTAGCGGTAGACGCTGCTTCTACACTGCGAACAGGTACATCTTTAATTTCGGCTATTTTTCGCGCAACATCAACCACGTAGGCCGGCTCACAGCGTTGACCCTTTAACGAAACTGGCGGCAGAAACGGACAATCGGTTTCCAGCACCATCCGATCTAAAGGAATAATTTTGATAGCTTCCTGTAGAGAAGTGTTGGTGGGATAAGTCACCATGTTGTTAATGCCGAGATAAAAGCCCATCTTGAGAAATTTTTGGGCATAGGCTGGCCCGGCGGCAAAAGAGTGAATGATGCCGGGAAGCCGATTACCGATTTGAGGGATATATTCGGTCTCGAGCAGAGCGATCATTTCAGTGTAGGCATCGCGACAATGGAGGACAACTGGCTTATTTACTTTAATTGCCAAATCTAATTGGGCTCTAAAAGCTGACACTTGATGATCGTGAGCCGATAAGTTGCGATAGTAATCTAAACCGATTTCGCCAATCCCGACTACTTTAGGCTGACGGGCAAGCTGTTTCAAACCATCAATTTGAGATTCCCAATTGTCAGCATCGTGGGGGTGTAAACCAACCGTAGCGTAGATATTAGTATAGCGAGACGCCAAATTCACCGACTCTTCCGAGGTCGTTAAATCGGTGCCGACATTAATAATGACCGCTAGCCCAACCTGCCAAGCCCGATCGATGGTGGCTTCAAGATCGGGATGAAACTGGGAGAAATTGAGATGAGCGTGGGTATCGATGAGTACCATGAGGGAGTAGTGAAAAGTGAAAAGTGAACAGTGAATAGTGATAAGTTCAGGTAGTCCTCCTGCACCAAGGCTTCGGAGGATCTGCGATGGCTATTCAGTTTTTGGACTATCTGTTCATTTTAGCAGGGTGACCCAAACAACCAAACCAATGATAATAATGCTGGCAATAATATTTTTGATCTGCCATTTTTCTTTTAGGAAAATCGCCGATAGCCAATACAACAGAATGGGAGAGAGGGTAAAGACAAACAAAGTTTCAGAGATACCACGAAGCTGAAAAGTAGTGTAGGATGCCCAAACCGACAAGACCACCAACACACCCTGAAGACCAAAGAAGGGCAGGTGGTGGACTTTTAATAGAGAAAGACGGGGACGAATGATAAAGGTCAGCCCAATGAGGACAAAAATACAGCGAATAAAATAGAGTGGTAAGGGATCGTAATATTCTAACAATCGCTTTAAGAACACCAACTCAAGCGCGTTTACGACGATAAAGGCAATAATGGCGGTCAGCCCTTCACTAAAGGCAATCCGGTGTTTTTTATAATGACTCCAGAGTAAGACGACAGTGGCGACAATCACCGCGATATAAACTTGGACAAATCGCTCGCTGGGGTAAAACAGGCTCGCCATCATAATGCCAGCCAAAGGGCTCAATAATAAGAGTGGCTCGGCATCAGAGATTTTTTCATGTTCAAGGCCCCAGTAGAAAAGAGAGTTATGTAAACAAGCTAACAAAACAACACCGCCCCACCACGGCAAAGTTTGTTTCACGACCTCCCAAGGTGGGAAGTTCCAAACAAATGGCATAATGACTGCCAAGACTATAACGATACTAACAAAGAGAAACCACAAAAACTCCCTGCCAGTATAGCGACCGTAGCGACGCAAGAAGACTTTGGTAGCTGTGAGATAGATGGCGTCGGCGACAACGCTGATGAGGGGAAGAAGTGCGGCTGACATTATTTACCCTCCTGCTTGGGGAATAAAATTTCTGATCGGCCGAGCTGATGACCAACTGGCAACCCGCCCCATTGGGTTTCTTTCGCAAAATCAAAATTGTCTGGGTCGATCGGCTTGAGCCCCAGTTGCTCGCGAATTCGGTCGGAGGTAGTGGGAAGGAAGGGATAGAGGGCGATACTGATGTGGCGGAGAACTTCTAGAACATAATAGACTGACGATTGAGAACGTTCGAGCTCGGTAGCGGCAAGTGCCCAAGGTTTTTCTTGAGCAATAAACTTGTTAGCAGCATCAATCAACCGATGTTGAATACTTTCAAGGACCGAAGCTAGGTTCAGTTGTTCCATGTCATAATTTAGCTCTGACCAAAAGAGGGGATTGCCATAATCATCAAATGATTGACCTCGAGGTGGAACTGTACCGTTTGCTAATTTCAACACACGGCTAAGGAGATTCCCTAGATCATTGGCCAGTGCTGAATTATAAACCTCAACAAATCGAGTTTCGGAATAATCGCCATCGCCTAGCGTGGGAATTTCTCGCAAGAGATAATACCGAACCGCATCGACACCCCACTTATCGATCAGCCCGATCGGGTCAACTACGTTGCCCAAACTTTTACTCATCTTTTGACCATCGGATAAAATATGACCATGAACCAAGATTTGTTTTGGCAGAGCTTCACCGATGCCGGTTAACATCGCTGGCCAGAATAGGGCATGAAATCGGAGGATGTCCTTACCGATAACATGAACATCTGCCGGCCAGTACTTTTTGAACTTGGTTTGATCATCAACATAGCCGATGGCACTAATGTAATTGGTCAGAGCATCAGGCCAGACATACATGACTTGAGAATCATCGTTGGGTACTGGAATGCCCCAAGACAATTTTTCTTTTGGGCGAGAAAAGCTAATATCGTTCAACCCCGTTTTAATAAAGTTGAGCATTTCCTTTGCCCGATGCGCAGGGACAACGGAGCCGGGTTGTTCAAGAAATGTAACCAGCTGGTCTTGATAACGACCAATTTTAAACAGATAGTTGTCCTCCTCGAGCTGGATAATTTTTTTGTTAGCGTACTCTGGCGATTCGGCTTCGGTCTTGGTGATGTAGGCCTCATCGTTGACACAGTAGTAACCAGAATAGTGTCCCAGTTCAATATCACCATTGGCCACCAACTTTTCCCAAACTGTCTGCGCAGTCGGCCAATGACGTTTTTGGTCGGTAGTCCGAATAAAGTCATCGTTAGAGATGTTAAGTTTGGCAAGCAGCACTTGGACTGATTCAGCCACTTCGTCTACCCAAGCTTGCGGCGTTTTACCTTGTTCCGTAGCTTTGTCGTAGACTTTCACCCCATGCTCGTCAGTACCGGTCAGAAAATAGACTTCCTTGCCTTGAAGCCTCTGCCAGCGAGCAATCGCATCGGCTTGGAGTAATTCAAGGGCAAAGCCGATATGAGGCTTGGCGTTGGAGTAGAGGATAGAAGTGGTGATGTAAAATTTGTCTTTTGCCATGAGGATTTTTATTACAGTCCTTATTATAAGGGGTTTGAAGGTACAATAAAAATGCTATGGAAATCACCAAAATCAGCCCACAGGCCAAAAACCCCGAGAGAATCAACCTATATGTGGATGGTAAATTCTACCGAGGGCTGGATCGCCTAGTGGCGATGAAACTAGGGCTGAAGTCTGGGTTAATACTAAATCCAAAACTGCTAGACCAGCTCGAAACTACTCAAAGCGAAAATAGTGCGTGGGAGTGGGCGCTAAAAAGTTTACAGATCAGCCCAAAATCGAAACGGGACATGGGCATCAGATTGAGACGAAAATTTGAACCACCATTAGTTGAGGCAGTGATGGAAAGGTTAACAAACGCTAATTTATTGGACGACCAGAAACTAGCCGAACAATGGATCAATCGTTTTGTGCTACAGAATACCAAAAGCCGAAAAGAAATTCTGCTCAAACTGCGACAAAAGGGGATCGAAGAGTCGGCGATTAAATCGGCAGCGGCTGGAATCCCTGATGGAACTATCGCGGTACTAAACTTGGCTAAAATCAAAAACCGCTCGCTCAAACGGGAGTTGAGCTGGAAAGAACGATTTGAAAAGTTAGCCAGTTACTTGGCTCGCAAGGGTTTTTCGTATCAGGAGATCCGTCAGACAGTTACACCGACTAATTTAGAGATCGAGACCGATTAATTTGCCGATTTGCATTTGGGCGAACCCAACCACAACATGTTCAACGGTTTTTCCAGTATCATCAACCACTTCAATGAGACTGACTGGCACGCCCATTTGCTGGCTTTTGCTGACCATTAATTTTCTGGCCTCTAAATCAGTAGCAACATCTCTGACTTCGTAAGGGATATTATTTTCGGTCAGCCAATTCTTGAGCAAATGACAATAATGACAAGTCGGAGTAGAGAAGATAGTGTATTTCATGAGTTTCATCTCGTTAGAAATTTAGACTGGTATAACCGATACAAACTTGATCCGTTAGTATGTCATCCGTTAGTCCGATTTCTAACGGGACGGGGGAAGTATCTCCAGAAAGTTAGCAGTTGGCCAAAGCCCACTATATCACAGCCCGCCATTTGGCGGTGGCAACCAGACGTTCGAGGGCTAACAGATAAGCCGCCACCCGTAAACTGATGTGGTGAGACTGGGCGCTATCCCAAACTTGGTGACACGCGGTGGTGGTTAGATCAGTCAACTGACTATTTACCTCCGCTTCCGTCCAGTACCAATTTTGTTGATTTTGAACCCATTCAAAATAACTAACTGTTACACCACCGGAATTGGCTAAGATGTCAGGAATAACAGTAACGTGGTTGTGGCCTAAAATAGCATCGGCTTCGCTGGTAATGGGGTGATTGGCAAGCTCCAAAACTACTTTGGCTTGAACATGGCTGGCGTTGTCTGCGGTGATTTGATTTTCAATGGCACCGAGGACCAAAATATCAACTGGCAGTTCCAATAACTCTTTGTTGGTCAGGTTTTGGGCATAATCAGCGTTTTCAACGTTGCCGGTTGTAGCTTTGTGGGTGAACACAGAATTTAAGTTCAACCCACTTTGATTGTAGACCGCACTCTGACTATCGCTAATCGCAACCACTTTATATTTCCCATCGTCAACCAAAAGTTTAGCTAGCCCGCCACCAACATTGCCGATGCCCTGAATGGCGACGGTCAAAGGGGTTTTAGTGAAACCCAAGCGGTGAATAATATTGTCGAGAGTAACTTTGCCGCCAAAAGCAGTCGCCAAATCTCGACCGGCAGAACCAAAGAGTCTCAATGGTTTGCCGGTAACAACACCGGGGGAGTGGTGACCAACGATCCGAGAGTATTCATCCATCATCCAACCCATCGTGTCACTATTAGTATTCACATCCGGAGCAGGGATATCTAGTTCTGGGCCGATCACATCAGCGAAAGCTCTGGCGTAGGCTCGAGCTAACCGCTCATGTTCAGTGGGGGATAATTTTTTGGCATCAACTTGAACACCACCCTTGCTACCTCCGAAGGGGATATTAATAACGGCCGTCTTAAAAGTCATCAACCCGCTTAAGGTGGCCACTTCTTCTAAAATGACATTGGGGTGGAACCGGATACCGCCCTTGTAAGGCCCACGCCAATTATTATGCTGGGAACGCCAAGCTGGCATAGTGAGAGTCGTCCCATCGTCTCGAAGAAGCGAGAGTTGGCGGGTATGAAGTTGTTGAGGACGGGCTAAGTGAGCCAACAGGGCTGGTGTAACATTCAACAAACGAGCGGCGGTTTGCATCGCAGTCGGAAAACTCACCTCAACTTGCGTTAGTTCAGCAGTAGTCATAACTAGTCAGTTTATTTGATATAGCCCTGATCGGCAAATTTGGCACCGGGGTCACGGCCTTGAAGATAATTATAAGCAGCTAGAGCGGCTTTGGCACCCTCACCAGCCGAGATGACAGTTTGTTTAAAGGGAACCGTAGTAACGTCGCCAGCGGCAAAGATACCAGCGGCGGTGGTCTGGTTATTGTGATCGATAATGATTTCACCGACATCATTAAGATGAATTAGACCCTTAAGGAATTCGGTAGATACGGTTTGGCCAATTTCAACAAAGACACCTTCAACTGGTAGTATGCGTTCACCTGCCGGAGTGTTTATAACTAGGTTTTGGACAAATTGGTCTCCTTGGATGGCGGTGACGGTGCTGTTTAAAACTAATTCAACTTTAGGATCAGATATAACTTTATCGATCATAACTGCTTCGGCTCGAAATTCATCTCGTCGATGGACTAAGTAAATCTTACTAGCAATTTTTGATAACAAAACTACGGCGTCCATTGCCGCATTTCCGCCGCCAATGACCGCTACCGGCTTGCCTTCGAACAGAGGAGCATCACAGGTGGCACAATAGACCACCCCTTTATTCATAAACTCTGGTTCGCCCGGTACATCGAGATGACGATGGCTTTTGCCGAATGCTAAAACGATCGAGCGAGCTTGGTAGATGGTATGGCTGTCACCGGTAAGATCAAATCCGTCCGGAGTTTTAACAATGTTGGCGACACCATCGAGTTTGATTTCGGCGCCAAACTTTTTAGCTTGAGCGGCAAACTGATCCATTAGATCAGGACCGGTTGAGAAAGTAACACCGGGGTAATTTTCAATATCCATGGTGGTAGCAGTCTGACCACCCAAATCTCGACTAAGTACGAGGGTGGAAAGTTTGCGACGAGCAGCATAAAGCGCGGCCGTCAAACCAGCGGCACCAGCCCCAACGATGAGGATGTCATATCTAGCCATGGTTTTATTGTATCAAGTCTGGCAAGGGGGATATAAAAAGCCCCGACACAGTAGTGATCGGGGCTTTAGTGTCTCAAGATAATCAATTAAATTTCTTCTTCTTCATCATCATCATCGTCATCAAAGTCATCAGTTACGGCACCAACTACGTCATCAGCTACGGCAATATCTTCTTCGGCATCGTCATCATCACCATCGGCTTGAACAACTGGGGTGGTTTCTTCCACTTCCTCTTCGCTACCCATTTGTTCGTCGCTTAATTTTAAGTCGTCCATAAGTTTTCCTTAAATTTATCTTCTATTTTCGACCCTTAAGGCACACCTAAAAATTAATAGTGGCGTGCAAAATACTTTGACATACAATGCCGAGTTTATAGATACCGAATTAGGGTGTCAAGGGGGATTTTTGAAAAATAAAAACAAGGCCCTAAAGCCTCGTTTTTATTTGGTAGCCCCAACGAGAGTTCCGCCGTCCTCCTTCGCTAAAGCTATTGGAGGATCACGATCGTTCAATCTCATCGCAAATAGGCCATTAGCCTCTGGCGATATAGATATCACTTTGGCGGACTTTGCTCCCTCGAACCTTCGGAACGTCAAGCGTTCCTTCGGTCGAGTCCTTTCCGGAGGCATCAATCAAAAAATCGGGCATTGCCCGATTTTTTGTTTGGTAGCCCCAACGAGAGTCGGACTCGTCTTTTCAGATTGAAAATCTGACGTCCTAACCGATAGACGATGGGGCCGCAAGCGGCTACGCCGCTAATCACCAATAATCAAATCACAATAATCAAAAAGGACTTTTTATTTTGTTTATTTGGTTATTGGATACCGCAGGTCCTTCCGTAGTTTTAACGAAGGAGGATTGAATATTACGACGGGAAACCCAGAGGGAGTCCATGCTTCGTCCGTGCGTCGCTTAACAGCTACGCAGGACAAGCTTCTTGTGTGCAATGAAAACTGGCAAGATATCCGAAACTTAAATTGAGGATATCGTAGCCAAGCGTAGTTCGATAGAACGAAGCTTGGTGGGCGCAGAAGGATTCGGACCTTCGGCCAATCGCTTAAGAGGCGACTGCTCTACCGCTGAGCTATGCGCCCATGAAATGCTACCGCATGTTAATAACCAATAATCAAATTACAATAACCAAAAAGAGACATTTTTTATTTTATTTATTGGTGATTGGAAATTGGATATTACGGCGAAGCCGTTCAACTGACGCCCCGGGCAGGGAGTGTATCCCCACTGGTGTGGGGCCCCGCCATTCGCTGCCTGCCCGAAACGCTTCGCCCGCCAGAAACGCTGTATCTACTGCGGGCTGGCGTATCGATGCGGGCGGGCAATAAGGTATACCCAACAAATATTATATTCACCACCTTTGGTGGTTGAGCAGCATCATGCACGAACCTATGCTGCGCAAGCTCCGTTCCCGATCCCGAACCGCCACGGTCGTGAGAAAATTGCCGATGGCAATTTTTTCTCGACTGGCGCCCCGGGCAGGGATCGGACCTGCGACCTACTGCTTAGAAGGCAGCCGCTCTAATCCACTGAGCTACCGGGGCACATTATACCAATTTATTAATGTTGTCTGCAGTGGGGTGAGCGATGGGGATCGGACCCACGACCGCCTGGACCACAACCAGGAGCTCTACCACTGAGCTACGCTCACCCCACTGAAGACAACTTACTAGTTTTCAAAAAATATTCTCTATGGGGTAGCCCATGCTTCGCTCTTCGAGCTACGCAGGGCAGTCTTCGCTTTTGTTTTTATATTAGTATTAACTGGTCTTTGCCGCTTAGATAGAAAGTAACACGGCGTAAGCCAGGCAAAGCTTCCGGTCAAGGAAGCGAAGACTGGTACCCCCGACAGGATTCGAACCTGTGGCCTTTGGAACCGGAATCCAACGCTCTAATCCACTGAGCTACGGGGGCTTACAACAAAATCATTTTTCATTCAAACTCGTTCTAACCCACTGTCTGCCCGCAGTGCTACGCTAGCCCGCAGTAGATACAGCGTTTCTGGCGGGCACAGCATTGCAGGCTGGAGCTACGAGGGCACATCTAACGCAGATACATTATCATCCTAGCACAGCAAAATCAACGAGAGAGCGGTAAGTATCAAGTATCTAGTATCAAGAAGGAGATAAAAAATCTAAAAAGAGCCATCAGGGCTCCATCTCAACTTGTCATTTTTAATTGTTCTCGCTCTAGTGGCTAGTGGCTATTCTCTAGTCTCTAGCAGATAGGGGAGTGCGTTTCTAGTTGCTTCAATGCGCCCTGCATTTCCGTCTTGGTCATCACGAAAAATTGAAGCCAACCGAGCTGTGAGACTCTCAAACCACGAAAGATACTTTTACATTCTTGCTCAACTTTGGTCTCTGACCATTGGGGGTAGAGTTCATGTAAAAGTTCATGGATCAGGGTAATTACTCGATCATTAATCCCGATCTCCTTGCTGATGTAAATTTTTAACTCGTCCGGCACGATATAGCCTTTAACACCTCGAGACTGGACGGCCGTTTTTTTGGGCATCAATTTGTTTACCAAAACGACCTCATAACCCGAACGGAGGAGCGTAGTCTTTAACTTGTTAAAGATAGTTTTTGTGTTAGTTTTCATTTTGACTTCAAGGAGATGGCCCCCGAAGGATTTTTAAGTATTATTTGATTATAGCATAAAAATGCCGCTCCGTCAAGGGTGGGGTTGTTGACTATTGCCTTGAGAGAGATACTGGAGATGGTAAGAACTCGCAATCAGGAGGTAGAAATATGCGAGGAGAACGGACTTTGACATCGCGAGTTGTACTTGTGCTAGCGTTGGCAGTTCTGCTGATTAACGTGCAGCAGAACCAGGCAGTAGCACAGGGCACAACGATGACAGTTGACGAGCAGGCGATAGCCGGGCTGAAAACCATCGTGGCCGCCGAAGCGGTAATGTGGGTGGCTGAAGGAAGGTATGGGACACTTGGGGACTTGGTGGCGGCCGAGCTGATTCCACCAGAAATGGTGGATTCGAAAGGGCCAATTTGCTATCAAGTCTCTTTGCACCCCGAAGACCGCTACTTAGCGGTTGCCATTATCTTGGATGACCCGCGCCAGAAGATATGGAGCGTGGATCAGACAGGGCAGATCGGGGAGTTACCAATCCCTGACAAGGACAATGCTATAACGATCGTTGAAGCCGAACGAAACGCTTGGGTAGACCGAGGGGAATATGTATCCCTTGATGAATTGCGGTCCCTTGAACTGATTCATGAGCAATCACCGATCTTCCATGGCAGTATTGAATACGTGGTTGTCATCAGTGACAACGGCCAGAACTATGAAGCTCTGGCTCGGATCGATGACTACGTATTATGGATGGCCAAGAGCGGTGAGACGAAGGACATACTCGGCCAGATCTATCGCGGCATGAATGATCCCGGCACTAGGCAAAGTGCCGCTGTGATAGAGCAGTACTTTCAGGATAAGGCGGAATGGGACGCCAGACCTGACAGCGAGAAAGATAAAGATGCCAAGACTCGGGCTGATTTGGAGGCTCGAGCCGATGCGGCGACCTATTTTTATGTCCAACAACTCCAGCTAAGGATTGACCTCTGGGGCGTGGACCATGCGGTGGGAGACACCCAGTATTATCCCCAGCACGCTGGGGAGTTGACAACTAGTACCGGTAGTGACGGGCGCCCGTACTCACCGGTTGGCTTCTATGCCAATCCAACAACTGCATCTAATGAAAACCAGTATGATGCGGTTGACGTCCCCGTAGGGGAATGGTCAGCAGGAAACTTTTCCTACTGCCCAACAAGCGTCAATGCCCAAGGCCAGTTCTGCGATTATGTGTTGATTGGATATACCGCAGATCCATATGGCGGGCGAGACATTAATGGCGACGGAGTTGGGGATGGGATTTTGATCACCCTGTGTTCCAAGACCCTGGACTGGGAAAAGTGGGAAATGGATCACATTGATGCCTTTACGCCGTGAACTACGTACTTTATTACACCCGTCCGAGAAATCGGCGGGTGTTTTTGTATTATCACTTGGTATCACGCTATCAGGGAATGTAAAGACTACTGTATTATGTAAAAATTTGGGCAGCCTCATAGGGCTGCCCAACACAGTAGGGCGGTACAAATTGGGCGGGAGTCTCTTGCTTCCAGACGGAAGCATTGTAGGCGTCCCATCCGCGCCTCGTTGTTCGACTCAAATGAGTCTACGCTCCCAGGGCACCTTGAATATATCAATCATGGCCCCCTAGGTGTCAAGCCTAGAATTACAAGTTATAAAGCTCCGCAGAAGTTATATGGGAGAGTTTGCTATTTTGTCCGTAAATGTCTGTGCCATCAGCACACCTTGGGCGGCGCAGCCAACCGAAGCTCGAACCTGATGGAAGTCCTCCTTCGCCAAGGCTATGGCGGACAGCCTACGCAACTTCTTTTCTAAAGTGACTGGCAAAGCCAGCCGAAGCTATGAATGTAGCGTAGGCTGGAGCGATCTGCTCTCCAGGCTCCGAACTTACTTCGAGCATAACACATCGGAGAGGTAGGGATTCGAACTACCCCTATTTAAGCCCCTATGTACCGGTAAAAAGGGGTAACTCATAACGTCAACCCGCTTCCAGTCTAGGTTTCTCCTACATCGGAGATGTAGCTCTTGTAGCTGACACCGCCCCTGCCGCCGCCCGCATCGCTGAGTGTTTTGAAGCGGGCGTCGGCACCGGCTTGGCGCGAGAGAATCGCGCCAGCCTGGGGCGGGTCGGCGGAGTGAATCGGGCGGCGATGATTGCCGCCCGCGCCGACTGTGCGCGGGAGGGAGTTTGAGTTTCTTTACTTTGAGTTGGTTAGTTGAGTTGAAGGGGGTTAAGTAGTTTGCAAACCCAAGAAGCGAATGACTGAAGTTGCTGGAAACCGTTCGGATAGCTTTTGGCAATGAGCATTGCTGAATGCTGCCGTTCAACCGAGCGGGCGGAGTCGCTTTGCGATAGCGATTGAAAGCGGCGATGGTACCTAGTATCATAGGTCACATGGCAAAATGCACAGCACCAGTAAGAGGCCATCGCACAGCGAGCGCGGCAGCGGCTTGCCCTGCATGCGGTGGTCGCTATCGCTCCAGCGGCTACCGGTCGTCCCCGTCCCCGTCCTACTACTCCTCGTCGGTGAGTAGCGGGGGCAGCCTGAGCAGCGGCGGCGGGTCCGGTAGAAGCGTAAGACCGAGCTGGGGGCGAGCCGGGTCGTCCGTGATGTACACACCTGCCGAGGTACGGGCTCTAACTCCGGTCCGCCGTAGCGTCGAGAATAGGGCGGCTATGCCTGACCTTCGGGACGTCTTCCTCTGCCATGCGTGGGACGACCGTAAAGGGGCCGCCAAGGAGCTGCATGATTCGCTCGAATCACTCCGTGTCTCAGTCTGGTTCAGCGAGAAGGACGTTCCCCTTGGCACGCCGTTGCTCCGCGAGATCGACAAGGGACTGGCGAAATCGCGAGTCGGGGTCGTTCTGGTGACGCCTACGCTGCTGCGTCGCCTCCAAGGAGAGAGCATCTCCGACATAGAGCTTTCGGCACTCTTAGCGCGTGAACAACTCGTTCCCGTCGTGCACGACACAACGTTTGAAGCTCTCCGCGAAGTCAGCCCCCTGCTCGGCTCGCGAAGCGGCCTGAGCACCGCAGAAGAACCTATGGCAGACGTCGCTGCCAAGCTCGCCGAGCTGGTCGCCCTCTAGCTCTATTTCCGGATTGGCCGGCCCCACGTAGCACAAACGGGAAGTTGAGCAGACTTCACCTGGGAGAAAAGTATCACCTACTATTGCGTCCAATTGAAAACTCAGCCCGAACGCATAGGCTCTGAGACTGCTCTTGGGTTTGTCAAGAGAATAATTACGGAGTTGGATTAGGGCTTGCCCACATCCCCACGACTCGGCTTGCTCGAAGACCAGCGGGCTTCTAGCTTCTTACGGCTCTGCGCTTCCGCTGGAAATTTGGGGGTAGCCGCGGATATGACGCTCACCGGGAACCGGCAAGCTTGGACAAGCCATTGGACTTGGCTAAGTGTAGTCTGCTGAACTGTAGATCAAAATGTCTGTATCCTGCATAGTGCTAACTCTAGCTTTGAGATTATCATTATACGGTACATTGCCGCTTCTAGAGCGCTCTTCAGCATACAAAATCCGATTATATACGACTCGATACACGCTCAATCCTAATACCAACTTGTCGAAGCTTCGGGCCCAGCTCTTCATAACCTCTCTCTATTTGTTGACTATTCTCAATTAGTGTGCGCCCCTCTGAAATTAACGCACCTAAAACACAAGCTATCCCTGAACGAATGTCGTTTGCTCTGAGTGTTTCAGCTGTGAACACCCGTCTGCATCCGTTTACCTTGATCACGTTCCCATCAACACTTATGTCTGCGCCTAGCTTCTGCAATTGAGATACGTGATCTGCTCGTCCGATAAACACTGTATCCTCTATAGTCGATATTCCATTTGCTTGCAGACAAAGCACACTTAGCATAGGCTGCGCATCTGTCGGAAATCCTGGATAAGGACTTGTAGCCACATTTACTGGAAGAAATACATCACCGTCTGAACTTTGCATGATTACTCTGGATAATCCGCTATGCAAGTCTTCTATATCAAAAGCAACCTTCATGGAAGAAAGTATTTCAAAGAATACATCCATATGATGCGTAATAATGGGCGTTACTTCAATATTTCTTCTGAGGAGTGCTCCTAGTATCATGAATGAAATAGCTTCAATTCTATCGGGAATTATAGTTGCACTAGATCCCTGTAAAGATTTCACTGCATCTATAGACCACTTGCGTTGTCCTGTTTGCCTAATCTGAGCGCCACAACTATTAAGAAATTCCACCATGCTTTCTATCTCTGGCTCAACAGCAGCGTTATGAAGTATGAAATGACCCGATCCGGTCGTGGCAAATAGTATCAGATTCTCAGTTGCTCCTACCGAAGGGAATGACAGTTCGAATTCGCCATCCCTGTCTTCAAGTAAGGTAGCATTGATATAACCATTCTCTTGTTGTATACGAGCACCAAAAGCTTCAAAGCCTTTGATATGAATATCTATAGGTCTGCCAGAGCTAATCCGGCAGCCGCCAGGCTGTGGAATCCTAACATTACGTAGTTTACGCAATGTAGAACCGATGATAAGCAGTGAGTAGCGTGTATCCTCTACCCAGTCTGGGGTGGGACACGAAAGACTAGCAGTTTGCTGGACATCAACTGTACTACTAGTGAAGCTAACTCTCTTATTAAACCTAGTCAGCAAGCGGCACATGGCTAGTACATCCAGTTGATATATTGGTACGTTCTTAAACGTACAGGGATGATCGATCAATAGTGATGAGACTAATATCGGGAGCGCAGCATTCTTCGCTCCTGATACCAATAGTGTACCATTCGAGAAATCTTGTTTTGTTGAATCAATAATGTACATATGCAACCTCCCACATTGTTTGCTGCATTATGGAGCTTCAGGAACTGAGAATGGCTCCACGTCGTCCGCGAATTCTGAAGGTTCAATTGCATACTCGTCAATAAAGGAACGACAGACCTTATCAATTGCACCAGCGGTAGGGTGTCTGCAATCGCCCTGCCACTGCATCTCAGTGCCATAGGAATATTGAAACATTTCATATGCCGGATAATAATACACATGAGGTATCTTCATATCCATCAATCCATGAACCGCGCTTATTAAAGCACTCTTAGAGCGCATATTATCAACTCGTGGATCATTGTTAGTGATCGTACCGTGTAATGGCACTGGAGAGACAGTAAATATAACCGGAGCCTTTACTTGAAAACGAAGAAGTGCAACTATATGCTGAAGATCAGCAGTAATCTCACTAACTGATTGGAAAGACATGCAAAATGGAAAAGCCTGTTGATGGTTACTAGGAGGTAATCTGTTGAGGGTTTGGATTGAGCCATCGGGTTGCTGTTCCCTAGGAACAAGTGACAATCCTAAGGTTACTACTGCAATATCATAGGCTCTGACACCTTGCTGAACACAATGCGTATACTTATTCCTAAGTTCATTGAGTTCATCAATACTACTTGCAACAAACGGATGTCTCATTTTATCAGTGTATGTTGTAAGTCCGTTACTGACGGAAGTCCATTCAACATCAGCCAGACGAGCACCAAGAGCGCGACTAAGTTCATATACAATACTCGAAGTATTGAAATGATTAACCGTATTTGGGATCGCTTGAGCTACTCCATAGCGTGCTAGCCACCTGCTAACATTTCTAGCAAAGCAACTACCTATTCCAAATACATGTGAATTTTTAGTGAGGCATCGCTTCGCATCAAGTATATATTTTCTCGAATAGTCACGGGGCCATAGAGTCGGTGGGTTACTGTAGTAGTTCTGAAAGGTGTCAGGCATCTCTTGAACCGTCCCTGCTTTGAAGTGTATTTAAAATAGTTCTATGCTCGGGAAGAAGCGAGTCCGGTAACTCATTAATCGCAAAGAAAGAATAAGTGTATACCTCTATTGACTTAGTGTGAGGTGAATCCTGCAATGGAGCATTAGCAGTGAGTATTACTTGAATCCGATATTTATATCCTGATTGGATACTATGAAGCGACACACTTTCTATAGTAAGACCTGTCTCCTCTTTTACTTCACGTATTAGTGTATCCTCAAATGTTTCGCCAGACTTCATCCAACCCGATGGGAATCCCCAAGAAAACCGACTTCTAAAAACATGGTTGATTAGCAGTACCTTTCCGTTTGAGTCAGACACTATGCCGGAAACTCCAACATTATACTTGCTATGTCCTAACCAAAGACACCACCATTGCATGTGTCCTGGCACAAGACGCCAAAATGATGTTAGTCCTTTCTTAATATACTTAATCATTTCTATTGTAAGTAAGCCCTCCTTCTTACATACTTGTGGCTAGAGACGCTAAACCTCGGATGCTTTCGCAACAACCTTGTAATCGATAGCTAGAGCATCCTTGAAATGCTTTTTACCACAGATGATTTTACGCTTCTCGTCGGGGCGCAGGTCGCACGGATTGGTGGTTCCTTTGGTTTCCCGCACCAAATACAACACCGGCTTGCCCTCGTCTTCGCTGTTCATCACAATGGCCCAATCAGGATTATACTCTCCCACAGGCGTTGGCACGGTGAACCAGCTTGGCAGTTTGACGTATAGGCGCACATCTTCGCGCGCTTCCAGCCCTTCAGCGAATTTCTGCTCAATCTCGGAGTCGAATGGCGTCGCGTCATAGACCGAGTGTTTCGCCGGTACAAGGTGTTCTCGCCAGCTTTCGAAATCTTCGAACTGGCTCATCTCGTACCAAGCATTCATCTTCTCGTACTCAATCCCGTCAATCAGGCTTTCAGCCAGTTTGTCTTTGAGGATGTCGGTCGCGACCCGCACGAACTCTTGCGGATTCAGCGCCGCGTCAGCTTTGCGCTTGGTCTCGCGCACGATCCGCGCCAGCGTTGCCCGCGTCAGTCGCACCGGCGGGCTGGTGTGCTCAAGCTGGTGCAGCAGCAGTTCGACTAGGTTAGGCAAGGGGTACTTGCCGGACAGGTCAATCAGCGTCTTTGCGCCGGTCTTTAGCAGTGCCTTGAACGCTTCCTCTTTGTCTACGGTTACATCTGCCTTGCGAATTTCCACGCGTGGCTTGCTGATTACCGCTTTGTCCAACTCCGCCAGCACATCACCGACCAGCTTGTCCGTATCAATCTTCACCGAGTAACGAGTCTTGTGCTTAATCTTCTCCCAAAGGTTCTTGAAGTCATCGCTGAGCAGGTACTTCTTGTTCAGCCGGACGGTTACACGTTCGGCGCGCGGCGGCTTAGGCGGCACGCCGGAAGCTCCGTACTCCGCTTCAATCTCGCTTTGTAGTGAAGCGACATATTGCTCATAGCTCTCATTCGCCACGACGGTCAGCACGTTCACCGCTTCCTCGTGGACACGTTCGCCGGTCTGGTTCACCGCCAGCCGGATACCGCGCCCGACTTCTTGGCGCTTCTTGATTTCCGATGCCGTCTGGTTCAGCGTGCAAATCTGAAATACGTTCGGATTGTCCCAACCTTCACGTAGCGCCGAGTGAGAGAAGATGAACGCCACCGGCGACTCGAACGACAGCAGGCGTTCCTTGTCTTTCATAATCAGGTCGTAAGCGTAGGCGTCCGCCGCGCTCTTGCCCGTGGTGTCCACGGCTTCCGTTGTGCCCTTCACCTTGCGCTGGGCAAAGTACGCAGCGCGCACTTCATCTGGCTCCCACTGCTTCCATTCAGGATGCTTATCGCGAAGCGCTAAGTACGCCTTATCGAAAAGCTTCTTGATAAGCCCGTCTTCAAGCACATAGTTATCGACATGGTCAATGAAGAAGAGCGACAGCACCTTGATTCCCGCATCGCGGAAGCGCTTCGCCTTACGCATATGCTCTTCCACGGTGTAGCGAATCTGCGCCTCGAAGATTGCGTCCTTGTCCGCGCCCTGTGCTTCGCCAGCAGTTAATTCGACGCCATTGGTGAATAGGACACGTTGCCCCACCACGTCAATCTCTTCAACCGTCAAGCCAGCATACTGCGGCAAGTTCGTTAGTTCAGCCAGGTCGCTATCAGGTTTCAGCGTGAAGCTCGTTTCCTTGACAGTGCCGTCTTTCATCAGCTTGTGCGCCGTCAGCTTTGCCGTGATGGTGTTCTTCAGCGTCTTCACGCTTTCCAGCCGCATGAACGCTTGGTTGGCGTCATCGGTTTTAACGACCGACGCCACTTCGATTCGCTTCACGATGTTCTGCCGGTAGGCATCGAACGGCGACAGCCGGTAGACGACATTGTACGGATTGCGGTGCGTCGCGCTGTAGCGCAAGGCGCATAGCGGGTTCAGCACCTTGAGCGCTTCCACGCTTTTCTCGCTCTCCATGTTCTGCGGTTCATCGAGAATGAGAATCGGGCGCGTGTTCTGAATCAGGTGGATCGGCTTTTCGCCGGACAGCTTGTCCGTGCTCTTGAAAATCACGTTGCCACCTGCGCCGTCTTCTTTTACCGCCTTGTTAAACGAGTCCAGCGTCATCACCATGATCTCGACGCCGCTCGAAGTGGCGAAACCACGGACCTGGCTCAGGCTGGCTGAGTCGTAGACATAGAAGCGATAGGTCGGATTGCTATACAGCTCTTTCAAGTGCCGCGACGTGACCTTCAGCGACTTCAGCACGCCCTCACGTACAGCGATAGACGGCACGACCACGATAAACTTACGCATCCCATAACGCTGGTACAGCTCAAGCACGGTGCGAATGTACACGTAGGTCTTGCCCGTGCCGGTCTCCATCTCCACGGAGAAATTGGGGAAGCGCGCTTCCGCCTTGCCTTCAGCCGTCTCGATTTCGCCCGCGATGTACTTCAGCTCCGCGTCCGGTTCTATGCCATTCGCTTCTTGCAAATCGCGCAGGTTGCGCAGGATTTCCTCTGGTGTTAGCTCAATCTGGTTCGGCACTGCGGCAAGTCCCGCTGACAAAGCCATCTGCTTAGGTCTGTCAGCCGGCAGCGGCAGATCGGTCTGATATGCGTGCTCTGGGAGTATCACCTCAGTGCCAAACGTGATCACGGCTTCCATATGCGGCTGGCCGTTGAACAGGCTGACCACGGCATCTATCGCCGTAAGCTGGTACTCCTGATTAGCGTCAAACTTAAATTCCATAGCGCTAGCCCTACACCGTCTTCAGCCTGCATTGCAGAGCAAGGTTAGCCGCCAGTTCATCCGTCAGCGCGATGTCGCGGCAAACAAATAGATCATCTTTCTTTAGTTCCAGCTCGCGCGGCGTTTGCGGGTCGAGTTTGCTGTCCAGGCAGATGATGAAGCTCTGCCCCTTGCCCGCATCGCTCACACGGTAAACCTCGTTCTTCTTGACGCCGTCTACCTTTGCGATGCTCAAGCCCAGCCCGTAGCCCTCTTTCACTGCGACTTCGTATATCACGCTTTCAGGTAGCCAGCCATCGTATAGCGGATCGGCGAACAGCTCCAGTTCTGCCGCGTACTTGTCGGGGTCATTGTCCGCGACGCCTGTCCACAGCTTATAATTGGATTCTGCCAGCTTGTACACGCGGAAGCCCAGGTCTTCAGGTTCGTTGCGCTCTGCCAGCTTCAACTTGTCTTGCTGGTCTGCTTTAAGTTTTTCGATAACGCGACGGATACGCTCCTTCCCGATCTCAGCGATAGTTGCCCACTTCGCGAGTCCCGTCAGTTCGGGAAGCTGGACCATAATGAATCTTCGTTTACCCGAGTCAGTGTGGTTGAGTTCAAGCACGGCTTCAGCCGTGGTGCAGGTTCCCGCAAAAAAATCCATCACAAGTTCTTCTGCTTGAGTAGTGATAAGCCGTAGCATGTGTTGTACTAGCGTGCTGGGCTTAGGAAAACTGAAAGCGTCAGTAGCCTCAGGAAAAAGCTGCCTGAGCTGCCGTTTAGCTGAATCGTTGCTCCCAACCTCAGAGTGTGACCATAAGGTCTTTGTTTTTAACCCGCTCTGAACTTCCGATAAGAAACGTTTCAAGACAGGCTGTCCATTCCCATCTTTGCCGAAGTAGATACGGCTATCTGCAATAAGTGCTTGAACATCCTCAGATCGGTATCGCCAATGCTTGTTTGGCCCCAACTCAGTCACTTTACCTGTGGAACTTGCTATTGGAAATCTGCCATTCTTCCTTTCTCCGTCAGCGTACAAGGGAATCGCTTTCCACTGTCCGCGAGGATCATTGTCCGGATTAGTGTATCTAGCATCCATTTCGTCAGTTCGTGGGAGTAACTGAATCATCGATTCATTGCTATTGTGCGCGTAGCAAATAACGTACTCGTGACATATGGACACCTGCGCAGCATCATTCTTGGTTGTATACATCTTCTCCCAAACGAATTGTGCAATAAAGTTTTCCTCGCCAAATATCTCGTTCATTATCAGACGCAAATTATGAACTTCGTTATCATCAATGCTTACGAATATCACTCCGTCCTCTCGAAGCATTTGCTTGGCGAGGAAGAGGCGCGGGTACATCATTGACAGCCAAACCGAGTGATAGCGCCCGCTTGTGTTGGCGTTAGTAGTCAGCAAGTTGCCATCCGCGTCTTTCTGACCAGACAGCTTGAGGTAGGTGTCTAGCGGATCGGCGTAATTGTCAGGATAAACGAAGTCATTGCCGGTGTTATAAGGCGGGTCGATGTAGATCATCTTCACTCGCCCGTAGTACGCCTTTAGCAGAAGCTTCAGCACCTCAAGGTTGTCGCCCTCGATGAAGGCGTTCCTGGTCGTGTCCCAATCCACGGACTCATCCTGCGCGGGGTTCAACGTTGCGCGGCTCGGCATCTGTACCAACCTTATCGCGTCGCGCTTGCCAGCCCATGAGAAACTGTACCGCTCCGCGCTCCCTTCCACCGCTTCGCCCAGCGCCGCACGCAGCTTGTCCCAGTCCACCCTGCCCTCAGCAACGGCTTCCGGGAACAGCTCGCGCAGAAACTCCACGCGCTCATTCATGTCCAGCCCTGCTTCCCGCGTGACGTGTTCGACTCCATGCTTCTTGTCTGGCTCTTTCATACGACTCCATTATGCCGGACGAACAGGCGACTGCCAATTACGATTAACGCTCTCCGACACCGTGCCACCTAACCCACAACAGCTTCCTCGACTGGCTCTGGAGCTTCTAATGGCGCTTCCTTTTCGGGAAATTCAAACCCCTTCATCATCATCTCGAAATGTTTCTCATGTCCAGTGTCAACGAATATCTTCTTGAATACTGATTTGTACTTCTCCACCATAGACTCGTCCACTGCAACATATAGATCGTCATCCGAGCAATGCGAGCCATAGTTCATCCATGAAAATAACGAACGGCATATTAGCTGCTCGTCACCTTCAAACCTTTGAAATATGTCCTCGTCTTTCATTCCTCCAAGCAGTTTGAAGTAATGCTCCAGAATCCGTCGCATTACATTTGCTAACGTTGAGGAGCTAGACATATCGTCTCTTAACTGACTCCAAAGCAGCTCATAGGAAGTAGTGATAGGATTCTCCTCATGCGATTTAGCAAGAGGCCTATTATTAATCTTCCGCAATACCCAGAATGTTTCATCATTCCTTTTTGGTCCTCTTCTATTAATATCAAATGTAACCTCACGATGGAAAAATACATTATGTGTAAAAACGAAAATCTGTCTGACTCTGCTAATCTTCTCGCGCGAGTGTTTAATAGTCTGCTTGATGAGTGAGCTAACAATAAACAAAACGTCGCTATCTAAACTAGATACTGGATCATCAAAAACGACAATTCTGTCTCCGGCTAAACCGTCCGCATCTACGCTTCCGGAAATCATACTGAAAAAATAGAGAAATGAAATAAAAGCGCGCTCACCCTCGCTCAGGGTCTGCCGAGCATCACTTCCGTTGCTGCGTACAATCTTGTAAGAAGTTCTATCTTCGGCAACCTTTAAGTGAAAACTCAGGAAACCGAACGAACGCAGAATATCATTAATGCGTCGTACCGTAGGTTCAATGCTAGTCATCTGCCTACTAAGCGCACTGCTTTCATTCTGGGCATTCTCCAGCTCCGTACTTGTTTTGGTAATTCTAGCGTTGATGCCGGTTATTGCTTTCTCAATTTTGTTCTTCTCATCTAAGTACTTCTCAATCTCGTCCTTCAACTCTGAATCAATAATGAATCTCCATACTTGGGCAGTTAATAGTTTACGCTCAGCGGCAATGTTCGCTACTAGCTTGTTGTGTTCGTCAATCTTGTCATTGGCTGTATTCAACAAATTGCTAATTCTACTAACTACTTCATTTAGCGGTTGAAGACTAAATATCCGACTTGGCTCTTTCACTTTCTGTTCGATAATGGCTGTATTCGCTTTTAGTAAAGCGAAGAGAGTGTCTCTTTCGGCTATTAGTTGATTCATATCAACGAAAACCGAGGAACGGCTTGCTATAGTGTTAAGCTTGTCTTCGATTGCTTGTGATTCAGCATCATAGTCTTGGTATAGTTGCTGTAAATCTTTCATATCAGATTCAAATGATAAATCGAAATACTCATTCAGTTCCTTGGCGAACTGCTCTGTAGTAAGTTGCTGACAGAATGGACAGTACATGTCGTTGATGTCGTAGTATGGGCGCCCTGTCTTCACCCAATCGCTGTTTCCCAACTTCTTAATCATGCTGGCGATATCAACATCCTGTTTGCCAACCACCACTTTCTTTAACAGGAGGCTCGATTCATAGGTGAGGATTCTGCTGAAGTCGATAATTTCAAAAGATGGCTCACTTGTCTGGGTATCGGTGAAGATGGAGCCTGCTTTGCTCTTCAGAGTATCTATGTTTAGTAATGTGGCTTTATTCTCAGCGTATTCAAGGAGAACCTTCTTCATAAAATCGGCAGAGTTCCGGCGAAATCCGGAGAAGGCGCTCTTGAAGTCAGCGTCGTATTTGAGCTTTTGTCGCCAACATCTTCCGCGAAAGTCAGCGTCTAGTACTTGCAATTTGCCTAATTCACCCGGTTTGCCATCTCCTCCATTCAAGGTGATGTTGAGTCCTTCAAGGGTCTTAGTATAGCCAGCGCAAGTATCAGCTAGTTCTTTGATTTTCGCCCTTGCTGGTTCATTTTCATCAGCGAAAGTAAAAATGCCTGGTATCGCTGTTGATACATTTAGCTTGTCGTCAACAAAATCCTTGTTGTAGACGAGAATATTAGGTCGAGAAATTCCTTGATACGTAACTGAGCAATTTGAATACTCTGGATTTAAAGTGTCATTGAGAAAACGACTTACTGTCGTTTTGCCTGAACCATTAGCACCGAAAACATAGTTGAATTGAAGCAATTCGTCTAACACAACTGGCGTATCGCCATAAATGGCCGTCTTGCTTATGGATATCTGAGTAATCATTACAAATTCACCTCACGTCCATAGTAAACCTGCAAGCTGGGCAGTCAATGTAGCGCGGGTAGTTCAGGCACTTCGGGCAGCGCCCGAAGTAGTTGCCAGGGCGGGAGTAGCCGCACTCGCAGCGCCAAGCGCCCAGCAGGTCAATGCTATTCCCACAGAACCGGCATGTCAGCTGATCCAGCGTCAGCTCTCGGTAGCGCTTGGTCAAGGGAATGCGCATGCAGGTGTAGTCGTAGAGGTAGAGGAAGAAGCGCGAATTGACGAGCTCTCCCCACCAGTACACAGCCCAGTTCCAGAAACCACGCTTGCTATCGCTGGCACCTTTCAGGTGCTCCAATGGCTCAGCCATACTGCCTCCCGCGTTGCGCTACCTTAGCGCATCGGGCAATCCCGATCTGATAGCCCTGCTGATTTCGCTCAGCTTGACCACCCTTTCATTACGAACACCAAATAAGTCCGACGCTCTGATCCAAACGGGTCCGCAAGCGGTATCCGGTGTTAGCTGGTCAGCGAGCGCATACCAGAATCCCCGCTGACCCCCCATGCCGGCGGTTTTCTCCGCTAGCGACATGACCCGCTTTTCGCTCGGCGCGACGGTTAACACTATACACCATTGCGCCTTAAACTTGTCCTTGAAGTGCTGGGTGCGCGGGTACTCGCGATAGACCTCGATCTTCTCTGCCCAGCGCGACGACCCCATCGTCGCCCTGTCCACTTCCACAAAGAACACGCCGTAATTGTGGCTGTCAAACACTACCGCAAGATAAGCGTCCGGCACATTGGCAACCTCACGCCGTTTGCCGTCCTTGTCTCTAAGCAGCACCGGTAGCTTGTGTTTGCGCGGCTCCCCGCGCACTACCTTGTAATCCGCTATCTTGCCTTGAGCCTTAGCTTGCCCTAGCGCAATCTCATAAGACACCAGCACGTCGTTGATTGAGAGCAGGTGGCGGATATGCGAGGGCGAGACGATGTTCATGTAGCGGTGCCATTCAACTTCATCTCGGCTGATACCGTCCGCATCCGCAACCATCACCGCGCCCTTTTCGGTCGGCGCGTAGACCAGCTGCTCATTGGTACTGGAGTCAGGAAGCAAAACGCGATTCAAGTAGCCATGATGGTATAGGTGCCGCAACCGCACGGTCAGGTTCTGCTGGCTGGCTTTCGGCAACAGCCAGAACACGTGCTTAGTGTAGAGGAAGCGGTAATTCAGGATAGCGCGCACCAGCTCTACATCGCGCTTGGTAATCCGAAAAGCAGGCGGGTGCTTGGCTCGCTTTGTTCGCGGTAGCCGTTTCTGGTCTGTCTTTGGTTTACGTGGACTCATATGGTTTGGTCTCAGTACCATTGTACATAAGCCATGCTGATCCATCCCGGGAAGCGAGATGCTATTCAGCGCGGGTTTTAGCTATGAACCAGTTCCCCCGATCTTGCCCTCGACCAAAAGTGTGGTATACTTTCAACGGTGGAGGCTGTATGAGTATACGTGAAGCTGAACGGTGGCTTAAGCTAGTGAAGCTCAAACACTTGCAGTTTCCCCCGAGTAGATAAACAGAACAACCCGCACGAGCGGGTTTTTTAAAACAAATAAATGGGGACGGTACCCCCTGTGGGCCTCGTGGTAGAGCCACAAAAGGAGGTACCGTCATGAACGGCCACTTTGAGTGGATAAGACTCATCGTTGCCGTTATCGGTCTAGCCTGCCAGATCATTCTGGTATGGCAAGGACTGAATAAACGGAAACGGTAGGGTAACCTACCGTGCAATGGCCCCCGCTTGTTTTAACGAGCGGGGGTGCTTTTTGCCTTTGCCAAGGTGCCTTTGTAGCATCCGCGAGATTCCACCAGACTCGCATGAGCTACGCCCCATGTATTCAGCTTTTCCGCCATTCTCCCCCAGCTCATTCATCCGCTGAGCTGGGTACAAAGTATAACACATACGAGCGTCGTCAGGCGCAGCAGAATCTCGTCGGGACGCAATTGTGTGGATTATCAACAAGTTATCCACGAGTAAAGCATACCACAAGTAACCCAATCACGCTATTGTTATTTATTAGTCGTTCCCAAGCCAAGCCAGCCCGTCGCGGGAACGACGTGCCGGTTAGCTTGCAGAAATCCCTTGGGAAATCTAACCCGTCTGCGGGAATGGCAGAGGGCGCATCACCCATTAACGCGTTGCTCCAACTCCTTGATACGCATTGTGGCCTGACTCTGCGTCAGGGCTGAGATGACAATGTAGTCCGGCTCTTCGCCGACTTTCCGATGCAGGAAACCGAGATAGCGCAGCTGCTTTACCGTCAGCTTACCGCCACGGTTGCTATTACCATTGCTGGCTTCAGCTTCTTTGCCGCTACTCTTGGCCTTGCCGTTAGGCTTTGCCGGTGCAGGTTGCTCTTTCGGCTGAGTTTCAGCCACAGCTACTTGCTGCACCAGCTCATCCTTGCGCCGGTTCGCGCCAGCAAATACTTCGATGACCTTAGCGTGCAGCAACTCATTCACCGCATCAAAGCAGAGCTCCCACAGCTCCGTCGTTCCGTGCTCGCTGTATTCTGGATCGTCTTTGCGGAGCTGGTATAGGAGCATCGGATTGACGTCAGCAAGGGAGAGACCAAAGGCACTCGGTTCACTCAGGATCGCGATTCTTACGGCTCCTTCAGCTGACTGCTGCATGTTCCAGTTCCTCCATCAGCTTGAAGAGCGGCTGCGGCTGCCAGTAGAGATCGCGCTCCACCGGCAAGCCGAGTATGCCCCGAACCTTAGTCAACTCGGATAACCAGAAGTAGCCGAGTTCCAGTTCGAGACCGTCAACCAAACCGAAGAACTGCACATCGCCGGTTTCAGGATCGCGGGACGCGGAAACCGCGTACCACGTCCAGTTAGCATCCGGCGTGAAGAACTTGCAGACGACCTGCTCTTCTTCTTTGGTGAGTTCCCGTCCTGGTCCAGTCGGACCATAGGGATCTTGAGCTTCTAGCTTCTTCAGAAGCTCATCGGTAAGCAACTTCACGTTGCACCTCTTCAGTGGATTCACAGTACTGGCCCGCCAGGTAGTCATCATCCAAATCGGCGTCAAACAACATCAGCTGAACGCCGTTGATAAATGTAGGCGGGGTAATGGACTCAATCGCCAGCCCGTCAGGGCTGGCCTTTACGATAAGAGAAAATCCGCACAGGCAGACTTCCGTGCTGCCCTGCGGTGTGCCGCCAAGCTCATCAACGACTAGTTGCGAAACAGCGGCAAGATGAACTTGATGGGTTTCTTGAAGACGCTGGGAACGTCCGTTGTACCAGCGATAGAGCCAAACAAGACTCTTGATGTCCTTGATGCGCAACGCAGTGCCGCCTCCGGCGGTATTGCGCGCATCGGGGAGTTGAAGTTAACGTTGTTAATGAGCGAAGAGGATTCTGCCTACCTAGTATGCTCGTTGTGGATAGAAACCGGTGCTTTCTATTGTAGTTCTACCGTTTCCGTGAAATTGTCCACAGTCATTAGTAGGCTAATCATTTCTTCCAGTCGCCCCACCCTTCGTCTGCCTGGTCCGGGAAAGTTTCATAGAGCTTCAAGGCCCACTCGATACACTCTGACGGAAACATCTGGCGGAGGAGCGCTGCTGTATTTCTATACTTGGCGAGGACTTTGTTCCGCTCTGGATCAGCTCCATCTGGTTCCTCTGCGGTTTGTAGGATGAACTTCAGGGAGAGAATATCATGAGCGAAATGCACACTATCATGATGAAGGGGGTAACTCACTACTCCCTCATCGTAGACATCTGCGAACCAAGTTTGATGCAGAAAGTACAGTGGATTGAGGAGCACTCGACGGCAAGCAGTTCTATGCAGTACTGTTGGCTGTGCCTTCTTAAAATACTCGACAAAGACAGCCGGAGTATAGGCTGCGTGCTCTTTCTCAATCTGATCCACGTAATCGAAAGCGCCTGGCTCATTTAGCATTTGCGTAAGTCGATTAGGCTCTACGTAATTAACGATTTCCACAGCGCTTGGACATAGAGTTACTCCGATCCAGTTTTCCAGTTTTTCAGTTTCGTAAGCTTCTATCAACGCCTCACCGAAGAATACCGTGTGCTGCCCACGGGAATCTGGCTCGGCATGGAAGTCTCCAAAGGCGATTGCTCCGCGAGTCGGTATTTTTCTGGCTGCCAGTGCTGACCAGATCATTGCAGTTAATGAATAAATGTCTCCAAAGGCCCAAGATCCGTATCCGACCGACTTTTGAAAAAAGACAATCGTGTCTGAGAAATATAACGTTGTGAAATCCGGTATACCGCGTTCTCGCTCAGCGGTCTCTCTCAACATCTGATCTACTGTGGCGTAGACCTCTTCAGGGCTGCGGTGCCGGATTAGTTGCTTGAACCCTAGAATATCGAGATACAACAGGAAGCGCCCAGCCTTTGCTTTGTATACATTCACAGCGCTGCTAGTCTATCATGTGGATAGAAACTTAAGCCGTCTGTTTTGGATCTAGCGTTTTCGCGAAACTGTCAACAGAGCGTATGCTTGAGCTACGCTCTGCCGGGCGCGGGGAGCAAGGGAATATGCCCACCCGTCTAGAAGCTACCGCGTGTAGCCGTCTCAGGTGGTCTAGCGGCCGAAACACAAGATGGACGTGGGGGCGTCATGTTCAAACCCTGTCCTACTTACGCTAGTAGGACTCGTCTTTGGGCGCTCTTGCACCTTTCGCCTTTCACGGTGAATTAGGTTGAGTTCTGGCAGAGCGCGAACTCATCTAGAGCCGCGATAGGTGCATGTCGAGCAGGCGTTTAAACTGCGCCTTGCTCACATGCTGGCGCGGCGGGAAAACTCCGCCATCGTAAGCGGCGCGCAGAAGCAGGTAGGCTTCGCGTCTTGTCTCACTACCGGTATCTGGGCATTCCCGCACGAACTGCTTGTATCCCGCAGCAACCTTAATCAGCTTCACCGCTTCGCCAACTTCATCAATCGGGTTGGCAGAGGCAAGCAGTAGGCTATACCAATCACGGCTTTCTACTTCGCGGAGAGCCTTCAATGTGCTATTGATGTGTTGGTTGAACTGCTTGCGGTTCATACATAAAGCTGCTTTTACTGTACAGCTTCTAACCTACTTCAAGAAGTCCAATGCTGCCGGTACTTCCTCATCCGCGCCAGGACTGGCTTCAATTGGCTTGCCTTGTTTCGCTTGCCTCTGCTTCACGTACTCATCCACTGCATGCATGATGTCTTTCGCCCGCTGTTTCAGCGCCGCCTCAAACACTTCCAGCTTGGCGTAGGCTGCGCTGTAAGGGAACTTCACGCTCTTGACCACAGGATTATCTATCGTGCGAACCAGCTCCGGATGCTCCATCGCGCCCTTGACCATCACATAAGCCCGGCGCGGCTCAAGCCGGACAAGCTGGTGAAAAGCCGCTTCCCATAACTCGGACATGGAGAACTTCCGCTCCCGTTCCTGCATCAATTGCGGCTCTTCCTCTTGCTCGATCAGCTGCGCGATAATGTTGGCAGACTCTTTCGCCAACCGCTCCGCATCTTGCCTGCCAACACGGAAGTACACCTGCGTCTGCGCGTTGCCGAGGATGAGCGAAGCCAGCGTGTCATCAACCTGCTTCAGGGATTGGTGCGCCATCGTTAAGCACAGGCCAAACTTGCGCGCTTCCGCCAGCACCGTCTCGAAACTCTCCGTTGCGATGTTCTGAAACTCATCGACATACAGCGCGAACGGACTGCGCTGGTTTGGCGGGCGGGAAAGGAAGCTCATTTCAATGTCAGCCATCAGCAGCGCGCCGAATAGGTCTGCGTTACCCGCCAGCTTGCCTTTCGCGAGATTCGCCAGCAGTATCCCACCGGTGTCCATGATGTCCTTTAGGTTGAAGCCGGACTTAGTCTGGCCGAGTCTCACGCCAATGCGAGGATCGGCCATGAACGCCGAGACCTTGTTAAGAGAGGACTCGCTGAAGAGCTGGCGTTCCTTGCTGTTCCATGTGTTGTAGCGTCCAAGGAAGTACTCGCGCGTTTGGTCAATCATCGATGCTTCAACCAACATCTCGCGGAAGTCCGCGTCGGTCAGCACGCGCTCGAACTCCGCCAGCGTGTATCCCTGCTCGACAAGCAGCGTCAGCGTATGGCGCAGGATGTCTTCCATCCTAGACCCCCAGCTGTCAGACCAAATCCGCTGAAACGCCAGTATCAGCTTCGCCACCTGCTCGGCAACCAGCACACCTTGCCTGCGCTCAAGCGGATTGTACGCGAGCATGTGTTCCGTATCCGCCAAGTCCAGCATCACGGTTTGCTCCGCTCGCTTGCCCAGCTGCGCCACCGTGTCATAGATCAGATCGCCGTGCGGGTCGATCACACACAGTCCCATCCCGCTGCGGATGTCCTGATGGATCAGGTTCTTCAGCAACGACGACTTGCCGGAGCCGGAAGCGCCCACCACATACATATGAGTAGTGCGGTAATCGCCGGGAACCACAAATGGCTGTGAGTAGCCGCTGCTCTCTGTTAGTCCGAGCGTCAGTGAGCAGTCGGCATACTTGCCAACGGGACGATGCTCGCTGAGTTTCCATGCGTCTTCACGCTGTGCGGCAGCTACCAAGCCACGTACTTTGAGAAAGCCGGTGGTGTAGTCCTGCATGTAGTAGATGAACTTGGTCAACCAAAGGCGCACGGCCAGCAGCAGCAGAATCACCAAAGCCCACAGCATCAGGCTGCTGGCGATAGCACTTACTACATCCCACACAGAAGGTGAATGCTCAAACACAAGATCCCCCACTGATATACGGCTACTGCCGAAATCTATCGACTACGCTTTCCCTGACTTAGCTCTATCGACGTGTCCGCGAACAACTCAGATGGCTGGCAGTTTAAGGCTTGGCAGATTCGCGTAACGGTCAGCAGTGTCAGATTGCGCTTGCCCAACTCGATGTCGCTGACCTGCTGCCGCTCGATGCCCATCCGCTCGGCCAGCTTCTCTTGCGACAGCCTGCGCCGTACCCGTAGAACGCGGATGTTCATCCCTACTTGCTGAGCCAGCTCCACAGTTAATAGGTATCAGGAAACGGAGCATGCAGTAAGTACAGCACATATTGCTAAACGCATGTTATAATATGCGCAGCAACAACTAGGGAGTGCTACATGAACTGCTACAAGCATTCGCTGGAGCGGGCTGTTGGTATGTGCAGCCAAGGCTGCGGACGCGGGCTATGCCGCGAGTGCAGCGAGCGTTTCGGCCAGCCGATCTGCGAACACTGCTATACCACCATGGCCGGTGAATACCAGGACGCGCTGGCGACGGAGCGCGGGGCGATCATCCGCCAGCTGGTCATTAGTGGCAGCGTGCTGGGGACGTTACTCATCGGCATCATCGCCCTAGTGGCCGTCGCCAGTGCCAGCACCGGAGAGCCGCCGCACGGAGCGGCCTTCATCAGCCTGCTGGTCATTCCAACCATCATCTGGTCATTCGTCAACTTCCGCAAGCTGATGGACAAGCTGTCGGATATCACCGGCCTGATGTACTTCACCACAGTCAACAACTGGATCATCATCTTCATCTGCGGCATAGTACTCGTCGCGCCGTTCGCGTTCATCATCCTGCCCATCAACATCATCATGGACATCAAGCGTCTGCGGGAGCTGAACTAAATGAGTAGCAGCCCCCAACCTAACAGCCCCACGCCAGCGGAGCTGTGTCCGATGTGTGAAGCCGACCGGCCAGTGCTGCATGCTTGGCGCAACGATCTGGCAACGTTATCGCTTTGGTACCCCCGTCGCGCGCCGCGCAATCCCGAGCAGTTCGCACGGGAGTTCCAGGAAACCGAGGCGTCCACTCACGTCCGCTTCATGGTGCGTGCGGAAGGCAAAGCCGTGGGCACGGTCTACTCCTACAACTACAACTCACTGCATGGCTGGGCGTACCTGGCGGTGTTCATCGAAGCGGCCAACCGCCGGCGTGGCCTGGGCAGCTGGGCCGCCCGGAGCTTCGCGGCTTGGCTTTTCGATAACTACCCCCTGCGCAAGCTATATGCCGAGGTATATGGCTTCAACCAAGAATCCAACGCCACCTTGCAGGCGGCGGGTATCCGTCCGGAAGCGGTGCTGCGCGAGCACCTGTACTGGCGGGGCGGCTACCACGACCTGCTGCTCTATGCCGTCAGCCGGGAGCAGTTCGACGAAACGCAACGGTCACTCGACACCACTGCCCGGCCCGAGCTGGCGGCAGCGAGCATTCACAGCAATCTGCGGGAAGGGAGGTGAAAGCGAATGTCAGGCGGCAGCTCCGGAGGCGACTACGGTAGCGCGAGTAGTGCTGGCGATACCGTGACAAATACGGGTAGCGGCACGGTGGAAGTACGGCACGACAGCTCAGCGCTGGGAATGCCCTACCACACGGTCTACGAGATCGACACTGAGACCGGCGAGAGCCAGTTGAAGGAGTCCGGGCACTTCTAGCGCAGTGCGATTGTGTCTCATCGTCATCGGCCGGAGGAGCGCGCTTCTCCGGCCCGTTTTCATCATGCGGATGAAGGTGTTTTGGTTCCTGTTATTGAGTATGTTGAATTCCCGCGCACAGTCGAATATGAATGCGCCGACCCGCCCGCAGCTCTCCGAGCGGCGGCAGGGGCGGTGTCAGCTACAAGAGCTACATCTCCGATGTAGGAGAAACCTAGACTGGAAGCGGGTTGACGTTATGAGTTACCCCTTTTTACCGGTACATAGGGGCTTAAATAGGGGTAGTTCGAATCCCTACCTCTCCGATGTGTTATGCTCGAAGTAAGTTCGGAGCCTGGAGAGCAGATCGCTCCAGTCTGAACACAAGGCGCGCTCCGCGAGGAGCGCGTAAGGCGGAATCCAGTCCCAGAGCACTTTCCGAGAATTGAGCGAAGGGAATGATTGCGCCGCCCTTGTGTCCGGCGGATAATGTGTGAGTTATGGAAATCCGCATTTACGATGTTGAGCATGGCGACTGCGTCCTCATCTTGAGTGCGCAGAATGAAGCCGTTCTAGTAGACTGCGGATACAACACAACGACCGGCTGGCGGCCGTCGGATGGGCTGGCTAAGCAGGGCTTCGGTTCTCGCCGGAGACTTCACCACCTGATACTAACCCACCCAGACCAAGACCACTTGGCTGACTTGCCGAATGTGCTTGAAAAGCTTCAGCCGGTTCATGTCTGGCAGCACCCGCAGTTGTTTATGAAGACATTGTCCGAGTTGAAGGACACGCTAAGCAAGGCGCAGAAAGCGTACTTGTCGCAGAGCAAGACCATCGCCGAGCTTCAGCCGATGGAAGCATCGCGCCAATTCAGGACGATGGAGTTACACCAGTTCTATCTCCCGCTTGGCAGTGTTCGCGATGTGAACGACCTGTCGCTCGTTTCGTTTATCACTGAGGACGGCTTCACCGTCTGTCTGCCTGGCGACCTGAATGCTCGTGGCTGGCGATTGCACATACAGAACAAGGCGTTCCAGTACTGGCTGCGTGAGACCAACCTACTGGTAGCTTCACACCACGGCAGGCCGACCGGCTATCTCGAAGAAGCGTTCCAGTACTTATCGCCTAAGCTCATCGTGATCTCGGACAAGGAGCAAGCCAAAGGACGGCAACTCACCAAGCGCGCGCCGTACCGCGATCACGCTCGCGGTGTAAAGCTCGAAGACGGAACATTCCGTAGAGTACTTACCACCCGTGGAGACGGTCGTATCCGCGTGGTTGCTCAAGGTGGTAAATGGGAAGTGTCCACTTCGCGAAGTGGTCAGTCAGCAAATCGTACATCAAGTAATCCGAGTTAACCATGAGCAATAAACTACAGCACACCAAATTGAGATATGTCGCTTACTACCGTAAATCTACTGAAAGCGACGAGCGACAAGTACAAAGCATCCCGGACCAGCGCGAATGGGCTTTGAAAGCTGCTAGCAGCCTTCAAATGCGTCTTGAAGAGCAGTATGAGGAATCGATGAGTGCGAGGAAACCAGGAAGGCCACAGTTTGATGCTGTTCTTGCTTCCATCAGCCAGGGCAAAGCCAACGCGCTGCTAGCTTATGATGCTTCACGAATCGCCCGCAATGCTATGGATGGAGCGCGGATCATTGAGCTTCTCGATTCCGGTCAATTGCACCAGATTGTGACTGCTACTTCTACCTTCAAAAATACGAGTACTGACAAGTTCATGCTGGCGTTCTTTTTCGCCGAAAGCAAGCGCTACACTGATAACCTGAGCGAGCTAGTCCACCGTGGTCTAGCATCTAAGTTAGCGAAGGGCATCTACCCCGGCAAAGCGAAACTAGGCTACCTCAATCATCCTAAAACACATGAGATTATTCCTGATCCTGTCAGATTTCCGTTAATCAAGCGGATGTTTGAGCTGTACGCCACCGGCCAGTACTCAATGCTTGCCTTAGCGAAAGTAATGTACGGACACGGGCTTAAGGGCTACTACGAGACCTTGATCCCTAAAGCCAGCATGTCGGGCATACTGGTTGATCCGTTCTACTACGGGGCGATTTTGTGGAAAGGCGAGCTTTACAGGGGTTGCCATGAACCGGTTGTAAGCAAAGCACTTTGGGACAAGGTGCAACGTGTATTTGCTCAGCGAGGAAGAGCCCAAGCGCATTACAAGAGAGAGTTTCCATTCTTAGGGCTGATACGCTGTGGGGAATGCGGAGCTTCGATTACCGCCGAGACACACGTCAGGACGCAGCAGAACGGCAACCACCATGTCTGGCGCTACTATCGCTGCACCAAAAAAGGCGGGACTTTAAAATGTTCCCAGCCGTTTATGCGCGAAGAGGATTTATTAGCAAGGATGTGGGAACGGCTTAAGACTATCGCCTTACCAGAATCGGAGGAGTGGGTTTTCCCGATGCTCCGCCAGCTAGACGACTGGGAAGCTGAAGCCGTAACCAATGAGAATGCGCCAGCGCTCAAGCTTGAAATTGAAATTGCCGGGATCGCAGCGAAGCTGCGCAGATTGAATGACTTGCATGTAGATGGAGAAATTGATCGGGCGGAGTATGCCGCCCGCAAGCGAAAGTTGGTGAATGCGAAGATAGCTCTTGAGACCCAATTCGGCAAGATCGCCCGTCAGGGGGTGATGTACTGGCTCGAACCTCTTCGGGAGCTGATTAACGCAGTCAGGGAGAGCAATCTCCCGGCTGCGGGTGGTGATCTCTTGGAACTACGCGACTTTGTCGCGGAGGTTGGCTCGAACCTGATTCTGAATTCTCGGAAAGTGCTCTGGGACTGGATTCCGCCTTACGCGCTCCTCGCGGAGCGCGCCTTGTGTTCAGACTGGAGCGGGTAACGGGAATCGAACCCGTATATTCTCTTTGGAAAAGAGATATTCTACCATTAAACTATACCCGCAGAATGTTAAATCCTAAACTCTAAACAAATACGAAACTCTAAAATTACAAGTCGGTCGGAAGAATCAGGATTTTTGGGGTCTAGAGGTTTAACCTTTAATGGTGGGCTTGGTGCTTTGCGTATTTTGAACCTCCACTAAACCCAAGAAAACAACAGACATATTATAAACCAAAACTCTTGCCCCATAGGCAAGAGTTTATTATTTAAAAATGATAAATACGAGTTTAGCCAATCAGCTTGCGAAGATCTTTGCCAGCCTTGAACCGAGGAACCTTACTGGCTGGGATTTTAATCGCCTTGCCAGTCTGTGGGTTGACTCCGTTGCGTGAAGCCCGAGAGCTCACGGAGAAAGTCCCAAAACCGGTGATGGTAACTTTCTTACCCTTCACCAGATTGTCCTTAATGCTGTCGACAAAGAGATCTACAGCCCGAGTAGCCGACTTTTTGGACAAGTTGGCCTTATTGGCGATCATCTCGATTAATTGCGACTTATTCATTCCACCTCCCGATGGGTCATACCTAATATCGACCCTATTGTAAAAAACTGCGCCCACTCTGTCAAATACTTTTTTTGAGGGACTACTGGCGGGCAAGCCCTCTAGGGTTGGCGGGCAAGCCAGCTTTCCAAAATCAGTTGGGCAGAAATACCATCAATGGTGTGCTCTGTATGGGGTTGTGCTCGCAAAATTTTCTCGGCCGATCGGGTGGTAAAACGTTCATCTTCAAAAATAATTTCGCTGGGTATTTGATCAGTTAATTCATTAACTAAATCTTTAACTTTATGAGCCTGACTGCCATGTTGACCGGTAGCAGTAACAGGCAGGCCGATCACAACTTTAGAAAAACTATATTGGTGATACAACTTCAAAATGGCATCGGGCAGAGACCGGTTATTGTCTAGATCAGACAGGGGGGAAGCTGTCCGAGTAATTAAATTGCCGATCGCTACACCAATGTGACGATCACCGATATCAAGCCCTAGAATAATATTCGCGTCAGCCATGCGCCTACATTTATGACAGACTGGAGCAGGACGTCAACCATTATTCGCGGCGATGATACCATGACAACAAGTAGAACAGCGTAGGTGTATACTGGTCTGTATGTCAAAAGAGAATTATTTAGAGTTAAGGAATAAACGAGAGGCTTGGTACAAGACTATCGGAAAGGTCTATTGCCCCTGCTTACAGTCAAGCGTGGTCTTCAACTCTAAAGGTTTTTATCATATGCGGTATGACGGGACTGGTACGATTCGCCATATTAGGGAACAGATGTACAAAATGGGTCTATTGCCCTTGGCAATACCTGTAATCAAAAATGCCAGCAAGATTTACCATTACAGCAACGAGTATTCGAAAAATATAGGTAAATATGTTCACTACTGGGCATTGAGGGAGGTGGTCGGTAAACAGCAAACTACTGTAACTGTTATTCTCAGAAAAGTAGGGACTGGAAACCTCACGTTTCATAGCATCATGAAGAATAGGTGTAAAATTCAAAACGGCCACCCATAAAGGATGGCCACTCTGATGTGCCTACTTTCGGCTTGGAGCAATTGCTGTTAGCCGAGATAAACCTTGCGGTTCATAGGCACAAGTTCACGATACATCATAATGCCCTGGAGGTCAATAGTCCTATCTGGAGGCTAGTTTTTTGCTATTCTGCGACCAGATAATATCAACATGGTTATAACCGTAATAGGAATAACAATAATCTCCCAATCATTAACCCTCCCCAGCAATCCCAGGACAACAAATACTATCCAATTAGCCCACTTCACTCTAAGCTCTTGGGCTCTTTTGTAGCTTTCAAAAAAGATGGCTATATATAAGCCAAGTTGGACAATAATCAAAGGCCAGACCAACCATAGTGAGGCATCAGCTCTAATGGCGTTTAGCCAGTAGGTTATACCAGCATAAGCGAGAGTGATAACTAGAATCTGAAGGAAAAAGCCCCGCTTATTCATATCGGCTATGTATCCTTTAACAAACTCTGACTGTGATTCCTCAATATCCATAGGACATTCCTTACTTGGTGGGGGTGGATCCTAAAATATTTAAAAATTTTTGTGCCAACATACCCCCTATTATTGTGATAAGCCACACGACTATCACCCAACCGACATTGGCTTTGAGATATCTACCGATAATTTTTTCTACTGCTTCCAAAAACTCTTCGTACCTATCTTTGGAGTAACATTTCTCTACTTGCTCTTGGATTGCGTTTACATCTTCTTCATACGCTACACCCTGAAGCTCGGCTGGAATTGAACCTCTTTTATTGGCCATATCAGTACAGGTTATTCACCAGCTTCTGGTTCGGTCGGGGTAGGTGGATTTGCTTCATTCTTTCTAATCAATTCATCAGCAATTCTCATGGCCAGGATATTGCCATCACCTCTTTTAATATAAAGCTTGTTGTCAGAGGAGTTTAGTAATGCCACCAAAGCATATCTAAAAAGGGCTTCGACATTCACAAAACCATATTCCTCCAGCACCGACTTTAAAGCCATCAAATCGCCATTATCCACGATAATGGTTCCGATGGCTTTGTCGTCAGCACTATTACTTTCGGTAAACTTAATCGCCATTGTAGTACAATTATAGCTGATTATGGATGACAAGGATAGATTCCTCTCTCTTCTAGGCCGAGCGATTACACCCTCGCCAACAGCAGATCAAACATCGCCGGAGAAGACTTCCGCCAAGAATAGCGGAAAGCAAACTCATCAGCGTAAAGCTGAAGATGTTTTGCCGAAACATGATGATAAGTCCCGTTAATGCTCCGCTTTAACTGCGACCAAAAACCTTCAATCGTATTGGTGTGGGTGAGTTCAACTACAAAATGTTCTTGATGATTTACCGAACTGTGGGAATACCCACGCCGAGTTAAGGTGTCATAAGCTCTGTAGGAATCGCTGTAGATCGTACTCTTAGGTTCGATGTTCTTTTTAATCTGGGGAATGATTAGACGAGAACCGTTGCTAATCAGGTGCTTAGCTTTTACCCGACCGCCTCGTTCCACCATACCGAACAAAACCTCCTTGTCTTTGATGGTTATATTCTTCTTCCGCATATTGTTGAGAGCTTTACCACCAATGTAGGTTTCATCTACCTCAACTTCTCCGGTAAGTGGCTCTCCGTCATCAGACATTAGTTTGCGAATCTGTCTCGCCATACGCCAAGCACATTTATAAGTAACCCCTAACTGTCTCTCCAGCTCTTTAGCCGCTACTCCATTTTTGCTTTGAGCGAACATATAGATCGCATAGAACCATAGGGTTAGAGGGGTACTGGACTTCGCAAAGATAGTCCCAGCCAAAGGGTGTATCTGCTCACCAGCAGGGTTAGCCCAACATTTCCGACCCTTTACCCGATAATACTGCTCGGCTTCGGGAAACCGCTTCTTAAAGACATATTCTAGGCAGGTATCCTCATCAGGAAAGTCTGCTCTGAACTGACGAATAGTGTATTTCATACTAGTCTTTAGATATAAATGGGACTACAAAAGTATAGAAAATCATAAAACTTGCTCCGACTATGACAACTGGAGTAGACATAAAAACTTTCGGAATGAAAAGAATTCCAAGAATATAAATGGGAACTATAAGATACGCAGCACCAACCCAAATTACTTTTTTCATATGTTTTGATCAGTTAGGGTTTCCCTATTTACGCCTACATCGTCTCATAGGTGATACTTGTTGTCAAGGGATAATCACCTTATTCGCCGAGATAGATGATCTCGAGTTTTAGATTGTTGCGGATCAACGGCAGGCGGGGGACAAAGGACGGCCAAATAGTAACTGAACTGGAAGCGAGATTGGGCAAACTCTGAAGATAATCTTTGGCAGCTTCCGGAGTCTGATTGGCGAGATGAGTGATAATTGTATCGGCATCGATTTGGGGACCGATTCGGCCATCAACCGAAACCAGAAGATTGATGCGGTGGGTTAAGAAATTACCTTCGACCGTGGCAACTTCAGCAGTTTCAACAGTTCGCGCAGTAATTTGTTTTCCTTCTGGCACTTCAAAGGCGGCCGCATTAGCAATGGCTGAATTTAGATCACCTTTGTGAATTGCCACGACCCAACTGCGTGATTGCACTCGCACTTCGAAAGTATCTTTGATGGCACCAGCAATGACACTGGGGATCGCATCAACCACATCATTTTGGATGAAGGCCGGCAAAATTTCTTCGTTACGCTTGAGCTGTTTATTCAGTTCAGCTTCAGTAGCGGCAAAAACATTTTTGGCGGCTTCTTCTTTGGCTTTATCAATATCTTCTTGCGAAACAATTTTGGTAATTTCATCAGTAGCACCAGCAAATTGAGTAGCAACTTCGCCATAAACTAGTGCTTGAGCATTACCGGCCAGCCCCGGAATCGACAATTTTAGACTAGGGGTAACGTTGTACTTTGTGCCACCCTCGTCAGAGATAGCATCAACTGTGGCACGGCCGGGACTATTGTTGCGAGCAGCGGGAACGAGGATTTCGGTTTTAATCCGAAAGACTAGACCATTGTCAGCTTGGAATCGAGTGTTGGCCAGCAGTCCGGCGATCGAACCAGTATGATTAACGACGGTAATTTTACCTTCGGCTTTTTGGCCATTATTTTTTTCGCCCGTAGCAGGAAAAGTAGTAACGTTCTCTTGCGTAACTTCCAAAAAACGACCAGCTAAGATATTGGAGCCAGCGGCTTGTAAATCTTGTTCGTCAGCCAAGATGAGAGCAAATTGTTTGGCGAATGGTTCGGACTGAACTTCTAACTTGATATTGGCGCGTGGCACAATAAAGTAGCTGACACTGCCGAGAATAATCAACCCGAGGCCAACCAAACCAAGGGTAATTTTGTGCTGACGAGTCAATTGAAGCCGAACTTTAGTCAACTGGGGTGGACGCATTAGTGTGCTGAAATCAACTCGGGGCTTGCCTAGTCCGCGTGGCACAGGAAGCGGGGCGGCCGAAATATCAGCCAGCTCGATATCATCGGTTTCTAATTCAACATCTTCCTCAATTTCCGAAGAGTCAGGCAAGTTATCGTCAAAACGGTTAATGTGGGCGGCCCCTAATATCGGTGATGGTTCAACGACGTCAGAGGGAGTGGTTGATGCCAAACTAAAACCAGCCTGTTCGGCAAAAGTTTCCCCAACTTTATCAGCGATTGCGATATGGGCTGTCCGTTGTTGATCATCAAGATACCGTTTCAAAACTTTGAGATTCAACGGACTATGTAGTAAGAGCGCTCCGCGGGGGATAACCAAAACGAACCGCTCGGCCTTGATCCGATTGATTTTTAGGATCACCTGACTTAGGTCATCGTTGGCTTCGAGATAAATTGTAGGGCGGGGTTGTTCCATTACGACAAACCTTTCATTGACCGAACGATGCTTTGTAACATCGCCGTGACAATATCATCGTCAGGAGTAAGATCGAGCAGAAGTTTGGCTAACCCAAGAGTTGGCAGATCTTGTGGACTCCAAGTGACACCGATTTCATCCAGCGCATCATCTACAGTATCGGGTGCGATAACTTCTGGATACGGTTTGCTACTAAACGGCAATTCAGTAGTCCAATCTTTGGTCAGCAAAACCCGACGTAGTTCTGGAATAGTAGCGCTACCACCAGTCAGATAAATCCGTGACGGTAAAAGTTTTAAATCGGAAAATTCTTTCAGGGCCAACTCGACGCCAGCTAACCAAATCCGAGCATCGGTTAATAGAGCTTCGCTAACTTGGTCAGCAGATTTTTTATTTAATTTGCTACCGCTATGATCAAGTTTAATTTTTTCTGCTCGTTCCGGAGTAGTTTTAAGCGCCTTTTGGATTGCCCGAGAAAATGCCTGCCCACCAAAAGCAAAATTCTGCATCCCTTCGACACTACCGTGTTTGACTACTACCACATCGGTGGTGGTATGACCAACGTCAATAAATATACCCTGATAATCCTGCAGAGTTTTTTTAACCAAGATTTTAGACATGCCGTATGGTTGGGCGGCGATACTGATTAACTGCAAACCAAGTTGACGAGTGAGCTCCTGTAGCATACTGGCATAAACCAAGGGGATGTACGCATTAAAAATGGTGAGTGTGAGTCGTTTGCCCTGAAACCCGATGGGGTTAGCTACGGTGTAGCCGTCAAGCTGAACATCGACAACAGCGGCATGGATTAATTCGACATCAGGGTGAGCATCGGTAAATTTTTCCCGCAGAACTGTCCGGAGCCGCTCAATTGAGCGTTGTTGGATTTTATAAATAATGTTTTTAAGCTCGGTGGCATCAAGAGCCTGTTCGGGGTTCGCTCGATCGTAGTGAACAGTAGTAGTGACACTTTCAACCAGCTGACCACTCACCCCAATGATGGTAGCCTTGGGCTGATGTTTGGCTTGCTGGCTGACAAGGTCAATGGCTTCCCGACAAGCTTGAGCGACATTATTCAAATCCACAATCACTCCGCCACGAAGCGAATTGGGTTGATATTTAACATAAGCTCGGCCAACCACATGCACTTCGTTGTCTTCAACATAGACAAGGATAGCCTTGACCGTGCTGGTGCCGAGATCAAGGATAAGCTGGGGTTGGGGTTTGGGACTAGTTTTTCGCCCCCACATCATCGTCTAAATCCTTTCGCTTTATCGGCGAGGCGCATTGACTGCTCGCCTTGTGGGGCTGAAGGATTACTCCTCTCCCCAAAATGTTCATTCCTTCGTTTTGTCAGAATGAGACCATTTCGGAGACCCCCTTAATAATTTCAGTTTACTCCAAAACTGCTTTAATCCGACGAACTCCAGCGCTACTGCTTTCTTCTTTGATGATTTTGAAGTGTCCCAACTCTTGGCTAGTGGTGATATGTGGGCCGCCACAGAGTTCTTGGCTGATGGCAGTGCCATCACTAGCCACAATAGTATAGACATCTACTTCGGCTGGATATTTTTCTTTGAAAAATGCTAACGCACCTTGGTCGATAGCGGTTTGATAGGGGAGAGTCTGTTTAGTAACAGTAAAACCAGCGGAAATTTTTTGGTTAACCCAGTCTTCAATTTGGAAGATTTCTTCAGGAGTTAATTTGCGGGGAAAGGCGAAATCAAACCGAGCGCGCTCGGGGTTGATGTCCGAACCAGCTTGATGAACAGTATCGCCCAGAGTTGCCCGCAGGGCTTCGTGCAGTAAATGGGTGGCAGTATGTAGACGGGTGATCTTTTGTCTGTCTTCGTCGCTCACGCTGGCACCAGCGGCCAGTCCGTGCCCACCAAATTTATTTTCTACACCAGCCCGAGAGATTTCCTGATGCTTAGCAAATTCGGCGTTGAATTCAGTCTCGTCTACGCTAATCTTTTCTTTAATGAAATCAATCGGTAAGCCATAAGAGGCAAATAATTTAAATGCTTCTGTCCCCGAGATGGTCGTGGCACCGGTATCCAGAATCTTGGTTAACTCCCGTTCGCCGACATCAATGGTGCGACTAAATTTGTCGGCTTCTTCTCGAGCGATTTGTTTGATAAAAGTCTGTTCGATAACCAAATCCGGATAGGCGACTTTAAAGATACCAATCACGATGTCGATTAAATCTTCTAGTGTCACGCCGCTGTTTCTAAGATGTAACAACAGACGACGGAGAATTCGACGAAGGATATAGCCCTCTTCTTTGTTTGACGGTAGGACGTGGTCACAGAGTAGAAAAACTGTTCCGCGAATATGGTCAGCAACGATTCGCTGGGAATGTTCCGGCAGGGGAGTTAATTTTTCCATGAGTGGGGTAAGCACATCGGTTTCAAAAAGATTGTTGAGACGATTAACCGCAACTAACATTCGTTCAAATCCGCTGCCCATATCAACACCTTGGGTCTTAAGAGGAGTGAGGGATTGGTCGGTGTGAGAGTAATACTCATTAAAGACAGCATTCCAGACTTCTACACCGTCAACATAAAATTCTACGTTGGGGCCACAGGGACCTTCAGCACCAGTAGGCCCCCAGAAATTGTCTACCGCCCCATGGCCAGTAATGTCTTTTAGCCCATCCAGTTCGGACAAAATCTTTTTTGAATCATTGTCCTCTGTAGTACCGGATCGGTCACCATTGTAATAGGTAGCCGAGATTCGAGTTGGTTCAATTCCGAGCCAATCTGGACTAGTCAAAAATTCCCAAGCGTAGGCAAGAGCTTCTGCTTTGAAATAACCACCAAAAGAAAAGTGGCCAAGCATTTCAAAAAAGGTGAGATGAGTGTCATCACCCACTTCATCAATATCAGCGGTCCGAAAACATTTTTGGGTGGAAATTACATTGCGAGAGCCAAAGTCGGCCATCGGGTCCTTTTGACCAATAAAGTACGGTTTAAATTGTTGCATTCCCGCAACAGTTAAAAGCACCGAGGGGTCGTCCTTGGGTAGAAGGGAAGCAGAGGGAACAAGCTTGTGCCCTCTGGACTCAAAAAACCGGACAAATTTGACTCGAAGTTCTTGGTGGGTCATAGAAGAAAGTGAAGAGTTAAAAGTGAATAGTTAAAAGTTGGGGAGAACATTTATCAATATACCTGAAAATAGGTGAGTTGGGTGGATCTGGGTGATAACTCTCATAGGAGGGAAAATGGGAAAAACATTGACTGGGAGCGAGTTTTTTGCTATAATGACCTAATTGGTCAATCTCGATCAGTTCCTCACCTGTGGGTTCACAGAGTTGCACCTTGGAGGTGTACTGTGGGTAGCTGGATTCCCGTAGGAATTGTGACGGGACTGCTGTGTTTCTTTATCGCAGTCCTAGTCCAGCTGGGGGTCTTCTCCCAGAGCACCACCTCCGTCTCATCGACGGAGATTGTAATGGTAGAGCTCGGACTATTGTCCGACAACTCTGCTACCACCTCGGCCCCTAGTTTCTAGGGGCCTCCCTTTCTATAGACAGCCTCTTCGGTTACGATGGTGGCGCCCCGTGATGGGCTTGGGATTAAGATATGGTTATAGGTAGGGTACATGGAAAAACGAATTTATTTAGACTATGCCGCAACGGCTCCGGTTCGGCCGGAAGTCGTGAAGGTGATGAAACCGTACTTTTCGGAGAGATTTGGGAATGCTGCGAGCATCCATCGGTTTGGCCAGCAAGCCCAAAAAGCAACCGATGAGGCTCGTCGAAAAGTTGCGGAGATTTTAAACTGCAAACCATTGGAAATAATTTTTACTAGTTCCGGCACCGAGGCGGATAATTTAGCGATCTACGGGTTGGCAAAAAATTATCCCGATGGTCATATCATTACGACTACGATCGAACACAAGGCGGCGCTAGAAACTTGCCGAGCGTTGGGACAAACAGGCTTGAAAGTAACTTACATCAAACCAAATCAGGAGGGGATAGTATCAGTAGAGCAGATCACCAAGGCGATAACTCCAAAAACTTTTTTGGTGTCAATCATGTATGCCAACAACGAAGTGGGAACAATCCAGCCGATTCGAGAAATCGGGTTGATGTTAAAGCGAGAAAACCAGAAACGGAAACAGCCGATCTATTTTCATACTGATGCGGTGCAGGCTGGGAATCTGCTATCATTAGACACTCAAATTTTACATACCGACATGCTAACATTGTCCGGCCACAAACTCGGCGGGCCGAAGGGAGTTGGACTGTTATATGTTCGGGATGGCGTACCACTTCAACCAATTATATATGGCGGTGGGCAGGAACGAGGTTTGCGGTCTGGCAGTTTAAACGTGCCCGGAATCGTTGGATTGGCGACTGCTTTGGAAATGGTGCAACGACAAAAACCGGCAGAAACTAAGCGCTTGAGTGAACTACAAAAATATCTAATTAAAGAATTAAGAAAACTCCCGCAAATTGAATTTAATGGTTCTTTGACCAGCCGACTAGTGAATAATCTTAATTTTAGTGTGAAGGGGAAAACTAGTGATGAGTTGGTGATCGGGTTGGATCGGCGGGGGATAGCGGTATCGGCGGCATCGGCTTGTGCGGCTGGCAGTGTGGAACCTTCGTATGTGTTGTTGGCAATGGGATTGAACGCAACCAGAGCTAACTCAAGTGTACGAATTACACTTGGCTATCTCACGAAAAAACCAGATTTGGTGAAACTGGCCAAAGAGCTAAAACAACTAGCCGCAAATTAAAGAACACCCTCGCGTTACTTTTATATAGCCATATAAAAGACACTCCCTGCGTTACTTTTATATAGCCATATAAAAGACACTCCCCCCAGGAAGTGTCTTTTATAATGCATTAACTGCACTATTTTTTGCGACGATGCACAACCCGTTTCTTGGTTGTGGTCTTCTTCGCTTTGCGACGACGGACAACCTTTTTCTTGGCTGTTGTCTTCTTCGCTTTGCGACGACGGACAGTCTTTTTGACTGTTGTCTTCTTCGCCGCCTTACGACGACGAACAGTTTTCTTGGCGGCTGGTTTAGCAGCAGCCTTTCTTCTTCTGCGCACTGGCATGAGAACCCCCATGACTTAACTGATATAACAATGTTCGAACAAAGTTATTATGCGAAGGTAACGCGCAACAACTTGTCAATTAAATTATAGAAGAACACTTTTTAAAAAACAATACAAGAGTAACTTTATTTTTTAAATTTGACTAAACCAAAAACACACTTGGAATAAAAATCACCCGCGGATAATCGCGGGTGATTGAAAGTTTAAATATTTTACAAGTTTATTCGGCAGACGCTTCGTTGGCGGATGTTTCGTCCTTTTCAGAGGTAACTTCAACTTGAGCAACAGCTTCTTCTTCAGTAACTGGCGCCTCTACCACTTCTTCTTCACGTTGTTTGGTAATGATGACGATTAATTCTTCCGGATCATCCAAAACTTCAACTCCGGTTGGTAACTTCAAGTCCTTAACCTTAATTTCGTCGTCAATATTGTGTAAGCCAGTCAGATCGACTGGAATTTCGTGAGGCAAGTCGTTCGGCAAACACTCAACCTCAATTTTGTCACGATTGGTAACCAATACACCCTCAACCGCTTCAATAGCCGGAGCTTCGCCAATAAAACTCAATGGGACTTCGGCACGAATCTTTTCTTTCAAGTTGACTTGGTAGAGATCGACGTGCATAACCGCACCGTTGGTCGGATCGTACTGTGGTTCTTTGAATAAGACAATCCGATCTTCACCGCCTTGGATTTTGATATTCACCAGAGAACTTTCACCAGCTCGCTTGAGCGTTTTGGTGATATTTAGAGTGTCGCCGACCAAAAGTACAGGATCGACTCCTTTGCCATAAAGTGCCAAAGGCAGCTTGCCTTGGCGACGCAGAACATCGGCCTTAGTGGCCGCGTCCCTGATTTCCAGATTGAGTGTATATTCAGCTATACCCATAACAAACCCTAGACTAACCAAAAACCCTCTGGAAGTCAAAGGGTTAATGCTAGGGACTAGGGATTAGGGGTTAGGGAATAGGGGGACTTATTCAAGAGAAAATATGTTCAAAGTCTCCGGTAAAGTCAGTCAGATAGGTGTGGATATCGAGCACATCATCATAAGCAATTGGGTTTAGTGAACGAAGGATAGTCTCGGCAGAGACATCTTCAATTGGAATTTGTACGTCTTCAGCTTCTAGGGTAGGGGAGGTATGACGTTCAAAGCCAAGCTCCAACAGGTCATCTTCCATTTGGGCGCTATTGTCGGTAACGGCAATATCGTCCACCGTTAGATCGGAGGGAAGGATTTCGCCATCGGTATTGGCCATCGCTACACTAGCAAAAACCGGCGTGTGGCAAGAGTCACAGCGCATATGAAGAAATGTCATTGAGTCGAGTTGTCCTAGATAATGGATATCTGCCAAGGTGTAGCGCGCCGAACAATGGGGGCAACGCATAATGTCTTGTAGGTTCTCTACCAGACGTTCGAACTGTTGGTTGTTCATGTTGGTTTTGGTTTTTTAATTTGGCAATCCAAATTACTTCATCATACAATAAAATCTCCTTTCTGTCAAGATGTTTACCTCTGTTGCGGACGAAAATACAGTGCTACTCTCACAATTCCCGCCATTAGCAAACCGACAATTAATAAACCAACCAACTTGCTCCAAGTTCCGGAAAGAAGCGCAACTGTACCAAAGCCAAGAGTAAAGACATAAAAAATAGTTACCACTGTCCGTTGGCCGAGGCCGGCGGAGAGTAATAAGTGGTGGAGATGGAGTTTGTCGGCTGACCATGGCGCTTTGCCGGTTTTCAACCGACGGACAATTGCCCAGACCAAATCCAAGACCGGTAGACCGAGAGCCAAAACAGCCGTGGCAATTTTCCCGCCACTAATGATCGAAATAGCCGCCAACATAAAGCCAAGCAAATGAGAACCTCCATCACCCATAAAAATTTTAGCTGGGTGCCAATTGTAATAAAGGAAGCCCAGAGCCGTGCCGCAAATCATCGCGGCAAGAGCAGCAGTTTGGGGTTGATCCACAATCGTAAATAAACTTAACACTACCAACACGACGGAAACGATAGCGGTAACGCCGGTAGCTAGCCCATCCAATCCATCCAAAAAATTAACGGTATTGATCATCAATAGCATCCACACGATCGTTAAACTGACGTCAAAAATGGGGGAGAGTAAAATTGTCCCGCCGAAAGGATTGGTAATGTTGCCGATAGTAATCCCAAAAAAGACTGCGAGTGAGGCAACTACCAGCTGACCAGTAAATTTGAGGATTGGCGGAAGACTATAAATATCATCCAACAAACCCAGCCCGAAAATTAAAATAGCGCAGAGCGCGAGACCAAGAATACGCGGGTCGAAACCGAAGACAACAAGTAGCGCAATAAAAAATCCCAAAAATAAAGCTAGCCCGCCGATGCGGGGGATGGGACTAGTGTGAACCCGACGAGCTGATGGCAAATCGAATAGTCGGTAACGCTTAGCCAAACTAGTCACCCAAGGCGTTGCCAAGAGAGTAATTAAAAACGCAATGCCAAAGGCCGTTAAAAGAAGTGTCCAAGGGATGGGAATTAAATGCATGAGGAAAGTGAAAAGTTAAAAGTGAAAAGTTCTGGTATTCCGGCAAAGCCGGAAATTCGATCATTGGTTATTTGGCATTCATCATTTGCCGTTACTAGCGGCTTTTACTAGTTTACTTATTTTCTACTAGCCCAAGGATGGTATCGGGATTGTCGTTATCGGCAACCTTGTTCTTCTTTATTATCCCGCATTTCTGGCAACGATGGATGATTTGGCGTTTGTCACCACGAAGCTCTAGCCCAATAGGCTCCATCAAGCCACCACAAGGGTGGGAGCGGTCACCGGGAAGATCATCAACATGTTTGCTCCAAAGACACTCGGGACAGTGGTTGGTGTAGCCGGTACCTTTGACCAGCGCACCACAGTGCTCACAGATGAAGTCTTCAACTTTTCTAATAAAATTTTTCATTGTCTATTAGATCACGAGCCTGTCTTGTTATAGGGGAGATTCCTCGGTAGGCCCGCTGACCGGCGGGCAGGCTCCCTGGCCGCGTACCGTGGCAACGCAACGGGCAGGCGAGATGACGAACAATAAGTAGATCGCTTCGCAAGTTCGTCAATTTTTGCGAGGTATAGTTCTATTGTATAAGAATCAGCGCCAGTCAGTTGACTGGCGCTAGATAAAGTCTGTCTACGGGAGAGCTGGGCAACTGCTAGACAGTTCAGCTCATGGGTTTATCCCCCTCTCTGTAAACTTTACACTTGGTTCCTTCTGGGGGATTATCACACAGCGTTTGAGCGACCTCGGCAACAACGCCTTTTCCGCCAGTGATGGCGACACGAGCGATCGGGGGGGTGGTCGTCCATGCCCAGTATATAAATCTCAATGGCTGACACACACCAGCTGGAACTTGCAACTGACGGGTTGCTATTCCCGTCGGAGAGGGAGCCTTTTGCACAACCCAAGGTACACCTCCAAAATTGAACTGACCTATTATAGAGTCTGGGAGCGGAAAAAGTCAACTAGCCCTGATCCGATAGCGCTGGCCGTCAGTAATAATTTCAATCGTTCTATTAGTATCGGTGCGATATAGTTTAGTACCAGCCGATTCGTAGCGGGCGAGAGTTTCCGGGCTAGGATGACCAAAAGAGTTTTGGGCGCCAACACTAATAACACCAATTTCCGGACGCGATTGGGAAAGTAGTAGCTGACTGGAGGCAGTTTTACTGCCATGGTGGGGAACTTTAATGACATCAACGTCGGGAAGCTGGGTAGCGTAACTGGTTTCGTTACCAACACTAGCATCACCGGTAAACAAAACTTCAAAATTTTGATACTGTAACAAGCTAACTACCGAAGTTTCGTTAGGGTCATTAGCGGTGGGCTGTTCGTTGGGAGGAAATACAACGCGAAGGTGGGTGTTGCCGGTTAAATAATTATCGCCTTGGTTGGCAAGTTGAATGGGAATTTTGCTAGCCGTAATCTTGGCAACTAACGTTTTATAGGTTTCCGAATCGTAAGTCGTACCGGTGTACCAAAATTCTTTTACCTGATAGCGATCCAATACCTTAAGCAACCCAGTAGCATGATCCGAGTGAGGATGAGTGAGAATCACCAGATCCAATTGTCTGTGCCACATCGGCATCACGCTATCTAACGCGGGTATAATACGTTCGTCTGGCCCACCATCAATGAGAATGTACCGATTTTCAGATGTTTTGATCAATGACGCATCGCCTTGGCCAACATCAAAAAAATAAATGTGTTCCAGATCGTCTGGGCGAAAATAGAGGACAACTCCAAGACCAATGTTAATAATTAACAGACCAAGCAAAATCCACTTAAACCAGTTGTGGCGATCGACGATGTTGGGCATAAATTACTCCGATAGATAAAAGCAGATAATATAGGATCGGCATCCAAATGGGAATAGGCGGCAGTTCAACAAAAGCTGAAGGCAGGTGACCAAACCAGTTAATGATGCCAAACATGAGAGCGGATAATGGCCAGACTAAGACATTAACCCAAATTAACTGGGGCGCGATTAGGAAGATCGCCAGTCCGACACAGCCAACTAACATGACGTAGGGAACTAGGGGGACGATCAAAAGATTAGCACCCAGGGTCACCCAAGACACACCACCGAAATATAGGGCGATCAAAGGCAGGGTAAAAATGGTGGCGCCAACGGTGGCGGACAAGGGCTGGGTGATGAAACTCGGTAACCATTTGGGCCAGCGGGAAAATAATGACGCTCCATACATTAGTCCAATAGTAGCGGCGATCGAGAGCTGAAAACCGATATCGTAAAACAAAATTAGAGGATGAATTAATACCATGGTAGCAGTAGCGAGAAGAATGGCATTACAGGCGGAACGATGTCTGCCCCATAATCCAGCTAATAATAAAATCCAACCCATAATGGCGGCTCGGACAACGGAGCTGGCGGCTCCGGTCATAATCACGAAACCTAAAATTGCAACACCGGAAATTAGCCAAACCAACCGACGAGGTAGCCGCTGAAGCATAAACAACATGAAGGTAATAATAATGGTCAAGTTAGCACCAGACAGGGCCACGATATGAGAAGTACCGGAATTTTTTAAGGCAATCCGGAAATCGTCTGGTAAATCAGTTTTGATGCCAAGTAGTAATCCACCCAAGAGAGCACCGTGTGGTTCGGGGAGAAATTGATGGATGACCTTGTTGACCCAATGCTTTACCCCATATAGTGTGCCCAAAATAGTACGGCGCGAATTGGGTATCTGGGTGAATTCTCCGGCCTGCGTAGCAGTCAGATAAATACCGTCTTTAGCGAGATAATTGGAATATTGAAATTCATCGGTATTTTGGGGGAGAGTAAATTTTATTTTCCCGTTGAATTGATCGGCGTATTGAAGTGCTGGGAGATGCCATGTAGTTAACATAATTTTTACCGAGCGAGGCTCTTCATCGATTGAAGTGACATTAAGATGTAACCGTTGCTGATTACCGATGACATCTGGGTCACTCACTACTTGCCCCGTGATAATCGCAGTCCGGCTGTCGAGGTCACTGACTAATGGCCTGTGGAAGATGACTGATTGCCCTCGCCACCAACCCAGCAAAATTGCTAAACAAAAAATTGAGGTGGCTAGCGCGATTGGTTTCGGTCGCAAAATTGCCACTAACCCGAATAGGCTAGCGGAGATGATGACAGCAACCGATGCGAGAGCGAGTTTAGAGCTAAATGCAACACCAATTAAGATCCCGATACTACAAACCAAAACAAACTGGTGCGGACGCATCTCTTACAGATATTTAGCTTTATTTTGGTTGTGTTCGGCAAGAGTCTTAGCGTAATGCATCACGCCGTCCTTGTCGGTAAGGTAGTACAGCGCATCGGTAGGAGAGGGAAGAAGAACAGCTTTAATCGACATTAGGCTCGGGTTACAAATGGCAGTTGGCGGCAGACCAGTAAATTTGCGGGTATTGTAAGGTGAGTTGCTAGCAAGGTCCGCTTTGGTAATTGGTTCGGTCCAATTGCCGGTGATGTATCGCACGGTGGCATCAACATCTAGTCGCATCGGCTTGGCTAGCCGGTTCAATAAAACTTGGGCAACCAGCTTGCGGTTGGTTTCGGTACGGGCTTCATCTTCGACTAATGAGGCAAGAATAATAATTTCGTTCAACGAGCGGCCCGATTTATCAATTTGGGTTTGGAGGGGAGCCAGCCGACGCTGGAAATTATTTAGCATCAAACTGATGATGTCGTTGGCGGGAGTGCCTTTATTAATTTGATAAGTATCAGGAAAGAGATAGCCTTCGAGAGAATCAGTTTTAGTGCGAGATTTAAGAAAGTCTTCGTTGGCTGGATAACTACTGACCGCTTGGATAAAGACAGCTTGGCCGATAACACCTTTTTGGTCTAAGGTCGCGGCGATTTGGGCAACCGTATAGCCTTCGGGAATGGTAACGCCAGCAACGGCGGTATCGCCGGAAGTCATAATTTGTGCGATCTGCCAAACATCCATCCGCGGAGAAATGTTGTAAGTGCCAGCTTGGACAATCTGCCCACCGCTGATGACAAAGGCTAGGCGAGTCCCAAACATTGAGCGAACAAAGCCTTGGCTGTGTAAACCTTCAATAATTTGAGCGACTGACTGACCAGACGGCACGGTAAAGAGATACTCTTTACCGCGATAATTCGCAGGCGCGAACAACCAAAAATAGGTGCCTAGCAGTACAACTGCTAGGCCACCTAAAATTACCGTAGTAAGAATAACTTTGTTTTGTTTCAACGGTGCCAATTTTAATTATTCTGTAGCATTTCCTTGAGTGCGACTGCGATCAAGAGAATTGGCCAGTAAGCCAGCCAGTAGTACGGGATAAGACCAAGATTGATCAACAAAACTGTGACACCGACCAAGAGGAGAAGAATCTGATCAAAGAGATCCATGGCGCCGAACAGAAAGTGATTGTTGCCCTTCATGATTCCTTAGATTATGCCAATATAAATTTATTGCTTGCCCAAAAGTTGAAGTGCGTATTTGAGTTTTTCTTCAGTAGAAGCGAGATTGGCTGGTAATGTAGTCAAAATTTTGCGGACTTCATAAGTATTATACCCCAGTCCGGTAAGCGCCGACAGCAAATCTTCAGTGTCAGCAGAGATCGGCATGCCGATTACATCCAAGCGGTTTTTTAATTCAACCATAATGCGTTCAGCAGTCTTTTTACCAATACCAGAGATCATGGTGAGCATGGCAAGATTGTTGCTGACGATGGCAGTTTTAAGTTCATTAACCGAGCCAGCATTGAGGACACTCAAAGCCAGCCGAGGGCCAACCCCGCTAATAGAAATAAGCTGAACAAAAAACTCTAACTCGGCTTGAGCGGTAAAACCATAGAGAGTCAATTGGTCTTCGCGGACAATTAAATGAGTTAACAGACTGATGGGCTCGTTGATGACTGCACTCGACAAGACTGAATGAGTAACAGAAACTTTATACCCAACCCCGCCGGTAGTATCGACGAGTACCCAGTCCAGCCCCTTACTGATAACTTGTCCGTGGATGTTTCCAATCATAGTTCTTTACTTAAACTTGCCAGTTTTGAGGAAGCGGCACAAGTGACAGCGACGGCCAGCGCATCGGCGGCATCATCCGGCTTGGGGATATCCGCCAGTCCCAATAAGGCTTTAACCATTTTCTGCATTTGAGTTTTGTCCGCCTTGCCATAACCAGTCAGAGCTTGTTTGACCTGCAGGGGAGTGTAGTGCTCGACGGGGATATTGAGGTTAGCAACGGTCTGGATCAGCACTCCACGAGCTTGGGCAACGGTCATAGCGGTAGTTACGTTTTTAGCGAAGTAGAGCTGTTCAATTGCGACTAAATCCGGTTGGAATTTGCGTAATAAAATCCGTAGCTCTTTAGCGATTTGGTTTAATCGGGTCGGCATGGTTTCGGTTTTTGAAGTGATGATACAGCCGTGGGCAATGTGTTTGACATCGGCTTTGTCAGCCACTATCACACCATAGCCAATGGTGGCAGTACCGGGATCAAGACCGAGAATAATTTGAGACATGAGTGAAAAGTTAAAAGTGAATAGTTAATAATTGCGGCGTTGCCTATGGCACAATTTTATTTTGTCATCCTCGGGCTTGGAACGTCAGACGTTCCTTGACCCGAGGATCCAGACAGAAAAAGAAAATATTCTTTTCTGGATTCCCGCCTGCGCGGGAATGACGAGGGGGGAACCAGGATGACGTGTGGTCGTCAGTTGCACCTAGTCTACTATTTGGGAGAGAACACTGTCGTCGATATCAAAATTGCTGAAAACTTCTGCCACGTCTTCGTTATCTTCGAGCGTTTCCATAAATTGAATGACCCTTTGGGCTAAAGTTGGGTCAGTAATTTTAACTAAATTAGTGGGAACTAAAGCCAACTTATCTTCCGAGATAGCAACACCAGCGGTGATGAGCGCCTGTTTAACTTGATTAAGTTGGGCAGGTTGAGTGTGAAGCTCCCAAATGTCGCCCTGATCCTGAATATCTTCCACACCGGCTTCAATAGCTTTTAATTCTAGGTCGGGGTCACCTTGGGGAACAATTAAAATCCCTTTGCTGACAAATTGCCAAGCGACTGAACCAGCGTTTCCCAAACTGCCACCGGCTTTAGTAAAAAGATTACGCAAGTCAGAGACGGTTCGGTTTTTGTTGTCAGTCAGGGCTTGGATCATGACGGCCACGTTGCCCGGTCCGAGACCTTCGTACATAATTTCTTCAATGCTACTTTTGTCTTTATCTAGCCCAGCGCCTTTGCGGACAGCTTTGTCGATGTTGGCAGAAGGCATATTGGCAGACTTAGCTTTTTGAATAGCCAATTTAAGCCGGAAGTTCATGTTGGGATCGGCGCCCGACTTGGCCGCAACCTCGATTAAACGGGCAAGCTTAGTAAATTCGGCACCCTTCTTGGCATCGAGGGCGCCTTTTTTCCGCTTGATAGTAGACCACTTGGAGTGTCCTGACATCCTGTTAGAAATCTTAGCTTGCTATGCCCAACTTGTTATTTTGCTCTCTCGGTCCTGCCCGTTTTTTAGATTTCTAACGGGGCAAGTACTCTTAGTATACCGAAAAAGGACGACGAGGCGTCCTAATAGGGGTATACCTCGTCGTCGGTTGACATGGGCTGGGTCTCGGATTGGGGCAAGTCCTCGGTTATACCAGTTAGTAATAGTACTGGCTGGTCCCGCTGGACGATATCCTCCGGCTTGAAGTAGATTTTGGCTACCTGACCGGTCTTGGGGGAGGGGATGTCATTCTGCATCTTCATATACTCCAAGACGAAGACTGTCTGCCCCTCTGCTACGTCCTGCCCAACCTCCACCAGAAACTGAATGATTTTGCCTGATTGGGGAGCCAGCAGAAACATTTCGCCTGAACCCATTAAATCCTCCTCGGGACAAGATAGAGCTATTGTCTACTCGTGATGGCAGAAAATCAAGTCGGCTCTGGGACTAAAAAGGGGGAGATGGTTCCGACTCGAACCCCGAAGGGCAGGCCGTGCATGCGAGGAGGAGGTTAACGAACCTCGCCGACCTTGGTCATTCCCATCTCCCAGAACCTGCAATGCACACAGTTGAGATGTATGCACTTAGAGAATACTCTAAGTTGCTATGCGGTCAAGTGTATATAATATGTGGGTATGCAAGACATTTTGGCGGGATTAAACAATGAACAGGTAAGAGCAACTAAGGTCATCAAAGGACCAGTTTTAGTGTTGGCGGGGGCTGGTTCGGGAAAGACTAAAGCGTTAACTCATCGGATTGCATACCTGCACCAAGAACATAAAGTCCCATTGTCGAATATCTTAGCAATTACTTTCACCAACAAAGCGGCAGGGGAAATGAGCGAGCGGGTCCAAAGATTATTAGGTTTAAGAAGCACCCGACCAACTTTCATCAGTACCTTTCATTCCTTCTGCGCCCGTCTGTTGAGAATAGAAGCGAAACATTTCGGTTACAGCCAGAAGTTCACGATTTTGGATGGCGACGACCAATTGACAGCCGTGAAAAGAGCCATGGAAGAATTATCGATTGATACCAAACACATTCATCCCGAGGCAGTCCGGTCACACATTTCCAGCGCGAAAAATGAGCTAGTGGATGTGGCTGGTTATCGGGGAATAGCACAGGGAAGTTTTCAACAGACGGTAGCCCGAGTGTACGAAGCTTATCAAAATATCTTACGCAAAAATCAGTCGTTAGATTTTGATGATTTAATTATGAAGACGGTGGAACTTTTCCGCCAAGAACCGAAGATATTGGAGAAATACCAAAAACAGTTTGAATATATCTTGGTAGATGAATATCAAGATACCAACACAGCCCAATATGAACTGGTGAAGTTACTGGCAAAGAAGCATCAGAATTTGTTTGTGGTAGGAGATGACTGGCAGTCGATTTATTCGTGGCGAGGGGCGAACTACCAGAACATTTTGAATTTTCATCGTGACTACCCCAAAGCGATGGTAATTAAACTGGAGCAGAATTACCGCTCGAGCCAAAATATTTTAGATGCCGCCCATTCGGTGATCGTCCATAACCGGAACCGGAGTGAAAAGAAGCTGTGGACCGAACAAGCGGCAGGGGAGTTGGTGACGATATTTGAAGCGAACACCGAAAAAGCAGAGGGTGAGTTTATTGTAATGGAGGCGGAACGATTAAGAGCCAAGCATCGAATTCAGTTGAATGACATGGTGGTCCTGTATCGAACCAACGCCCAGTCGCGCAGTATTGAAGAATCTTTGCTACGGGCTGGATTGCCATATCGGGTAATTGGGGGAGTCCGATTCTACGAACGGAAAGAGATAAAAGACATCTTGGCGTATTTAGGAGTACTGGCTAACCCCAACAATACTTTGGCACTAGCGAGAATTATCAATGTGCCGGTGCGGGGGATTGGGAAAAAGACGTGGGAAGACTTTATGGCGAAGGTAGCTGAAACCGGCATAAGTGCAGGGGAATTGCTGCTCCAAGATTCAAACCTACAGCCAGTTCTGCAGACTTTCGGCAAACTTCTGAAACGATTAGTCAGTAAAAGCCAGACGGTAAGTTTGAGTAAATTGTTGGACGTGATTTTGGTGGAAACCGGCTACAAAAAGATGTTGGCCGATACTGGGATTGAGGGACAAACACGAATAGAAAACATCTACGAGTTGAAATCGGTAATGGAAAAATACGACCACCTCAAAACAGCCGAAGCGTTGGAAATATTTTTGGAGGAGGTAACTTTAATTGCCGACATTGACAACTATCAGCCAACGGAGGATGCGATTACTTTAATGACACTCCATTCGGCGAAGGGGCTAGAATTTGACTACGTATTTATTGCCGGCATGGAGGAGAACCTTTTCCCACACAGTCGAAGTTTATTTGATAGTCAAGAACTAGAGGAGGAACGGCGATTGTGCTATGTCGGAATCACTCGAGCCCGCAAGAAAGTTTATCTGATTCATGCTCGAGAACGATTGATTTATGGCAGTTTGCAGTTAAACCAGCCTTCACGGTTTATTAGCGATCTGCCACCGGAATTGTTGGAGACAATTTCAGCTCACACTCACCAACCGACAGTGGTGAAGATCCATTATTCGGATAGTCTGAAGCCGGGAGCAAAAGTCGACCATAGTCAATTTGGTCAGGGGGTGGTGATTAGCCGAACGGCCGATATTGTGACAGTAGCATTTGTGAAATCGGGGATTAAGACATTGGCGGCAGAGCTCGCTAAATTAAAGCTACGTAAATGAGTAAGTGGCCGAAGGTATTAATCCAAGTTGGGACACTAGCAATCGCGACATTAGTAGTAGGACAATTCGAACAACCGGTGCAAGCTAGCCGATTGATCACCATGGACTATAACGGTTTAAGTTGGACCGCAACTACAGCTGCCACGGATGTGGCGGAATTGTTAGTAGAATATTTTGGTAGTTACGAAACGCTTCAGGTTGATCCTCTTCCCGACACTCAACTTGCCACGATGATGACTGTGTGGATCCAAGATGCCACTTTGACAAAACTGGATGCAACAGTAGCCAAGAATTACAAAATCCAGCAGACAGCGTTGGCGACCGTAGCAACTCCTCCAAAACCGAAATTAAGTGAGCTTCATTCCGGATTGGCCACTTGGTACCGATTTGGTGATAAACTAACAGCGGCAAGTCGAAAATATCCAAAGGGTACGAAGTTGCGAGTAGTAGCGGTTAATTCTGGCAAAAGCGTAGATGTAGTGATCAATGATTACGGTCCAAGCGCGTTTACTGGAATTGATTTGGATTTGAACGAACCGGCATTTGCGGCTATCGCTCCGCTGGGAGCGGGAAAAATAAAAGTAAAATACTACAAGATCTAGTTAATAGTGAATAGTTAAAAGTGAAAAATTAAAGTAGTCGCCGCAGGCGACCTCCGTCATTCTTCATTATTCATTCTTAATTCTTAATTATTCCAAATGATCGACCTAACTGATCTCAAAACAATTAAGAGTTTGCTGACCTATTACAATGTGTCAGCCCAGAAAAATTTGGGTCAGCATTTTTTGATCGATCCGGAGATATTGGACAAAATGCTAGCGGCGGCGGAATTGTCAAAGGGAGACTTTGTGGTAGAAATCGGACCGGGGTTTGGAGTGATGACTCTCCCGATGGCCGATTTAGCTGGTCGGGTGCTGGCCGTAGAAACTGACAAGAAAGTGCTAGAGATCCTCAAGGCGTTGGGAAGCGGATATTCTAATTTGGATATTTTGCCATCAAATATTTTAAAACTGGACAGCCGGTATATCCATGACCGATACAAGACTTGGGCAAAAGTGAAGCAGGGGAAGACCAGCTATAAGTTGGTTTCTAATCTACCTTACTACATCACTTCGGCCATCCTGAAGTTATTTTTGGAGACTGATCTGCCACCAGATTTAATCGTGGTAATGGTGCAGAAGGAAGTGGCCGAGCGAATTGTTGCCGAACCGGGAGAGTTGAGCTTGTTGGGCATTTCGGTGCAGTTTTTTGGCAAGCCGGAATTGATTAGTTTGGTCCCAAGAACCTCTTTCTGGCCGAAGCCAGAAGTAACTTCGGCAATTATTCGGATCCGACCGTTTAAACAACCGCCTTACGACATCGACAACATCAAACTATTTTTCAGAATCGTAAAAGCTGGCTTCGGAGAGAAACGGAAACAACTCCACAATTCACTCTCTGGCGGGTTATGGTTGGATGATACAGCGGTTCAAGAATTGTTGGAGGAAATCGGGGTTGACCCAAAAATGAGGCCACAGGACTTAAGTTTGAGTGAGTGGGCAAAGATTTATCATCGGCTTAAACAATTGGTGAAATGACCTTATTTGTGGTTGGAACGCCAATCGGAAATCTGGAAGATATCACCTTACGGGCGATACGAGTATTGAGAGAAGCTGATTGGGTGGCGGCAGAGAATGTCGCTCAAACCAAAAAATTGTTAACTAAATATGAGATCAAAACGCCCGTAGTGAGGATACATCAGCATAGCCGAGCAGATGAGTTGGAGCGAGTCGTCGGATATCTACAGCAGAATCTGACGGTAGCGTATGTCAGCGATGCAGGAACACCGACGATCGCTGACCCAGGAGGAAGATTAGTAGAACTGGCCCGGGAAGCGGGAGCAAAAATAGTGCCCATTCCGGGACCGAGTGCCGTAACAGCGTTATTAAGTGTGGCGGGGATTCCCGCTGATAGTTTTATGTTCGTTGGGTTTTTGCCGAAGAAAAAGGGGCGGCAGACCCTAATGAAAGAATTGGCAGAGTTGGATGTACCAATTGTATTATTTGAATCGCCAAACCGATTAGCAAAAACACTTCAGGAGATCCAGACGACGGTGGGGGAACGAGGGGTGATCGTCGGTCGGGAACTGACGAAGATCTACGAGGAAGTGATCAGCTTACCGGTCGGACTAATGATAAAACATTTTTTAGCTCATCCGCCCAAAGGCGAAGTTGTAGTAATTATCAAACCTGATTTATAATCAAGTCGTGGCGGAAAAGAAAAATGTAAAATCAAGACTCCGACAAATCCTGACACAGGCAAACGCGAAAAAGCGGTTGGCAATTATTGATATGCCGGAAGAGCTGGAAACGACACCACATTGGATGCTTTGGCTGGTGGCGCTATCGTTAGTGGGGTTAATCGGTAGCATTATTTGGCAAAGTTTGGCCGACAACAGCAGTATTCAAGCCTATCTACCGTTCCTATTTAGCTGATCATCCGCTAGAAAATGAGCTAAACCCTTGACTGGAAGCGGTTTTTTTGTTATACTAATTTAATATTCAAAACCAAAATTAAAAATTAATGCGGAATCAGTTGTGGATCCAGCTTGCAAGGGGGGCAGGAATTGCCGTCGTTGCGGTAATGGGTTTTTGGAATATTTACAGCGCATCAGCCCAAGCGGAATACACAGTTGATTACATTTTGGCCAGCCAAAAAATCGATGTGGTGACCCAACCCGGCGCGATCGTGTCGGTAATCGTGCCAATCAAAAATGTCAGTGAGATCGGTTGGGACAATACCCAAATTCAGCTTGGGACGATCTTTTCGACTGGTGAGAAGGACCGGCCGAGCGCTTGGTCCACCAGCCAGTGGCTGTCAGAGACTCGGATCGGGTTGCGAGATACAACGACTTGGGTGGGAGCTGGAAATGTAGCAACCTTTAATTTTACGATCAAAGCTCCGGCAAGAGCTGGTTGGTACCGAGAGTATCTCCAGCCAGTGATCAATAATTACTGGTTACCCGGTGATCCAATTGTCATTCAGATACAGGTAGGAGACGGAGTGGAAATTCAGAGTACGGTTGATAAAGAGATCCGGATCTACCGTAACGCCCAACAAGGGGAGCTGATCGAACACGGTTATATTGTGGCGACTTTGCCGATTTCATCTGGTCGGGCAGGATATACTACGCCAGCTGGTAAATACACCATCTATAACCACATCGCTAATGCTTATTCGAGTAAGTATGCCTTGTGGATGCCTAATTGGATGGGATTAAGCAATGAACGAACTGGTTTTGTCGGATATGGCATGCATTCACTACCGTACTGGAAGGTAAGTTCTAGTAAATACACCGAAGGCGAGATTTATCCTGGCGGTCGGTTATATACTCAAGGCCGGCTGTATGAAGGTTACTCCCATCTAGGTAGAGCCGTTTCCCATGGTTGCGTGAGATGGGGCATCCGAGAATCTGGTGTCATTTATAACTGGGCCCCCAACGGGACACCAGTACAAGTCGTTTAATTGGTATCCGCCCTATTTGACGTGATGGAGTTTGCGAATGGCAGACTCCAACTCTTTGGCAACTTTGGGGTTGTCGATCAAATATTGTTTAGCAGCTTCACGCCCTTGCCCGATCTTTTCGCCGTTGTATTCGTACCAAGCTCCGGCTTTATTGATCAGGTCAGCTTGAACACCGAGATCAATGATCTCGCCCGCTTTGGAGATACCTTCGTTGAACATAATGTCGAATTCGGCCTGACGGAATGGGGAAGCGACCTTATTTTTGACTACCTTAACCCGAACATGGTTGCCGATCGGACTATCGCCATCTTTGAGCGTTTCGACTCGACGGATATCCATTCGAATAGAAGAATAAAACTTGAGAGCGTTGCCGCCAGTAGTAGTTTCGGGGTTGCCGAACATCACCCCAATCTTCATGCGGATCTGATTGATGAAAACGATAGTTGTTTTTGAGTGTGAAGCGACGGCAGTAATCTTGCGGAGTGCCTGACTCATCAATCGAGCCTGCAACCCCATATGAGAATCACCCATGTCGCCTTCGATCTCGGCCTTGGGGGTGAGTGCGGCGACTGAATCGACGACGATAATCCCGACTGCGTTGGAACGAATAAGCGCTTCCACGATCCCCAGAGCTTGCTCGCCGGTATCAGGTTGAGAGATCAAGAGTTCTTTGGTGTCCACACCGATCCGCTTAGCATATTCTGGGTCGAGAGCATGTTCAGCATCAACAAAGGCAGCCACTTCACCATTCCTTTGAGCTTGAGCAACAATATTGAGAGCCAAAGTGGTTTTGCCTGAAGATTCGGGGCCAAAAATTTCGATAACCCGACCCTTAGGCACACCGCCGACCCCAAGAGCAATATCAAGCCCAAGGGAGCCCGTTGGGGTAACTTCAACATCTAATTGTTTGGTGTCACCCAATCGCATGATCGAACCTTCGCCGAAGTCTTTGTGAATAGCTTGGAGGGCGATATCGAGTGAGTTGACGGGAGCAGAAATTGGAGTCTTGTTCATAGTGATGTCCTTTATTTAATTAACGATAATTAGTAAATTGAAGGGGAAGATCAAGAGCGGCGTTTTTCAGCAGGTCCATGACGGCTTGTAGGGTATCAAGACTGGGACTAACAACCCGAATGGTGTCGCCCTGAATAGTGGTTTTAACTTTAGGATAAGAATCTCGAACTAGTTTATTGATGACTTTAGCTTTTTCTGACGAGACACCGGCAACAAGGGGGATAGTAGATCGAATCTGCCCCAAGGTGGCCGGTTCATTTTTAGATTCACCCAAAATTTTTAAACTCAAACCCCGACGCAATAACTTGCCATCAAGAATATCCCGAACCGCTTTTAATTTATACTCATCGGCGGTGGTAATAATTAGTTGGCTGGCTTCATGTTTGATCTCGACCGGTGTGTCTTTGAAATCGTAGCGGACGGCTAGCTCTTTGCGAGTCTGATCCAGCGCGTTCACCAACTCCTGATTATCGATCTCGGAAACAATATCAAAAGAATGATCGGCCATAATTAAAAATTAAGAATTTAGGTAACGGGCAGTTCGTGTTTCACTCTCCACTATTAACTTTTGACTTTTTAGTAGTCATCGCCTTCAGTGAACTTTTCTCCACTATCTTCATCAACATCAGTAACACCGGTCAGAGTGGCTAAGTCTTCCCGCTTCATCAGGATCTCACGAGGTTTCGCACCTTCGCCGGGGCCAATAACGCCTTTTTCTTCAAGAATATCTAACAACCGAGCAGCTCGAGCGTAGCCCACGCGGAAGCGACGCTGAAGATAAGAAGCCGACGCTTTGCCAGTTTTAACGACTAGCTCCATAGCTTCGGTGGTTAATGAATCGTCATCGTTGTCATCACCACCAAAAGCACCGGCACCTCGTTTGGCGTCTTGAAGAACTTCGGGAATGTATTGTGGCGTATCAATATTTTTAAGCGCTTCCGTAACCCCTTTGATTTCCTTATCACCAATGAAGCAGGCCTGAATACGTTTTGGCTTGGCGGCATCGGAAGGCATAAACAACATGTCTCCATTACCCAGTAGTTTGTCGGCACCCACGGTATCCAAAATCGTTCGTGAGTCAGTCCCGCTAGTAACGGCAAAGGCAATCCGAGAAGGGAAGTTGGCTTTAATCAAACCGGTAATAACATCAACCGAAGGCCGTTGGGTGGCTAAGACCAAATGGATACCAACTGCTCGCGACATTTGTGCCAAGCGACAAATGTAAGCTTCCACATCACGAGCCGAGACGGCCATTAGATCGGCCAACTCATCAATGACCAAAACGATGTATGGCAGCTTACTTTCTTCACCAGCCTGTTTATTAAAACTGACAATTTCACGCACTTTGACTTCTGACAATATCCGATAGCGGCGCTCCATTTCGGCGACTAGCCATTTGAGCGCATTGATGGTCTTGTGGGGATCAACGATGACTGGCGAAAGTAGGTGGGGAATATCGTTGTAATTAGTAAACTCTACTCGTTTTGGATCAACTAGGATCAGCCGAAGATCAGCTGGTGAATTCTGATACAACAAACTGATCAAGATATCATTTAAGAAAACGCTTTTGCCCGCGCCAGTAGCACCGGCAATGAGTAAATGAGGCATACGTAGCAAATCGGTTGCCATTGGCGCACCAGCAACATCCCGACCCAACGGCAAACGAAGGGGGGATTTAGTGTTGTGAAATTCCTCTGACTCCATGACTTCTCGCAGACGGACAATGGCCGTCTTTTTGTTAGGCACCTCGACACCGACTAAGGACCGGCCGGGGATGGGAGCTTCAATTCGAATAGGATGGGCGGCAAGAGCCAGAGCCAAGTCGTTGGAAAGATTAGAGATCCGAGAGAGCTTGATCCCAGCAGCTGGTTTGAGGGTGTATTGGGTAACGGTCGGGCCAACGTTCACTTCGTGCATCTCAACAGGGATACCAAAGTCTTCGAGGGTACTACGAATAATGGAAACATTATTGGTAATATTACCGCTATCAACTTTGGTGCTGACGTCGCTTAACAAATCAAGTGATGGTGGCGTCCAATCGCTACTGGGAATGAAGCGGGGAACAAAGTCAGTGTCCTTGCCCCGCACTCCGTTAACAACGGTTTTGGGTGGACCTTTGGTCGGCTCGTCCTCGTCATCGTCGTCCACGATTTTGCCAGCCTTACCCTTGGGTAGGTTGTCGTTAATTCTAATATCCGGCAGGGTGGGCAGAGCGGGGAGCGAAAACTTGGTTTTTAGATATAAGTCTCTAAGTGGTAGACCAAAAGCAAAAAGGATCGAGACGGCAAAGGCAACCACGATAATGAGGAAAGATGCCCAGAAGTCGATGACACTAATTAAAAAGCGGCTGATGAAGAACCCGAGGTAGCCACCAGCGCCGCCAGTTTGAGCAAGCTCCATACCCATTTCTGAACCAGTGAAAACGTGCATCAGGGCGGACAATGAGACAACAAACAGGATCAGGCCGATAACATTGGCGAGTTTAAATTTAAACTGGGCAGGGAAAAATAATCCGATGCCCGAGATGATCAACAGAATAGGGAAGACGAAGCTTGTCCAGCCGAAAGTCAGCCGCAAGCCAGTATAAAAAATGTGCCCGAGATTGCCCGCCAGGCCCAAGATCGCCAAGAGGGTAAAAAGACCTAAACCGGCCAGAACGATCGCTAAAATCTCCCGCGTAACCTCGGGATCGAGCTCTAAATCAAAATTCCAATCTTTGAAAAAATTAGAGTTTTTATAGGAGCGATATTTATATCTCCGCCCAGTTTTGCGTCTCCGTCTTGCCATAGATATCTTTACGAAGTAATTATAGCATAGGAGTTGGCCTCCTATAACTAGCTAAAAAGTGGCTCTGGGATTGAGAAAATCATTGACATTACAGCAAATTAGAAGTACTTTCGGAATATCTTGGGGAGCTGGGGGACTACCTCGGTGAACCTGAAAAACGTAGAATAATTCCCACGGGAGCATTTCAAATGCACCCGTGAGTTGTCGGGAGGCAACCGATGAAAAGATGGTATATTTGGGTGGCGCTTGTCGCCATCATTGTGGTCAGCTGGTTTATGGTAATCTCGCCACACCAGAAAGCTGCGGCCTCGGTCGGGCAGGCAGTTGAGTCTGCCGTAGTGATCAATAATCGAGTGATCAACGTCGCCATCGCGCGGGGGGATGTTGTTGAGGTTAATTTCAACAACATTTACCAGCGGTGGGACTTGGTGCCAAAAGGGGCTAAAGTACCAGCCCCAACAATGGAGTGGCGTAGTGGAAGGCTAATTTTTGTAGCCTTCGTGCCTTCGCAAAGCTGCCGCTCTGTAAGAGCACAGTCGCTCAACCCATGGAAGAGGGAAGAACGAATTAGCGTGAGTGCGAGAGCTGCGATGAGCAGGCTGAAGATCGGAAAATACGGCGAGATTACCAATTGCGATCTCGTCAATCTCATCTCGGCCCCTATCGATACCTGTTACTAACCTTCCTACACATGCCACACCAGCACAACAGCGTGATGTGACCAATTTGTGGTCACAGCGGTTCAACCCCGCACACGCTGTTTTTCTTTTGCTAAAATGATATTTGACAAAACAAATGAATTATGTTAGAATAAAATGATGACTAATTTAGAAAATAACCCTCCATCTCCAGACGATGGGTCAGACACTTCAGCAGGCAGTGACCAACCAGAGACATCATCGGACGGGCTAGATGCAAACAACCAACCTACTACAAAGAAGGGAGGGTTGGAGGAGCTTAAAAAACATGCGCGGAGATTTATAGACTATGCGCGAGAGGACGTAGCAGTTCCTGCTACATTACGTGGTTGGGTCGACGAGGGAGTCTCCAGAAAGCTGAATAGAAAAGAGGAGGTCACCAAAGAGAGAGCTGAACGAAAAAGAACATCAATTCTCTTGAAAAAATTGGCTAGCGACAGGAAGGGGCACGAAAAGCTGTTGGCCTCAACTAAAATTCGGGAAACCGAGCTGTACCAACTGGCTTACGCGGCTCAACAGGCACGTTATCCTATACCCGACGGTTCTCCGCATTGGTTGCGAAAAAAGTATGAGGAAGCATGGCAAAAATCGGCTGACGATTTGCTCGCAGAAGCTTTGGTTGGCGAAGAGGATGCCGAAAATCCCGATAGGAACCCTAGATATCCTGGTATTAATCAAGAGCCGGTTGAGAGGCGGTTAGGCAAACTCAAAGAGGTGGGGCAAGCCTTTGTGTCAGAAGGTGAAAATGGTGTAGTAGTCGGGTATCAGATAATGATCGGAAGATTGAAAGAGAGCCCCGAGACTAAGAGTTTACATGAGCAACTGAAAACGGGGCGATTGCGGTTGAAGAAAATCAGTGAGGAGTTACTGGGGTTAGAACATCTTAGCCAAGATAAAGATGCAAGCCCTACGTACAAGGAAAATATACTTACATTGTATAAGGAGGAGGAAAAGTTACGTGATTTTGCCAAAACTCACGATATCGACCTAGACAAGATCTCTACAATTGAAGAGTTGATGGAAATTGTCAAACTAGAACGAGATAAGTTGGGTGAGGCCCAGAATGAAAATAGACGTCTAGTTGACGAGGCACACTTACGTAATCTTCAAAAGTTTGCTGAAGTTCATAATATCAATTTAGATGATGCCTCCTCGGCTGAAGTATTAGAAGAAATCATCAAAGACGAGGCGACAAAAATTAAGACTGACCATCCCCGGTTATCAACCAATGATTTATACAAACTTACCCGAGCTAAACTGAAAAAACATTATCAGTTGCTCGAGACGTTGAAGTCAGCGGATGAGACCATTTTTGTTAACAAGGGGAAAGGGGTAATAAGAAACCCATTATCAGATGATAGTATCTTGGATTTCAAATATGGTGAACTTGTTAATTCACCGTTGTACTTGGAGACAAAAAAGCGAGTGCTGGAACTGTCCTTAGATGCTCATAGAACTCGAGAGGTAATTGACGCGGCATACCAAGACTCGGAAAGAATAATCATTCATGCGGAAACAGACCCAGAGGAAAAAGAAAACCGAGCTAGATACGAAAGGTACATCCACGAGCAGCTGGACTTGCTGGCCAAACAGAGTGGTTGGAGAAAAGCTTGGTTGGCGGCAATAAACTGGACCAACCAAAAAGTTTTTGCGGCAACTAGTGCTTTATCAAAGCCGTCGTTTAGAATAGGAGAAATTCTGGATAAAAAAGGCGGCATAGGTACAAGCCAGCTAAGCAAACTGTTGGAAGCTTATGGCACAACCATAATGAGCACAAGAGGGAGAATTCATCCAGACTTACTGAACCCTCATAAGCTACTGGCAGCTGCTCTACAAGAGAGTAAGGCAGTCAAAAAACCACTCGACTTTGTAGCGGCTGAACAGAAACAGCAGCTACAACGAGAGCTAGACAGCCTACCTTTGCTGATGGTGGGGGTGGTGGTACCGAGCGACAAAAGCAAAGCCGAAGATCAAGATAGTTATTGGCTATACGCCGACACTTACGCTGCTTCAATAGCTAATAAGGAAGTTACCAGAGATAGGGACACCGGCTTTGTTACGGGAGTCCAAGGTCATGCATTGTTCGAAGAGGTTGATGCCAAGATCTTGCGGGCGTTTGTAGACCCTAAAGATCCAGACCATCAACAGGCCTATCGGGAGATCGCAGGGAAATTATGGCCGCTGTTGTGTGGGGCGGCTTGGGACTTAAAGGGAGTAGGGTTTGGCATAAGTCCTACTGAAGGAGGAAGACGGTTGAGCAAGGCGATGGTCGCACTCCGTGAAGCATTGATTACCCAAGAAAAAAAGATCGTAGAAAGAATGGGTGAGCGTAAAAGGTTACGACGAGATGATGATAAGCGAGGAGCGGCTTAGACCTCGATGACGACCGGTAGGACCAATGGTCGGCGTTCAATCTCACGGAAAAGAAACTCACCAATCTGCTCACGCAGCTTGGTTTTGATATTAGACCAATCGTCCGGCACCTTGCCTGCATGTTGCGCAAAAATCTTTTTGACCTGCTGACGAGTTTTGTCCATTAGGTCACCCTTTTCCCGCATATACACAAACCCGCGGGAAATGATATCGGGGCTACCAATCAGTTTGCCCTTTTTATCAACGACGGCGATCAGAACGATCATCCCTTCCTTGGCCATTGCCTGACGATCACGCAGAACGACTTCTTTAACATCGCCAACTCCGAGACCGTCTACCATGATCCCACCAACCGGAACTTTCTTGCCTCGAACTGCTTTGCCACCGCGGAACTCAACTGTATCACCATCCTCGATCACCATAATATTGGAAGTAGGGATACCAACAGCTTCGGCTAACTCTTTGTGGGCGATCAGCATATGGTAGTCACCATGGACTGGGATAAACCAGCGCGGACGGGTAAGCTTGATCATTTCTTTCATTTCTTCCTGATAGCAGTGACCCGTAACATGGATCTGCATCTTTTTATCAAAAATCACGTTGGCGCCGGCGCGATAAAGATTGTTGATCACCGCATTGATCGACCGCTCGTTGCCGGGGATGGCCGAGGAGGATAACACAACTGTGTCACCGGCCTTAATCTTAACTTGTTTGTGTTCGCCAAAGGCCATCCGTTGTAGCGCGGAACCTTCCTGCCCCTGACTGCCGGTACTCAAGATCACCAACTGGCTATCAGGGATTTTTTTAATAGCATGAAGTGGCACTAACAGATCCTTGGGGGTTTTAATGTAGCCTAGGTCGGAAGCAACTTGAAAATATTTGATCATACTGCGGCCAGCAATGGCGACCTTCTTCTTATATTTAATAGCGGCGGCTACGACATGTTGCATCCGGTCAATCCGAGAGGCAAATGAAGCAACGATCAGCCGACCGCGGGTTTCGGCAAAAATCTTCATGAAGGCATCAACGATCACTTGTTCGGAATCGGTACGGCCGGGGGTATGAGCATTGGTGCTTTCGGAAAGTAACAATAATAGCCGTTCCCGTCCTAATGCTTCCAATTTGTGATACTCAACCTTGATGCCGTCGGGGGGAGTCGGATCAAATTTAAAATCACCGGTGTACATAATTTTGCCCTCGGGAGTATCTACTACGATACAAAAGGCATCCGGGATGCTGTGGTTGATCCGAACAAAAGAAACCGTAAAGACTCCGGCTCGGATCTTGTCATCAGCACTGTAAGTAATTACCCGAACATTGCGAGCATCGGAATATTCTTCCAAATTCACTTTGATCAGAGCGGCGGCGAGGCGGGGAGCATAAACTGGCACACCAAGCTTGGGTACAATGTGCTGAATGGCACCGATGTGATCCTCGTGGCCGTGAGTGATGAAGATGCCCCGAAGTTTTTTCCGGTTCTTTTCGAGATAGGCAGGATCAGGGATCACATAGTCGATGCCAAGCATCGTTTCGTCGGGCATCATCATCCCGCAATCGAGAACAACCATATCATTACCGTACTCGATCGCGATCATATTTTTACCCATGTCGCCAACTCCGCCCAACGGAATAACTCGGACTACCTTGGTTGGTTTACTAGAACCAAAATCTTGAGGCTTGGGAGAATGGTGGGATGGTTGCGGTGGACGAGACGACCGTGAAGGTGGACGTCGTCTTGGGTTCGTAGCTTGAGGGTTGTGGGATTGAGAGTTGGGTTGAGGGCGAGATTGACCCCGCGAAGAAGAACGAGAATTTTTCATAAACGTGATTAAAAGATAGTGGGTTGAGACGAGGGGACGGAGACTGAAGGTTCAGCGTCCAGCTCATCAATTTTTTGTAAGATAAGAGGAATTTTTTTAATATCGGTTAAAAAGGTATTGCGCAGACGAGGGTCATAGAGGGCAGCGGCTGGGTGATAGATAGGGAAGAACACCCGATTACCTGAACGTTTAGCGCTACCATGAGCTTGAGAAATAGAGAGGGAGGGCAAAAACCAATGAAGGGCATGACGGCCTAAGAGAACAATGAGTTTCGGTTGAATGAGGGCAAGCTCACGTTCCAGAAACGGTTTGTGTTCCTCAACCTCGGTGGGCAAAGGATCGCGATTATTGGGCGGACGACACTTAACTACATTAGTAATATAAACATCTTCTCTCTTTAAACCAATTTGTTCCAAGCCTTCTTCGAGCAGTTTACCAGCTGGGCCAACAAAGGGACGCCCGAGTTGGTCTTCAACTTTGCCGGGGCCTTCACCAATAAAGACGACTTGACTATTGATGTTGCCATCTCCGGGGACAGCTTGAGTGCAGCCGTCTCGAAGAGAACAGTGGTGGTGTTTGATATCATCCACCAAAGCCTGAAACTGGGTCTGTTTATCTGCCCCCTGAAAGATTTGTGCCATAAGAATTATTGGATATCTTTTGCTCAACTGCTTGACGATCCGAACGTCTAACGAAACGCCATGAGATAGATCCACCCGATGATGATCGTAACTACTACTATCATACCAATCATCAGGGTACCAGCAGAGGCAAAAGTTGGGGTTGGAGTAGACGGGGCAAAACTGGGACGATCGACCAAATCTTGTGGGGGAGTGAGCACGTGCAAATGACGCTGACGTTTGAGTTGATCGCGTTTGAGTGAAGTAGCACACTTACCACAAAAGAGGGATTCAGGAGAGTTCCCAGTTCCACAATTATGGCAGATGAACTTGCTCATGTTAGCGACGAGGGGGGCGATGGTCATTTCGTTCTGGACGAGGCGGACGGGGAGTGATCTTACCGCCATTAAGCACCGCTTTGTGGGATAGGTTAATCCGATTGAGGTTATCAATTTCCGTGACGATAACTTCTAACGGATCACCGACCTTCACCACATCTTCTACTTTTTCCACCCGTTGGTTGGCGAGTTCAGAGATGTGAACTAAACCTTCCTTACCGGGGAGGATCTCAACAAAGGCGCCAAAGTCCATCAGGCGAGTAACCCGACCAGTAAATTGTTCGCCAACTTCAACTTCTCGCATCATATTGCGAATCGTATCGGCGGCTTGTTCGCCAAGCTTGGCGTCAGTAGAAGTAATGTAGACGTTGCCGTCTTCTTCAATATTAATGTTGGTAACTTGTTTACCACCGGCCTTATCAATAATGTCATTAATTACACGGCCACCCGGCCCAATAACTTCACCAATGCGATCTTGGGGTATCTTAACCACCATCACGCGAGGGGCGTAGGGAGATAGTTCTTTGCGAGGTTCGGCAATAACTTCTGCCATTTTACCGAGCAAAAACATCCGACCAACGTTGGCTTGGGACAGGGCATCTTTCATAACGGCGATCGTGATACCGGCGACTTTGATGTCCATCTGCAGAGCGGTAATACCGTCTTTGGTACCGGCGACTTTGAAATCCATATCGCCATTAAAGTCTTCGATCCCAGCGATGTCGGTAAGGATCTTGTAGTTGGCACCATCAGCGATCAGACCCATCGCCACACCAGCAACTGGTTTGGTGATCGGTACACCAGCATCCATCAGAGATAGGGTGCTACCACAAACCGAGGCCATCGAGCTACTGCCGTTGCTAGCCATAATTTCCGAGACTACTCGAATGGTGTAAGGGAAGGCTTCGCGGTTGGGGATGACTGGCAAAAGCGCGCGTTCGGCAAGAGCCCCATGACCAATTTCCCGACGACCGGCCTGACGGAGAGGTTTAGCCTCACCGGTAGCAAATGGTGGGAAGTTGTAATGGTGCATATACCGCTTGGTGGTTTCAAACTCCATCGTGTCCAAAAGTTGTTCGTCATCAAGGGAACCAAGGGTAACGGTGGAAAGAGCTTGGGTTTCGCCACGAGTGAAAAGGGCTGAACCATGCGGCCGAGGTAAGAGACCGACTTCAATCGAGAGGGGACGAATTTGGTCGAGTTTGCGCCCATCAGGACGACGACCCTCGACTAAAATATTGCGTCGGATCTCTTCATTGATAGCTTTATTAAAAATGTCTGACACTACCAGTTCGGGATTTTCTTCGCTAACAAACTCGCTCCAAATTTCTTGACGAAGAGCTTCCAGTTTGGCGTTGCGAACCGTCTTTTCTGGATGATAAATTACGTCTTGCAATTGCGGCTGAACCTTGCCAAAGATCTTGGTTTTAAGGTCGGCCGAGGTTTCGGCAGAAGTAAACCCAATAGCTTGGACACTCAAGGCTTGAGCCATTTCCTGTTGAAGCTTGATGGCTGGCTGAATAGCTTGATGGCCAAATTCAATTGCTTGTAGCATAACCTCTTCGGAAACTTCGCTCGCGCCGGCTTCCACCATCATGACGGCATCGGCAGTCCCAGCGATAACTAAATCGAGATCACTACTTTCACGTTGTTCATAAGTTGGGTTAGCTACCATTTGACCGTTAACCCGACCAACTCGCACACCGGCGACTGGGCCCTTGAATGGGACTCCGGTTTGCATAACGGCAGAGGAAGCGGCGATGATGCCGAGAATGTCGGGATCGTTAACTAAATCGGCTGACAGTACTGTGATCACAACTTGAACATCGTTATAGAAACCTTTGGGGAAGAGGGGGCGCAATGGTCGGTCAATTAATCGAGCCGAGAGAATGGCATCCTCACTAGGCCGACCTTCCCGTTTGATAAACCGACTACCAGAGATCTTGCCGGTAGCGTAAAATTTTTCTTCGAAATCAATGAGTAAGGGAAAGAAGTCGATCCCTTCGCGGGGAGTCGGGGAGACAACAGCAGTAGCTAACACGACCGTGTCGCCTGACCGCAAAGTAACTGACCCGTTGGCCAGTTGAGCGATCTTTCCGGTTTCGAGAATCAACTTGGAATCCCCAAGTTGAGTAGAAAATTGTTGAGACATAGGACCTTTCTGTCGAAATCAGGAGCCAGTCGAGAGACAAGAGCTAGGTCAGGAGTGAATACACATTAGCGATCAACCTGGATTCACTTCTGACAACCTCTTGACTGCCCGAAGCTGCTATTTTCTGATCTTCAACTTCTTAATTAGATTGTTATAGGCGGTCAAATTGGTTTTTTCGAGATAGGCCAGTAGGCGGCGGCGGTTGCCAACCATCTTGAATAGCCCCTGACGAGAATGAAAATCCTTGTCGTGGGTTTTGAGATGGGCGGTCAGATCGTTGATCTTGGTAGTCAAAAGGGCTACCTGAACCTCAACCGAGCCCGTATCACGGTCATGTCGGCGATTCTCACCAATAATTTTAGTTTTCTTTTCGGCCTTGTTGGTCATGGGTTGATTATAATTGAAAAACGGTTTCTAGCATACCCTACCGGTCAGAAATAATCAAGCCTCCTGAAGAGTATTTTGAGCTTCCGGAGCGATTTCTGCTGGAGGAGTGGGGGAGGGAGGAGCGATGTTTAGTCCCAACCGATCAATCTGATACTGACGAACTTTACTCAAAATTAAGGGTACTGCTTCGGTAAGAGTCATATCCATCAGCCTAAATCCGGCTGCACCAAGATGACCGCCACCACCCAGCAACTCTGCGATCTCGGTCGAGCTAACCCCCCGTGAAGTTCGAATACTGCCCGAGACTATTTTGGGTTCGCGCTCGGTGATCAACATCACCACTTCTGCGCCGGGGACACTAGTCATTAACTCATCAATTAGACCGGTGAAGGATTCGGCAGTCGCACCGACCGCCTCAATATCGCGATAGCCAGCGGTCGCCCAAACTAAACGATGAGTGGGGTCAAACTCGAGATTGGCCAAAACCTGACCCCAGAGTTTAAGCGTACTGTAGTCTTTGGTTTTAAATAATGACTTAATGATGTCTTGCTGACGGCCACCAAAGCCAACCATTTGAGCCGCGACGGTCAAAGATTTTGGAGTAGTGTTGCTGTGTTGGAAAGAACCAGTATCAGAAATAATGCCAGTCAGCAGACAGGTGGCAATATCAGCATCGATCTCAACATTGAGAGCCTCAAGCAATCCAACCAAAATCTCGCCGGCGGAAGTAGCCGTCATATCAACCAAATTGACTGCGCCAAAATAACTATTGGTGGCATGGTGATCGATATTGATCACTGACACTTCGCGGAAGAGGGCCGGGTATTGCTCATAGATTACGCCCAGTTGCGTCAAATCGGCGGCATCAACGGTAAGGATCAGGTCATATTTATATCCGCCCTGACTAAAACTAACTTGCTCGGATGAGTAAACGCCGTGTTTGGGAGTAACGATAATATTTAAAGTTCCGTTTTCAAAAGTGTAGTTCAAGCTCTCTGGTTCGGTATCGGCATTAGCGAGGGAAATGACAAAATCCTGACTGCCGGTTAGGGTACTGGCGATGGTGTTTAATTCTGGCAAAAAGTTTAATTGCGCATTGATTGGGTCAAGAGTGGTGATACTGACCTCTTTATTCAGTTTCCGAAGCGCTAATTGCAATGCCAAAGCCGAACCAATTGAATCAGCGTCGGGACGACCGGGAACTACCAAAATCCGCTGCGCGCGGTTGATAAAAGAAACGGCTTGTTGTTTGGGGGTTGGTTCCATCCCGTTAGAAATTTTAGCTTGCTATAGTCTATTATCCTGATTCAGCCCGATCTAGGTTGCCCGTTTTCTAAATTTCTAACGGGACAAGTACGAGACTCGGATAGGCCAGCTTACCTCGAAGCAGACGAGCTGTCAAATTGGGGATTGGTGAGAAAAATCCTTTACAGCTCACACAATTACGCTTAAGTTGGGAGATGTTAAGATTAAGGTAAAGTTATGCCAATTATCAAATCAGCCAAAAAACAGATGCGAAGTTCGGCGCGCAAACGAAAGATGAACTTGGATTGTCGGAAGGCAGTCAAAACATCTTTGCGGGCAGCCAATGACCAGCCAACGGCGGAGACTTTAAAAGCTGCCCAAAAGGCGTTGGATAAAGCCGCTGGTCGGAATACGATCCATCGCAATAAAGCCGCAAGACTAAAGTCGAGGCTGGCTCGCAAATTAAAGTCGGCCTAGGTAGCTACACCCGCAAGGGTAGCCACTAGCCAATCAAGAGCGTCATCGGAAGCGAGGTCGCCTTGTTTGATTTTCCAATCCAGTTTCACTAGTAGTTGGTAGATAGATGCCAAGCGGGAGAATGAAAACTGCCGGCTTTGTTCGAGAGAGCGAGTAACCGCGTAGGGATGTAAACCGGTGATTTGAACAATCACGGCTGACGATTTGCGTTGCTGGGCGAGAGTTGAAACTCGCAGCAAGGTGCGAACTTGGAAGGTTAGGACGGCCAGAATTCCAATTGGATCTTCGCCGCGCTGAATTAGATCGGCAACTAGGTGATTGGCACGAGCCAGTTGGTGATCAGCTAGGGCTGCCATAATCGCAAAAATGTCGTCTTGGGGATCGCGGGCGACTAACTCACTAATGACTACGTCGGTAATGGGATGGGAGCGAGAATAGGCGGCGAGCTTGGCAAGTTCGTTATCTAATTGCCAAAGATCGTTGCCAGCAAGATCAATGAGCTGGCGTAATTGGATCGGTGCCAGAGTCAGCTGATGTTGAGTAGTTAACTTGGTGACGTAATCCAATAATGGCTGGCCAGCCAACAACTCGAACATTTCAACTTGGGCAGATTTAGATAGCCACTTATACAAGCTCTGCCGTTTGTCGAAGTCGGCATGTGATGCGACTACCACAGTCAGATCTTCTGGCAAGCCAGCTTTAAATCTCATTGCCAAAGCTTCTTTGATCTCACTAGAGGCAGAAAAAATATCTTCTAGAATAACCAGCCGATTCCCCCCCAGTAAAGTTGCTCCCTGAAACAATTGAGGCAGATCAGCAAGAGTAAGTTCGTCGGCCAATTGATGATGAAAATTAAAATCCGACGCGGTAGTTAAAAACTCCTCCTTCAAACTAGTGAGGCGGGCTTTAACCCGATAGGTATCAGCACCAAAAATAAAATGGATCATAGAATACTGGGGGATAAACTGGGATCCGTTTCTGAAACTGGAGGAGAGATGTTGCTGGGATCTGTCTCTACTTTAGTCGCGTCCTCGGCTCCACGTAAATACTTGGCTGGCCAAGGGACATAGTGACTGGTGAAGGTATCGGTTTTAACTAATTTGCCATTTTGGAAGACTTTGCGATACAGCACCGCATCAGCACCGCGATGAGCGGTATCGATCCGTTTGGTTTCACCAACGGGCAAAGTAGAGGTATCAATATAGATCGGTTCGGGGTAAGCGGTAACGTTAAAAATATACGGGCCTTCCATTTCAACTGTTCGACCAGTATCAGTCCCATAAAAATCAAAATAGAGTTTGGTGCCGATGATATAAGTGTCAATTAAAACGTGGCCGGAAGTATCGTTGGTAAATTTTAGATCGGGGTAGGGTTGATAGATGGTCGCATCGCTACCAGCTGGTTCGTAATAGACCACCCGATAAGAATGGTTCCGCCGTTCAACTATTGGTAAACCAGCTCGCAGAATGCCACGAAAGGCGGTAGTGGAAACTTGGCAAAGGCCGCCGCCAAATTCAGGGACAGTTTCGTCGCCCTTGATCACCAGCTCTGGCAAAAAGCCGGTAGCGCGATTCACCTCACCGAGATGTTGGATAAAAGAAAAAGTCTCATTGGGCTCCACGATCACTCCGTCAAACTTATCGGCGCCGACACTAATATTGTGCCGCCGATTGCTCGGACTTCCAGAAAAATCTGACTCACCGTGACCCAGTAGAGTATTAATCCCCAAAGTATTGGTGCCAGCCAAATTGGTAGTAGCGGGAATAATTTTGACTGGTAGATCGATCTTCCGATCGTTACTCAAAATACTGCCGGCAATTAAATCGATGGTCTTATCAACATCCAGCTCGCGACCATCTTGAGCGGGGGAGAATTCAGTTACCCGATCGTCTTTCATTTTTAATACTGCGTTGCGTCGCACTTGATCAATAGCCGAGCTAACTTCGGCGAGTGCAGTGGTAAGGGCTGGACGATCAAAACTATAGAGTGATTCATCTTCGATCGAGAGGGACTGGCGCAAACCCAAAACAGCGCTCCAATTTTCTCGTAAGCGTTGGTTGAAACCGCCTCGACGCCCAACCGAAAAAGCAACTTCAGCCAATTGATCTGGCTCAACTCGAAGGTCAAAGTTGGCGGGGTTGATCTGCCAGACCTGTCCTTCAAATTGTAATTCGATCGGATCAATTTTAGCCCGATCGCTTAAATTGCTAAGTAACACCGCGGCTTGGGTTTGGGTAGATTTGCCTAATTGGATATCCATCAGACTGACCCCCGCTAAGACATGATCGGGATAAACCCAATTTGGCGTCCACCAAATTCCGGAGCCAATTATGCCAACAAGGACCAGCGCAGAGATGAGGCTGATCCGAAGATGAGCTGAAATAGCGCGCATACCTTAATTATCCCTTAATTATTTCCTGAAGTAACTGTTTGGCTAGCTCCTGCTTGTTGGTTTGGTAATACGGTTTAGCCAAGACTACGACCACCAATTCCTGATGATCGGCACAACCAAGGGGAGCAGACAGTTTTAAAATCTGACCATCATTGAGATGAACCTCATCTCCCGAGGTGGTTCGGACAAGCTGGGCTGGTAAAGCAATCTCTTCTGCCCCCATAAATTTAGTTACCGTAATAAGAAACTCACCACTAGAATAGCCACGATATTAATGATCTTGATCATCGGGTTGATGGCTGGACCAGCAGTATCTTTGTAGGGGTCGCCCACGGTATCACCCGTAACAGCGGCGGCGTGGGCAGCAGAGCCCTTGCCTCCTAAATGTCCTTCTTCAATATATTTTTTGGCGTTATCCCATGCCGCGCCACCAGTAGTCATAGAAACGGCCACGAACAAGCCAGTAATAATGCTTCCAACCAAAACGCCGCCCAGAGCAATGGGGCCTAGCAACCAACCAACCAAGATCGGGACGACGACTGGCAAAAGAGCCGGTATGATCATTTCCCGAATTGCGGCACGAGTAACAATATCAACCGCCCGAGCATAGTCGGGTTTAGCCGTACCTTCCATGATCCCCTGGATCGTCGCAAATTGATGACGCACTTCTTTGACAACGGCCATGGCCGCTTTACTGACAGTCTCCATCGACAACGCGGCAAACAGGTAGGGAAGCAGACCGCCAATAAACAAACCGATCAAAACTTTCGGATCGCCAAGTAAAAACTGGGGCACGGCACCAGTAATGTTTTTTAATTCTTCGGTATATGCGGCAAACAACACGATCGTAGCTAATGCGGCGGAGCCGATAGCATACCCCTTAGTAACGGCTTTGGTAGTGTTACCGACCGCATCGAGTGGATCGGTAACTTGGCGAACTGATTCTGGTAAATTAGACATCTCCGCAATACCACCAGCGTTATCAGTAATCGGGCCATACGCGTCAACTGCCACAACGATCCCAACCAGCGAGAGCATGCTCATGGCAGCCATTGCAACGCCAAAGAGACCAGCAAAATAATAGGAACCCCAAATCGCAGCAACAATAACTAGGATCGGTAGAGTAGTAGATTTCATTCCGACCGCCAGACCAGTAATGATATTAGTACCGTGGCCGGTTTCAGAAGCTTTGGCAATTGACCGAACTGGCGCGAACCGAGTGGAAGTATAGTATTCGGTAATCCAGATGATCAAGCCGGTAACAACCAACCCGATCAATAGAGCGTAAAAGATGTTCAGATAATTAATTCCAGTAACGTTCGACAGAAGATAGCGGGTAATAAAGTAAAATCCGCCGGCAGCCAATACAGCGCTGGCGATAATTCCTTTATACATCGCGCCCATAATATTTTTACCTTTACCCAGTCGGACAAACAGAGTACCCAAGATCGAAGCAACTATCGAAACCGCCCCAATCGCTAGCGGGAAGGTGATCAACAGGGGATTGCCGGCAAATAATAACGCGGCCAGAACCATTGTAGCGACAGCCGTAACGGCGTAGGTCTCAAATAAGTCAGCGGCCATTCCGGCACAATCACCGACATTGTCACCGACATTGTCGGCGATGACGGCAGGATTGCGGGGATCATCCTCGGGGATCCCAGCTTCGATTTTCCCGACTAGGTCAGCACCAACATCAGCCCCTTTGGTAAAGATGCCGCCACCAAGCCGAGCAAAAATAGAAATTAAACTACCACCAAAACCTAATCCGATCAGCGCATTAACATCCCGAGTTAACAAATAAAATCCAGTTACTCCCAGCAATCCCAAACCGACTACAAATAGGCCGGTAACTGCACCACCTCTGAAGGCAAGGTCGAGAGCAGGGGCGATCCCACGACTGGCGGCGGCGGCGGTTCTAACATTAGCCCGAACCGAAACATTCATCCCAACAAAGCCGGCGACACCAGAAAGAATTGCTCCAACCAAAAATCCAAGAGCGGTCATAAGACCTAGTGCAAAATATAAAATAATAGCTAGAATGATCGCGACCAGAGCGATAGTTAAGTACTGGCGTTTGAGATACGCCGCCGCTCCTGTTTGAATTGCGTGGGCGATCTCGACCATTTTGGCATTACCAGTTGGTTGCTTCATCACCCAGCCAACCAAGATAAGAGCATATACCACCGCTACCCCGCCAGCGATCAAAGCTGTAGTCAGCACTAGATCAATTGAATTCATAATTAGACTTTTTAACTAATAAAACTTGAGGTATAACAATCTTTATTTTACTTCGGCGGAGGCGGAGGGTTTAAGACTTTTTGATAGACCGCCAGAGTCTCTTTGGCCATCCGACCAAATGAGTACTTGCGAGCTTGAGCCAGCCCCCGCTCTTTTAACTCCTGTCGCACTCGAAAACTAGTCGCGAACTGATACAGCTTAGCGGCAATGTCCTCAAGATTCAAGGGGTCAAAATAAAGCGCGGCATCACCCAACACCTCGGGCATGACTGAAACGTTGGATGAAATAACGGGAGTACCTTGGCCCATTGCCTCGAGCGGGGGGATGCCAAACCCCTCATAAAGTGAGGGGAAGACGAATGCTTCGGCGGCATTATAAAAATCTGCCAAATCAGAATCGGCGATATAGCCAGTAGTGACAATCGCGTCCTGCAACCCAAGCTGTTTGATAGTGGCGGGGACTTCGGGGGCTAGAGGATCTTGTTTGCCGACAATGACCAATTGGTAATCAAGATTGTAGCGGCGGCGAAAAATGGCGAAACCTCGAATTAATCGCTCAAGATTTTTGTGGGCCCGCCATTGACCGACATATAAAAAGAAGGGAGAGGTGATGTTGTATTTGGACTTGATCATCTCCATCCGCTTGGGAGTAGACACCGTTTTCAACCGTGGGGGGACACCTTCGTAGATCACATCAATTTTGTCAGCAGGAATATTAAGATATTTGATGATGTCCTGTTTTGTACCTTGAGATACGGCAATGATCCGTTCGGCGTTGCGGCAAGATTGGGCGATCACATAGCGATAGAGCCACCGCTTAAATGGGCTGCGATGTTTCCGACCGGGGTAAAACCATAAAGTTAAATCGTGAATTGTAACGATGCTTTTAATCGAGCGGAAGAAAACGGGAGTATTAAAATTGGTGTAATGGATGAGGTCGAGCTTGGCAGACTTTAACAGCCGAGGGTAGAAAAATTGTTCAGAGTAAGTATAGTGCCGATACGGAACTGCTTGCTTAGTAAGGTTGGGACCATAAAAGGGGAACACGGCCGCAGTAGCGTGAGTAACAAAGACGGTGTAGTGATCCTCTGGATCGACTTTCAAAAGATTCCCGACTAGCTCTTCGGTGTATGTGCCAATGCCGGCAGCTTGAGCAGTGCCGAAGAGTCGAGCGTCAATACCGATCCGATAAGATTTATCCATGGGCGGGAGTAGCTGATTTAGACAAAGACGTTAAGCTAGCGATCGCCAACAGCAACCAAAATAGGATCGACAAATCATTTTTCCAGTAGGGAGTATCGACTAGACCATGAACTAAAATTGCGCTCATGGCGGCAGTCAACGAAACTGCCCAGCCAGTAGAGGAACGGGCAACCCAACTGAAGAATCGCACCAATAAACTCAAAAACCCGATCAGCCCGATTACCCCAAGATTAATAATAAATTGAAAGAAAAGATTATGGGCATGGAGCATGGCTGGTTCGAGGGGGGAAGGGAACAACCGACCGACGAACTCGGGGTAGGCTGTCGGATATTGCCCCAAACCAATACCGGTTAGCCAACGATCTTTAATCATTAATAAATCTGCCGCCCAAACTTGGAGACGAACACTAAATGAAGATTGGGCTCGAAAGTCCAACATTCGAGCAACTCGATCGCTGGAGAGTTGAGTTAAACCAGCCAATACTACGGCCAAGCCGCCAGCAATCCAAATTTGCCAACGCTGACGAAATTGCCAAATGATAATAACTAATGTCCCAACGGCCAGCGCCAGCCAACCACCGTATGAGTAGGAAAAATAGACGGCAATTAAACTCGGGATCGTAATCAACCAAAAGAAGAAGTTAGAATGTCGGTAACGGGGCTCAAATAGAAGATAGCTCCCCAGTAGAATGATCGGCACAAGATAAAGCGCCAGATAATTGGCGGAAGCAAACCAAGCTGAAGCTCGACCGTCGATAGTAACAAACTGTCGCGTAATAACTTGGATAATTGCGGTGAGGGAAATTGGCAGAGTTGAGAGCATCAAAACCGGAACCAGATCGTGAATCTTGGGAGTGCCCAAAATTACAACTACCAGTCCATAAACTATGAGAGGGTCGACGAACCAACCCTTTACGATTCCTAAACTCAACCGCCAATCACCAGACACAACTATGCCAATGACAAGACCAATAAATAGCAGGCCTAATTCCCACCCAATCGGCCGATACGATAAGACTAGGCGCCGAAGATGGGAGAGAGGGTGTTGGGTCAGCCAACCAACCAAAACTGCCCAAAGCATAATTTCTGTGAGGGTGGTGGGAAGAGCCCCGATATTAAATTTAATAACATAGGCTGGGATCGCTAGTACCACCCAAAACAAACCAGCCCGCGGTGATCGCCAAGCAACCACGACGGTGATCAAAAAAATAAGTAATGGGATTAACCAGCTAGTCATAGTTATAGATTGCCTGACGAGTATGAGCGAGCGTAGCTTCCCAAGTGAACTGTTTGGCTTGGGCAAGACCCTGCTGACGCAATTGGATGCGTAAGTCTTTATTGCCTAATAGTTTATTAATTGATTGAGCGAGCTGGCGAGTATCGGTTGGGTTGATTAAAACTGCCGACTCGCCGACTACTTCTGGTAACGAAGCGACCGCGGCCGTTATAACTGGCACGCCACAGGCCATCGCCTCTAAGGGCGGCATGCCGAATCCTTCATAAAGTGATGGGAAAACAAACATAGTAGCTAGGTTGTAAAGTGTCGGCCGATCATGATCATCAATGTATCCCGTCACCACAATTTGTGGGGGGGGTGGGGAAGGTAAGATATCATCAGACCAACCCTTGGCACCAGCCAGCACTAAATAAGTATCGGGGTGCTGTAATCGAATAGTTTGAAAAGCCTCAATTAACCGAGCAATGTTTTTACGCGGCTCTAGCGTACCGAGGTAGAGAATGAAATTTTCTGGTAGTTGATATTTTTCCTGCAAGCTACGGATAGCTGTCGGACTAGGCGACATTGGCTGGAAGTGGGGATCGACACCTAGTGGTGTGACGGTAATTTTATCAACCGCCGTTCTAAAGAGCTGAATGGCTTCCTGCTTAGTAAATTCGGAGATGGCTAATAAATGATTTGAAAAACGAATAGCCCAACCCATAAAAATCTTTTCAACCATCACCGCCTTGGGAAAGTGAGTAGTGGGAAAACGCCAAACTGTAAAGTCAAATAGAGTAGTCACGGTTTTTACTGAACGGACTAGAGCAGGGACGATTAAGCTAGTAGTGGAAAAATAAACATTTACTGGGCGAGTGAATTCCAACCACAACCAGACCCAAAGATGCCACCAAAGCCCTTTGGCTGGAACGACTTTAAGACGCCACTTCCCAAATGACAAAGATGGGGTTTGCCCGGCTTCTACTAATAAGATGACTTCGTCATCAGGATATTGGTTGAACCACGCCTGTACCAGCTGATACACATACTCACCCTTACCGGCCCGGAAAGGATTGGCCCCCTCTCGAAAATCAATTGCTATTTTCATCGAACAAGTTTTAACTCCTTTAAAACTTCGCGAGGAATGGCTCGCAGGATTAGGATCATCACCCCATAAACTACCATTGCTACTACAATATTAATAATCAAATTAACCGAACCTAACCAATACATCACGCCCGCCATAATGATGCTGGCAATAATGGCTTTAATTAAAACTGGCCACGCTGGGGTAAGTTTAAAAATCCGATAGACCAAGACTCCAGCGTAGACTGTCACAATTAGTTCGGTAGCGACAGTAATATAGGAAGCGCCGATGTAAGAATATCGGGGGATGACAAGCAGATTGGCAACGATATTAAAAACAGCGGCGATGATGTAGGGAATGGTTAGTAGGATTTGTTTTCCGGCGGCGATCAGGGTATAAGTTAAGACGGCGCCAATAAAAGATAGCAGAGTAGTCCAAATAATAATCTGCAAAACTGGTCCTGACGCAGAAAATTCAGGGCCGGCAATCGCAGTCATAAGGGGGGTAGCGATCATAGTGGCCCCAATCACGATCGGAACACCAAGCAACATAGAAAAATCAAAAGCTTTTCGAAAAACTCGAACGACTGCCTCACGACTGTGGAGAACGGCGGCGGTTAGGACGGGGAAAACCGAGCTCATAAAGATGGTTGGTATAGTTAAGACGACTTCTACAATTTTGTAAGGGGTAGTGTAGATTCCCACTTCATAGTTGCCCTTTAGGAGCGAGAGCATAACGGAATCGACTCGGAAATAAACCGTAGCTAAAACTACCGCCGCTCCAAGTGGAGCGGCTTCTTTGACGAATTTCCACCAATAGCCAAGATCCCATTGGGGTAAGATTGGGACTTGACCCCATGCCAGCAACATTTGAATAATGAGCGCCAAAACATTGGCCACGGTTGCGGCGATCACGATACCAATCACACCTAAATTCGCATTGATCGCCCAGAAAATTAGGCCGACATAGGCCAGCCGAGTGATAACATTACTCAATGCTACCCGATCCATCTGGAGTCGTGCCTGAAAGAGGCTGATGGGGACTTGGGCATAACTAAGAGAAGCTTGCGAGACAACCCCGATTAGTACACCGAGGATAATGATAGGATCGTGATAAATAAAAATTGCTACCAAATAGGCACTAGTAAAAACAACCAGACTCAATGCCAATTTCAGTCCCAAGATATTGCCGATAATATACTGGGTACGCTCGGGGGTTTTGGTAATCTCGCGAACTTGAAGTAGGAAAAAACCAAAATCCAGGATTACACCAAAGAGCCCAAGATAGGCAAAAATCAAGTTGTATTGACCCATGCCAACTACTCCGAGGTAGCGAGCGGTATAGGCTAGAGCAACCAAAGAAACTAGGGTGACGATAACCCGAGCGATGATTTGAATAATGGTGTTGTAAGCGACTTTACGAGTGTTGCTCATGGGTAGGGAGTAGGGAATAGAGAAGAGAGAAGAGAGAAGAGAGAACGGGAGTTGAATGACTAATTGTTTATATTGGGGTACTTGTTATTTGATATTTGGTTATTATCCCTTGCGGGTGATAACGGCGAGGTATTGGATGGGCTTGCGCCAGAGCCAAGGACGAGGAAACCGTTTAAGGGAATAGTAATAACTTTTTTCCACTTTGAAGGGGGCAAGGATTGCCTCCCATTGAGCTTGGTTCATTAAACGTTCGTTGCCGTAATCTTTTTTGGGGTACCAATGATTAGGTACTGAAACGATCACGGTGGGGGCACAGCGAAGTTGTTCGGCCAATATCCGACGAATATCATCGTCACTAAAATGTTCAAGTAAACCTTGGTGGAAGATAACATCAAAAGAATTGTCGGGGAAGGGGAGATGAAAAGTATCGGCGACCATAAAGTCTGCTTTGCCGTTGAATCGAGCTGATTCGACTTTGGCTTTAGCGATGACTTGGGGGTCGAGATCGATACCGGTAATGTCTAAACCTAGCCATGAGAGAAAAATGCTCATTGCTCCACTGCCAGTACCAACTTCTAACAGTCGCTTGCCACCGGAATTAAAAATCTCGGACAAAAATTCTTTTTGGCCGTGAAGGTTACTGAATAGTCCTTCGAGGGTTAGGGGGGTTTGGTAATATTTGTTCCAATTCATCCTGTTAAAAATTTATGCTTGGTGCTCCATGCTGCTTGATTGTCTCCCAAGACTACCGGTTTCTAAATTACTAACGGGATGACGAGTTAAATCGGCTTCACTACAACTCTACGCTCTTCGCCCTCACCCTCACTCTCGCCAACGACACCGGTTTCATCGACAAGCGCGAGATGGACCAGCCGACGTTCGTAGGATGACATGGGTGGTAAATGAGCTGCCATTTTGGTGGCAAGTGCCTGATTAACGGCATCTTTGGCTATCTCTGCTAAACGGGCACGTTGTCGTTGTTGGAACCCGCCGATATTAAGAGACAGGGTAATGGGAGTGTCGGGAAATTCGCGCCGAGCAATAATCCGGAGTAGGTGTTGTAGAGCTAGAAGAGGATCGGCGGTACCATGAGTAAATAAATCATCCTGACCAGTAGTAATATCGATCATCAGAACCGACTCGTTGGTGGTCAAACTAATTTCTGGCTGAAGTCCAAAGAAAGCGAAGATAGCACTTAAGTGCTCCTTAACTTTGGCATCAATCCCTGATCCAGCGTTGGCTTTAACCATGATGGGTCTCCTCAATTACTTTTTTCTCCTGACGGTCTAATATAGCAAATACCCAGAGTTGCTCCAAGGTCATAATTAAAGTGGTAACTGCCCAATAGAGACTAAGAGCAGATGGCAAAGTTAGTGCCAAGCCGAAGGTAACAACTGGGAAAACCATCATCAAGGTAGATTGTTTCTTGGCGGCACCACTAGTCCGACGCATGGTCACAACGGTTTGGAGCAGTTGGGCTAAGCCGGCCGCAATAGCCAAATAGATATTCCGAGTGGTTAAGTCGATGGCTAGGCTAGAAATATTGGTAAAGGCTAAGAAAATGGTGTGGAGTTGTTCTGGGGGGTTGGGGAACCAGCTGTATAAATGAACCAGACTACTAGTGTCTAACCCAGCAATGAAAACTCGGTAAAGCGCGAAGACGATCGGTAGTTGAATAATGAGCGGCAAACAAGACCCAAGAGGATTAACCTTGTGCTCTTTGTAGAGCTTCATCATTTCTTCTGATTGACGCTTTTGATCGTCTTTGAACTCCACTTTTAATTTATCAATGTAGGGCTGGATTTTTTGCATATCCCGTTGAGCCTTCAGAGTCGTGCGATAGGAAGGATGAAGGAATATGCGGATCAAAAGAGTGATCGCAATAATAGCTAACCCCAAGTCCTGACCGGGGATATAGACATATAGCAGGATGAGAATATTTAAAAGCGGGACGTAAAGAAGTTTGCCCATCCAGCCGCTCCACATGGCATCAGTAATTTTAGGGGTGTTCATGAGGGAAGTGAAAAGTTAAAAGTGATGAGTGAAAAGTTTTGGAGGTTCTGCCTAATGGCAGAACTACGATTATTTTTTAATTAGTCTATTCATTGACCGCTACTGCTCTGCCTTGGGATTTATCGGGGACGGGGTCTAACCCAACTGGAGCCCAGGGGTGGCATCGGCTAATCCGAGCAATGGCCAGAAAACTGCCTTTGATAACTCCATACTCCTCGATCGACTGCTTGGCATATTCACTACAGGTCGGTTGGAATCGGCAATAGCCACCAAGATTACGAACACTTATCCACCCATGGTCGGGGGAGAGGGTCTTTTGATAGAGAGCAATAAGATTAATCAATAACTGCTTCATTGAATTTGGGTGAGCACCTGCCCAAGTTCGGTCTTGAGTTCTGAAAAGGAGAGGGCTAGAAGCTCCTTGCGAACAATTATAACAACTGCTCGCCGGCCCAGATCAGCTCCAGACAAGATAGCTTTGATCTGACGGCGAAGGCGGTTGCGAACAACGGCACGTTTGTCAATTTTTTGACTGATAACAATGCGGGGGCGAGGAGGATCGAGCACCTTGAGGTAATATAGAGCAAATCCGCGTCGATTAAACTTGGTGCCACGGCGAGTGACTCGATCTAGAAGGTTGTTGGCGGCTAAGACCATAGCGAAGCTCCTAGACGCTTAACTTCTTGCGACCCTTAAGTCGGCGGCGTTTCACCACTTTCTGGCCACCAGTAGTCGCCATCCGAGACAGGAAACCATGAGTTTTCTGGCGCTTGCGCTTGTTGGGTTGGTAGGTTCTTTTCATAAGGTAATTAAATCAGTACTTACCCAGTATATTCTGCCCCTCTCTCATAGGTCAATTTATAGAGAGTAGAGACAAGGGTAGAGAGACGAGGGCGGAGAGGAAGTCTCTATTTTTTCTTCCCTGCTCTCTGGTCTCCCTCGCGTATACAAATGTGGATAACTTTGGTAAATTGACTTTGCTAGGAGGCTAAAAACAGGGGAGCATGTTAACCGACCAAGAAAAATTGTGGCAAACAGTTTTGGGAGAAATTGAGGTGGGAATGAGTCCCGCCAATTTTCAAACTTGGTTTAAAAATACCTCGCTCGAGACTATTGATACCCAAAAGGGAGTAGTAACAATTCGAGTACCAAACGACTTTACAAAGAGTTGGTTACAAAAAAAGTATCAGAAAGAGATGCACAAATGTTTAGTGAAACATTTGGGTAGAGTAATTATGGTGCAGTATGTGGTGGGAAGCAAAAAACCAGTTGCGCCAGAACCAACCAAGATGATCTTGCCAACATTAGAGGCGACTGACAAAAAATTGTTTGAACCAGAAAACGTAGTCCGGGAAGGCTTAAATCCTAAATTTACTTTTGAAAGTTTTGTCGTCGGAGAAAATAGTAAGTTGTGCTACGCGGCGGCAGAAGCAGTAGCGAAGAATCCGGGGATGAACTACAACCCGCTGTTTATTTATGGGGGAGTAGGGTTGGGAAAAACTCACTTACTGCAGGCGATCGGAAATGAAACAGTTAAGACGATCCCTAAAGCCAAAGTGGTGTATGTTACTTCCGAGCGATTTACTAATGAAATGATCGAAGCAATTCGAGGACAGAAAACTAAAGAATTTAAGGATAAGTACCGGAAGGTCGATTGTTTATTAATTGACGATGTTCAGTTTATTGCCGGCAAGGAGCAGACCCAAGAGGAGTTTTTCCATACGTTTAACGCACTCCATACTGCCGGTAAGCAAATCGTGCTGACATCAGACCGGCCGCCCAAGGCCATCCCACAACTAGAAGATCGATTGCGTTCCAGATTTGAATGGGGGATGATCGCTGATATTTCAACCCCCTCTTATGAAACTAGGTTGGCGATCTTGCAGTCCAAGCTGGAAGGGCAAAAACGGGAGCTGGCCAGAGATATCTTAGAATATCTGGCAAAATCCATCACTAATAACGTCCGCGAGCTGGAGGGAGCACTCACGCGGATCTTTGCCTTTGCCGAGCTGAATAATGCCACCCCCGAGTTAGATGATGTAAAAAACCTGATGGGAGGTATTTTGACCGCTCCGGGGAAGCGGGTAGTCCGCCCAAGCGAGATTATCCGAGCCGTGATCGTTCATTTTAATATCAAAAAGGAAGATCTGACCGGTCGGCAGAGAACACGGGAGATCGTTGTCCCGCGTCAGATCTTGGTTTATCTATTGCGAGAAGAGGTGGAGATGCCGTATAAGCAGATCGGGGGAGAACTAGGAGGACGAGACCATACAACCATCATGCATGACTACAATAAAATTAAGGAAGAAATCTTAAAAAACGACATTATTCACCAAGAAATTACCCAAATTAAAAACAAATTATACGCGGTGGATTAGGGGTGGGGACATCTGGAGGGTAAAAAGTTATCCCCAGATTATCCACTATTGGTCAACATTTTTAACACAATCGGCAGTTGGAGGGGGACGCTTCCAGACTGTAAAATTAAGTTAGCACACATTAATCACCGCTCTATATTTACTACTAATTTTTTAATCTTATGAATGAGACTATATCTTCTATAAAAGGTGTGGATATCCAAATCTCTTTAGTTTTAGATAAATTAAAGACTGCATTAAGTGGGGTAGAGAGAATTGTCAGCTCAAGAAGTACTCTACCGATTTTGAATAATGTTTTAATAAAAGCAGATAAGAGTGGAGTGGAAATCGTCGCAACTGATCTGGAAATTGGAGTGCGATTCTTTTTGGGGGGAAAGGTGGAGAAAGAAGGAGTAATTACAGTACCGGGGAAGACGTTGATCAATTTAGTGAATAATCTCCATGGCGATACTGTGTCATTGACGGTGAAGAATAATATTTTGGAAGTGGTTTGTGGGGAGACAAAGGCAGATATTAATGGAATGCCGGCGGATGATTATCCAGAAATTCCTCAAGTTGAAGGAGGAAAAGTGGTAAAGATAAAAAGTGAGGAATTAGATGAGATTTTGGCGGCAGTTGATTTTGCGGTCTCTCGAGACGAATCACGTCCGATCTTAACTGGTGTTTATTTGGTGTCGAAAGAGGGGAAATTGACAGCGGCGGCAACAGATAGTTATCGACTGGCGGAAGTGATCCGGAATATTAATTTGGGAGAAGAATTTGGGGTGGTGGTTCCAAATCGCACTTTACAGGAAGTAAGACGGATTATTGGGGGGAGTGAAGAATTGGAATTAAGGGTGGGTGATAACCAAGTGATGTTCGGATTTTCTAATGCGAGTTTGGTTTCTAGAATTATTGAGGGTGAATATCCGCCGTATAAGCAAATTATTCCAGCTGGTCATACTTTGTCAGCGGAATTTGAGATTCAAGAATTAGCCGATGCCTTAAAGACGGCGAGTATCTTTTCTTTGGAAGGGTCTAATAGTGTAAAACTAAATGTCCGAGGTGAAGGTGAGATCGAGGTAACTTCAGAATCTTCCCAGTTAGGTAATTTTGTGGCGAAGATCCCAGCCGTAGTTACGGGTGAGCCAAGTGAGATCACCTTTAATGCTAAATATGTGTTGGACGGGTTAAATAGTTTTGACACGGTGAAATGTGTGATGGAGCTGGGTGGTAAAACTAGTCCCGGAGTGTTGAGACCGAGTGGCGGTGAAGGCCGACTGTATATCGTGATGCCGTTGAGAAACTAATTAAATCTAACCAATTTAACCAACCTTCGCCCCTACTTCGCTAAAGCTACGAAGGGTCTGCGACAATCTAACCAAAGCGGCAAAATGTCATTCTGGGGAGTGAAGCGACGCCAGAATCGTATAGAAGATAAGCGATAAGATTCTGGGCAACCGACTACGCCGAGGCTGCGACGGTCAAGAGCCAGAAGGACGAGATGAAGATTATTAAAGCTAAATTCCAGCAGTTTCGGAATCTGGGGCCAATTGAATTAACTCCAGTTTCAGGTGCGAATATTTTGGTGGGGAGGAATGCACAGGGCAAAACGAACATTTTGGAGGGGATGTTCGCGGTGGCGGCAGGGGGGTCATTTCGGGTGAGTAATGAGCGTTCACTCATTCAACATGGGCAGGAATTTGCGAGGGTGGAATTTGAGTTTGAAAAAGACGGGGAAATAAAGCGGGCGGAAATGATCTGGATGATGGAAGGAGGATTCGCGCGTAAGACGACGAAGCTAAATGGGGTGGTTGTCCAGCGGGTGGAGATAATTCGACAAATGCCGGTAGTATTATTCTCACCAGAAGATATTGATCTAATCCGGTTGAGCCCACAGAAACGGCGGAAGTTTTTGGATTTATTGATCGCTAGGTTTGATTTGGAATACGGACAGGACCTAGTGGATTATTGGAAGGTGCTGCGTCAGCGCAATCAACTTTTATTGATGATTAAACAAGGTCGGAGTGGGGAGGGAGAGTTGGAAGTTTGGGATGAGAAGATGAGTGAATTGGGGGCGCGAATTGTAGAAAAGCGCAAACAAGCAATGGAAGAAGTGGGGCGATTGGCGAACCAGTATTACCATGACTGGTTCGGGGAATCGGGAGATATTTTGAAAATTTCTTACGTGCCGAGTTTAAATTTTGAGACACCGAAAATGTATGGGGCGGGATTGGCGGGAGCGAGATCGATGGATGTTGTTCGGGCCAATACCACCAAAGGCATTCATCGGGATGATGTGCTGTTTATTTTGAATGGTGATGACATGCGGGCGGCGGCCTCACGGGGGGAGTTCCGGAGTGCGGTGATGGCATTGAAACTGGCGGAAGGAGAGATACTAAAAACCAAGCTTCATGATGCTCCGGTTTACTTACTAGACGACATTTTTTCAGAATTAGATGATGAGCGGCAGGCTAAGTTGGCACGGGCATTAGTGGGGGTCCAAAGTTTTGTAACTACTAATGATAAGCAAATAGCCGAGCTATTCGAGCAGCCGGCGGTGAATATGGTTGAGGGCGGCAGTATAAACCCTGTCATTCCCACGAAAGTGGGAATCTAGAAAAGAACAAAAACATTTTTTGTTTCCACTTTATATTTCTTTTTTCTTTCTGGATCCCCGACTAAATCGGGGATGACGCGCTGGGAAATGCGCGTTATTTCTGACAGAGTGGTTGGGTGTATGATTAGTGTAGCTATATTGGACAAAACTCTCTTAACTAATTATGCGCAACTTACTTCTTAAAAAATTATCACAGGTCGGTTCTTTGGTGATGACTGGTGTGATTACTGCTTGGATGATTATTCCAACGCAGATTGCTTCTGCGGCTGACACTTATCATTATAGATGGGTTGGTCAAACTCCAGCTCAAATCACAGCCGATGGCAAAGCTCACTACGTTACTGCTAACCAAGGCGATACTGTCGCTATGTCAGTGACCTTACAAAATATGTCGAATACGACAATTAGAAATAAGACCTCTTTGGGTACGGTTCCTGCCGGCAAGCAAGTCCCGGTCGGTTCTTATGCCATTGGTGTTCGCGGCGATGCCCAAACTCCATGGCTGGATGCTTCAAGCTTTGTGCTGAATGGCAATCGGATGGCGTATTACGATGGCTTAGATGTGGCTCCAAATGCCCAATTTACTATTTCTTGGAATGTAAAGATCGCAAACTCTGCCAGCAATGGCACTTACGATCTCTACTTCCGTCCAGTCTACGAGTATCAAAGCTGGACTGCGCAGATCGCTTGGAATGGTAAGCTATTAGCTTTTGATTCAGCTGACATATTCACTAGGTTTATTATTGGGGGCGGGTCTTTGTCTACATATTCTCCGCAGGGTACGGATTTTGTATTTGATTATCCCAGCAGCTGGCAGATTGCTTCAGAGGAATTTCCTACCACTGGTTCTTATGTAGTGCTACTAAATCTCAACAATCCCACACTATCTTGGAGCGGAGATTATCCTATTAGTGTTTCTCTGACCAAACAAGCAGGTACGTCTATAGATTCAGCTATATCGAACTTTATTGCTGGTCTTAGCTCAAGTTGGGGGGAACCAATTATTTCCTCGCTAATGAAAACAACGCGAGGAAGGGATTACAAGTATGTCGCCATTCGAAACGGAGATGCCGAAATCAATCGGTATTTTGTAATCAATGAACATAATTTTGTAGTCCAAGTAGAGTACGGTTCTTCTGGCCAACAAGCGACAGCCCAAATTATTGTCAACTCCATTCGCTAGGCTGTTATTTGTGGCAGGTGCGATTGCTGCTTGAGCTTATAGCTGACAACTTGGACAGTAATGGGTGCCGCGACTAGCGACGCGGATTTTGATGATTGGGGTTTTACACTTGCGGCAGGGTTGACCCTTGCGGTCGTAAACGGCGAGGTAGTTTTGCATTTGGCCCATCGAACCTTCGGGGGTGCGGTGAGTATTAATGCTGGTGCCAGAATACTTGATGCCTTTTGTTAGCACCTTTTTGATGGCAGAAACTAATTTAGTGGTGTTGGCTTTGGTAATAGAACGTCCTAGTCGAGTAGGTTTTATGCCGGCATAAAAAAGGGCCTCATCAGAATAGATGTTGCCGATGCCGGTAACTAGAGTTTGGTCTAGGATGATGGCTTTAATATTGCTCTTTGGCCGATGTTGAATGGCGGTATATAAAAAAGCGGGGGTGAAGTTTTTGTCGAAAGGTTCTAATCCGAGTTTGGAGAAGAATTTGTCTTTGGAGATTTCGGCGGTGGGGGTGAGTTTAACCCAACCAAACCGGCGCATATCGTTGAAGTACAAATAATTGGTGTGCCTTTGCCCCGAAGGGGCCCCTTTGGGGGTTAATTCGAACCAAACCCGAGTGTGTCGAGACGGCATACTATTTGTGAAGTCATCCGTAGGATGACCAAAGTTAAGCCGTTGATGTCCGCCATAGCTCTTTGAGCGACGGCGGATGGGGGGAACCCAAATGAGCTGGCCGGTCATTTTTAAATGAATGAGGAGAGATAAGGAGTTCGACCCGTCTTCGCCCTTGCGAGCTACGCCGGGCTTCGCAAGCTCGATGATAATGCCTTTGCCGCGGCGGGAAACGGATTTGACTAATAGACCAATAGACTTATGGACTGGTAGACCAGAGAAGCTGGTTTTGGTGAGGACGTGGATGGTTTTGATTTTTTGCCCGACGATATGTCGGGAGAGGCCGCGGACGACGGTTTCGACTTCGGGGAGCTCGGGCATAAGGATAATCTAACCAATTTATTCCAATCTTCACCCCTACTTCGCTAAAGCTTCCACCGTCGCTAAACCTACTTCGCCAAGGCTACGAAGGTCGAGAGCTATGGTGGACAAGACGAAGGGTCTATGACAATCTAATCAATGGGGGTGGACTGGGAAAGAACCATGTCACTATAGGATTTTTCGAGGAGGTCGGAGTCAGTAACTTCGAGGAGTTTTTTGTAGTGTTCGCATTGGGCGAGGAGTTGGTCGCGGGTGAGCTCGTCGTTGTTGGTAATAGCTTCAATCTCCATAAATGAGCCAAGGTTTACAACTTGGTCGATGTGGAATTTTACATTGTCGATGAAGTAGATTTCGCGATGTTTATCGACGACAGCCAAGACACCCATTGATTGGGTGAGGATGGCTTTAATGGGTGAGTTGGGCCCGGTGGGGAGGAGGATGACATCTGATTGTTTTGGGCCAGCTTGGTCGGGACGCTGGTAGTAGATTAAATGATTTTCAATGTTGCCTTCACGAAGCTTGAGGCGGCCAGAAGTGACTTTGAAGTAGGTATCAATTTGGTGGTCGATGCCTCTGAAGTCGGCACCAAGATTTTTTAAAGTCTCCCGAATCTTGTCGGGCTGGTTGGTGCGGGCTTTGATTTCGATGATGGTGCGGGACATAGAGATAATCTAAACAATTTATCCCAATCTCACCAATCTAACCAAAAATGAGGGTTTGGTGGCGTCGTGGGTGGGGGTGAGCTCAGGCATTTTTTACTAATTTAATAAATTCTCTTCTGGGAATCTTTACATGTTGGTTGAACAGGTTTTCCCCGAAAAGATCTATAAAAAAGGAACTGAGGCTGAGGTGTAGCCAGAGTAGATGCCAGTTTAAAAAGGTGGTGAGCTCTTGGTGTAAAATAACTTTTTGTTGTGGCGTCTTAACCTTAATAAAGATAGATTCCCGTTTCTTATAGAGTGATAAAATTGCCCTTCCCATCTTGGCTTCATCTCTTAAGGTTTTAATCATTTTAAATCCTGAATGGGCGGGGGTTAGTGTGTCTAGGGTATGCGGTAAACTAATAGTATTGCTTTGAAGCATCTTTTCAATTTTAGCGAGACTGACTGGCAGAGTGATACTATTAGGAACTCTCTTCCTCAGTACCTGCGCACTCAGATCGTAGGTACTTCTTATCAGGAATAAGAGAGAATCTATGTATGTCTCTAGGACTTTTAGGTCAATATTATTGATTTGGTTCTTTTGGTATATTTCACCAATTTTCTTCATTAATATTCTAACCCGTCCTAGTTTGTCTAGTGCGGCTCTGTGTGATGGTTCTCTGAGGACGGAATCGGTCAGGGCATTGCTGAATAGTAGGTCTCCTAACCGACCTAGCATTTGACCCCAGCTCTGTCTTCGGGCTAAGGCGTGTTCTACTGTCATATCTTTTTAGTTTCTCCCCAGTTTACACCAGCTTCGATGTCGACGTGAATGGGGACATCGAGGTGATAGACATTTTCCATCTTGTTACGGACGAGAGTGGCGACTTTTTTAATATCCTTAGTCGGGACTTCCAGTACCAGTTCGTCGTGGACTTGGAGAAGCATCCGAGAATCGGGACTGACTTTAGGTAAGGCTTTGGCAAGCTCGATCATGGCGGCTTTAAGTAAGTCGGCGGCAGTGCCTTGGACTGGCATATTGATAGCGGCACGAGAGGCGGCGGAACGAACCGCCGGAATCTTGGAGCGGATTTCGGGGATGTAGCGACGACGGCCAAACAAAGTTTCGACATAGCCGTGTTGCTTCGCATATGCGGCGGTATCTTCCATATATTGTTTGATCTCGGGATGAAGTTCGAAGTATTTGTGAATGTAATTAGTGGCTTGATGGATGGTCATATTCGTCCGAGCGGCGAGGCCGTAGGGGGAGACACCATAGATAATTCCGAAATTGATGGTTTTGGCATTGCGGCGCATATCTTTGGTGACGTCCTTTAATTTGACGCCATTAACTTCGGCAGCGACGGCAGTATGAATATCCTCGCCTTTATTAAAAGTGCGAATCATGCGGACATCGTGGGCGAGTGAGGCGATAACGCGGAGCTCGATTTGGGAGTAGTCGGCGGAGATTAAGCGAAAGCCTTTGGGGGCGATAAACGCTTTACGAAGTTCGGCGCCAATTTCGCTTCGGATAGGAATGTTTTGAAGGTTTGGTTCTTTGGAGGAAAGTCTGCCGGTGGAAGTATCCTGCGCGTAAGTGGTGTGTACCCGATTATTCTTGTCGACTAATTTGGGCAGAGTTTCGAGGTAGGTATTGCGGAGTTTTTCGAGTTGGCGGAATTCCAAAATGTGTTTGATGACGGGATGTTCGCGGTAGATTTTTTCCAGCTCCAACACAGCGGTGGAATAGCCTTTCTGGGTTTTGCCAATGTCTAGGGTTGGGAGCTTAAGTTCTTTAAATAGGAAGTTTCCCAGTTGGCTAGGGGAGGCGATGTTAAATTCAACTTTGGAATATTTGTAGATATTCTTTTTCAACTTCTCGATGCGGGTGGAGAGCTGGGTATTTAAATCATTAAGCAGCTTGATATCCAACAAAATGCCCGCCTTCTCCATCTTGCGAAGAATGGGGTCGAGTTTTTTGTCGAGATCTTTTATGAGCTGGTTTTCCCCAGCCCCAGTTTTTATTAACTTGGGCTGGGCTTTGTCAAAAAAAGATGGTTGCCCTCCCGTCGTCAGCGTGCCGGCGGGGATTTTGTCGTAAAGAGTTCGGAAGCCCATTCGGCGAAAGAATTCAGCAACCCGGAATTTATCAAAAGCGATAGCCTCGGCCTTGTCTAAATCTAGCTTGATGGGAATAGTGGTGTGAATGGTGGCTAGCCCCTTACTTTTGATCGCGTCCTGTTCACCCTTCTTTAACTTTTCGGCAACGGTGCCGGAAATCTGCTCCAGATTTTTGTAGATGTTTTCTAAGTCACCAAACTCCTGCAGGAGTTTCAGGGCGGTGATTTCGCCAATACCCGCGACGCCGGGGATGTTGTCGGAAGGATCGCCACGGAGACCTTTGAAGTCGATGATTTGGTCGGGGCGGAGGCCTTTAGTTTTTAAAACTTCTTCGGGAGTGTAGACAATAATGTCGGAAAAACCCTTGCGAGGAGCGTAGACAAAAGTATGGTCGTTCACTAATTGGAGAGCGTCCATATCGCCGGTGGAAATGTAGGTGTCGAGCGTACTGGGAGCTTGGCGGGCAAGAGTGCCGATAATGTCATCGGCTTCGAAACCGTCTTTTAGAAAAATGGGAATATTGAAGCTCTCGACTAGGGCTTGGATTTCTGGGATTTGGTCGTAGAGTTCTTGCGGAGCTTTGATGCGAGTGGCCTTGTATTCGACATATTCTTTGTGGCGGAAAGTTGGGGCGTCGGTATCAAAGGCTACAGCAATGTAGTCGGGCTTGAGGCGAGTGTAGATATTAATTAACATCACGGCAAAACCATAAATAGCGCCGGTGGGTTGACTACTGGGGGAAGCGAGATTGGCTCGGGAGAAAGCGTGGAAGGCACGATGAACCAATGCGTTGCCGTCGATGAGGACTAGTTTCTTTTTATTTGCCATAGGCTTATTATACCCCTTACACAGGGGTGGGGGGGCGAGCGCCAAATTGCGCTCGACCAATTGGCACTTTCTGCTTGTTTATTTTTCTTTCCAGCGCTCTGCGCCGCGCTGAACCGGCGGTTACTTTCCTCTTGGGGAAAGTAACCAAAGCCGCCCGCCAGAGCCTAAGGCTCCCCTTTGGGGTCGTTGCGATTGTTCGCCATAACAAACTTAGCTTTCTTCGCTTTCGGCGAACTCCTCCCTCTGGTCGTCAAACAACGCCTTCGCTGCGATAATTTTGCTAATTCAGGACGCTCGGACTCCAATGGCGGAGACAGCAGGGGAATAAAAGAGATGGCGGTGGCCATCTCTTTTAAGACTAAAAGTTGTTTCGATGTTTCAGGACAGTTTTGCTGGTTAGCGAATTTTGTAGACCAGAGTAACGTTGACCTGCATTGCGAGACTGCCGGACTCGGTGCTGGGAGTAACTTCAGCACCACCCATACCCGAACCCTTAGTGTAGTCATACATTGGGCTGGGGGTGTTGGAATATTCATTAACAGAAATCAATCTTCCTAAAGTGAAGTCGCCGTCCTTGGCGATTTGTTTAGCTTTGTCCTTTGCCTTCTTCATGGCCTCTTTGCGGGCTTCAGCCAACTTGTCGTCTGGATTTTCAAGAGTGAAGGTAAGTTGGCCGACTTCGTTGGCGCCAGCGGCAGTAACGCTAGACAACACAGTATCGGTTTTGTCGAGCTCACGAATAGTAACTTCCATACTATGACGGCCACTATAGCCGGTGATGCGGCTGACGGAACCGTTAACGTAAGTTTGTTCTGGATAGATGCTGTAATCGACAGTTTTAATGTCCGCTTCTTTTACTCCAGCATCAATGATGGCTTGTTGAATAGTAGTGGAAGCATCCGACAAAGCCTTTTCGACTTCAGACACAGTTTTGGCTGTCTTGACGATACCAACGTTCACCCGAGCAATGTCGGGAGAAGCGTAAACAGTAGCGTCAGCGTTGACGCTTAAACCTTCCATTTGGCCAGTAGTAGTTGAGGGTCTGGCACCGAGAGTGATCAACAATACGGCGGCAACTACGATGATACCAACAACGCCCAAGACCAAACCTAAACCACGACCATTCGGTGGAGTCATGGATGTTCGAGGAGTGGGTGACGGCATGACTGGTGGAGGAGTAAATGGATTGTTTGGTTTTGGTGGTTCGACTGGATTGAGGTTTTGATCAAATTCGATCATATGGTTAGACTTATAGTTTTTATAGACTAATAGACAAATGGACTGGTGGACTGATGGAGGGGGTATTTTTATCAGCGGTTCACTATTGAGTGTAGCAGATTTCGGGCGAAGTCTCGTTCATCATAGGGGATGAGGCCAGTTTTTACAGCCATCTTGGTTTGAGCACCCATGGCTAATAGCATCACAGTATCTGACGGCTGGGCAAGCTTGAAGGCGTGGCGGAGAGCGTCTGGGCGAGAGAGGATAGTGAAGAGATTGTCATCATCGCGAAAACGAGCTGGGATGCCGGACTTGATCGCCTCAATGATTTGGTTTGGATCTTCGTTGGCGGGGTCTTCTTCAGTTAAGACTAAAACGTCAGCATAGCGGCTGGCGATCTCGCCTAATTTTGGACGTTTAGTTTTGTCGCGATTACCAGCGGCACCGAATACGGTAATAAGCCTGCCCTTGGTAAACGAACGGGTGGTGGAGAGAACTTGTTCAAAACCATCGGGAGTATGAGCATAGTCAACAATGACAGTGAAGGGCTGACCAGCTTCGATGCGTTCCATTCGGCCAGGGACGACTTTAACTTGTTCCAACCCTTGCTTGATTTTTTCTAAAGGTATGCCAAGCCCAAGGGCGGTGCTGGCGGCGGCCAGAGCATTGCTAACATTAAAACGGCCTGGGAGATGTAGGGTAATAGAAGTTTTCCCGAAGGGGGTGTTTAAATCGAAAGTCGTGCTGGACTCGTCGGCATGGATAATATTGGCGGTAATGGGACTTTCTTTGGTGTCGTTAGTTTCAAGCTTGTTAATTGAATAGAAAAATTTTTGGTCAGCCGGAACTTGGGCAAAATGACTGGCAACTGGATCGTCAAAGTTGATGACGGCAATTTTGGGGGTATTAGTTTTTCGGCGAGAGCGAAATAAACTTTTGAAAAGTCGGAGTTTGGTATTGCGGTAATGTTCGAAGGTAGGGTGAAAGTCGAGATGCTCGGGAGTGAGGTTGGTAAAAACCGCTACGTCGTAGTCAATGCCCCAAGTACGATGTTGGGCGATGGCGTGGGAGGAGGTTTCGACGATGGCGTAACGACAACCGGCTTGGGACATTTCTTTTAAAAGGCTTTGGAGTTTGAAGGGGCTGAAGGTCGTCATTTTGGTTTCATTGATCCAGCGCTTGTGGCCAATCCAGAAATTGACGGTAGTTGCCAGTCCAATTTTCTCGTTTGTAGTTTCTAGGATTTGGCCAAGCAAATTGGCGGTAGTAGTTTTGCCGTTGGTGCCAGTAATACCGATGACGATCATTTTGCGGGCGGGGAAACCATACAACATAGCGGCGGTCATGCCGCGAGTTTTGTGGTAGGTGTCGTAAAGAAACGATTGAGGGGAGAAGGCCCGGCCTAGGATTTTTTTGAGAAGTTTCTTCATGATGGGTAGAGATGAGAGATGAGATGCTTTCTACTCTCTATGCTCTTGTGGCTTAGTGTAAACGGCTGACGAGCCGATACAATTTATATAACAGGGGATTGATGGGGAGCTCTAGAGTGCCGATATATTTAATCTCGGTACCGCCAAACCCGCGTTTGAATCGTGTGAATCCAGCCCAAGGATGATTGGGGTCAGGGTTGATGCCCCAAAAATCGTAGCGAGCAAAACCACGGCGGCGGGCATCTTGAATGGCCGCAAACTGGAGCAGGTGGGGTGCCATGAGTTCGTGTTGAGAGTGGTCGGAGGCGCCATGAACATAAGTAGCGGTATCGCCAAAATAATTAACTAGAATAGCGGCGATAGCTTTATCTTGATGACGGGCAACCCAAAGGTCCTGCAGGTTGGCTGTGTGGAGAACATTAAATTGGGTGCGGTAATAGTTTTCAGAATGGGAAGCGAATCCTTGTCGACCGGAGGTAGCACGGGTGAGCTCTAGGAATTTATCGAAGTCGTAAGGATGGTCAGACTTGGTGGCAGTAATGCCGTGCTTTTCGGCAATGTGGATATTGTAGCGGGTCTTGGTTTTCATGGTGGCGAGTAATTGTTCGGGGGTTGGGTGAAGGTCGAGGATCAATGAGTGGAGCGGTTGAATGGACTTGGGGTTTTTGACAAAACCGCTAGAAGCATAAAAGCGTTCGGTGGTGAGATCATCGGCGGGGGCTGGGGGATCAATTCGAAAACAAACTACTTTTTCTTGGGTGGCAATTTTTTTAATCTCTTGAAGCAGCAAGGCGATACCAGCTTGGGTGGCGGTGAGAGAACGATTTTTATTAATCAGTTGGCCACGAGGGGAGTAGAGAATGGACTGACCAAACCCCAAACTCAATTTGATTACTAAAAGCTGGGTAATAATTTGCCCGTTGTCTTCAACTACTAATCGCCAAATTTTATTACCAAGCTTTTCTTGGAACTCACCCCAAGCCCAACTTTGGAGAAAATGACCAAGCTCATTTTTGATGAGATAGTTGTCCCAAGTTTCAGGAGTAGGAGTGATGAGGCGCATAGAGGGGAAAGATTAGAGAGTAGAGAATAGAGAGGAGAGAGAAGAGAGAAGAGAGAAGAGAGAAGAGAGAAATAGGTTTGGGTAGTCCTCCTACGCCGAGGCTACGGAGGATCTGCGATGAAGAGTTTTGGTGGCGCCTTTGGCGCATTTTCTATAAGATTCTGGTCGCTTCTGCCGTACGGCAGAATTGCCAGAATGACGGAACGAGGGGTTTGCCAGAATGACGGAGGGAGGGGTTTGCCAGAATGACGGGAAGGGAGATTGAACCTAACTATAGTATACCAAAAAGTGGCTTCTAGACTGATGTTTTTATGGTATAATTCGCTCGGAATGCGTATTTTAGCAATTGAATCATCTTGTGATGATACGGCGGTGGCGGTGGTGGAAGGAACGAGGCCAAAGGCTTCCCTTCGGGAGCGGCTGAAGGTTTTGGTTTCTTTGGTGGCGAGTCAGGAAAAACTACACGCAGAGTTCGGGGGAGTGGTGCCGGAAGTAGCGTCCCGCCAACATTTGGAAGCGATTTATCCGTTGATCGAGTTGGCGTTGCGTAAAACTGGGCTGGCCCCAAAACAAATTGATGCGATCGCGGTAACGACCGATCCGGGGTTATTGGGGTCTTTGTTGGTGGGTGTAAATGCGGCCAAGACTTTGGGCTATTTGTGGGATAAGCCAGTGATTTCGGTGAATCATTTACTGGGGCATATCTACGCTGGTTGGTTGGGGGATGAAAAAATTGAGTATCCGTTGGTTTCATTAGTAACAAGTGGCGGACATTCAGAAATCGTACTGACGAGGAGCGATGGGGAATATAAATATGTAGGTGGTACCCGTGATGATGCGGCAGGTGAAGCATTCGATAAAGTGGCTCGGATTTTGGGGCTGGGATACCCGGGGGGACCCGCGATTGCGGCTGAAGCCGCAAAGTTAAAAGTTAAAAGTGAAAAGTTAAAAACGAAGGAGGGGGAGGTGAGGTTGCCGAGGCCGATGATGGACGAGGATAATTTTGATTTTAGCTTTTCGGGGTTAAAAACAGCAATAGCCGCTGCTGCGGCTAATATCCAATATCCAATAACCAATAATCAAACAATACTCAATCACCAAGCACCAAGCACCAAAGCAGGGGAAAGGGTGAGGTTGCCGAGGCCGATGATGGACGAGGATAATTTTGATTTTAGCTTTTCGGGGTTAAAAACAGCAACAGCCGCTGTTGCGGCTAATATCCAATATCCAATAACCAATAATCAAGCAATCACCAAAAAGAGGATTGCGGAGATCGCGTGGGAGTTTCAAGAAGCGGTGGTGGAGGTATTGGTCGTTAAATTGCTGAAGGCGGCGAAGAAGTATAAAGCGAAGACGATTATCATTGGCGGTGGAGTATCGGCCAATCGGCGATTGCGGGAAGAGGTTCAAAGACGAGCCAATGAACTAGGGCTGAAAATCGTTATTCCGGAATTTAAATATTGTACCGACAATGCGGCGATGATCGGGGCGGCGGCGTATTTTACCATGAGGGAAGAACGAGGTGTGTCCTCCCCTCATCGGCGGTTGGCAAAGCCAATCCTCGCTAACGCTCGGACTAGCCGCCTGCTCCCCACTCCACCCGTGGGAAAACAAACGCTCACTACTCTCCCTCCTTCTTTCGAGCAGGAGAAGTACAGATGGTACAATGCCAATGTGATTACCGATTAGCCTTATGGACAAGTCGTTCAATTTTATTGATTTAGAAAAGAAAATTTACCATCTCTGGGAAGAGACGGGGGCTTTCACACCCAAAATAGAGGAGGGTAAAAAGCCGTACACGATCATCATGCCGCCGCCGAATGCCTATGACCAATTACATATTGGCCATGCTTTGTTTGTAACGGTGGAAGATATTATGATCCGATATCACAGGCTGAAAGGCGAGCCGACTTTGTGGCTGCCTGGGGCAGATCACGCTGGACTAGGGAGTCAGGTTTTTTTTGACAAGTTGTTGCAAAAGGAGAGAGGGATCAGTCGGTTTGAATTGGGCAGAGAAAAATTTGTGGAAGAATTGGGCCGACATATGGATGAGAAACGGAAGATCATGGAAAACCAGCTACGGGCGCTGGGGGCGAGCTGTGATTGGAGCCGAAGTAAATTTACCCTTGACCCAGACGTGAGCCATGCGGTGTATTACACCTTCAAGAAAATGTATGACGAAGGGCTGATCTATCGAGGAGAGCGGATCGTGAACTGGTGTAGCAAGTGTGCGACTGGCTTGTCGGATTTGGAGGTTGAGCATCAGGAAGTGGAGGGTCAGTTGGCATACATTAAATATCCATTGGCTGATGGTTCTGGATTTGTGACGGTGGCGACTACTCGACCAGAAACAATGTTGGGAGATACGGCGGTGGCGGTGAATCCCGATGACAAGCGATATAAAGAAGTAGTAGGGAAGATGGTAAAACTGCCGCTGACGGACAGGGAAATTCCGGTAATTGCGGATGAGGCGGTGGACAAGGAGTTCGGGACTGGGGCGGTAAAAGTAACACCGGCGCATGATCCGACTGATTTTGAAATTGGGCAGAGGCACAATCTACCATTGATGTCCGTGATTGATGATCGAAACAAAATGACGGAAGCGGCTGGTAGTTATGCGGGAATGAAAGTGGGAGAGGCACGGGAGAAAGTGTTGGCAGACCTGCAGGAGCAGAGCTTAATTGAAAAACAGGTGAAGCATATTCATAGTGTGGGTCATTGTGTGAAATGCGGTACCATATTGGAACCCAAGGTGTCGAAACAGTGGTTTGTGAAAATCGCCCCATTGGCGAAGCCAGCATTGGCGGCGGTAAAGACGGGCAAGATAAAATTTATTCCCGAGCGGTTCGAAAAAATCTACTCGAATTGGATGGAAAATATTCGGGATTGGAACATTAGCCGGCAGGTGTGGTGGGGACATAGGGTTCCGGTTTGGTATTGTAAAAACCAAACCGGAATAATGTCCAATGTTCAATGTCCAATGTCCAATGGGGGGGAGGAAGAGTTTGTGGTGGCGGAGACAAGACCAGAGAAATGTCCGATTTGTGGGAAGTGCGAGATGAAACAAGATGAGGACACTTTAGACACTTGGTTTTCTTCTGGCTTATGGCCGTTTACGACTTTGGGTTGGCCAGAAAAAACCGCTGATTTTAAATATTTTTACCCTACCACCATGATGGAAACCGCCTATGATATTATCTTCTTCTGGGTTGCCAGAATGATAATGATGGGGCTGTATTGTACTGGTGAGGTTCCATTTGAGACGGTATTTTTCAATGGATTGGTACGGGACAATCATGGGCAAAAAATTTCTAAGTCCAAAGGGAATGTGATTGACCCGCTGGTGATGGTGGAGAAGTACGGAGCAGATGCCCTGCGAATGGGGCTGATCGCGGGAACGGCGGCAGGAAATGATACCAATATCTCCGAAGACAAAATTCGGGCGTACAGAAATTTTGCCAATAAGATTTGGAATGCGGCGAGGTTTATGTCTGGAATTAAGAATCAAGAATCAAGAATTAAGGGATGGACAGTTGGAATAACGGATGTTGCCCTGAACGAACGAGACAGAGAGGTGCTAAAGGAATTCGATGAGGCAGCGGCGGAGATGACGAAGATGATGGAGAAGTACCAGCTGGGGCAGGCAGGGGAATTTATCTACGACTACTTCTGGCATACTTTCTGTGACAAAATTATTGAAGAATACAAGGACCAATTGGAAGATGAAAATCGCAAAGAGGCGGCTTCCGCAGTGCTTCATCACGTATTAAGAAACGCCCTTGTGTTACTTCACCCGTTTGTGCCGTTCGCGACGGAAGCGGTTTGGATGGAACTCTACGAGGGTCAATTGATCTCTGCGAGATGGCCTAAGTAGATCGTCTTGTGGATGGCTTTTGTTTGTTCTTTGTCATTGCGAGGAGCGTAGTGACGAAGCAATCTTTCCCCGTCATTCTGGCTTAGAACGTCAGACGTTCCTTGCTCAGAATCTTTAACCTGTCATTCCCGCGAAGGCGGGAATCCATTTTTATGTTTATTGTTCTAAGCGGTCTCATCACCGCTTAACCGGATGGTTACTTTCCGACTTGAGGAAAGTAACCAAAGTCGCCCGCCAGTCGTCGAGTCTATTCATTGGCTAAATTGACTTTCTTCGCTCTCGGCGAACTCCTCGCCCTAAGGGCTCGTCAGACAACGCCTTCGCCTGCGTCAATTTAGCTCAATTCAGAACGACTCTCCTCCAATGGCGGAGGAGAGGCGCCGAATATTGAACGGCCGTTCATTTAATGGCTAAGGAATGTTTCTTTGTTGAATGGTCGAATTAGGGTGGGGGTGGGTGAAATAAAAACTTTCTCGATGAACGAGAAAGTTTTAATGTGCTACCCACGACCGTGGTTACAGCCTGGTGGTCAAGTTATTTGGTTGAGGACCTCGGGCGTGATGTCCTTTAGACCTGCGATTCTCCGGCTAACTTCTTCGACGTCAGCAAATCCTGCTGCGAGGCCAGCTTCAATAGCCGCCCTTTTGATAGGATCCTTGGCGTCTTCTCCCATAGCTCGAATCACCGCGTCCCAGTCGATTTCGGGCTTAGCCATAACTTTCTCCAATTGGCAAAGATGCCTCTAGTATATCACTAGCGGTTTTGCTCTATTAGCTTGTCCTCCTTCGCCAAGGCTTCGGAGGATCTGCGATGGCTGGTGTGGCTGTCTCTATTCTCTAGTTGTCGTAGCCGGGGAGGATGTTGGGGAGACCGTAGATAGTTCCACCACCGGTATTGGGGGTGGTGTATTGTGGCTTCATAACCTTAACTACACCGCCGGAGGGGAATTCCATTAAGACCCACTGGGTGGTTTGGGCGACAATTTCGGCGTTGTAATTTTTCTGATAATTTTCGTAAGCTGACGTATCGCTGATGGGGGGATAGGCGAGGCGATCTTGTAGCCAAGCATTTTCCTGACCGGTGGTTTTATCGAAACTGCGGATAGACTCATTGGGTAAGATCACCAGCACGTTGGTGCCTTTTCCGTACCACGCTTTGCCACCGTCTTGGTAGGCGTAATATAAATCGCTACCGACTGGCGGAAGGAGGCTGGCGAGAATGTCATTAGCAATAGTGCCGTCGGCGGTATTGGAAAGTGGTTCGAGAGGACGAAGTTGAGCAGTACTGCCGATCAGGCCGGAGGAAAGAACAGCATCACGGCTTACTTGACTGGGGTCGGCGGGAATATTGAAATCAAGAAATTTGCCAGTAAAAGTGTTGGCAGATATTTCGTCTGGCTTTTGAAGAATCGACATAATAATATTTTGCTCTTCAGTAGTCAGCAGGCGTTCGGACTGGGCGGGGGAGGCAAGCTTAGACAACAAAGGCACTCCTTCGGCGATGATCAGGCCGAAGAAAATCATAGAAATAAAGAGGTATTTAAGTTTGGGCAAGGTTGGACTAGTAGACTTATAGACAAATAGACTAATCGACGAATAGAGGGGGTAAGCAAAAAGGACGGAAGATATCCGCTTCTTTTCACCTCTGGGTTTATTATAGCTAGAAAATAGATTCCCGCCTACGCGGGAATGACAAGGTGGGTAGAAAATGGATTCCCGCTGGAGTTTATTCGACTAGTTGGGCGGACGGGAATGATGCGGGATGAAAAAAGTATTTATAAGATTCTGGTCAACCGACTTCGCCAAGGCTACGACGGTCAAGAAGCTACGGTGGACGTACCGACGCAGGGTTTCGCGAAGAACAAAAGATTGCTTCGTCGCGTGCTTCTCGCAATGACCAAAGAAGAGGGGCTAGTTGTCGTGCTCGGTGCCGACAACGCGGAAGAGCTCTTCGAGAGTAGTAGTGCCGTCAATGACTCGAGCGAGTCCGTCTTGGGCGAGGGTGATCATTCCCTGCTCGATGGCAATTTGGTGAATTTCGGAAGCCGAAGCATCGGCGACGATCTTGGCTTTGATTTCTGGTGTAATGCGCAAAACTTCAAAGACACCAATTCGGCCTTTGAAACCAGTACCATTACAATCGTCACAATTGCCGGAGTGATAAAGTTGGGTGGGAGCAGCATCCGAAGAGATAGCTTTAATTTTAGTTAGTTCGTCGGCGGAGGGAGTGTAAGCTTGTTTACATTTGGGGCACAGACGGCGGACCAAACGCTGGGCGATAATCAGACGCATGGCATCAGCAAAAAGTTTTGGTTGAGCGCCGAGATCGATCAAGCGAGGGATGCTGCCTGCGGCATCATTGGTATGGAGAGTAGACAAAACCAAGTGACCAGTCAGGGCGGCGTTAACAGCGATCTCGGCAGTTTCGTTGTCACGAATTTCACCGACCAGAATAATGTCAGGGTCTTGACGGACGATGGAACGAAGAGCGTTGGCAAAGCCGTAACCTTCCTCTTCGTTGACTTGAGTTTGAGTGACGCCTTGTAGCCGGTATTCGATCGGGTCTTCAACAGTAATGATCTTAGTTTCTGGTGTGTTGATAGTATTTAAAACGGCGTAGAGGGTAGTGGTTTTACCAGAACCAGTCGGACCGGTATTTAGGATCAAACCGTTGGGTTCGTGGATGGCGGCGTCAACCCATTGTTTGACTTCGGGGGAAAATCCGATTTCGTCGAGGCTGACAAATTTACCTTCCTGTGGCAGAAGTCGAAGTACGGCTGACTCACCGTATTGGGTAGGCAAAATAGAAACACGAATGTCATAAACTCCACCAACCGTGGTGATGGAAAAACGGCCATCTTGGGCGGCGGCTTTAATATTCAATTTAAGTTTGGCGGTGAGCTTGATGCGATTAATAATGGTATCGAGCTGGGTGGCTGGGAGGGTGGCGACATCCTGCAACACACCATCAAGCCGATAGCGCAAGCGGACTTCGGTTTGAGTTGGTTCAATGTGGATGTCAGAAGCATTCAGCCCGGTCGCGCCAGCGAAAACCAGCTCCATCATTTGGCTAGCGGAGGTATCCTGAAGAGCGGTTTGGAGAGCGGTGGTGCTAGTGAGTTTAGAATATTTTTCTTGCTCGGCTTGGCTGACAGAAATATCCTGACTTTTAAGTTCGGCCGGAGAGAAGGTATCGTAAACCGAGAGTAAATATCTCATGGAGGACTCCGAGACCAAAACTGGCCTGAACTCGTACTCGTCCATCGTGGCGATCTTTTTTAAGGCGTCGATGGTTTGAGCAGTTTCTGGATCGCTAATGGCAAGCATAATTTTTGTGCCGTCTTTATCGTAAGCAAAGATATTGGCGGAGTTGGCCAAGTCTTTGGGGACTAAACCAACGGCGGCGGGGTTGGGTTGGAAGCCGGTCAGATTTTGATACTGCATATTTAATTCTGCCGCTCGCTTGCGAGTGTATTCTTCTTCTTTTTGGCGCTGGAGGTTGGTAACAAACTGATCCAGCGGCTGGTCAGTTTGATCGGTTTTGCGAGGTTGGGAATTTTCTGGTGACATAGAATAGAGAGTAGAGAGTAGAGAATAGAGGGGTAGAGAAGAGAGAGTAGAGAAGAGAGAGTAGAGAAGAGAGAGTAGAGAAGAGAAAAGAGAATAGAGAAAAAAGAAAAGAGAGAAGAGGGAAGAGAGGAGAGAGGAGAGGAGAGAAGAGAAGAGAGAAGAGAGAGTAAAGAAGAGGGAAGAGAGGAGAGAAAAGAGAGAGAAGAGAGAATGCGAGAGGTTAGGATTTTGACCGAACTTCGACTGTGGCGATTCGGCTAACTGGAGTTGGGCTCCAGTCGGTGGCGGTAGCAGTATTGGTTAGAGTGAAGGGGGCTGTTGCTTCTACTTTAGCAGAAAAATGGATTTCGAACTTATTGACTGGTTGGTTGGCTTGAAGGGTGAGGCCGTTGGTAATCCACGAATCATCAAGTTGGTCAGATCGAGTAGAGCCGTCGCGGAAGATCAGACTGCTGCCAGAAATGTAGGTCAGACCCTTGGGGAGATCGTCGCGGAGGAAGATATTTTGAGTGGAGTCGGTGCGGTTGGAAGTTTCGGCGACGATAATGAATTCAATGGTTTGCCCAGTATTGGCTGTGAGGTGAGTGCTCCACGGGGCATCAACACTGGTGCGACCCTGTTTGTAGAAATTACAAATTGTGCAGAGATCTTCGTCTCCGCCATCGGAATTGGGATTGTCGGGTGTGACAACTTTGACGTAAGCTCGGTCAGACAGACCGCCGGGAGCGCCGGCTTCATAGGCGGTAACGTAGTTGGAAAATCCACCAGCCGAGGTGGCTTGGGTAGAAAAGAATAGTGTAACGGTAGTACGACCAATTTTAGTAATGGTAAGCTCCTGATTGACCAGCTGATCATAGGTCAGGGACGAAGGTTGAGCTTCGTTAATTACCATACTGCCAGTTTTGAAACTTAAAGCCGCAGGTAACTGGTCACGAATAATTAAGGTATGGGAACCACCTTGGTTCACCACTTCGAGATTGATCTTGAATTCAACTGAATTGTTGACGGTTGTTTCAACAAAGTGACTGTAAGCGCCACTGTTAGTGCGAACTACTTTGTAGAGGTTATCGACAATGAGGATCGGCGTTGTGGGGTTGGGTTCAGTAGGCGGAACCGGACCAAGCCCGCCGTCGGTTGGGTCAGTCGGGTTGGTACCGCGTTGTTTTTCGATGCCATCTAAAATCCCATCACCATCGGTGTCGGGGTTAGTCGGATCGGTGCCGGGGCCGGTAGGAGAGCCATCGCCCGATTCGTCGTCATCGGGGATCCCATCACCGTCATGGTCACCACCATGAGGACGAGGGTTGGTGCCGGTAGTAACATTGTCTTGGTAGCTAGCGCTACTGGCGAGTTGAGCGATCGGGTCGAGCAAGGTTTGTTGACGCTCGACCATAGTTTTATCTCCCCAGCGTTCATCAATGCCAGAGGTCTCTCGCAGGAAGGTAGCAGTAAGAACGGCAATCACAGCGGCGACGCCAACGACACCAACGAAGCCGATAATAAGACCGCTCGGCAGACGCATTTTATCCCCCCGTTAATTTACGTAATTCGGCTAGCTGGCTAGGATCGGTAGTCACGATTTGGTCTTCAATATAGCTAGCGACCACTTTGATAGCGGCGTGGTTAGTACCGGCGAAGAATAATCCTTCACCAACCTCGGATTCCAAGAGCAGGAATTTTTCGCCTTGAGTAAGATTGAAAGTCTCGGCCACAATATCAATGGAGGCAGGAGATTGGCGGAAGAGCAACTGAAGCGAGGAGTTGGCGACAACAGCCTTGCCATATTTAGAACCAAGGAAATCTTCGATATCTTGGGTAATAGTGGTCAGCCCGAGGTAGTACTTACGGGCGCGTTTGGCGATGCTATATAAGAATTTGGCAGAGTCTTCGTACTGCATCAAAATCCAAGCTTCATCAATGACGAGCATGCGCTTTTTGATGTCGAAACGGATCTTGTTCCAAATGTAGTTTAAAACAACATACATGGCGATGGGACGGAGAGCGTCTTCGAGGTCACGGATGGAAAAGACCATCAGCCCGCGGTCGAGCTCAAAGTTGGTGGGCTGATTGAAGATGCCGGCGAAAGTGCCAGTAGTGTATTTGGTTAAGCGCAGAGCGAGGCTTTCGGCTCCGGTCATATTAGTTAAAACATTGTGGAGATCCTGCATCGTGGGGGCTGGTTTGGTGTGGGTTTTGGTATCGCTGGTGATGTCTCTTAGGGCATAGGTTTGCATGATGGCTTTTTCCATCAAGGCTTCTTCTTCGGGGTTTAACGTCCCGACCATGAGATTTAATAGACCGATCAAAGTAATGACTGAAGCACGGATAATTTTTTCACCATCAGCATTGTCGCCCAGATTTGGTAGATCGAATGGGTTGATACGTTTATCACTATTTAAAGAGATGGGGATATAGCTGCCTCCGACGGCTTCGGCAAGGGTCTGGTATTCATTTTCCGGATCGATGACGATGACATCGGTCCCGAACATCATGCTCCGAAGGATCTCCAGTTTGACGGCATAAGACTTGCCGCTACCGGATTTGGCAAAGACGACCATGTTGGCGTTCTCTAGTTCGAATCGGTCAAATAAGATCAGGCCATTGTTATGGCGGTTGATGCCGTAGAGGACACCATGTCCAGTAGTGAGGTCGACGGAAGTGAAGGGGAAGGTAGTGGCGAGAGAGGAGGTGGTCATGTTCCGGATGATTTTGAGTTCGTCTAATCCAACTGGCAGGGAGGCATTAAAAGCTTGTTCCATTTGGAGGAGAGCTTGTTTGGTGTAAATGAGCTGACCACCAAGCACAGTTTCGATATGGCCGGTGATCTTGTCAAACTCCTCTTCGGTTTTGGCGTAGATAGTAAAATAGAGAGCATAGTGAAAAAACTTTTCAGCACCACGTTGGAGTCGATCACGAAGTTCCTCGGCGTCTTGGTAGGCAATTTCCAGTTCGGGATCACGGATGGCGCCCTTCTCTTCATTGATGCGCAAGGAAGATTCCATTTCGGCTACCTTTCGACGAAGTACGCGCATAATGTTAGCACTATCGATCGGGTAGATGTGCATAGAAATATCTAAATTGACGTCGTAATTGATGAGGGGAGAGAGCCAGTTAGTCTCGACGTATTGGGGGTAGGTTAAAACAAAGAAGCTACGGACAAGCTTGCCGTTGAGAACTAGCCGGTCGCTTTTGATCTCCATAGCGGCTGGGGCGATGAGATCGCGCACAGAGACTAGACCGGATTCAAAATTTTCGATCGCCTTTTTGGCGGCTTGTTCTTCGGTGGACTGGGTTTTCTTTTTACCAAAGAGTTTCATTACTTGGTCTCCGCATCATGGATATTACGAATAATGGCGGCATCGACATTACTGACAGAAAAGAGCTTTTGACGACGGGCAGTATCAAGATTGTAAGTAGTGTAAAACAGCTCGATCATCTCTTGAGTATTGAGCTGAACGTTGTTTAAACCTAACGAAGCCAGTCCGTTGCTGACTAATGCGGTACGTTCATCCAACTCGGCTTTGATCTCATCAAATTTTCGGCCGGAGGTAGGGGCTGACTTTTTGCCAAACAGGCCACGAAAACCACCGCCGGACACGGCCGATTCATCGTAAGGAATAACGACATAGAAAGTCTTGCTCATAATATTGGCGACGCCGATCAAGTCGCGAACGAAGGTGATGTATTCGTTGGTTTGGGTGCGGAGCAACTCGTTGGTTTGGGCAGTGGCGGCGGTGCCGAGTTCGGTTAAGTAGCCATCGAGGTCGAGGGTACGAGACTGCATCACAATTTGAATGGGGAAGCTTAAGCCATTAAGAAAATTTTGGTAGTTTTCTAACAGGGCTTGCTGTTCATCGGTGGACTTGAGGTTGAAGTTAATAGCGTTGACCATCAAAATCGTACGATAGCCATCGGATTTAAGCGTAATCACCCCATCACGGATCTCTTTGATGGGGAGAAGTTTTTGAGTGCTTTTAAGTTTTGGTCGGTTGGACATAGGAGAAAAAAAGAATGATGAATAATGAATCAAGAATTAAGGGAGAAAAGGGTGAAGAATTAGTCGACGTCTGCCAGAACATCTTCGACGTCCTCGGTTTCTATCGTCGGAGCGGATGAAGCATTAAGGTTGCTAATTGGAGCAGTAACAGAGGTATTATTCTGTTCTATTGTACCACCGGTATCTAAGACACTGGCGAGTTGTTCGATCTGCATTTTGATTTGTTTACCTGATTGCCGTTCTTGGATTTCGGTTTTAGTATCTTTGAGGTCAGAAGCTTTGATTTTAATAGCGGCAACTACGTCTCGCGGCTCTTTATACCACGCCAAGTTGTGGCCGGTAGTTGAAAAGTGTAAAAGATTGAGCAAGAAAACACCGAACGGGCGACCGTTCACATTCATAAAAGCGAGGGCAAGAGAAAAGAGAGTAACAATGACGGCAAGAAGGAGAAATTCGGGGAAGTAAAGATAGCCCAAGGCGTAGGATTGGTAGACAATAAAATCAATACCGGCGGCGCCGAGAATGTAGAGAAATTGTTTCAGAGTCAGTGGGCCGACCAGCTTATCTTCGCGAGTAACGTCTTGTGGAATTTTAGCTCCCATGTTTTGGTTTTAGTTTAATAAATTTATGGTTTAGGACGGCGAGTGCCGCGAGGTGTTGGTGTTGCCCCACCTGCTGGCGGAGGAGTTGGCCCGCTACTAGCTGGAGGAGTTGGGGTGGCAGATCCAGCTTGGTGCAAACGCGCTAACTCTTCAACAACTTTGGCAACTGTCAGTTTGCTGCCAACTTCTATTCCATCTTCCCAATCACTAATTTCTGGGCTAATAGCGCTACCGAGCTTTAGATCTGATTGAACGAGTTTAGAGAAATCACGCAATAGATCTCGGTTGACAACGTCTAAAGAACTGGCGTCGTTGCTCCCTTTAACCATCGAACTTTGGAGGGCGCGAACTGATTCTTCATATAGTCTGGCAATTTCTGCTCTAATATCCGGGTTGGTAGATTGTTGAACGGCAACAGTATAAGCATCACCAGCTTGAACAATGTGAGTTGGGTCAAGAGCGCCCAAGTTAGCGCGAGCGGTTTGTTCGGCAGTACGAGCAGAAGCAAGACGTTGAACTAGATCGGCGAGTTCAGATGTGGTTTTGGGAGCGCTAGTTCCTTGACTTCTAACGCTACCATCACGGATACTGGCGGCTAAATTCCGTAAAGCGTTCCAGTTTTGGGCACCCCCATGACTTAACAGAGCAGCAACTCTTTGGGCGCCAGTTGGGTTGGATTCAAAATATGGGTTCTGCTTCAGGGCGGTTTCTGTAGCGGCTGCTTTTTGAACGTCGGTTAATCTAGCATTGCCCATGATATCGCTAATTTCATCTTTAGTGCTACCACTTAAACTGTCGGCTCCTCTGGCGTCGGCATCTGATAACGATGCTAGTGCCTGAAGGATTTCGGGGTTGTTCAGAATCTCGGTTCGATCTAGCCGATCAATATCTACTTTGAGCCGGTCGACACGATCTATGGTCCCTAATACTGTAACGGCGGAGAGGTCAGTAGCGTCAGCATTTTGTTCGGCTTGTGAGTGTTGAGCTTGAGCGGCAGCAAAATCATCAACTTGTTGAGCGGTGAGATGGGTTGGTTGAGCACCAGAGCCAACTTGTTTATCATTCTCGGATGAGGCTGAATACTTTCCCAACACCTGATCGCTGGGCAGATAGGGGAATTGGAGCCCTTGTCCACTTTCATCGGCATCAGCTTTAAACATTGCCCAAGCATCCTCCTGATCTCTTGCAAGACCTGCCATGGCTTCTCCCCATTTTTGCCCTTCGGGGCTATTGCTAACCTTACCGCTAGCGTAATCTAATAGCCCTGTTAATTCGTCATCAACATTTCTTACTTCGTCGCTATTAAGACTGTGGGTTTCTAGTAACTTTGCGCGTTTGGCGGCAAGGTCTTTGATTTCTTTAATGGTAGTTTCTACAGGAGCATTGATTTCGCGTCTTTCCTCACCCATTTTGTGAGTGGTGACATTGTAGGTGCGCTTAGCAGCTTGTTGCCGACTAGATAGGGTTGGATCTTGCCGACGGAATTCGTCTTTCAGGATAGCTGTTTCAACATCGTCGCCAGTTTGGGCATGGGCTTTGACATAAGCAGTCTCCTTCTCTTTGTAAGCACGCAATTGTCGACTAGCGTCTGTCCGAAGACGAGCATTAATTTGTTTTTGTTCTCCCTTTTGACCAAGTTTTTGCATGGATTCTAATTTGGCTTCGGCAGCGGCTTGTCTGACACGAGCTTTACGAGCTGGTGTACCAACAATTTTGCCGAATTTGGTTTGTTTGGCAGCTTCCCACTGGGTCTTGGCATAAGTGCCAGCGGCTTTCCCAGCGGTACCAAGGGTATTACGATAGGCAAATTTACCGACTGCGCTAGTGGCTTTGTCAGCGGCTCCACTAAAGAATTTGGCGGCGGCTTCGACTGGAAGTTTGAGGATGGCGGCGCTGTTACCAGCGGCAACGATAATACCGATACCAATGATAATAAGAAAGAGAGTCCCGGTGTTAGTTGCATCTACTCCACCAGTTTCGGCGGCTCCTTGAAGAAAGGCTTTGACTGCTTCGGCAGTATCAGACGGCATGATGATTCGAGCGACACCGATGAGGATGAAAGCGATGGGTAAAACCAAGACCCATTTGATCGCATCACTAAGCCAGTTGGTGCCCATATTTTGGAGTTCTTTTTGGGGGAGAATACTAATGGCGACTTGGACGGGAGCAAAAATAGCAAGAATGGCCAAGCGGATGGCTCGCTCAATGAGCACGCCCATCAATTTGAATAAGGCAACCATGATCGCAATTTCTGCGGCCATCAAGCCAAAAGAGAGAAGGATGGTGCGACCGAGGCTGCTATCGTCATTAAGAGCGATCTCTTTGATTTCAGTATCGGACAGTAACCCGTTGAACCAAGTAACAAGTTCTTCAGAACTACTGCCGACGCCGGGGAGTTGACTGGCAGTATTACGCAAGGCATCACCGGCTTCGATGAGCAAGCGGATAATTTCCAAACTTAAGTTGGCCATAACGACAGCGACGATCAGGGTGGTGATGGCCTTTTTGAAATTGTAGCCAGCTTGGCGGGTGATGATAAGGATGGCAAAAACGAACAGGGCGATAAAGAAGATGGAGTTGGCGATTGTTAGCATGACCTTCCAGACACTTTCGAGTTGGGTGCCAAAAATAAGACTGTTTTGGCCGGGGAGGATGACACTGTTGATGATGGAGAGGAAGAGTCGGGAGAGCAGATTTGCCAATGTACCGAAGATCTCGAATATGCCCAGGAAGATAGTTTTGGCAATACCTTGCCCGCTAAGAGCATTAGCGGGGGAGAGAACCAAGAGAGCGGTTAGGAGGGCAATTCCCAAAAGTCCGCCCAAGATAAGTTTGGGCTTATTTTTGACAATAAATTGTCTAACACGCCGAAGCTGATTTTGCATTTTGTTTTGGTTTTTTAATTACTTAATTATAGCAAAAAAACGCTTTTAAGTCAAGGGGGCGATAGGAGGGGGAGAAAGCGGCGGCGATTGCGTATAAAGATTGGCGATTGGAAGTAAAATCGGCATAATTAAAGGGTGAATGACGAATTATGAATCATGAATTGTGGCTAGAAAAGTTAAATCGAGTAAGCTGAAGGAAAGCAGACTAAGTGGATGAGTTAAAAAATCAATCTGGGGGCGGGAAAACACCTGACGAAGAGTTGGCGGAATTATTGCGGCAAAGTCAGGTCAGAACACCAAAAATTTCACTAGCTCCTAAATTACCTAATATAGGTAGGCCACGGACAACCAAGATTAATTGGGGAGTAATTGCAATTGGGGGTCTGGCGGCGATACTGGTTTTTGGAACGGGGTACTTTTTGCTGAACGGAATCCAGTTCAATGTGGGAGAACTGACGCTAGAGCTGAATCAGGAGGGAGTTCATCTGACGGTGGACGATCGCAGTTATGGTGAAGTGGACTCGGGGGAGGTGCTGAAGCTGACGGCTGGGGCACATAGACTGGCGTTGGCCAAGGACGGCTTTTTGGAACTGGAACAAACAGTTACGATCGTGCGGAAAGAAAAATCGGAGATGAGTTTTGAGCTGTTGCCGATTCCGGTAATCGAGAGAAAGGGCGAAACTACGTGGCAGGATGTCCGATTAAGTAAAGATGGGAACGAGATAGCCTATTTTGATCCACAAGACAAAACGTTTAAGCTGCTGAAATTGGAGGATGATACAACAGTTGCCTTGTTTAGAGGGAGTTTTGCTAATGTGTCTGATGTGGCATGGTCGCCGGCGTCATCGGCGGCGATCGTGAAGATGGCTGGGAGGGTGAGCCTGACTAATATGTTGGACAATCGGGGGGTGAAAGGAAGATACGTGGTGCTGGGTGAGCGGCCGGAACAGGGAGCGGCGAAATATAATGGCACAACTACTTGGTTGTTTGATGATGATCTGAAAGAAGCGGTTGGGTGGCAGCCGGTGCTATTGAATGACAGCATCCGACAGGTAGCATTCGGGGCGAGTGGAGATGAGATAGTTTATGTTTACGATACGGCTGATGGGGAATATTCATTGGTGCGAGCCTTGCCGGATGGGCAAGAGTGGGAGCGGGTGATAATTGATCTACCATCGTTGGGTGATGCAAAGTTGGTCTGGTCTCCGGATGACAGATATTTGGTGATCGATAATGGCCAAAGTTTATTACTGGCTGATTTGGTTGCTAAAACAGTAACAGCAATATTGGAAGATTGGGTAAGCGGGAGCAGATATCAGTTTTCTCCCGATGGTGGCAGATTGGCGTATTTAGCCAATGATGATGGGGGTATCAAATTAAAAATTTATGATTTTACGAATGATGAGGCAAAGATACTGGAGCGGGTTGCGGCGCGTTCGGACATGGCATTCACGTGGTTGCATGACCAAGCAATCGTGGTAGTAACGGCGAACCAGTCATTCGAGAAGGTGAATTTGGAGACCGAAGATAAGACGATAATTCCCTTCGTGGGGTCGGAGTCGGATTTACAAATCCGGTCGATGAGCTACAGTTTGATCGGTCAAACGTTGATGTTGGTGGCAGATACCGGAATATTTGTGATGAAGATTTAGATGGCGGAAGACCGCAAAGACAATTTGTTGAATCAGCGATTGGCTCACTTTAACCAAGAAGTGGAGCGATTATTGTTGGATAAAAAAATGTCTCGAGCGAAGGCTGATCGCATCAGGGAGGTGCTGGATGAAATGCGGAAGGACATCACCGAGAGAGACAGATATCGTGATGAGGGGAGTGAGGATTTGGCTCAAGCTCCAGATAACAGAATTAACAGGAACCAACAATACGTTGAAGAACAATTACAGAGCGAGGAACAGGAAGATGGAGAGGGAGATCAGGGAGGTGAAGATGGTCAAGGCCAAAGTATGGATGATGGGACTGATGAGGGGGGTCAGCCCCAATTAGACGACAGTCGAAAAGGCAGAGATTCGCAACGAGGTGATAGTTCACGACGTGAGCCGGGCAAAGAAGACTTGGACAGACTGAATCGGAAACAGCCGGATAGGCCCAGTGCGAAATCGAATAAATCAACCGGGAAGCCAGCTCCGAAACCGGCAGTAAAAGCGCCAGTCCCAGCGGGTGGGACAGCGGGCGCTGGGGCAGGGGCGGGAGCCAAAGCGGCGGGTGGCAAGAAACTGGTGATGGTAGTCGCTCGAAGTCCGTACTTTTGGATTGCGCTAGCGATTATCGTAGTGATCATAATAATTGTGGCTTGGTTTTCGGGGATGGGGCACAAATCCTTTAATGAGGGTGGTGGTTCGATCCCAATCCCAATGAGTTTTCAGGATAAGGAACATGTGTCGCTGGCTGGGCAGGTAACGGCATTGAAAGATAGCGGGATATTAGTGTTCGCATCGGGAACGGAAGGGGATGTTCAGTGGATCGAGCAGGGTGGCGACGAGACGATGAATTTGGATTGGCGGATCATGGAAACTTTAAAGTATCTTGGCAATAAATGGCAGGAGCGGAGCAACGGGATAATTGAAATTTCGGTATCGTATAGTAATGGTCCGGCGGTAACCCGACGGAAGGGAGTGTTAAAAACTTTTGGGGTAGTGGTGGGCGGGAATGGTGAGGAGCCTCTGGACGCACCGTCGGCGTATTTGACCGGACAAGCGATCGGGATTAGCGCGATTGGGCGAGTGAGCAATGAATTAGCTAAAGCCTGCTTTAATGATTCCGACGGAGACTCAAGCAACAACGCACCGGTGCAGGTAAAGTGGCAAGAGATCGTTAGTCAGGATATTATCCGGCCGATCTATGAGCAGCTACAAGTAGACGCAACGGTGGTATATCAAGGCAGTAAAGTATTGGCGGGTCTGGCTCGTCAGTCGAGCGGAGATTCGGCTTATAAACAGAAGATGGAGGAGCTACTACAAGGGGAGGATGAAGACGCTTGGTATACCAAGGTTGGTAATGGGCTGGATTATATGATCGGGAACTTGAATAAGGTTAGTAGTTTGGGAGGGGAAGGGATCGACCCAAGGACGAAAGAATATGCCCAGAGAGCGACAACGGCGTTGACGGCGGTTCGCGAGACAACTAAGACTGATGTGTTGGCATGGGAAAATACGGAAGTTAAGCAGCAGTTGGAAGACGGGCTAGATAGCACTTTTCGAATGATGCAAGTGGCGAATATGGTCGGTTGGGAAGGCTCAACAAAATCAAGCTGTCGGTTGTGGAAAGCGTATGAGGCGCGGCAGAATATTCGTCAGTTAGTCTTGGATATGGAGCAAATGCCAGCGGACCCAGCGCTAGTGCCGGAGAACAAAGACTGGAATGATGATTTAATGGTGCGGCAGGTGATCGTTTATAGTCCGGAAGATGATTTGGATAATGGTTGGCCGGAGTATGATGTTTTCCCGAAAGGAGCAATGGCGGTTGATGCAGGTGGGGTAGGATTTGATGATACCGGTAAGAACGGAGTGATCAATTTGGCGGACAGTCATTTTTCCGACTTGCCCGTAGATGGTGGAGTATTTAGTAAAGCGAGTACGATATTTGTATATAAAGCCAAGGGGGCTTGGGATTTGTTCCAGAGTGTGTCAAGCGAGGTGTCCTTGGATGTGGCGACAGGAGGAGCGAGCGAGGTGTTAGACAATATGCATGACGTGTTTAGTGGAACTGGCATTTCAACTTTATCGGGCGAGGATTTGAAAAAAGTGACGTATAAAAACTTTGTCCATATTGGGTTTTAGGAACTAGCCCTACTACGTTCTGCTGTTCAGCAGAACTTCGAAGGGTCTGCGAGGATCAGGGATCAGGGGCCAGGGGCGATAGGGAAATTTGATAAAGATAGTAGCTACGAGTATGCTTTGGTCTTAGATGAACTTGAGAGTTAGATTAAGGGAGGGTTGGCAGAACGGCTATTGCGCCAGTCTTGAAAACTGGTGGGCGTAAGCCCTTGCAGGTTCGAGTCCTGCACCCTCCGCCAGCTAGTATAATGAAAGAGCTATGACAGAAAAAATTTTATATGAATGGAGGGCTCCAGAATTTTCCACCCAAAGTAATGGGGTAATTTGGGGTTGGTGGATTGGAATTGGGGCTTTGGCAATGATTGGGGCTTGGTCAGTCTGGACAAAAGAGTGGGTGGCTTTGGCAGTAGTGGGGATGATCGTAGTGGTGGCGATTTTAATGCGCCAAACTAAACCCAGAGATTTTGGACATCAGCTGACTGAAGCGGGTGTAAAGGTGGGTGAAGCTTTGCGGTCGTATGACCAATTTCGGGCATTTTGGATAGTTTTGGAGAACGATACCCGAGTGGTCAATCTGTTACCGAGTAAAAAGTGGGGATTAATGCTGACTTTACAACTGGGGGATGCTAATGTAGACAAAGTCAGAGAGACCTTGCTAAAGTTTCTACCGGAGGACGCCAGCCGTGGCGAAGACACTATCGACAAGATTGGTCGATTCTTCCGTTTGTGATAATCCCGTTTTTAGTGTTGGAGCATTTAGTGGACATGAGATATTTTATGCGCCCGTAGCTCAGGGGATTAGAGCGCTTAGCTACGGACTAAGAGGTCGGGGGTTCGAATCCCTCCGGGCGTACCAAAAAGTAAATATCAAGTTGTCGTTCAAGAGGATGAGCGGTCCGACACTTCGGTCGGACAGGTCGGGGGTTCGAATCCCTCCGGGCGTACCACGTCAAAATAATCTCGCCCTACGCACGTTCTGCCGTACAGCAGAACGGCTGATGGGGCTCAATCATTTTTCCTTCTCCCCAAAATGTTCGCTTCGCTAGACCATTTCGGGGTCCCCCCATTTAAAAAACAAGCGAAATTAAGGAGAGGTGGCTGAGCGGTCGAAAGCGGCACACTGCTAACGTGTTATACCCGCAAGGGTATCGCGGGTTCGAATCCCGCCCTCTCCGCCAGCTAGTATACGAGGCGCGCCGCGCGAGCGGCGCGTAAGGCGGAATCCAGTCCCAGAGCACTTTCCGCGAATCCAGAATCCAGTTCGAACCCACCTGCGCGACTAATCCGCGCAGTTCAAACAGATCACCACCCGCTGGCGCGTTTTTCCAATCCAGGACTAACTCCAATGGCTTGCGGGATTTGGCTTTACCGCGATTACTGGCAGTCTGGGCTGCCGTGATGTGAAGCTACCAGTAGATTGGTCTCGCGAAGCCAGTACTGGAACGCCTTGTTCTGTATGTGTAGCCGCCAGCCACGGGCATTAAGGTCGCCGGGCAGGCAGACGGTGAAGCCGTTCTCTTGGGATTGGGAAGTGGCAACGCAAAGTGAAAACGATAAGAAGGGGGAGTGAGTGTGATCTGAACTGGTTCAGCTAAGTTTAACACAACACCTTATGCGATGTGTTATATTGACATTGGTAGGGTCGAAGGATAGTACTTAACGCCCGTGGAGGAAACCGAATGCGAAAGCTGAAGACGAGCTGTAGGATTTCGTGCATCCGCTTGCACCGTGCTAGAACTGGAATCTAGGCAGAACGCCTGCCATTAGGCGGATCTACTCGAAGTAACGGGACTGGCGTAGGAGATGCTCCAGCCCCGTTTTGCTTAAGCAAGTGGCAACGGTCTTATAGACTTGCGTTATCAGTCTCTGCGAGACTAGTCGTTTAAGAAGCGCTTATTACAAATTAGTTACACAGAAAGGTTCGATAAGCACACGCATCGTGATATAAGTCCACGCTCTACAGGAGTTCGATCTTATCCATCGTGGATAGTAGAAGGTGTAATGACACAAGAACAACAGCCCTTCAAGCCGCAGTAGGGCTGAGTTAGTGTTTGACACCTCCACGTCTGCCTCATTATTCGGCTGCTAGGCCACGCCAGGTTGAAAAGCGCAGCGGTTTCTGCGGGCGGGTATACCCGCGATGGGCTGGCTTGGCTTAAGTAGTTGTCTGGCTAACTTTTTCTTCACTAAGAAAAGAGATGCCTGATAGCATCTCTTTGTTGGTACACTCGTGTAGCGACGTGAAGCTCAAAGCTGATTTTATCTCGAATGAGCCCGCGCGA
>JBAZNQ010000001.1:0-521281 GCA_041649135.1 Patescibacteria group bacterium | reverse complement strand
TGATTGCGCCGCTTTCTTAGGCATTCAGCCCTCCTTTGATGCGCTAAGGTACTATACATACATATAGTACTGTAATTAGATTTTTCCTCAAGCGCATCCTATGTGTATACCTCAATAAGAGGTCGAACGTCCTTCGATAATCGTCCCAGAGCGACCGCCACACTTCGCCAAGGCTACGTGTGGCTTTCAGCCAACACATCAACAAGGCTACGTGTGGCTTTCAGCCAGCATCAACAATTACAGCTTCCCAAACAAACACATCACAACTATGGCAAAATAAAAACCGCCGAATGATCGTGCGGTTTTTATACATTAGAACAATCTTTAGAAGAGATTGACAACAGCACCGACAATGACGTAAGAAAGGACGATTACGGCAATACCAATAATGGCATTGATGATTGAGGTTTTGGCTGCTTCAGCACCTTTGGCACCACCAGTAATGTACTGGATGCCGGCGTAGACAAGGTAGGCAACTGCTAAAGCTCCAGCCAAGATGAATAACCAGTCAATGATGGTTCTGATAGCGGTGATGATTGTAGTTTCATCTCCGCTGGGGAGAGGCTCAATGATTGGAAGCGTCTGGGCCATAACCGGATACGCTAACAAAGCTGTGCAGAAGGTAGCGACCGGAGTGAAGATTTTGGATAAGTTCTTCATAAATATGATGTTAGATTGGTTAATATAATCGCTTGGTTAATTATACCAAAGTTTAACTGGAATTTCATTGTTAACCAATGATATTAACCAAATTAATAATTGCGTAAGACAAGACAATAATGGCTGCTCCGACCAAAGCGGCCACGATGGTTTTTTTCCCACCGGCTTTATCCCCGGTGATGTATTGGATACCGCCGACGATAACCATCAACACAACAATACCACCGGCAATCTCGCCGACAATCAACGTGGTGATGTTATTAAGAATACCCTTGATGGTATCGATAACTTTATTTAAGGAATCGGCAGTTCTGACATCTTCTTGGCTAGGAGTTTGGGCTAGCGCTGGGGTGGCGGTGAGAAGACCAATAACAAGTGTGAGAAGAAAGTTTTTCATAGGGCGTTGATATCACGAACAGCCGCATCAATGGCGATAGAAGGAGACACTTTATCTCGGACTACGCTGGTGATCATAGCGGTGAAGATGGCTTCTACGTCAGCAGTATTTTTTCGATACCACGAACGGGAGTATCCAATTTGGTCAGCAACGGTACCGTAGTATCGACGACCACTAATTTTTTCAACATTGTCTTTGCGGGCAGAGACATAGCCAGCATCTCGTCGGAGTTGGCTTTGATTAGTTTTGCTGATCATAAATTTAATAAAGTCCCATGCCTCATTGGGGTATTGGCTGGTTTTGGAAACGGTCTCACCCCAGTAGTTGGCGATAGTGACGGGATCCTGAATTTGGCGTTGAGGCAGTGGAGCGGTTTCGAAATGGAGTTTGGGGGCGAACTTGCGAATGTTGGCGACTTGGTAAGCATAGCCCAAGAACATGGCGGATTTGCCTTCCATAAATGATTGGACATCGGAAGGGAAGAGACGATTGCCGGAAGCATCTTTGTCGTCGGTAAAGGTATAGACTGACGAAGCCGGATTAGTAAATTGGGTGTAATAAGCGAGTGCTTCCTGACCGCTGAAAAAAGCGGGATTACTGCCGGAAGCGGGTAAATTGAAAGTAGTTGTCTTACGATCGGCGGAAGTCATCTCGGCGCCATATTGCATCATGAGCGCGGCTAAGATATCGGAAGCTCTCGGGATACCCTCACTACCGCCCAAGGGGATAGCGGAACGAATGATCTTGCCTTGGCTATTACGCTCGGTGAGCTTGGGGACGATGTCCACCAATTCTTGCAAGGTTTTGGGTGGTTGTTTAATCTTCTTCTCGGTGAAAATATCGGTGTTATAGAATAGCATTAAGTTATCGGTGCTATAGGGAATCGCGTAGACCTTGTCGTTATCAATAAAGTCTTCTTGAACTACGGTTGGGAAAATCTCTTTGTACTCTTTGGTAGTCATTAAACCTTCTGGGAGTGAGGAAATCTGATTGATCTGATAAGGTAGCCAAGTATTATGGATCATAAACATATCCGGACCGGCGCCATCAGCGATGGCTTTAATGATGTCGCGTTGATAGGCGTAAACGTCGTAGCCCGGTTTGATCTCGATCTTTTTGACCTCAATAGTGATATTGGGATGTTCGCTTTGGTAGGCTTTGATGTAGGAATCAAAAAGGCTGCTCTCATCCCATAACCGCCAATACTCTAATGTGATCGGTTCTTTGGTCAGAGTAGGAGCCGATGGATTATCGATACTAGAGGAACTTGACGAACCACACCGAGCGGCAGAAAGGAAGAGACTACTAACGACTATGAGGGCAAGAAGACGAAGTGATTTTTTCATTTGCGACGTACCTTATTAAAAATAATTTTTCTTAGGTCTGGTTGATCAAGGGAATATTCGAGGATGGCATTGAGATAAGTGGCGGGGTCGCCAGTAGTCAACCATTTGCCACCGCTGACTTGGCAGGTAGCGACTTGACTGGTAGCGACAAGCTGTTTAATACCATCGGCAATCCAGTATTCGCCATCTTTGCCCCGTTTGAGTTTGGCGAGAGCGGGAAAAATCTCGGGCGTGAATAAGTACCGACCGAATGATGCAAGATGCGAAGGAGCTTGGCTTGGTTCAGGTTTTTCAACGATGTCTTTCAGAAAAACAGAGTTGCCCGCTAGCTTTACTATGCCATATTTTGATACATCTTTGCTATTAACCTCCTGTACGCCAATGACGCTACAACCGTATTTTTGATAAGTATTGATAAGTTGTTTAGAAAAGGAAACTGTGGATTTGACCAAGTCGTCGCCGAAGGCGTAGATAAATGGTTCATCGCCGATCAAATCCTTGGCGGTGATGGCGGGGAGAGCGTTACCGTAACCTTCAATTTGGCGAACGTAGACAAATTTGGCGAGCCGGCTAATTTTTTTCATTTCGGCTACGAGTGCCTTTTTACCTTGGGCAAGCAACTGGTGCTCTAATTCAAAAGATGGGTCGAAGTGATCTTCGACGGATTTCTTCTGCCAATTAGTAACGAGGATAATTTCTTCAATACCAGCGGCAGAGAGCTCTTCGGCAATATACTGGACAATTGGTTTATCGATAATTGGTAACATTTCTTTTGGGCTGGCTTTGGTAGTTGGTAAAAAGCGAGTGCCAAAACCGGCTACCGCGATGATAGCTTTGCGAACGGGTGGGAATTTAGGGACGGCGTGGGTCATTCTTTGATCCGGATCAATTTGGATTGGTTGGGGTTAATCAACGGCATAGCGATAGTCAGGACTCCGTCGGTCAGAGTGGCGCGAGTGGTGTCTGGGTTGACTGGTAGAGGAAGATCGATAGCGCGAGATAACTCGCCCCAGTGGCATTCTTCTAAATAGATACGGTCTGGTGAATCGGTATGGGCAACGATATGTTCCGCCTTATGAATGGTCAGACGTTGAGGACCAACCGAGACACTGATGTGATTGAGGTTGGCGCCGGCAATGGGGGCTCGGGCAATTAGTTTATCTCCAGATCGAAATAGATCAATCGGTAGTTCGAGGCTGGTGTCTGATTTGGCCTCCTCTGGCTCGGCTTTGGTGAAGAAAGTATCGCGTAACATAGTTAGTATCTAGTATCTAGGGGCTAGTATCTAGGGAAGGAGTTTCTCTATCTAGTATCTAGCATTTAGCGACTAGCAGCTAGTATCTAGCATTCAGTATCTAGTATCTAGGGGGGGTCAAGAATGAAGAATCCTCCTCCGCGTAAAGCTACGGAGGACCTACGGTGACGAATGAAGAATGGGGGGTGAGGGGAATTCGGCAATTCAACAATTGAGCCCACCCAAGGCGGGCAGGCAATTGAGTAGTGGTGGAACAGGAGACACGGCTTTGCCTCTCGTCATTCTGGCTTGCCCAGAATCTTATTAAATGATGCCATATTCCCCGTGTTGTCATCCTCGAGCCGGAGGCAAAGCCATCCGACGTCGGGGACCCAGAAATAAAAAGAAGGAGGATGTTTTTGTTTCTGTCTGGATTCCCGCCTACGCGGGAATGACGGACGGGGTTTGGGTTCCCGTTTTCCTGCCCGAAGTGCTACCAGTCCGCAGTAGATACAGCGTTTCTGGCGGGCATCGTTGCAGGCGGGCACGGGAATGACGAGAATACCAGAATGACGATGGGGATGAATAATGAATGGGGAATGGAAGTTAAGGTATAATAAGACTTATGAAGAAGCTGATGACTGCGAGTTTAGTAGTTGGAATTTTAGGACTGACTCACTGGGGGGTCGGTTTGGCGTATGCCCAAACCTCTGGTTTGAAAGCGGAGGTAGTGTCAACAAATTCGCCGCTGACTTTGAAGGCGGGGACGACGGAGGAAGTAATCATAGCGGTAAAAAATACTGGAACAAGGACGTGGACTAATACTGGTGAGACTTCGGTGAATTTAGGGACAACGAAGCCGCGGGACAGAAAGAGCTCAATGGCAACTGCGAGTTGGTTGGACACCAATCGGCCGGTGACGATGCAGGAAACAACGGTGGCTCCAAATGAAGTGGCGCATTTTCAATTTCCGATCGTGGCGGCTGGTAGTGGGAAAATGACCGAACGATTTGATGTAGTGATGGAACGGGTGGGTTGGATGGGGTTGGAAATCCCGATCGTGGTAAATGTCCAGCCGGCAGCATGGCAGGGCGCGTTGGTGAGCCAATCGGTATCGAGTATTGAATTGAAGGCACGAGAAACCGCAACGGTAACAGTAAGAGTAAAAAATACTGGTGATGTGAATTGGTCTAAGAGTGGCGCAACGGCGGTGAAGGTTGGGACATATCGAGATCGGTCTAGCGCGTTGTATCACGCTAGTTGGCTAAGTCGTAATCGAGTAACAACGGCGGGATCGGATATTGCTTTAGGTGCGGAAGGAGAGTTTAGTTTTACGATCCAAGCGCCCGCTACTGTCGGGACGATACGGGAAGAATTCCGACTGGTGGCAGAGGGAATTACGTGGATGTCAGTAGGTTTTAATTTAACTGTTAAAGTTGTGCCGGCGGTATGGAGCGCCCAGTATGTTGGGCAATCATCAGACAATGTGTCGATGTCGCCGGGGGATAGTTTAAATGTTTGGGTGGATTTTAAAAATACAGGTAATACGACTTGGCGAGGTGAGGGTGAAACTGGGGTGAAGTTGGGAACAGCGCGATTGTTGGATCGAGTCAGTAGTTTTAAAGCTGATGGTTGGTTAAGCCCAAATCGGGTAACGTATGTCACGCCTTCGGAAGTGAAGCCGGGAGAGGTGGGTCGATTTAGTTTTAGCTTGCAGGCACCGAATAAAATTGGAAATTATCGGGAATATTTTAAACCAGTAGCAGAGCGGATCGCTTGGTTGCCGGGGGAGATGTATTGGGATATTGCGGTAGAAGAAGAGTTGGTGCTAAAAGACCCGATTCGAGTTGGACTGACTTCGACAACCGACAGTATCACAGTGCAGGGAGATAGTTTTGTGATCCGGCGAGGTTCTGACAAAGGGCTGGTGCGCAAGGTGCAAGGAGGGAGCGCTACCGCGGTGGCATTTAGCGGTGGCTATAATTTGAATACTGGTGAGCAGGTGAATGATTATTTGAGGTTTATCCCGTTGAACCAATCATTGCTAACGGTACAGACGGGTGGCATTGGTAGTAGCTACAATACTTTTCGAGGGATCATTGAAGTGCGCCGGTCAAGTTTATCGGGCAATGTTTGGGTGGTGAATACGTTGGAGCTGGAGGATTATATGAAAGGAATTGCCGAGGTACCGGAAGGTTGGCCAACTGAAGCACAAAAAGCCCAGATGGTAGCGGCACGGACATACGCGGCAAGAAAGTTGGGTGCGCCGGTGGCTGATATTTTTGATTTATATGATGATACGCGGGATCAGGTTTATTATGGTTACGATTATGAATCTAGTCGGCCAAGCCTGGTAGCCGCGGCAGAAGCGACCCGAGGCGTGATCATTAAATATGGTGGTCAACCGATCTCGGCTTATTATTTTTCTGATAGTGGTGGGTATACTGCGAACGTGGAAGATGTTTGGTCACAGACGATCCCATATTTACGAGCGGTACCGGATCCTTACGCGAAGCCGATCGAGTGGACAGCAACGTTAACCCAAGATTATTTACAAGGGCGATTTGACGAGGCATTGGGGATTCAGCCCAACACGGATGTGATCACTAATATTCAAGTAACGGAGAGATTTGAATCGAGTCGGATCAAAACGGTGTTAGTAACACTCCAAAGTGGCAAGACAGTACCATTGACGTCCAAGTCGTTTGATTATTTGACTAACAATAACGATATTAAGAGCATGAAGTTTGATGTTCAGCCAACCGGTGATTTGGCTCGGCCAGACTTTATTTTTTCCGGACAAGGTTGGGGGCATGGTGTCGGGATGGCACAGTGGGGGGCAAAAAATATGGCGCTACAAGGTAAGACTTACCAAGAAATTTTGACTTATTACTATACTGGTGTCACGATCGGTTCTCGCTAAAATTGGGGTGGTAGTTAAGGATGCGATTGCACCGGTGTTTTGTGTACAGTGCGGAGCGGTAGGGGGATGGTTATGTTCAATATGTGCTGAACAGATTTTGTTTGTGAAAGAACAAGTGTGTTATCGCTGTGGGAAATTAAGTGACGGCGGCAAGACTTGTCCGCGGTGTCGGCAGTATACCGATTTGGGCGGAGTGGTGGTGGCGGTACATTATGAAGCAGGGCCAGTTCGGGAGATGGTACATAAATTGAAGTACGAACAATTAACGGATTTGGCTGGAACATTAAGTGAAGTATTGATCCATGGTGCCAACCAGAAAGACTGGCAGGGCTGGGTAGTGGTGCCAGTGCCGTTACATAGCAGTCGGTTGGCAAAACGGGGATTTAATCAGGCGGGTTTGTTGGGCAAGCGTTTAGCCCAACGATTTAATTTAATGTATCAACCGCAACTATTGAGGCGACTTTGGTCAACGGCTACCCAAACGGAATTGACTCGCCGATATCGGCAGCAGAATGTGTATCGGGCTTTTCAGGCAAGAGAGATGCGGGGTGCGAAAGTCTTGTTGGTTGATGACGTGATGACAACTGGAGCAACGCTGGGGGACTGTGCGAGGGCATGCAAGGATGCGGGAGCAAAAAGTGTTTGGGCGGTGGTTGTTGCACGAGGCTAGTTTTTCTTATTTCCGTCATTCTGGCTTGCGTTAGCCCTCCATAGCTTGAAGAGCGACGGATGGGACCAGAATCTTTAACCTGTCATTCCTGCGCAGGCAGGAATCTATTTTTATGTTTATTGTTCTAAGCGGTCTCATCACCGCTTAACCAGATGGCTACTTTCTGTCTTGAAGAAAGTAGCCAAAGTCGCCCGCCAGTCGTCCTTACTCTGTCGCTAATAAAATTAGCTTTCTTCGCTCTCGCTGAACTCGTCGCCGTGCTCCTCAAACAACAGCTTCGCCAGCGCTAATTTTATTGCGACAGGACGTTCGGACTCCAATGGCGGAGATGAGTGGGGCGCCGAATATTGAACGGTCGTTCATCTAATGGCGAGAGGCCAAAATGAAATCTAACCAAAGAGCCCGCATTGGTGAGATTGATCAGATTGGTGAGATTGTTTAGATTTTCTTTTGAGTATAATGTCTCTATGATAGATAAAAGTATTTTTAAGGCGTATGACATTCGGGGGGTTTACCCGACCGAGCTGGATGAGGAGGGGGCATATAAAATTGCGCGGGCGATTGTTGAGTATGTTCATCCAAAGACAGTGGCGGTGGGGCGAGACGCACGATTGACAGCGCCTGCGATTGCGCGAGCAGTCTGTTTAGGGTTAGAAGACGGAGGGTGTGAGGTGACGGATTGCGGGATGGCGGCAACCGATATGATTGGGTTTGCGGCGGGGAAGTTCCCTTTTGATGTAACAATTAGTGTTTCGGCTTCGCATAATCCGAAGGAATGGATCGGGATGAAGTTGTTTGCTCGAGGCGGGGAGTCGATCGGCGGTGAGGGGGAGATCCAAGAGATTGGCAACATAGTTGCCGATCTTAATGTCCAATATCCAATGTCAAATGCTCAATCCAGAGGGTGGAAGAAATTTGATCTTTTGCCGGACTGGATTGAACATGTTTTGTCGTTTGCGAAGTTGGATGGGTTGCCTCATCTCAAGATTGTAGTGGACGCTGGTAACGGGGTGGCGGGACCGATTGTGCGAGAGCTCTTCAAACACTTGCCGGTAACTCTCGTTGAGATGTATTTCGAGCCAGATGGCAATTTCCCAAATCATTTGCCCAGTCCGATCGAGCCAAAGAATGTTGAAGATCTGTGTAAAAGAGTCGTAGCGGAAAAGGCTGATTTGGGAATGGCGTTTGATGGTGACGCGGACAGACTGTTTTTGGTAGACGATGCTGGTCGATGGGTGAATGGTTCAGAGATGACGGCTTTGGTGATGGACGGAATTTTAAATCAAGATCCAACTCGAACGGTTTTGTATAACGCAATTTGTGGTTGGAATGTGCGGGATGTAGTAGAACGTCATCAGGCACACGCTTTGCGAACAAAAGTTGGGCATGGGTTTATTAAAAAGGATATGCGAACCTATGACGCCTATTTTGCCGGTGAGCACTCGGGGCATTATTTCTTTAAAGACAATTATGGTTGTGACTCCGGACTGATCGCGGCGATGTTTGTGCTGTCGTTAATGGCCAGAGAAGGGAAACCGTTGGGGACGCTATTGGAACCACATCGGAAATATTTCCAGATTCCAGAAACCAATTTTGAGGTAACCGATACTGGGGGAGTGATAGACAAATTGGCAGAAAAATTCGCTCATGAGGAAATAGACTGGCTGGACGGACTGACGGTTAGAACGCTTGAGTGGTGGGCAAATATTCGGCCAAGCCAAACTCAACCGCTGCTGCGGTTAAATATTGAAGCGAAAACCCCTGAATTATTACATCAGGTTGAAACCGAGCTAACGGAGGCAATTCAGCAATTAGACCGAGAACAACCAAGCCATCAATAACAACAGGGTAGCGAGTATCAGAGTAAGCCGATTGGTGCGGTAGACGGTCTTATTTTTGGTTTCGTCATCAACGGCTCTTTGGCGGAATAATTCAATGAATTGCGCAAGGAAAACAATTGCAAACAGACTTAGGAAAACGTGAATACCCAAGCCCAAACACGGCTTGAGAAAGCCAGTAAAGATTTCCACGGCACCGACGAGTGTCAGCAGACCATAGAGCGACAGGTAAGTTGTAAACATTTTTATTTCCCCGCAAGTTAAAAATGTACCAAACCATTATACTGATTTGGTACGTAATGCCTAGATTTATTTTTGCGAATTGTGGACAATTTGAAAAAATTAAACCACCAGACCGATTTTTTTCTGGGCTTGAACGAGAGTGGCGTTGGCAATTTGGGCAGCGCGTTTAGTGCCGGCGGATAGGATTTTGTCTAATTCGGATTTGTGGTTCATGTAGTAGTCGATTTTTTTCTGAATGGGCGCAAGAGTCGTAACGACTAGGTCGGCGAGTTCTCGCTTGAAATCGCCATAGCCTTTGCCATTAAAATGACGCTCGATTTGAGCTTCAGTTTGATGGGAGAGAATTTTATAAATAGTGAGCAAGTTGTACAGACCTTTGCGGGCAGGGTCAAATTTAATAGTAGTGCCAGAGTCGGTGACGGCGCGCATAATTTTTTGGCGGATAACTTCGGGTTTATCGGTCAACACAATACAGCCTTTATCGTCATCGCTCTTGCTCATCTTTTTGGTGGGGTTTTGAAGATCCATAATTCGAGCTCCTTCTTTTCGGAGGAGTGGCTCGGGTACGACGAAGGTTTTGCCAAAGCGCTTGTTGAATCGTTCGGCAATATCACGAGCTAGTTCGACATGCTGTTTCTGATCCTCGCCAACCGGTACAACATTGGTGTGATACAGCAAGATGTCGGCGGTCATTAATACTGGATAAGTGAAGAGACCAGCACCAAGGATATCAGTTTTTCTTAAGCTTTGCAGTTTGTCCTTATATTGGGTCATTCGATTCAGCTCGCCCATAGTGGCAACGGTTGTGAGTAACCAAGTCAACTCGGAGTGAGCGGGAATATGAGATTGTAGAAAAACAATTGAACGCTTGGGGTCAATTCCGGTAGCCAAAATGATGGCGGTAGTTAAATAGGTTTGATGAGAAAGAATTTTAGGATCTTGCGGTACGGTGATGGCATGTAAATCGACGATCGGGAAAAGGGCGGTGGAATATTTGCTCTGAAGTTCAGCCCAGTGGCTTAGGGCCCCAATATAATTCCCCAAGGTAGGAGTACCTGATGGTTTGATACCAGAAAGAACGGTTTTTGTAGTCATATAATTGTCGGAATTAGCATCTTCAAGATAACATGAAAGTAATGCGTAAAGAACGTTGGGGGACGAACAAGAAGCGGTGTCTTATCCCCCTGGTGTTTTTTGGGGCAGATTATTCTGGGCGGGGACGACCGCTGACTTTGGCGCAGATTCGTCGGTATGGCTGGGAGCAGGATTGGTCTTTTGAAGACATCAGAGAGGTGTTGAAGGTTTTAGATGTACCAAGCGTTGAGGATGCCTACTACTGGGGGGATCCTCGAACGCGAAAGATTTTTAGTCCGGTAGAGGTGGAGAAGTTTTGGAAAGTGGCAAGACGACGAGTCAGACTATTTCGGTGGGTGCCATTTATCAAATTGGTGGGGGTAATGAATAGCCTAGCACATGACAATGTGGGGAGAGACTCGGACATTGATTTTTTTATTGTAGCGAGACAGGGTCGGTTGTGGACGGTCAGGGCGATTACTCTCTGGCTGTTGCGGTTGCTGGGCTGGCGGGCTGGGAAGACCAAGTATTTGAAGGTGTCTCCAGATTTATTTTTGGCTGAAGATGGGATGGATTTGTCGCGGGCGAGTATTCCAAATGATTATTTGTTGGCGTATTGGGCGGTGGATTTTACGCCGCTATATCAGCCGAAGTTTTTTCGGAAGTTTTGGCAGGCCAACGCATGGCTTAAACTGAAACTGCCGGTGGCCTATCGGTCGCCGCTATTGAGGCCGGAGTTTGAGACGAAAGACGGACCAACGCTCTGGGCGAGATTGTGGGAAAAGGTTTTGGGCGGAAGCTGGGGGGACACATTGGAGACCAGTCTAAAACAAAAACAATTAGGTATTATTGATCGAAATGTGAAAAAATTTGGGCAGAACCCATTAGTGCTGGTTAACGACCAGATTGTGAAGATCCATTTTGGTGATGACAAAAGAAACTATCTTAACGCGGTGGTGGAAGAATTTCTCGCTGAAGAAAATTGAGGCGGGGGTTTTGTGGCTGTCGGTATTCATCAGCTCATGGCAGTTGCGGCATACGATATTCTTTGCCGCCTATGGTGGTAACTATTTTGAGTATCCATCAATCCATTTATATGCTACGGATGTATTGATGGTAATTTTACTGGGGCTGTGGGTATTACGAGGAGCGCGAAACCATGTGGTCCCAAAGTGGGTTTGGCAACCGGTGATATTCTGGTTAGTCTGGTTGACAGTTGGGGGTTGGTACGGTCTGGCTTGGCAGAATAGTTTACAACAATCGGTACATTACTGGTTGATGGCAGGGTGGTTAATGTATGTAGTAAATAATGTTAAAGACATAAAACAATTATTATGGCCGTTGGTGTGGGGAGCCGGGTTTCAGGCGATTTGGGGTGGAGCTCAATTTTTGCTGAATCGTGACTTGGGAATGCAGATTTTGGGAGAATCGCCATTATCTCCGAATCAAGGCGGAGTGATGGTGGTGGGTGATGAGACGCATCGGCAGATTCGGGCTTATGGACTGCTACCACATCCGAATATGTTGGCGGGATTGTTGGTGGTAAGTGTGTTCCCGCTAATAAAATTATTTGTTAAAGTTGGCAAAAAATATCGGGTGGTGGTGTTGGGGTTGGCGACAGTCATCGGGCTGGGGTTGGTCTTGGCATTTTCGCGGATGGCGTGGGGGTTGGCAATGATAAGTTTATTAGTGGCGGTGGTTTTGGTGCTGACACAAAAAAGTTGGCGATCGGGCGGTTGGGTAATCGGCGTTATGTTAGTGGTAGTGAGCATGGGGTTATGGTGGCAGTGGCCGAATGTGGCGGGCAGGTTTGAGTTGGATTCAGCACTAGAAACAAAATCAGTGACCGAACGGATTGTTGGACTGCAGACATGGGGGCAGGCGGTGACGGGTCATGACTTAGCGGGGCTGGGGACTGGCAACTACACCGTAGCGATGATAGCGCTAAATCCGGAACAGCTGGTTTGGACATACAAGCCGATACACAACATTTACTTATTGATTACCGCAGAAAATGGAGCCATTGGGATTACGCTGTGGCTCTGGCTAGTGGGAGTGGTGTTGTGGCTGTGGTTCAAATTGGTGCGGCAGGACTGGAAGAACCTATGGGTGGGAGCGCCGCTGGTGGTGATTTTGGTGGCGGGAATGCTGGACCATTGGTCGGTGTCGTTCCAACAGGGACGGTTATTGTTCTTTCTAGCTCTGGCATTGATTATTTTGGAGGCAAGAGTATATTTAGAGAGACAAAAGTAATAAGTTTGTGATTATGGAAGAAAATAACCAACCTGTGTCTGACCAACATGAATCTCGCCACCGTGGTTTGGGTGGGGAGGATAAGGTGTTTGCGGCGTTGTCGTATATGTCGATTTTGTTTATTGTGCCGTTGATTTTAAGACATGATCAGGATGAAGTTTACTTTCATGCCAAGCAAGGATTAGTATTGTTCGGGGCTGAAGTAATAGCGTGGTTTTTGCTGTTTATGCTGGAGTCGTTTTTTGTGGCGCTGTTCCCAAGTATGAATTTGGGGGTTACGGCAATGTTGGGAGCAGTCGCTTGGGTATTGTTTGTGGCATTGAGCTTGTTCGGCGTTTATTCAATATTCCGCGGGAAGCGGTGGGAAATGCCGATTTTGGGCAAGATTGCCAAGAAGATAGAAGTCTAATTTAGCCACTAGGGATTAGCCACTAGCCACTAGGGGGAGTGATATAGCATCTAGCATCTAGGGGCGGGAATTGTTATATTCGGACGAGCGATGGCTGTTGGCGAGGGCGAGTAGCGAGATACGTCGATTGTAAGTCGGATTATTGTTAGAAGCGGAATCCAAACTTCACATGTACTATCTCTGTAGTACAATTTAGGTGTGGCAAACAAGTATCGAGATTTTCGAGTAGCTGCAATCGAGCTAAGAGGTCGGGGGCTGACATACACCGAGATATCTGAACGACTTAAGCACAAAGTTCCCAAAGGTACTTTGAGCTATTGGCTTGCCGATATCAGAATGAATGAAGAGTATCATTGCAGGGTGAGAATGTTGTCTAGGGAAAACTTAGCCAAGGCAAGAATTATTGGTGCTGAAGCCAAAAGAAAAAAGAGATTAATTCAGGCTGAAGAACTACAAATCGGCAATAGAGAGTTGTTTTCACCATTGTTTACCAATTTAGCGGCTCGGAAGCTTCTTTTGGTTTGTCTTTACTGGGCGGAAGGGGGTAAAGGGAGAGCAGATCTGATGTTTTCCAACTCCGATCCCTTGATGATTCAGACGTTTCTAAGTGTTCTTAGACAATGTTATGACATAGACGAAAGTAAGTTCCGTGTGACTTTACAATGCCGTGCTGATAGCGATGTGCCAACTTTGGAAGCTTTTTGGAGCAAGATCACTGGGATTAAGAGAGAACTTTTCTATAAGGCACTAATTGATCCTAGGACTGTTGGCAAACCTACTCTCAAAGCAGATTACAAGGGCGTTTGTAGAATTGCCTACTTTTCTGCCCAGATATTTAACGATATAATTCAAGCCTCAAAAGTTCTTCCAGAATTAGTTGGTTAGGGGCCGGTAGCTCAGCTGGTTAGAGCGCCTCGATGGCATCGAGGAGGTCGTGGGTTCGAATCCCATCCGGTCCACCACGAACCACTCACATTCGTTCGGGTTCATGGCGCCGCCATGAACGATATTAAAAGTATAAAAAGTGGTGAGTGCCGTGTACTTGAGCGGCAGCGAATAGTACTGCGGCTATAGAAAATCTCCTTTGTGGGAGCGGATTTTTGCTTGACAAAAGCCTATGGACGGGGTATCCTTAAGCCAACCTATATAGGGGACGTTCCGCAAGGAATAAGAGAGTGATCCCGACTCTGCTCTCGGGTGTACTTTACCAGGAGGTGCCACATGGCAGCTCGTACTCAGCTCAAGCGCGGTCCCTCAGTTGGCGATATGATGCTCGCCCTCTTTGCCCCTTGTGGGCAATACGCCCGTCCCGTCAACTTCTACGGTGATGATGGACAGCATTTCATCGTCGAGATCCTGGGAATGGCCAAAGAGGACGGTAGCGGCAACAACTGGCTATTCAAAGGAATGGCTGGTCCCGCTGACCAAACCCGTGAAGACTGCCACGGCTACTTCAACACCCAGCATCGCACCGGCTGGATCGAGCTCGGTTCCTTCGGGAACGGAAACTAACAGGACTAAGCAGACCTACTGCTTCCGCCTAGGCTATCAAGCCAAGGCGGTTTTTTTATTTGCCATCAGTGGGGCGGGGTATAATAGAAATATGAAAAAATTTCTATATTGGTTCCCTCGGGGATTGGCGATTTTAGTGGTTGTTTTTCTGTCCGCGTTTATCTTGGAAGGATTGGGCCCTGATTTTGGTTGGCAGGATTCTTTATCACATGCGCTAATTGCCATAGTGGTGTTGGCGGTAACGATCGTGGCGTGGAGGTGGCCCAAATTTGGCGGTTGGATTTTTGTTCTTTTGGGAGGATTCTATTTGGTGATGATTGTTAAGGAACAATGGTGGGGCGGTCTGGTTATTGGAGGTGTACCGTTATTGGTTGGTGTGATGTTTTTGATCGAAGGATTCGGGAAGGGCGGGAAGAAAGACTAGGGTAGGACACACTAGGCTATTCTGTCTGAAAAGGCGGGAGGGCTTATCTTTTGGTACACTACAGGGGTGGTAGACAAATACGATCACAAACAGATTGAGCCGAAGTGGCAGAAGTATTGGGAAGAGCGCCAGACTTTTAAGGCAGTAGATGGCGACAAGGCGCATAAGTTTTATGCGTTGGATATGTTCACTTATCCATCGGGAGATGGGTTACATACTGGACATCCGCGGGGGATTACGGCGACAGATATTTTTACGCGGTACTATCGAATGAAGGGCTACAATGTATTACACCCAATTGGTTGGGACGCTTTTGGTTTGCCGGCGGAGAACTATGCGATTAAAATCGGACAACCACCGGCAGAAACGACCAAAAAGAATATTGCCCGATTTACGCAGCAGATGAAATCGTTTGGGTTTGCCTACGATTGGAGTAGAGAAGTGAATACGGCTGATCCAAGTTATTACAAATGGACACAGTGGGTGTTCAAAGTTTTATATGACAACGGACTGGCTTATCAAAAGGAAGCTTATGCCAACTGGTGTCCGAAGGATCAAACTGTGTTAGCTAACGAGCAGGTGGTGAATGGTTGTTGTGAGAGATGCGGCAGCCAAGTCGAACAGAAAAAACTGAAGCAATGGTTTTTCAAGATCACGGATTTTGCAGAAGAACTGTTGGTGGGGTTGGATAAATTAGATTGGCCGGAGTCGACCAAGACGGGGCAACGAAATTGGATCGGGAAGTCGGAAGGAGCAGAAATAGAGTTTCGAGTCGCGAGTAACGAGTCGCGAGTCAAGGTGTTTACGACGAGGGCAGATACACTGTTCGGGGCGACTTATTTAGTGCTAGCTCCTGAACATGAGTTGATCCAGCAGTTGGCATCTAGCATCCAGAATCTTGAGGAAGTACAAAATTACATTGAGCAAGCAAGACGGAAGAACACACTAACTCGTCAGACACAAAAAGAGAAAAGTGGGGTTTGTCTGAAGGGGGTGATGGCGATTAATCCAGCTACGAAAAAAGAGATCCCAATTTGGGTTGCGGATTATGTGCTGATGGATTACGGCACGGGAGCGATCATGGCAGTGCCAGCGCATGATGAGCGGGATTTTGAATTCGCTAAGAAATTTGATCTGCCGGTGGTTCAAGTTATTGGATCGGATGAAAAATTTTATGCCGGACATGGCGAGCTGATGAATTCGGGTGAATTTGATGGGCAAGACTCCAAAGGGGCGGCAGCAAAAATTGCCAAGAAATTTGGCGGGAAGGTGACGGTGCAGTACAAATTACACGATTGGCTGATATCGCGTCAGCGGTATTGGGGAGCACCAATACCCGTGGTCTATCGACCAGCGGGGGAATCTAAACAATCTCGCCAATCTACACCAATCTCACCAATTAAAGGCGGGGAGGAGTGGGAGGTGGTGGCGGTGGATGAAAGGGATTTGCCGGTGATGTTGCCGAGTGATGTTGATTTTAAGCCACATGGTGAATCGCCTCTTGCTTACTCAAAAACTTTTCAGGCTGGGGTAGAAGAAAAGTATGGCAAGGGGGCGCATCGAGAGCTGGATACGATGGATACCTTTGTTTGTTCGTCATGGTATTACTTACGGTATTGCGATCCGAAAAACGAGACGAAATTTGCTAGTAAAGAGTCTTTGAAATACTGGATGCCGGTAGATTTATATATTGGTGGGGCAGAGCATACCAACGGACATTTGTTATATGCCAGATTTATTACCAAGGCTTTGCACAAACTAGGTTATTTAGATTTTGATGAGCCGTTTTTGAAGCTTCGGCATCAAGGGTTAATTTTGGCGTCAGATGGGGAAAAGATGAGTAAGAGTCGGGGGAATGTGATTAATCCTGATGAACTAATTGACCAGTATGGAGCTGATGCCGTACGGATGTATGAAATGTTTATGGGGCCGTTTGATCAAGCGATCGCTTGGGATACGAATGGTATCTCGGGAGTACGGAAATTCTTGGAACGGGTGTATCGAATTATTGGTGAGCGGGTCGGGGAAAAGGGAGGCGACAATGATGCCATCCATGGTTTGGTTCAGAAAGTAACTGAAGATATTACCGAATTAAAATTCAATACGGCGATTAGCAGTATGATGGAATTTGTGAACGAGGTGAGCAAGGATGATAGTACCAACTGGCTGGTAGATTTTGCGAAGTTACTGAACCCTTTCGCTCCGCATTTGGCGGAGGAGCTATGGCAAGTGGTGTTACAACAGCAAGGTAGTGTAACGGATGCTGATTGGCCAAAATTTGATCCCGAAAAAGCGCGGGCGAAAGTTGTAGTGATCGCGGTGCAGGAAAAGGGGAAACTACGAGGAACAATTGAAATGTCGGCAGGGGCGAGTGAAGCGGAAGTTCTGACGGCGGTGAACCAAAACGAGAAACTAAAGAAAGTGGCGGAGGGTGCCAGCAAACATATTTTTGTGAGGGACAGAGTTATTAATTTTGTTTAATTTGGATCCCGCCATCACTAGTGTATGGCGGGATGACAGATGGGGTTATTATTATAAGATTCTGGTCGCTTCTGCCGTACGGCAGAAGCGACCAGAATGACACAAGAAGGGGAATGGGGATATGGAGGAAACTAGAAATACGATTTCGGTTGAGACCGAATGGAAGCGGGTGGACAAATTGTTAGTCAGCAAAGAAGATGCATCATGGGCGATGGCGGTGCTGGAAGCGTTTAAAATTTTTCATCAAGTTTTAAGTGAGGTGAGTTTTGGGGAAACCACGGAAGACAAGATCCACAATGCGGAGGAACTATTTAAAGACATTCGGGGAGTGTTAGCGGCGGAAAAAGTCTGTCGTCATATTTTGGAAGATGTTGGTCACCGAGTAACAAAAAGCGATGCCAACAAGGCTACGGCATCATTGTTACAGGGGATTTTAGATATGATCGGACGGGATTGGCAGGAGCGGGGTTGGTTTGACCGGTGGCTCTCGGGTTTGAATTATTTTTGGGAAACCCATCCTAAATTGCTGGCAGGCATGATGATCGGTCTGGGTGGGCTAATCGCGTTGGTGTGGTTTTTGGCAGACACGGAGATAGGCAAATGGCTGACTGGGGTATTGGTCGGGTTTACTCATTTTGTGATGAGCTCGGTAGTTCTAGTAGTGGCTCTGGGAGCGATAATCGTGATTTCGCTCCTGTTGAGTCTGACATTCGCAGACCGGCGGCGGAGAAGGTAGTCCCTCGGTTCCTCGGGATCTCATCTTGCGGGTTCCCCTCGGTTCCTCGGGATAAAATACCTATTGGGCGGGGTAAAAGTGTTAGAATTAGGAGTACGTTTTATACTAGCTTCTAACCTTTGGGAGGTGGGGTTAACGTGAAGTTTGTGCACTTACATCTGCACAGCCATTACAGTCTGCTGGATGGGCTGACTAAAATCCCTGCTTTGGTGAAGCGGATAGTTGAGCAAGGCGGTGAGGCGGTTGGACTGACCGACCACGGTGTCATGTATGGGGCGATCGAGTTCTATAAAGAATGCAAGGCGGCGGGGATAAAGCCGATTATTGGTAACGAAATTTATATCACAGCCGGCAAGATGTCGGACCGAGAAGCTCGGGTGGGTGAGCGGGATTATTTTCATTTAACCTTGTTGGCTAAGGATTTAACTGGCTATCGGAATTTGATGAAGCTGACTACCGAAGCGCACTTGCGGGGGTTTTATTATAAACCGAGGGTAGATCATGAAACGCTGAAGAAATATTCCCAAGGGTTGGTGTGTTTGTCGGGATGTTTGAGCGGAGAAGTGCCGCGGGCAATTCGGGTAGGCAATTTGGGGAAGGCGAAGGAATTGATATTGTGGCATAAGCAAGTTTTTGGAGATGACTATTATTTGGAATTGCAGTCGCACCCCAACATTCCGGAGCAGGGTTTGGTGAATGATGCGCTGATCGGGATGAGTCAGGAACTGAATATTCCACTGGTGGCATCGGCTGACGCGCATTATTTATGTCTGGAAGATGCTGAAGCGCAGGATGTACTTTTGTGTGTACAAACGGGAGCGCGGGTGGCGGATACCAATCGGATGTCGATGATGAGTGAGCATTTTCATGTAAAAGATCCAGAGGAGATCATTGAGGCGTTTCAACATGTGCCGGAGGCGATCGAGAATACGGTGAAGATCGCCGAGAAATGCAATTTGGAGATCCCGATGGGCAAGTTTATTTTTCCGGCATTTGTGCCGCCGGATGGAAAGACGATTGACCAGTACTTTGGGGAGCAGGTTGAAGTTGGTCTTAAATTTAGATTTGAAGACGGGATGACTTCGGAAATTCAGGAGCGGGTAGATTATGAAGTTTCAGTGATCGCCCAGATGGGATACAAGGGTTATATGCTGACCGTGGCAGATTTTGTGAATTGGGCAAAGAACCAAGGGATCGTGGTGGGGCCTGGGCGGGGAAGCGCGGCTGGGAGTATGGTGTCGTATGTTTTACGAATTACCGAGGTTAATCCAATGGAACATGGGTTACTGTTTGAACGATTCTTAAACCCAGAACGGGTATCAATGCCGGATATCGATATGGATTTTGCGGATGACCGGCGGGGTGAAGTGATCGAATATGTTCGTCAGAAATATGGGGCGGACAAAGTTGCCCAGATCATTACTTTTGGGACGATGGCATCCAGAGCGGCGGTGCGGGATGTTGGTCGGGTGCTGGGGATGCCGTATGGAGAAGTGGACCGGATCGCCAAATTGATCCCGCCACCGCAACAAGGGAAATTTACCCCGCTGTCAAAACATATTGAAGAAGTGGCGGAGCTAAAAGAGATGTATACCGGCAGCGACTCGGTAAGGCGAGTATTGGATTTGTCGATGAAATTAGAGGGCACGATTCGACATGCGTCGGTTCATGCGGCCGGAGTTGTAATTGGTGATATGGATTTGACCAATTATATGCCGCTTCAATATTCACCGTCGGATGACAAAGTTTTGGTGAGCCAATATTCGATGTACCCGCTGGAATCTTTGGGGCTATTGAAGATGGACTTCTTGGGGTTGAAAAACCTGACCATTATTAAAAATGCTCTAAGAATTATTCGAAAAGTTGATGGGGTAGAGGTTGATGTTACCAAGCTACCCTTTGATGACAAAAAAACTTTTGAATTGCTGGCGGCGGCAAATACTACCGGAGTGTTCCAGCTGGAAGGCGAGGGGATGCGCAAAAATCTTAAGGAGCTTAGGCCGACTGTGTTTGGAGATATTGCGGCTATGGTGGCATTGTATCGACCAGGGCCTATCCAATTCTTGCCGGATTTTATTGCCAGAAAGCGGGGTCAAAAAAAGATTGAATATATCCATCCAAAATTGGAACCAATTTTAAAAGACACTTACGGGATCGCGGTTTATCAAGAGCAGGTGTTGCAGATCGCTCGCGATCTGTGCGGATTTACGTTGGGTGAGGCGGATGTGTTGCGAAAGGCGATCGGGAAAAAGAACGTCAAGCTCTTAAACGAACAGAAAGAAAAATTTATTGCTGGCGGGATATCTCACGGAGTCCGATCGGATATTGCTGAACAGCTATTTCATTTTGTAGAACCATTTGCTTTGTATGGGTTTAACCGAGCTCACTCGGTGAGTTATGCGGTAATCGCCTACTGGACGGCATATTTGAAGGCTCATTTCCCGAGCGCGTTTATGGCGGCCTTGATGACTTCTGAACAGCAGGACTTAGACAAAATTGCCAAGAACATTACTGAATGCGAGCACATGAAGATAGAAGTTTTGCCACCGTCGATCAATAAAAGCTTTACTGACTTTGCGGTCGTCAAGGATACCGGAGCGATCGTTTTTGGATTGAATGCGATCAAAAATGTTGGTCGGAAGGTTTCTGACATGATGGTGGAGGAGCGGCAAAAGAACGGGGTATATAAGGATTTGGTTGATTTTGTGAAACGAGCGGGGCGGGAAGTGATTAACCGCAAAACGATGGAAAGTCTGATCTTGACCGGAGTGTTGGATGATTTTGGTGAGCGCAAGACGCTCTACGAGAATATTGAAGCGATCTTGAATTTCTCGTTGGAGTATCAGCGACATATGAATTCGAATCAACTGGGAATGTTTGGTGAGCAGGAGACGGCGACCCAACAGAATATCAAGTTGATGCCGGGAGAATCGGCCACCGATCAAGAGAGATTAGCATGGGAAAAGGAATATTTAGGAACATTTGTGTCACGCCATCCATTGAAAGAAATCATGCCGCGATTGGTAGGGATCGTGCGACAGGTGACCTCTTTGGCTGGGGCGGATGACAACAAGACTGTGAAGGTGGCAGGAGTGATAAATCGGGTGCAGAAGGTATTTACCAAAAACGGTGACGCAATGTTATTTGTAACTTTGGAGGACTTAGGAGGAACGATCGAGGCAATTGTATTTCCAAGGGTTTTGGATGCGACTAGGAAATTATGGGAACGCGACAAAATTGTTTTGGTAGCGGGGAGAGTCAATGTCAAAGAGCGAGCGGAAAATCAGGGAGAAAATATTGTGGTAGTGGCAGAGCCAAAAATCTTGGCAAGCGAAGCGTATGAAATTAATGACGCCTATTTGAAGCAACTAGAAGAAGCGGCCATGATCACCAGAAGGGCAGAGGACAGGCCGAGTTTCGTGAAACCAATTATCCAGCGATTCGAATATACCAGCAGCGGGATGCTGATCAAGATCCCACGAACTTTTACGAATGGTAAGTTGACTAACCTAAAACAGACGCTGGAAAAATATCAGGGGGATTTAACGGTCATGCTGGAGATCTTTAGCAATGGTCGGTGGCAGAAAGTTAAAACAAATACGAAAGCAGTCCGTTCCGATGCGTTAGAACGTGAGTTGACGACGCTGTTAAAGTAGACAATAAAGGATGTAGCACATTACCAATTAGGAGGTGGCGATCATGCTACCCAAGCTTTTGTCGTGGAAGACGGGTCTGGTGGCTGTCGCCGCCGTGACCGCTGTCTGGGCGAGCGTGCCAGACAGTATGGTTCAAAACAGTCTGGTCGATGGGCTGAAGGCATGGAGTGCGAAGGGTCGGTGGGTGGAACTTAGCGATAATCAGCCGTTGAATGGTCGGAAACCAGTTGTGGTGGTACTAGGGTTGAACGGTTCGACTGATGTGGATGGTCCGACTGAAGAGGCTCTAAAAACTACTATGGCGTTGCCGCTGATGACATGTCAGGGCGTTTATCGGGATCGGACTGGTAGAGAGTTATATAGCGATAGCAAATGGTACGGCTATTGGTATAACTCCAAGTTTTCCGATCTTCAAATCGCTGGTTGGTTGGAGGATAAGTTGGAAAGTGACCCAGACTTAACTTCTGGGAAAACCAAGTCCGAATTCGTCGGGCACAGTAAAGGCGGCAAGGTTTTGCGCCGATACTGGGGAGAGACTGGGGGGCGAAAGACCGATGCGGTATTAACATTGGCGACGCCCCACATGGGATGTGAGCTGGCTGATAAAGCAACAGCTGAACAGGGCATTGGGAAGGCATTCCCATACACCGGTAAAATATTGGCGTCGTTAGTTAGCTGGATGGCAGGTTATTTGGGGATCGATTTCAACGCCGAGGGAGTGAAGTGGTTACGGGTAGATTATCCTCCGGCGATGGAATCTTATAAGGAATATTCGCTGACCAGCGATTGGTATCTTTTGGGTGGGACGATTGATGTGTCTGATGAAGGTTCAATTCAGAGAAATCTGGATTTGCTGTTGGCGGGCGATCAATTGTTTACGCGAGCGACCAACGCTGGTGCTGTTCAGGATGCGGCCTATTATCGGGCTACCGGTTTAGCACTAGACAGACTAGGAGCCGGACCGAGTGACGGGATTGTATCGCTGGATTCGGCACTGTCACGAGATTCGAAGCATTTTCGTGGCTATGCTGAAGATGCGAACACTATCGTTATTCCAATGCACAACCATTCCGAGATGTTACAAGACAATGGCGGGACTGAATTGTGGATGACGGTAATGGATATTCTGATTCCGCGAATTTTGCCGCCACAGAGCAAAGTGGACAACTTTGACTTGTGGTTACCAGAACTGCCGGACGATATTAAGTTGCCGTCTTATTCCAGCGGTACGACATTGGCTGACGCCAGACTGGTGTTTGCCAATCAGCAAGGCGAGATATGGGTTCGGTCGGATAGCCAAGAGTCGTTAACTCAACTGCGTTTGGGCTCGGGCCAGTTTAGTTGGCCACAGTGGCTGAACAATGATTTGATCTTAACTCGAGCACAGACTGGTCGGTCAGATATTATTGCGGTGCAGTCGGATGATGGGCGAGTTGTTCAACTGACGATTGACGGTAAGAGCAGTCTGGCCGGTGTGAGTGATGATGGGAAATGGATCGCGTTCGTGTCTGATGGCAACTTGATGCTACGCGATAAAGCAGGGATGGCCAAAATACTGGTAACGGGGCCGATGGAGTTGGATAGCCCGCCAGTATTAATTGGTGAGCAAGTTTATTTCGCGATTAAGCAAGGGAGCGGATATTCGCTATATTCTGTGAATGTAGCGGATAAGGAGGTGCCCCTAGAGGCAACGAAGTCGGTGGCGGTTGGGGTCAGCCAGCCGATGAAAATCGGGACTGGTCTGTTAGCGCTGAAACCAGTCGGGGATAAAACCCAGCTAGTGGTGGTGTCGGTGTTTGGGCTGGGTCTGTTCAATCAGAAGCTCAATTCAGTTTTGGAGGTTTTTGACCAATCAACAATCCCAAGCATTAGTGCGATGGACATTGATAGTCGAGGGCTCGGACAGAGCTGGGCGGACTTTAATGTTTATCTTGTCAGCGGAGATCAAATCCGAAGGCTGAAGATGGACTTAGTGGCACAGTCACAGTCTCAATTAGTGAAAGTGACTTGGGAGACTCTGGCTCCGCCAGTTGCCCCCGGCATCCAGCTGGACGTAAAGTGAACCTATCTAATGAAGCCCTGCCCCTCTTGGGGAGCAGGGCTTTCTTGATGTAAAAAGCTTGCGCTGGAGACGAGCTTTTGGTAGGATGTCCAAGTTATGACCTCAAAAGCAGAATCAATTTTGAAACTATCCCAGAAGACCAGCGTCCCTGATATCGAAGTGGGCGATGTAGTTCGAGTTCACCAAAAGATTCGGGAAGGTAATAAAGAGAGAATTCAGGTGTTCGAAGGGATTGTCATTGCGACTAACCATGGCAAAGGTGTGAATGCCAGTTTTACTGTTCGCAAGATTTCCTCTGGCATCGGAGTTGAAAAAGTCTTCTTGCTTCACTCGCCAAACATTACGAAAGTAGAATTTAAGCGGGGTTCAAATATAAAGCGAGCCAAGTTGTACTATTTGCGGGCGTTGACTGGCAAAGCATTGAAGATGAAGGATAAGACGAGCCAGAAGGAAGCTTGGGCGGAAGTTTTGGGTCAGGATACAGAAGCTAAGATTGAAGCTACGGAAGAAGATATTGCAGAAGCAGTTCAGGCTGAAGAAAAACGTAAGGCGGCTGAAGCTCAATCAACTGAAACAAACGAGACAGAGGATAATCAACCCTCGACGAATAATGATGAGTCAGAACAACAACTACACGAAACCGAGGGGGAAGACGAGTCAGTGGCTGAACCCGACGCTGGAACTGGAGACAACGCTTAAAGCGACGGGAATTAAATTGATCGCCGGAGTCGACGAAGCAGGTCGGGGGGCGTGGGCTGGACCGGTGGTAGCCGCGGCGGTGATTTTGCCGGAAGACTTGCCGGACAAACTTGGGATTAATGATTCAAAACAGCTAACACCGGCTCAACGTGACGGGTTGTTTTCGAAGATCCAGGAATTGGCAGTTGCGACCGGGGTGGGAATAGTGGAAGTGGAGGAGGTTGATAAATTGGGAGTTGCCCAAGCGACCTATGTAGCAATGGCGCAAGCCATTGACGCTTTGAAAATTAAGCCGGAGTTTATTTTGGTGGATGGGTTTAAAGTTAATTTTGAGCAGGCGCCGAGTAGTGGGATCATTGATGGCGATGCTAAATCAATGTCAATTGCGGCTGGTTCGATCGTGGCGAAGGTAGTGCGGGACCGGCTGATGGTGGAACTACATAATAAGTATCCGCGATTTGGTTTTGCGATCCATAAAGGCTATGGGACGCAACTACATCAGGAACGGATTGCTAAGCACGGGGTTTGTCCAGCGCATCGGAAAAGCTTTGCGCCAGTGAAAATGATGATGCACCATAAGTTGACACAGGGGAGTCTATAGGGATTAGGGACTAGGGGTCAGAGATTAGGGAACAGCAGATTACGTTCGCTTCCCAGCAGAACTCCGAAGGGTCTGTGAAGATTGGGGTATAGTGTTGGTGGGGATGAAAAATCAAACTACGGGACAACGAGGTGAGGACAGGGCGGGGGAGTTTTTGGAAAAGCGGGGTTGGAAGATAGTGGAACGAAACTATCGCTGTCGATGGGGTGAGGTTGATTTGGTCGCCTTTAACGGGAAACAAGTCATGATGGTAGAGGTAAAGGCGCGTAGCAGTCAGAGATTTGGATTGCCGGCGGAAGCGATTGGGAGAATGAAACTGAAACGGATGGAACGGGTGGCGTTAACATGGATAAAGGAGCGCGAGGTGAGCTGGCCGGTCGGGCTGGGAGTGGTAACAATTTTGGGTGAAGGGGAGCCAGAGTTGATTAGCGAGATTGAGACCGTTGACTAAGGTGGGTATGTAAGATATACTCCGAGTGCTCATGGATAGCAGGTTTGATACTCAAGCCTGCTGGTTTATGATGAATATATAAGGATAGGGATTGAGGAATAACGACTAGTGGTCAGATAAGACACATGGCAATAGACCTCATCCGGTAAATAAATTAAGCAAATTTTATGGCATCAGAATTTATGGCAGCGATCTTACAGATTGCCGAAGAAAAAGGGATTAGTCGGGAAGCGGTTTTAGAGACGGTGGAAGCGGCTCTGGCGGCAGCATATCGGAAGGATTTTGGTCAGAAAGAGCAGCTAGTAGTTGCCCAGATCGATCCGAAGTCGGAAAAGACGCGGTTGTTTGTTGTACACAAAATCGTGGAAGAAGTTGAAGATCCAATGAAAGAGATCACTTTAAAAGATGCCAAAAAAGTTGATAAAGATGCCGAAGTGGGCGGTGAAATTCGGGAAGAAGTTTTCCCACCGGCTGAATATGGTCGGGTAGCCGCGCAGACTGCCAAGCAAGTAATTTTACAGCGGTTGCGAGAGGCAGAGCGGAATATGATTTTCCAAGAATATAAAGAAAAGGAAGGGCAGCTGATTAATGGAACGATTCAGCGAGTGGAAGGAAATGTGGTGATGGTTGATATCGGTAAATCGACCGGTATTTTGTTCCCATCCGAACAATCACGGGTAGATCGGTACTACTCTGGTCAGCGGATGAAATTCTATATTGTGAAAGTGGATGATTCCGGACGTGAACCGCAGGTACTATTGTCGCGGTCGCATCCGCAGATGATCGCCAGACTCTTCGAAATGGAAGTGCCAGAAATTGCTGCCGGTACGGTGGAAATTAAGGGTGTAGCGCGGGAGGCTGGGGTCAGATCAAAAGTAGCGGTACATTCCACCCAAGAAGCAGTCGACCCAGTTGGTTCATTGGTTGGTCGGCGAGGAGTGCGAGTACAAGCGGTGATGGCAGAAATTGGTGAGGAAAAAATCGACATCGTACTGTGGGATGAGAATGCGAAGCAGTACATCATCAACGCATTGTCGCCAGCTAAAATTAAAGAAGTGGTGTTAGATGAAGCTAGCCATTCAGCTTTAATTAAGGTAGAAGATGATCAATTAAGTTTGGCGATTGGTAAAGCGGGGCAGAATGTCCGGTTGGCTAGCAAATTGGCCGCTTGGCAGATTGAAGTAGAAAAAGGTACGCATGTTGGTTTGAACAGAAATGAAGCAACCGAAGCGGAAAGTGAAGTAGCAGAAGAAGTTGAGATGGCGCCGGCTGAAGTAACTGAAGAAACATCAGCTGAAACACCGACTGAAATGGTGGTAGAACCTTCGGAATCAGAAAAACCGGAAGAACCGGAGACACCGGCAGGTGACGAAGAAGCTTAATTAACCAAGGGGGAGATAAAAATGGAAAATTACTTTTTGGACAAATTCACGACCAACGCCAAGAAGGTGTTAACGAACGCTCAAAAGTTGGCACGGGATTTGGGAGATTTTCATTTGGGAAGTGAGCATGTGCTGATGGCGATGTTAAATGTGAAGAGTGGCTCGGCTTATGAAATATTGAGTAGCCTAGGGGTGAGTGCCGAACGGGTAGAAATGGTTTTGGGTTTTGTCCAAAAATCGGCTGGCCAACGAGCTGGGCTGACGGAACATGCAAAGCGATTAATTGAGGGAGCGGTATTGGTAGCCGCCCAGTATGGTAGTTTTTATATCGGAACCGAACACTTGTTATTTGCGATGGTTCAAAATCGCAGTAGTTTGGCCTATGCCATGTTGCTGGAATTGGGGATTGACCCCGGAGTAGCGGCGGCACAGGTAGCGGCGCTAATGGAAGCTAATCGGGATCGTGAGCCGCGGGTAAGAGTAGGAGCGACAGATGGGAAAGAGGGTAAGACCACTACGCCGATCTTGGATCAATTTAGTGTTGATATTACTCAAATGGCGCGGGAAGGGAAGATCGATCCCGTCATCGGGCGGGACAATGAAATCGCTCGGGTTATTCAAATTTTGAATCGTCGAACCAAGAATAATCCAGTCTTGTTGGGCGAGCCGGGAATCGGTAAGACAGCAATCGCAGAAGGACTAGCTTTGCTGGTAAAAGATGGTAAGGTGCCGGAGAATATCAAGGGTAAGCGGATTATGGCGATCAACCCGTCAGCGATGGTAGCGGGGACCAAGTATCGGGGTGAATTTGAAGATAGAATTAACCAAATGATTGATGAGGTGACAAAGGCGAAAGATGTCATCTTGTTTGTTGATGAATTACATACGTTGGTGGGAGCGGGTAGTGCAGAAGGGAGTTTGGATGCGGCTAATATATTGAAGCCGGCACTATCCCGTGGCGCTTTACAGATGATCGGGGCAACGACACTAGATGAGTATCGCAAGCATATCGAAAAAGATGCGGCATTGGAGCGACGCTTCCAGTCGGTCATGGTTAGTGAACCAACGCCAGAGGACACGATCAAAATTATGAAAGGTGTGCGGCAGAATTATGAGCAGTATCACAAGGTAACGATTAGTGATAAAGCGATTGAGGCATCGGTGAATTTGTCGGTGCGCTACATTAACGATCGATTCCTACCAGACAAGGCGATTGACTTAATTGACGAGGCGGCTTCAGCGGTCCGGATCGCGGCAGGGATTAGCGAGCCGGAAGTAGCTCAAGTAGAAAAAGAAGAATTGGAAAAGGTGGTTGGTTTGAAGGAAGAGGCGATTGACCGTCAGGATTTTGAAGAAGCGGCAAAACTGCGGGCACAAGAAATGCGACTGAAGAAGAAAATTGAGGGAGTCTTGAAACAGCGCAACAAAACTAAGAAAACCGGCTGGCCAAAAGTGGAAGAAAAAGATATCGCCAAAGTGGTCTCCCAGTGGACTAATATTCCGGTGGGCAATTTGGCGGCTGATGAGATGGAGCGGCTGCACGATTTGGATAAAGTATTGAAGACGAGAATTATTGGTCAGGATGAAGCAGTCGCGGTAGTCGCGTCAGCGATTAAGCGGTCGCGAGTTGATATCGGTAATCCAGATCGGCCAATGGGCTCATTCTTATTTTTGGGGCCGACTGGGGTGGGCAAGACGGAATTGGCTAAAGTGCTGGCAGAGGAAGTTTTCAAAGACCGTGATGCGCTGATAAAGATCGATATGAGCGAATTTATGGAACGGCATGCGGTGTCGAGATTGATTGGGGCGCCACCGGGATATGTTGGATATGATGAGGCCGGTAAACTGACTGAGGCGGTTCGACGCAAACCGTATGCGGTGGTGTTGATGGACGAAATTGAAAAGGCTCATCCGGAGGTAATGAACATTTTGTTGCAGATGTTGGAGGACGGCTCTCTGACTGACGCCAAGGGACGAAAGGTATCTTTTCGCAACACAATTGTAATTTTGACTTCTAATGTTGGGACGGAAGCATTGAACCGACAAGCAGTATTGGGCTTTAACCAGAGCGCAGTGGTGGGGCAGGATTATGAAAAGGTGAAAGAGCAGGTGTTGGATGAAGTGAAGAAAAAATTCCGGCCGGAATTATTGAACCGGTTTGATAAAACGGTGGTTTTCCATCCATTGGGAGCCAAAGAAATTGCGCAAATCGTTCAATTACAGTTACACGATTTGAGTGTTCGATTGGAGAGACAAAAAATTAAACTGAATGTTGCCACAGAGGCTCAACAGTGGTTGGCTGAACACGGATTTGAGCCGGAGCTGGGAGCTAGACCGGTAAGACGGTTAATCCAAAGTATGATCGAAGACCCGCTGGCGGAGGGTATCCTGAACAAGGAGTTCTCCAAAGGTTCGACAGTTAGAGTGGGGCAGGCTGGTGATAAACTGGCGTTGACGCCAGTTCGGCCACGGGTGCGGGCAAAGGCAACGGTGGCATCTAGTGGTTAGCTTGTTTGGTGGTTGGCTTTATTCATAGGGATTTATCTAAAATTCGATTATGATCTGGCAATTCGCGATTGGGATTTTGGTTTTGTTTGCCGTGGTGTATATCATTGTGGCAAAGAAGATAACGATGGTACCATCATCGGTGTTTTTTATGACTCTGTTGGGGGTGATCGTGGGACTGTCGGCGGGAACACTACTGTCGTTACCGTTTGGTAAATTATCGGCGCCATGGGGAGTGTGGCTGCCGTTGTTGATCAATGTTTTTTCGGTGGCGTTAATCACTACTTTCTTTTATAACCAGCGGGAGAAGATTGCTGGCTCGTTAAATCAGCTGTTTAGTTTGATTCAGACACTAGTGCAAGAAACCAGAAAGTTGAAGCGGGATGGTCAGGCAAGCAACGAGAGTGGAATTGTACTGGATACGAGTGTAATTATTGACGGGCGGATTGGTGAGTTGGTGCGGACTGGGTTTTTGTCTGGTCGGCTGATTGTGCCGCGATTTGTATTGGAAGAGTTGCAGGTGGTGGCGGATTCAGAGGAAGCTTTGCGGCGTGGCAAAGGTCGGCGGGGTTTGGAAACGCTGGATGAATTAAGGCGGGAGAGGGGAATTAAATTGGAAGTGGTGGAGGATGATTTTATTAATGAACCAGATGTTGACTCCAAGATTATTCGATTGTCCAAAAAACTACGGGCTCGGCTGATGACGGTAGATTACAATCTGAATCGGGTGGCTCGGATCCAGAATGTGGTGGTTTTGAATATTAATGAATTGAATAACGCGTTAAGACCGGTGGTGTTGCCGGGGGAGGCGATGAAATTGCGAGTGATCCAAGCGGGCAAAGACGCTGGACAGGGAGTTGGATATTTGGAGGATGGCACGATGGTTGTGGTTGAGGGTGGAGACAAACACATTGGTCATGAAGTTGATGCGGTGGTAACGCGAGTTTTTCAGACAGTAGCTGGGAAAATGATTTTTACGATGCCGAAGGATAAATATCAAGAGAGACGGAAAGTAATCTAGTCCCTCCTATACTTCCTTATTTTTTGTCATTCCAGCGCAGGCTGGAATCTATTTTTATATGCCGATTGCCATCGGCGGAAGCCAAACGCTAGCTGGCGTTTGATCCAGCGATACTTTTGGCTTGTCAAAAGTAACCAAAGTCGCCCGCCAGAGCCTAAGGCTCCCCTTTGGGGTCGTTGTAATTGTTCGCCTAATAAAATTAGCTTTCTTCGCTCTCGGCGAACTCGGAGCTTGCCAGCTCCTCAAACATGGGCACGCTCTATTTTCGGGATTTGGTTGATTCAGGACGCTCAAGCTCCAATGGCGGAGAGGGGAACTAGGCAAAGAAAAACCCGGCGGGTGCCGGGCTAGGGCGCTGAACGAATGAGGTGTGGATCGGCCAAACCGATGGCTGCTTCGTCGCTAAGTTGGCGATGCAAATCCAGGAGTGGTTGAACTGCGTGCTGGATTCTTTCTTGGACTGCGACAAGAGCGGCCTCGTCCGTTGAGCCGCAAAGCACGAGAATACTTATCGGTCCTTCATGGGGGATGAAGACCGAGTTCAGCACTTCAATTTGCTTGGCGAGACTATCATCGGCCACATGCTTGCCACTCGTCATAACATCACCTCGGGTACAAGATGGTTATATTGTAGCAGAACTAAACTAGCTTGACTAAAGTTAGGTTTTGTGTTATAATTAAAAATAAAACTAAAATAAAATCGGCTGGATGCAAATCAGCTTTAAAATTCATAAGATATTACAATGGCTAGAGCGTGAGCTGGTGGCCGTTTTGGCAGTTGGAATTGTAGGGTTGGGAAGTGTGTGGACGCTAGCTGGTACTAGTGGGACAGCTACCTTTAATGTGACGGTTTTGCCGGCTGGGGAAACTATTACCGTAGTGGCACCTAATGGTGGTGAGAGTTGGGAGATTGATACTAGTCAAAACATCACTTGGACTGCTACGGCGACGATTACTGATGTAAAAATTGAACTTCAGCGGTCGGTGGGTGGCAGTTGGGAGACGATTGTGGCCTCTACTACCAACGATGGGACATATCCTTGGGTGGTAACGAGCGCGGCTACTACAGTTGCGACGATCAGAGTTAGCAAGGTCGGTGACGCATCGATCAACGATATAAGCGATGCGGTGTTCAGTATTACTACACCAGCCACTCCAACTCCCGGAGGTGGTGGGGGTTCGGGTGACTCGATGAAAAATGTCTATCCGTTAATTAACGATGTAACCCCTAGCGTGTTTGATAATACTAGCGAAACGACGTTGACAGTAATCGGTGCGAATTTTGAATATAATACGATCTTTAAATTAGGGGAGACTCAACTACGGATGGTGTGGTCGGGTAATGGTCGGGTCAGTCTGATAGTGCCAGTTGGATTTAAGGCTGGCCAATATTCTTTGACTGCCTATAACAGCAATGGAAGGTTCAGCAGTTGGGGGAATCTGGTGACGGTACGAGGGGCGTATTATGCTGACGCATTGGTTGGCCAATCGCCAGTTGAGATGACATTAACGGCTGGTCAAACAGCCAAGGTGTGGGTGGAGATGAAAAATACAGGTACTATACCTTGGTACAACTATGGCAGAAATCCGGTGCGGTTAGGAACTTCAAAAGATCGGACTACACCATTTAGATATTGGAACTGGATTAAGTTTAACCGCCCAGTAGTGGTAACTAATGCCGATACTTCGGTAAGCAATCGCCGAGTAGTAGTGCCGGGTGAAACTGGTCGATTTACGTTTACGATCAAAGCACCGACTAAAGCGGGACTGTATACTGAAACCTATGGAGCAGTAGTGGAATGGAAGCAATGGATGGGGGCGCAAGTAACTTGGAAGATTACGGTAGTACCAAGAGCCCAAGCACCGGTTGTGAAACAACCGACGACACCAAGTACTGTGTCGCCGACGCCGAGTTTGCCAGGAACTACTACTACGACAACTGAATTCTACGACTGTATCGAAGGGTGGTTGAGAGGAGTTTCGAATTTCTTCAGTTGGCTGGTGAGTGGGTTTTAGAGGATCTTTCCCGTCCGCGGGCAGGCAATACATTCCTCCTCCAATGGCGGGAGGGATGGGAATTAAGTTTACACGTTGAAGCGGAAGAGCATGACATCGCCGTCTTTAACGACGTAGTCTTTGCCTTCACTTCGGACCTTTCCAGCAGTTTTGGCACCGATCCAACCGCCGTTGTTGATGAAATCATTAAAGCCAACGGTTTCAGCACGGATGAAGCCTTTGGTGAAATCGGTATGAATGGCACCGGCGGCAATGGGAGCGGTATCGCCATTGTGAATAGTCCAACCGCGGGTTTCTTTTTCGCCGGCGGTGAAATAGGTGATGAGACCGAGTAACTTGTAGCCGGCACGGATAACCTTGTCCAAGCCTGACTCGGTAATACCAGCTTCGCGAAGATAATCGATGCGTTCTTCTGGCGTAAGTTCTACGACTTCGGCTTCAGTCTTGGCGTCAATGGCGATAATCTCGGCGTTGTCTTTGGTAACAAGTTCGTGAACTGGGTTGAGAAGGGTAACGGCATCTTTGATTTGGGTACCGTCGATATTAGCGATGTAAAGAATGGGTTTGGCGGAAATGAGCTGAAGTTCTTTTAACCACAGGAGCTCTGTGTCAGACAAGTTCATTGAGCGAGCGGGTAGACCGTTACCTAAATGTTCTTGGACTCTTAGAAAGAAATCTACTTTGGGCTGAAGTTTGGCATCGCCGCGGGCAGCCTTTTCTTCTTTGACTAAGCGTCCCTCCATACTTTGTAGGTCGGCAAGAATAAGCTCGGTATTGATGATCTCAATATCGTCTTTGGGCGAAATATCGCCGCTAACATGGGTGACATTGGAATCGGAAAACAAACGAACGACTTCAAGGATGGCGTCCACTTCGCGAACATGAGAAAGGAATTTGTTGCCTAATCCTTCACCTTGGGAGGCGCCGCGCACAAGACCGGCAATATCCACAAACTCAACGGTAGCAGGGACGATTTGAGCTGAATGTTCCAGCTCGGAGAGTTTGGCCAGACGAGCATCGGGAACGGGAACGATGCCGGTGTTCGGTTCGATAGTACAGAACGGGAAATTGGAAGCCGTTGCTTGGTTGGCACCAAGTAGAGCATTAAATAAAGTAGATTTCCCGACGTTGGGGAGGCCAACGATACCAATTTTTAAACTCATAGAGTTAATAATCAATTACCAATAACCAATAATCAAAATGTGCTGGGGTTTTTACCACGGACAGTCAGTAGTTTCTGTTTCTTTAATTGTAGCTTGTCTGCCCCAGACTAGGGCGTGGGTTTTCCAAAATTCTTTGCTTTCAGGGACTTCCCATTCGTCGCCGGGGAAGGACGGGACCTTGGTGCCAAACCAAGCGCTGGCGAGGTCATAATCTCCGCTGGGTAGGCGTACGAGCCAGATAGTAATAGTATCGGTAGATACTGGCTGACGACTTTTAGTAAAACGAGTGTAGACCTCTCGTCCAGCTCGTCTAGCGTAGACGATGTCATCAGTGTTATCGGTGGTAACCAAGTCGGTCATCCCGATCGGATGGTCAAATTTAATTTCCTCATAAATACCATCGTCAGTAGGCGACAGGTCTGAAAGAATATCTTTGATGTGTCGTGGAAGCTCGGGATTCTCGTCAAAATGGGTGGCGGCGTGAGAGGTCTGGGAATCAAACCAGATAGAATGTCCGTTCTTGGTGGTAGCAAATAATTCTTTCATCATGCGATATTTAATTTTGTCATTCTCCGGCTTGCGTTAGTCCTCCGTAGTTCGCCATGGCGAACGAAGGATGGAACCGGAGAATCCAGCAAAGAAAATAAAAAATGTTTCTGTTGTTGTCTGGATTCCGGCTCCCTCCAAAGGCGGGCAGGTGGAGGCCGGAATGACGGGGTGTATTGGGGATGATGCTGGTGTGTTATTTGGCTCGCTCGATATATGAACCGTCGCGAGTGTCTACCAGTATCGTATCGCCGGTATTGATGAACATGGGAGCTCGCAGAATCATACCAGTTTCAATGGTAATGTTTTTTTGCGGGTTAGTAGCAGTATCGCCCTTGATAGCTGGTTCCGACTCAATAACTTTGAAAGGCATTTTGGCTGGCAGAGTAATATTGATTGGCTGGCCATTGTAGAAAATCAGATCAACTTCCTGACCGTCTTTGAGGAAGTTATTAGCAAAGCCAATCACAGAACCATTGATAGTAAATTGGTCGAAGGTGGTACTATCCATAAACATAAAATCATTCCCTTGGCGGTAGAGAAATTGAGTTTTGCGACGTTCGAGATTGACCGGATTGAATTTTTCTTCGCCATGGAAGGTCCGTTCAATGTTGTTGCCGGTCAGCAGGTTTTTGAGAGTGGTGCGCAAGACAGCTCCACCGCGTCCCATTTTGGAGTGTTGGTATTTAACCACTTCATAGGGAGCGCCTTCGAGCTCGATGTTCACTCCGGTTTTGATGTCGTTGAGGGAAAGCATAAAGTTAGAGTTTAGGGATTAGCCACTAGCCACTAGAGGGTGGTGTTAGTCTTTTAATAGGTTTTGTTGGGTGGTGGAGTCGGTGTTGGCGATAAACCAATCACGGAGTCTCATCCAGACTTTGCCGAGTTCATTGCGACCTTGACGGTCTTTGCCCCAACCCCAGCATGGATCTGCGGGGGAGTCTTCAACTAGCGGCAGATCGCCAGTTTGTAAGAGTTTTCTTTGGATGTATCGGTGTTGGAGAAGCTTGTGCTTGCAGATATCTTCCATGATGCCAACTTTGATGTCTTCCCAATTGGCAGGAGCTTTGTCGGCGTTAGTTTTGGCAATTTTGAATGCTTCGTGGGCTGACTTGGCATGAAAGATTTGCTCAACTAGTTCTGGCGCGGTGTCAAAAAAGTGAGCGGCTTGATAGGCGTGTTCCGAAGTGGGCCAGAGGCGACCGTGCCACTCCACTTGAAAACTGGAGAAGTTGGAAAAAACATAGAACTCTCGCTCATAGAATCCGATGACGCTACCATCAGTAGTTAGTGCGGAGTCGCGATATTGCTGGAGTTGGGTGGTCATTTAATGGAGGGTGTAAGGGACCAGAGCCATATAGCGAGCGCGCTTGATGGCGGTGGCCATATCGCGCTGTTGCTTGGCGGTGAGGCCAGAACGGCGGCGGGGTTCGATTTTCATATACCGAGTCATATACCGGCGGATCATTCGGATATTTTTGTAATCGATGTAGTTCAACTCGTCGCTAGAGAGACTGAAATTGCGAGGGGTCAGAGTGCTCGGACGACGACGGCTAATGCTGGGAGATGTTTTTTTTGAGAATGCCATCCCGATTAGAAATTTATGCTTGTATGAATTGAATGTATTAAGATTGTTTAATGTGTTTGCCCGTTTTCTAAATTTCTAACGGGACAAGTAGTTTTCTAGAAGGGGATATCTTCGATGTTGATTTCATCAGCGGCGGTAGCGAGGGGATCGGTGGTAGCTGCGGCGACTGGCTGTTCGGCAGTTTGGGATGTCGGATGTCCTTCAGTGTTGCCCGCATTGTTTTGCAGAGGCGCAACTTCGCCGGCTGGGGCTTTGTCGAGCAAGATTAAGTCGGAAGCGACCACTTCGGTCTTGTAGCGTTTGGTCCCGTCTTGTGCTTCCCAGTTGCGGGTTTGCAAACGACCTTCGACGTAAGTCCGACGGCCTTTGCGGTAGATTTGACCAACGATTTCAGCCAACTTGCCCCACGCCACAATGTCGATATATTCGACGGCATCTTGGCGAACGCCTTGAGCATCATTCCAAGACCGGTTGGTGGCGACGGCAAATGAAGCGACTGTTTGTCCGCTGTTCGTTGTGCGGAGTTCTGGGTCGCGAGTAAGATTTCCGATGAGCATGACTTTGTTTAGATCGCGCATGGTTGGATAGTTAAAAGTTATAAGTGGTAAGTGAAAAGTTGTGGTAGCGCCTGTGGTGCTTTTATTATTCTTCTTCGAGTAGTTTGCCGAGTTTTTCTTCCAGCTCTTTCAGACGAGTGGCCTCATCCTTGTCGGATGCTTTTGGTTTTTCAACAGGGGATGTCGGACGTCCGATAGTAGAAGTTTTCCGAGCTCGAATTGGAGCGACTGGGGATATCGAACGTCCTTCAGTAGTTGTACGAGAAGACATGGCCTGTTCCTTGAACGGATCAAACTGTCTCATTGTTTCTGGTTTCACACCCTCTTTATCGAGAGAAATGATAAGGTGACGGACGATTTCCGGCATTAGTTTGATGTCGTGACTGAAATCACTTAGTTGAGCCGAGGGATAGCTAAAAACGAGATTGGCGTAGTGGCCAAACTCGAACTTGCCAATTGGATAGGCTAGGCGCTGTTTGCCCCAGAGATTAGTGAATAGAATCCGGCCGCCCTTTTGGGCGATTTGGTTCTGGAGCTTGGTGACAAGCTTTTGAATATCCATCTCCTGTGTCTCGGGGGAGATGAGCAGGGTAACTTCGTAGTTACCGAAGGTGATTTCTTCCTGTGTAGCCATAGGGGTTAGTTAATGGTTAATAATTAATAGTGAGGGGTGAAGAGTGAATAGTTAATAGTGAACAGTGATGGGGGTTGCCTTTGGCAACTTTTACCTATCTGAAGTCAGCCTTGTCTATGGGTGAGCCTCTGTGAGGGGGCTTTGCCCCGAGGTTGTCTCGGGGAGTAGAAGGTTAGGTTTTATATGAGGGCAGTATAGGTTGTTTTATTCTGGGGGTCAACCCCCATACCCCCGTCGTCATTCCCGCGAAGGCGGGAATCCATTTTCTTTTTCGCTACCGCTTTGCTCGTCCAAAGCGGTAGCACCGAAAGGACGCCCAATCACAAATAGCTAGCCAATAGAGCAAAATTGACCTTTCTTGCCTTAATCGCAAACTCGTCGCTTTGCTCCTCAAACATGCTGGGCTAAGCGGTCAATTTTGCTATTGGCGGACGCTATTTGCTCAATGGGGTTGGGGAGGTGTAGAGTGGAGTCATCAAAACCAGAGGGGGCTGGTGTCCCCTTTGAGAACTTGGAGGTGGCTATGTCCAAACCCAAACAACCCATAGTGTCGAAACCGTTGGGTGATAGTGAAACGCACGATTGGACCCATAAGTCCATTCCATTCGGTGTCGTCTTGGGGGCCTGCACATGTGGGTTCTGCGGCACAGAGCTTCCTTCGCTGTTGGAGGACGAGGACGTCGATAACAGGGATGAGGAAGACGAGCAATATCACGTGCTTGAGCTGCTTGGCAGGGAAATTGTACTGGAGTGCTGTGGGGGCGTCCTATTAGACCATTTGTACAAGAAGCTTGGTGCAGCTTTCTGCCACTTGCACATTGCGGGTGCGGCGAAGGACCCGACCGGGACAGATTTTCATTATCTGCTAATGATACTGGGGTCAGGTCTAGAGGGAGCAAGTAAGCTCCTACAGAAAACGAATCAGCAGGTGGCGGAGACGCAGCAAGCTATAGCTGGGGTCCAACGGCAGGTCAAAGAAGCTTCCACGCAGAGTTAATAGCGTATCTTAGATGAGGCGGGCAACAGCCCGCCTTTTTTTATTGCTGTCGGCCAATGAATGGGACAGGTATAATATGGGCAGTTGGGAGTAGGGAGAGTCCTACGGGCTAATGTCCAATGCCCAATGTCCAATGGGGCTATGATGGTTGAAAAATTGGAGATTGGATATTGAATATTAACGTGGAGCGTTTAATTGGAGGGTTCGCCTAGCGGTCTATGGCGATCGCTTGGAAAGCGGTTTGGGGCGCAAGCCCCTCGAGGGTTCGAATCCCTCACCCTCCGCCAGGAGAAATTATGGAACCGAAAATTTTTGTGGCAACAAAAGCATTTATTGTTTTCAACGGGAAGGTTTTGATTTTGCGCGAGTCGACCAAATATGAAGATGGGTCGAATGTGGCGAGGTTTGATGTACCGGGGGGAAGGTTAAAGCCGGGGCAGAGGTTTGATGAAAGTTTGTTGCGGGAAATTATGGAAGAGACAGGGTTGACTGTGAAAATCGGAAAGCCGTTTTTTGTGAATGAATGGCGACCAGTAGTTAGAGGTGAGCAATGGCAGATCGTCGGAACGTTCTTTGAATGTGAAACTAACTCGGACCGAGTGGTGCTAAGTGAGGATCACGATGCGTTTGAGTGGATTGATCCCAAGGAGTTCCAAAATTACAACCTGATACCAAATTTATTACCGGCGTTTGAGGCATTTTTGGGTAATAAGATAAAAATATAGTAACTAATAGAAAAGAGATGAATAACCAACTTCAGAACGATCAGGTGTGTTGCCCGCAGTTCGATGTGGCTCGGTGGGACGGGAAAGAATTTAATTGGGAGAATAAGCCGTTTATCAAGGAAAGTATCCCGACGTTTTTTCATATGCCACTTCCTTCAATGATCGGTAGCAAAATTACCAAGATGTGGAAAATGGTGGAGGATGCCAAAATGGTGGCGGAGGACAAGGGAAGTGTTTTGGTGCTGTTTTCGGATCCAACGGCGTTTCGGTCCGACATTCATATTTCAACCACTGGGGTGGTGCCCGATGCTAAAAATGTAACATTGTCTGGGACGTTTGTGGCTAAGGTGTTTGATGGCGGGTATAACTCTATCCCAAAATTCATTGGGCAGATGAACCAGTATTTGGCTGGCCAGAATAAAAAGGCAAAGGAATATTATATTCACTACGCCTATTGTCCGAAGTGCGCCCAGAAGTTTGGCAACAATTATATGATTTTGTTTGCGAGAGTTTAAAAGACTGCAGCATGAAAATTGCGGTTGATTTAGATGAAGTGCTGGCGGAGGAGATTCGGGAATTTTTGAAGTGGTATAACCTGCAGTATGGTACGGAGTGGACTTTTGACGATGCGATGGATTCTCATTGGCCAATATTTCTGGGGAATACATTAGAGGAAGCGATTGATGATATCCATAGATTCTTTGAGACAGAGAGTTATCAAAATTTACCGGTGGTAGCAGGTGCGCAAGAAGGAATTGAGGAGTTGATAAAAGATCACGAGTTATACGTGGTAACTGGCAGACAGAATGTGGTGCAGAAAATTACTTATGATTGGTTGGGCAGAAACTTCCCCAATTCATTCAAGATGGTTGAATTTACTAATAGCTACTCCAAAGATGGGAGTCCAACTTTGACTAAGGGGGAGGTATGTGAACGGCTAGGGTGTGAGGTGCTGATAGACGACGATACTCGGCATGTGGAGTCTTTGATGAAACATGGAGTAAGATTGATAGTTATGAACAAACCTTGGAATGGCTATCATCGGCTGCCGGCATCGGTGCTTCGGGCTGACAACTGGGGGGAGATAGTGGAGGCAGTGGGTACGCTAGAGAGTAGAGAGTAGAGAGTAGAGAGTAGAGAGTAGAGAGTAGAGAGTAGAGAGTAGAGAGTAGAGAGTAGAGAGTAGAGAGTAGAGAGTAGAGAGTAGAGAGTAGAGAGTAGAGAGTAGAGAGTAGAGTCCTCCTTGGTTGTCATTCCCGCGAAGGCGGGGATCTAGACCTTAAAAATAAAAATGTTTCTGTTTTTGTCTGGATCCCCGATATCGACGTGCTATCGTTGTCGGTTCGGGGATGACGCATGAGAAACAGTTTAGGAAGTTAGAGTTTGGGATTTGTTTAGAATTTAGAGATTCGAAATTAGAATTTGGAGCAAGGATATGACTGATTTAGAAGAAATTAAAGGCAAGATCGATTTGGTCGATTTCATCGGCCGGTATTTGCCGCTCAAAAAAGCTGGTACCAATTACAAAGGGCTGTGCCCGTTCCACATGGAAAAGTCTCCGTCGTTTATGGTTAGCCCTGACAAACAGATTTGGCACTGTTTCGGCTGTGGACGGGGTGGGGACGTATTTAAGTTTGTGATGGAAAAAGAAGGGATGGGCTTTTCGGAAGCTTTGTCGATGTTGGCGGAACAGACGGGAATCCAGCTTTCCAAAGTGCCGCAGTCGGGGATCGATACTCGTAAGACTTTGATGAATATCAACGAAACGGCGGCAAGGTTTTATGAAAAAGTTTTGTTGGAAACTGATGAGGGGAGAGCGGCAAAGGAATATATGGTAGGTCGGGGGATGCTACCGGCAACTCTGGCTGGATTTCGGATTGGATTTGCGCCAAAGTCGGGGAGGGCGTTGGCGGAGTTTTTGATCCGAAAGGGAGCAAAAGAGGCGGATATTGAAAAAGCTGGCTTGGGAGTGCGTAAGGGTAACTTTTTATACGACAAATTTGTGGGACGGGTGATGTTCCCGTTGTGGGACAGTCTTGGTAGAGTGGTGGCATTTACTGGTCGGGTATTGGATCCGAATGGAATTCCGAAATATTTGAATTCACCAGAGACGCCATTGTTCCATAAGAGCGAAATGCTATATGGGCTACATTTGGCCAAGCAAACCATTCAGCAAGAAGGACGAGTAGTGATGGTGGAAGGGCAGATGGATACGATTAGCTCCTATCAAGCAGGGGTAAAAAATGTGGTAGGAATTTCGGGAACGGCGCTAACGGAACAGCAACTACAAATGTTAAATCGTTATGGCAAGGAGATCATATTGTCGTTAGATGCGGATGCGGCGGGTGGGGAGGCAACGCGGAGGGCGCTCGAGTTGGCCAATAATTTTGATATGACGGTGAAAGTGGTGTTGCTGGGGAATCATAAAGATCCCGATTCGATGATCAAGGAAAATCCGGAGAACTGGGAAAAGGCGGTCGATGCGGCTGTGCCGGTAATGGACTTCTATTTTGATGTGGCGGCTAGGAAGTATGATGTAACGAAATTAGAAGATAAAAAACAACTAACCCGAGAGTTGCTGGCGGTGATCACAAAAGTGAACGATCCCGTGGAACGTGACCACTATATTAAGCGGTTGGCGCGAACGGTAGATGTGGAACCGGCGGTGCTATATGATGCTCTGAAGAAATCGTTAAAGCCAAATCGCAAGTTTGTGAAACCGGCAGGCGAATCAACCGAGGAGATGTCCCCGACTTGGCTGGAAGAACGGGTGGTGATGCTACCGATGTTGGACGCTAGCCTGTTGTCGGAACTACTGACGGCAGGGAAGAGAATAAAATGGGCTTCCGGACTGGCAAATACCATTTACGATAGTTTACGCGCTTGGTATACTGCTGACGCTACCTTCCGAGCTGAAGATTTTTTGAAACAACTACCTGAACCGACTAAAACTGCTGTTTCGGAATTGATGTTGGTTTTGGAACAAGGGTACGTGGGTGTCCCAGTAGAGGATTTGGGAAAAGAACTGAAGTTTTATTTAGATCTATTGCTGAACCGGTCCGCGACTGTTAAGAGAAATGAATTGGCGGCGGCGATCGCTGAAGCAGAAGCCAAGAACGATCAAGTGAGAGTAGCGGAACTTTTGAAGGAATTGAATCAACTGTAGTTTGTCATTCTGAACGGAGTGAAGAATCTAGCCCCAAAGGGGCCCCGTTGGGGCGATAGCGGTTGCTGTGGCGACCTAGATCCTTCGTTGTATTCAGGATGACAAAGTAATAACTATAGAAAGGACTTTCTATGGCGAGCAAAAAAAAGCTTGTGAAAAAGAAAGCAACTCGTGGTGCGACGGGTAAACCCTACTCCGCTAAAGCTACGAAGGGTCTGCGACGGGCGGTGGTTCGGAAACGAGCGACCGTCGGGAAAAAGCCGACAAAGTCCCTCGGCAGGCTCGGGATGAAATCTAAGAAGTCTGTAAAAAAGGTAGGTAAAAAAGTAGCAAAAAAAGTGGTCAAGAAGAAACCGATTAAAAAGCCGGCTGTGAAAAAGACCGCCCCGAAACGGGCGATTCAAAAGCGATTGGCCAAGAAGGTAGTTAAGAAAAAAATGGCGAAGAAGGTGGTGAAAAAGAAGATAGTTAAAAAACTGGCGAAGTCTCTCGGCAAGCTCGGGATGAAAGCCAAGAAGAAGGTGGTGAAGAAGCTGGCGAAAAAAGCAAAGCCGAAGAAGAACGTCAAACGTTCTCTGGCGGTCAAAAAGGTGGTAAAAAAGAACGTCAAGCATTCTGCACCAGCCAAGGTTGCTAAGCCAACAAAGCGTGGTCGCAAGGGAGCGGAAGAGGAATTGTTGGGCGAACCAATTCCAGAGGAACCTAAGCTGAAGATTTTTGAGATTGAAGACGAGGAAGAAGAGAAGGCAAAGAAGAAGCGTAAACGCAAGGAATCAGGAATTGGTAATCTGCCCGGTCCGTTGGCTGATCTAGTATCGGCGGGTAAGGCGAAGGGTTTTATTACTCAACAGGAACTTGAGAAGGTAATTCCAAATGTCGAAAAACAGATAGAACTGCTTGATCAACTTTTCCAATTATTAATGGAAGAGGGTATTGAGGTAGTGGATGTGCGGGATGATTTGATTTGGGCGTTGGCGGATGACAACAAGATGAGCAAGAAAACCGAGGCAACGCAAAAGAAAATGCGGAATAAGTTGGAAATCAAGATCGATCCGCATTTATTGGAAGATGATATTAGTGATGACTCGGTACGGATGTATTTGAAAGAAATTGGTCAGGTGCCACTATTGCGGGCCGAAGAAGAGGTCGCACTAGCGAAACGAGTGGAGCAGAGCGATACGTTAGCCTCGAAACAACTGGCCGAAGCCAACTTGCGGTTGGTGGTATCGATCGCAAAGAAATATATTGGCCGAGGATTGTCGCTGTTGGATTTGATCCAAGAGGGCAACATCGGGCTGATGAAAGCGGTGGAGAAATTCGACTGGCGACGCGGGTTTAAGTTTTCTACATATGCGACTTGGTGGATCCGGCAGGCAATTACCAGAGCAATTGCTGACCAAGCCAGAACGATTCGCATTCCAGTTCATATGGTAGAAACGATGAATAGACTGGCCAGAACCCAACGACAACTAGTGCAGGAATTAGGTCGTGAGCCGACTCCGGAGGAAATTGCTAATGAAATGGAATTGGAAGTGGAGAAGGTCAATCACATATTAAAAATTTCGCAGGAAACCGTGAGCTTAGAAAAATCGGTGGGCGATGAAGATGATTCTTTGCTTGGTGACTTTATCCAAGACGAGGATAGTCTGACGCCAGAAGAGGCTTCAGCTTACGAGTTGCTGAAGGGAGATGTGGGTGGAGTATTGGACTTGCTGTCGCCCAGAGAGCAAAAAATCCTGAAGCTGCGGTTTGGTTTAAGTGGCGAATGGGCGCATACCTTGGAAGAAGTGGGGAAGGAATTCGGGGTGACGCGTGAGCGTATTCGGCAGATAGAAGCCAAGGCATTGATGAAGCTAAGAAAGTCGAAAGATTCTAAAAAACTCAAGGATTACCTAAAATAAATCTTTCGACTTAATATCCAATCTCCAATATTCAATGGGGGAACGAGCTGGAAACAAAATTGATATTTATGATCGCTGTGAAGCATTGGCTGACCGAGTTTTGCAACTGACTGACGGTGTAGTGCTAGATTTTAGATCTCGTCCTCTCGTTGGCCAGTTGGTACGGTCAGCTACCTCAATCGCTGCCAATATGATGGAGGCAAGCGAAGCGCAGTCGGACAAAGACTTTATACATAAACTCTCAATTGCTCTAAAAGAGGCTAAGGAGACACTGTACTGGTTGAGAATACTAAAGGTTCGAAAATCGGTTGACTTATTGGCTCTTGATGGGGTGTTTACGGAAGGGCAAGAAATAGTTAAAATACTGGCGACCATCAAAAACAAAATGATAGCTAAAGTCTCTGCTTCTTGATTATTGGGCATTGGATATTGGACACTTGAGAATTGGATATTGGAAATTGGATATTAACTGCCGTAGGCAGTTTGTTATTCCCGTGTAGCTCAGCGGTAGAGCAATCGCCTGTTAAGCGATGGGTCGCTGGTTCGAATCCAGCCGCGGGAGCCAGTTATCAGAATCAACTAGTTTTTCGGCAATAAGGTCGCTCTGTGAGCGGTCTTTTTGCGGTTCTAACCCTTCAGCAATGGCATGCACTTCTGTGGCCAGCCGTTCTGCGATAGAAAATGGTTTTTCTACTTCTAGGGTGAGCTTATTGTCTAGCAGTGTCAGGTTCGAACATAATTGGGATACTAGACGCTTCTTCTCGAGAATGCTACCAGTTTTGAGCTTAAGGGTGGCTTGCTCGGCTAATCTTATGATTGTCTCGGTTCTAACCACGGTCTGGTTAACATCGCGATCCTTGTCATTCAGGAGCTCGTGGATTCGTTCCTTTTCGGCTAGTAGCTGAACTTTCTTGGTATCAAACTCTTCTGAAGTTATAGCTTCGGAAGTACGCATGTCTATAAGGGTGTCGATACGCTTGGTGCAATTTTGGTAGTTAGCTTGCAGGTCGCGCAATATGGCTTGGCGGTTTTCGGCAGATTGGCGGTTCATGAGCTCTAGTTGCTTGATGACCCACTCGCTGAAATCCTCTGGGAGTTCTACTCGCTTAAGAATGGCTACGAGTTGAGATTCTAGCTCCTCTTCGGTAATGCACTTTTGAGTGCAGTTAGGATTTTTCCGCTTGGTGCAGTGATAGTAGATGTAGATTCTGATTTCCCCATTCTTTAAGACCTTTCTTTTTATTTCGGCAGTGACCATACCACCACATTCTCCACAGTAGATTAGGCCAGTATAGGCAAAGATTAGGGTTTTGGGACGGGTTCTACTTGGTCGTTTCATAATTGCTTGGAGTGTGTCGTACTCGCTTCTGGTAATCATTGCCTCATGTAGTCCATCAAACCAATTACCACTGGCTTTAGGGTATTCATAGTATCCTGCGTAAAAAGGATCTTTGATGATTCGATAGATAGTACTTTGTGGCAACTTGTTGCCGAGCCTACTTCTAAGACCCCATTCTTCTGTGGCGACCTTTAGTGCCTGAGGTGGGTTAGCTTCCCCATCAATTATTAGTCGCAACATTCGTTGGACAATCGAGAATCGTTCTGGGTCGGGGATGATATATTTTTTCCCCTTAGGGACTAGAGGGTCGTGCATATATCCAATAGTTGAATAGCCAGGATAGTGTCCTTGAGCTGCCTTTGCGCGTAGACCTCTTTTGGTGTTTTGACTTAAGTCTCGAATAAACTGATTTGCCATACCAAGCTCCACACTCATCAGAAGTACATTGTCGCTGGGGTAATAACTTCTATCAGCTGTCTGAATGTGCGTGACATCGCCTCTTTGGAGCATCCATTGGATTGTTCCACCATCAACGGGATTGCGGGCTAATCGGTCGAGTTTCCAGCAGATAATACCTTGAGCTTCTCCGCCCTTGATCCTATCTACCATTTCTTCAAATACTGGCCTCTTTTCTGGGTCTTTGGCTGACATCGATTCCTGAAGGACAGCTACTATTTGCTGACCATTGCGTTTGGCTAATGCCTTTAATTCTTGAATTTGCGAATCCACCGACAGTACTTGTCGGTCTTCACTTTCTGAGGACTTTCTAGCGTAGAGAATATATTTCATAGTCAACACAAACCAATACTCGAAGTTTTTATTTAAGTCCAGCAGGTTCTGCTGGTTTTGTTGCAGAGTGGTTGGCAAGCTGAATGAAAAGTGGCTGAAGCTCTGAGTCGGCTTCAATTGCAGAGTTGATGAGATGCTCTATGGCGCTTTTCAGGCTTTCACCTTGGGCTACAGCGTATAGGTTGAGGAGCTTATGGGACTCACTACTAACACGGACTAACTTGTCTTTCATTTCGATGATTTTGGTTAACTAATATACCGTTGGGTTGGGAGGGGGACATGGCAATTACAAGATTGAGCAATGCTTTTGCTTTGCTCTCTGCTTGTTCGTGCGTCAGTTTGATGCCGTAAGCGTTCTTGTACAGACGTGCGAACTCCGCGACTCGTTTGCTGGATATTGAAGTAACCATGTATTTGAAAACACAGCTAACCATGCCGCGAACTGGTTGTATTGCTAAATGAACAAGTGAACTGTCGAAACTAGTTTCATTGTATCGATTCGCAACAGGCTGTCTAGTGCGAAATCAGCTTCCAGAGCAACGATTGGAATATATCTTTATCTTATGGGGCGAAAATAAAAATGTGGATAAAAAAGTCCGCACAAGGTAAAATGTGGGCGTCTACCTGAAACCAAAATTTGTATATCTACAATTCCTGTTAGGCCTCTATTGAGAGAGGTGTCGTGGGCAGAGACGGGCAGATGCTCTGCTTGTCCGCGACGCTCAGCTCCTAACAGGGCAAGAGGTTTCGGGTAGACCAAGCGTGAGGTCTGCCCTTTTGTGATATAAGTTATCTCCTAATCAACATGGATCCAAAGATTTATCCTCTGTGTCTCATTATGTCCATTGCCCTATTCTTGTTTAGTGGTGTGTTGCTGTATTTGTATGCTGGGGAAGTGGCCTCTGGAATTTTTACGTTAGTGATTTTTGTGATTGTGGCTGGGTATGTCTTTTGGGTTGATATGTACGGTGGGCGGTAGAAAACGATGATTTATTGACACGGTAAAAGGTCGCTTTTGCCTGAACGAGGGCATGTTGGGTAATTTTCCGACACGGCAAAAGGAGTTTCCTGACACGATAAAAAAGAGTTTTTTGGAACGAGCAGATAGCTGATTTTTTATACTGCGCCACGAAGCAGTCGGAAAATCAAGAGTTTTCCGACACGATAGAGAAGATAGATGGGATGGTCTATTTGCAACCTAATTTGGGTGTAAAATGATGTAGGGTGTTGTTTTCACCCACTTTTAGCTATCAGGAGGAAGTATGGATTTTAATGTTTACTGTGACGAAAGTTGTCACTTGGAAAATGACAAACAACTGGCTATGTCGCTGGGCGCCATATGGTGCCCCATAGAAAAAGTTCGTCCGATTTCGCAAAGAATTCGGGAAATTAAAAAAGAGCATGGCCTTAGTGGTAGCTTTGAAATCAAGTGGTCAAAGGTTTCCCCAGCCAAAGAAGCCTTTTATCTTGATTTGGTGAATTATTTTTTCGACAATTCCGATCTTCACTTTAGGGCGCTGGTGATACCTGATAAGGGAGTGTTGAATCATGAGGCGCACAATCAGACCCATGACGATTGGTATTACAAAATGTACTACGAGATGCTATGGGTCATTTTGCATCCTGAAAATAAATACGACATATACTTAGACATCAAAGATAGTCGTAGTGCGGATAAGGTGAAGAAGCTGCATGATGTGCTTGCCACTAGCTTGGGGGATATCTCTAGGAAAGTGGTAGCAAAGATTCAAAATATGCGCTCTCACGAAAGTGAGATTCTTCAATTGGCTGACTTTTTATTGGGCGCAGTATCATACACAGCACGTGGTTTGCAGGCGAGTCAGGCAAAACTTGATATCATAGCTAAAATAAAACAACGTTCTGGTTATAGTCTGAAGGCCACCACTCTGGTTCGAGAAGACAAGCTGAATTTGTTGCGGTGGGAGGCACGAAATGGCTGATGGTGTTGCGACAATTGATTGGTTGCCTGCGATTGTTGAGCTCGGAGAACATAGCGGTAATTGGGATAAATACATTGATGCTATTTACGCTCATTACTGCAAGGATTTTGTTGCAAGTAAGCCTCTTTTTAGGGGTCTGCCAGTCGTTAGTCGTTTTGCTCCACCCCTTAATGGAAAGGGTATTACGTTCTGGCACTTAGTTTCAGAAGGCAAGACGGAGGCAACAAGGATCCCAGATTTACGACGTTGCGAGAGAGTGTGTTGGGTCAGGCCGATGATTGAAAATTCGGCTAGTCTGAAGGTTTGGGAAGTAAAACGTAAGGATAAGCTTCATGTTTGCATTGCACTTTCAGATTGGAGCTATGTGGTTGTTTTGGCACCTAGAAATAAGGGGTATTTTGTATTGTTGACTGCCTATACCGTAGAGTATGACCACCGCAAGCGTAGACTGGAAGCTGAATGTGAAGAGTGGTGCAAAACCAACACCGCCCAGTAAAGGGCGGCGTCTAGTACTCTTTCCACGCATGGTAGATGAGCTATTTACAGTATGTAGTGGATGTGATACTCGGTCAAGAACTTTGGCTAGTGTGAGTAATAGCTAGCAGGAGGCGTATTATCTGGAAAACCTTCGTTTGGGAAGCTATAATAATGGATAAAAATGAATTTTTATGGCTAAATTTGTAGAAGCGGATAGAGAGCATTATGAGCCATTTGATAGTTCGCAGCTCAGCCATCTAGAGGGGACTGCATGGATCGATGTGGTGTTTAATGGCTGGGAAGTGGACCCGACGCCATTACGAGAGTTGGCTGGGGCGGAAGATGACAGGGTGGCTATTTATGAGGTTTTGCCAGAGCGGGGGGGTGGCGATGGTGGGCTGACCTTAGGCTTTTGGATATGGACGTCGGTGGCTACAACAATAGGTCTTGTGGCTCAAGGATTTTTTCAGGAATTTGGGAAAGAGTTAGCACAGGATCTGCTCCGAAAGATTAAAAGGTCCAAAGAGGTGGTAGATTTAACGCTTACGAAAGGCGGGTTGGAGTTGTATGTGCTGATGCCTGCTGGTCTAACAGACACTGATGCTGATACTTTGGCAATTTTGTTGAACGACCTTACTAGCGAGGGGCGCTATAGTGGCAAGGTCTATATAACCTATGATCGGGAAACTCAGAAACTCGTGTTTATTTCTAGGCAGGCATAGTCCTGACTTCTTCTAGCCAACGGAGCCAAACCAAGAAAAGCTTGACTGAAAGCGAGTTTTTTGATATATATAAATCATCATCAGTGGAGGTGATGAACCTATGTTGAGCTTGATACTCAACTTGAAATTATTGCGGTGGCTAAAAGCCAAGGTGATTCTGCGTCAATTTGACGATGCAGTTGATTGGGTCTTCAACCAGCCCTCTGTGGAAGAAATTGACAAACAGATTCTTGCCACGGAAGCTTTCATCGGGGAATTACGTGTTCGCAGACAGACAGCCCCAGATGATTATGAGTGGGATTATATGAAGACCACGTATCCCGAACCCCCGCCTAAGTGGAAGTATGATAATACTATCCGCGAAGAGCAGGAGAAGCTCAAGCGTCTTCACAAACGCTTGGACAGGGAATCATTTCGGTTTCTGGGACAGTTGACCTACCCACCGCAATTCAATTGACGTAACGGCTATCGCTCAGGCGATAGAAGTCGGTGAAACCCCGACATTTTTTAATACAAAATCATCTAACTCTCTTCTGACTTTTATCCAGTCAACTTTTCTAAACTTATCCAGCAGGGGGAGCCAGAGAATAACCAGCCATAGGAGCTGGTTATTTTTGTACCCCGAATAGGAGTTAGAACCTGATAAGATATAGACATGGAATTACTATTAGAAATATCTGATGCTGAAGTCGGCACTGGATTGCCAGCGAGAACTGATAAGCCGTATCAGTTGCGTAGGGCGGCGAGGGCAGTGATTTTTAATGATAAAAATCAAATTGCCCTGCTTCATGTTAGTAATGCTGGATATTACAAATTGCCTGGTGGCGGGATTGAGGCAGGTGAGCAAATAGCTGATGCTTTACAGAGAGAGGCAAAAGAGGAGATTGGGTATGCAATACGGGTGACTGGTGAAGTGGGAATTATTATTGAATATCGAAATGAACGAGATGAACTGCAGATATCTTACTGCTATCTCGCTCAGGTTGCTGAGGGTGATGGTGAAACGGCTTACGAGGCTGAGGAGATAGACGAGGGGATGAAGCCGATATGGGTAGATTTGGACGAGGCTATCAAATTGGTTGAAGAGAGTGAGCCAGATGTGTATGTCGGCAAATTTATCCGATTAAGAGATGCTACTCTCTTGAAAAGGGCGCGGGAGCTAGTTGTCTAGTATGGAACACTGTTACAAGTCCTGACTTCTTCTAGCCAACGGAGCCAAATAAAAACGAGTCAAATGACTGAGGTGCCTCAAAGCGTCCTTTAGGAGGTATACAATAGAACCATGAAGAAGCTCGAACTAATTCCTATCTTAGCCGTCGTTTTTGTTGTAGCCATCGGTATCTGGGCATGGCAGAGTCCGAAGTCATCAACCCGGGATGTTAGCGTACTGCCAGAGCCGACTACTGCGGTAACCGCCCAAATCCAGCTTGTCATCCAACGCTTCATGCATCTCATGGCTGATTCCAACCCGACTGTCAGATATATCACCACCCAAAAGAATCCCTCTAACTTCACTATTGGAACAGCTACCCAGCTGGGTGATGGAGCATGGCGAACTGATACCCCGGCAGAGTGGCAACGTCCAGTCTATGTCTTTCAACAAACCCAATACATCAATGAACAGTGCGAGGTCTATGAGTACGAGATAGATGCTCGTAATAATCAGATAGTAGATATCCATGTTCGCTATCCGGAAGAGATCCAGAACCTACTGGGAGGTGTGGGACTCAATGCCTCCCAATGCGCCAGCTATGGTTCTCTGTATATTCCTACCAAAACCCAATCTCAAATCGAGACCATCGCCATGGACTTCCTCTCTCAAAATGTCTCTAATTTCACTCAGCTCCAGGACGACTTCACCTACCAGCCGAGCAAAGAGAACCCGGTCAATGTAGCCGCCGCTCATGAATGGATCTGGCAGGATACCAGCTACAAGCTTCCCAAAGGTCTAACTGGTGATGTCTATAACTATCCGACTATTCGAGTCATCCTTACTAGTGGGGGAAAGCTCATCCACTACTTCAATAGCGTTGGGTTATTTGCAGTTGAGTAGATTGATTCGTTCGTGCTATGACTTTAGAACAAAATATTGCCAAAGCCTTTAGGATGGACGAGCCGACTCGTCGACGCCATTCTAGCCCCTGGAGTGTTTATTCTCGTTTCTCTATGGTGCCGTTAATAGGTCTGGCCTTTTGGAGTAGAATTTGGCTCGGATGGTGGTCACTTGTTCCAATTGTCATAGTGCTGTTGTGGGTCTGGTTTAATCCACGGGTTTTTACTGCGCCCCAAAGTACCAACAACTGGGCATCCAAAGTAGTGCTGGGCGAGTGGGTTTGGATGAATCGTAAAAATATACCAGTACCCCAACATCATCAAACTTTACCCAATATTTTATCCGCCGTGGGTGGAATCGGCGGGCTCTTCTTTATCTGGGGACTAGCGATGTTTCAGGTATGGTCAGTCATATTTGGTGGGGCTATGATTATTATCAGTAAATTATGGTTTGCTGATCGGATGGTGTGGCTGTATGAAGATATGAAAGATGCTACGCCCAAATATCGCAGTTGGCTATATTAAGTTCTTCGGGTCTGCTCATTGGGTACGGTAAGGTTGGAGAATCATTACGCCACAAAAACCTCTCAAAATCCACAGTGAAACAGACCCCCCTGCCACCGTCTCATTTACCACTTGCCTGAGCCAACTAGTACTAGCGTGCTCCTTACCCGCTTATGAAGAGGGCCAAGCGACCCCAAGTGTTCTCAAGGGCATTGTTGACGTAGTGTAAAGTACCCTTTACAATTAGTATGATATACTTTACATTATAAGGAGTATGAGTTATAACCAGTATCAAAAAATTAGGGTGTTGATTGGGCTATTAATCGGGACAATAGTGGTTGTGGCCACCATCACCAGCAATCTTTATCTGGCTTTTGCTGGCATATTAATTGGGATGTTGTTTCTATTTGTGGCCAAGAAGCGGTTTAAGAAAGTGGTTGTGGATGAAAGAGTGATTTCAATTAGCGGGAGAGCTTCTCAAGTTACTTATGTGGTCGTGACTATGCTGATGGCTTGTCTTGGGCTCTTCTTTATTTTTTCTGCCCAAAAGCACGCCAGCCTTTACCTTGAATCAATGGGAGTGGTTTTTTGCTATATTGCGCTGTTGCTGATTACTATTTATTCTTTGTCCTATAATTATTTCGACAAAAAATATGGCGCAGATGAATAATCGAATCAAGGTTTCTCGCGCCGAACATAACATGACCCAAGAAGATTTGGCTCAAAAATGTGGCGTAACTCGGCAAACGATAATCGCTGTGGAAAAAGATAAATACATTCCCTCTCTGGAATTGGCCTTTAGGATTGCCCGGGTTTTTAAAAAGTCGATTGAAGAAATATTTAGTTATAGGTTTTAGATTATGGATAAACACACAATTCTTTATGGTTTAGGTATCGTCATCTCATTGGGTCTTTTTGTTTTTCTTTTGAGCTTGAATTTTATTGGTTATGGTGTTGGTGAACAATGCAAGATTGCTCAAGGTCATTATGACGGAGATTGTGTTGAGGCCTTGACCCAATATTTGGATGATGAGGGTAACGGATATGAGTCTCGTAATTCGACGATCTGGGCTTTGGGACAATTGGGCGACGAACGATCCCTGCCGATTTTGAAAAAATATTATACTGGTTATGCTGGAGAAAGAATGGATCGGGATACCGCCTTGTCTCAATTAGAACTGAAGCGAGCGATTGGATATATAGAGGGAAATCTGAATATCCCCAAGTTGCTGATTGGTTATTAAGCGATTGAAAGAAGTTATACCAAAAGTAAGAACATTATGAGAATGGAAAAAGAACAAGTTGGAGTTATGAGATGGTTTGCCAGAATCGTCGCTTTGTTGATATTAGTGGTTGGTTTGATGTTCTATTTTGGCTACGGCAATCCGTTGCCGTTTATCAATCCTGATTATTCGTTATGGGAAAATGTCATGCTGACAGCGATGCCGATAATGTTTATAGGATTGGCCGTTGGTTGGTGGCGTGAGAAAATCGGAGGCTATCTCATTATCATCCCGATGGTGATTAGTCTTCTGTTGGCGCTGGCAACAGAAGCAAGTTTTAGTATGAATATGTTACTTGTACTGATTCCGGGGATACTGTATTTAGTGGTAGGGTACGGACAACCTTTGGGTGTGGGGAAATCCACAGACAGATCGTAACTTCGTCTCGTCCTTGTCTGATTTGTCTCCGACTGAAGATTTTCAGTTTATTATCCGATAGGGATGGTTAGATAGGAGGGGTGCGTAAAGTGGTTCACTCTTTCATCGGTTAGATTAAACAATATGTAGGTAGTGTATTAGCTCATGCCGAGCTAATCTTTGAATGTTATAATATGGGCATGAAAAAATGGTTTCTAATCTTGCCAATCTTATTTTTGTGCCCCAGCGTAGCCCTTGCCCAAACTGCTGAACCAAGTAACAGTGGTTCGGTGCTTTCAGCTAAGGTGATAGAGATTATTGAACAAAATATCTCATCTCGCGAGGATGGTTCAACGGCTATCCAACAGAAAATAAAGCTTGAGGTGTTGACTGGTGAACGGAAAGGGCAAGAGATTGTCTATGACGGCACCCAATACGACGAGATGTCGGCTAATGAATACAAAGTGGGCGATAAGGTAATGGTGCAATCAAGCCCATCGTCTGATGGATCGGATAATTTTTATATTCTCAACATTGTCAGGACGCCGCCATTGGTATGGCTGGCAATTATTTTTGCCGCAATAGTAGTTGCGGTGGGTGGATGGAAGGGGGTCAGGGCGTTATTGGTGTTGGCACTGACCTTTGTAGTGATATTAAAATTTATTCTTCCCCAAATACTAATAGGTCGGGACCCGTTAACAATGAGCATTGTTGGCTCTTTGATGATTTTGGTGATGGCAATTTATCTAACAGAAGGGTTTAAGCGCACCTCGACTATCGCTATTTCTTCAGTGATAGTTACCTTGTTAATTACTGGCTTGTTATCAGTATGGTTTACGGAATTGACTAGGTTGACGGGGTTTAATAGCGAAGAAAGTATGTTCTTGATCGGGCTGACTGACACAGTGATCAATATTAAGGGATTATTACTAGCTGGTATGGTGATTGGAGCTTTAGGTGTGTTGGATGATGTGGTGGTTTCTCAAACGGCGGTGGTGGTGGGGCTGAAAGAGGCAAACCCGCAAATGTCTGCTACTGCATTGTATTGGCAAGCCATGAGAGTTGGGGTTTCTCACTTAGGCTCAATGGTGAATACGTTGTTTTTAGCTTATGCCGGAGCGGCTTTACCGTTGTTGTTGCTTTTTACCGTTCATCAGGAGCCATTCTTAACCTTTGGTCAAGTTATTAATAACGAGGTAATTGCCGTAGAGGTAGTGCGAGCTCTGACGGGGAGTATTGGCATCGCTTTGGCTGTTCCGATTACCACTTTGTTGGCGGTCAAGTTTGTTCGGTCGGAGTAGTTATTCAATAGTCAGTTTAGGGTAAGAGATTCGAGTGAGTTAAGCTTTGCTTGACAGGTTTTGGTTATGAATATATACTCATAATGTTATAGACTTAATTTCTGGAGGTGATTATGCCAGGAAGAGACGGAACAGGTAATACAGGTCGAGGTTTGGGTCAGGGGTTGGGCCGTGGCCGAGGCGGACTTGGTCAGGGTCGTGGGTTGGCTGGCGGAAGACCGCTTGGTTCAAATGTTTGTACTTGTCCTAAGTGTGGTCACCAAATTCCTCATACCCAAAGAGGGGTGGTATGCACTGAAATTCCATGCCCAAAGTGTAAGACATTGATGAAAGGGGAGAACTGCTAAGATGGCTCGACCAAGAAATCAACGCAAGGTGAATTTTCATCCGCCGGTGACATTTTTTAAGCCGGCGGGTGTCCCTTTGCGTCAGCTTGAAATAGTAGTGCTGGAAAGAGAGGAGGGGGAAGCTCTTCGATTGCGCCATCTCAATAAATTAGAACAAACCCTTGCCGCTAAAAAAATGCAGACATCTCAAGCCACTTTTGGTCGCATATTGCAACGGGCTTATGCTAAGTTGGCTGATGCCATGGTACGTGGTAAAGCGATTCGTATAGAATAAAAATATGAGTTGTTCGCCGACTATTTTAACTGAACCAACTTTTTGGGCGATTACCGGCGCTGCCTTAGTTGATTCTATCAATCCGTGCGCCATTGCTGTGCTGGTACTTTTGCTAACCGGATTGTTATCAATTAAGTCACAACGGACAATTCTATTTACTGGGTTGATGTTTATATTAGGTCTGTTTGTTGCTTATTACCTAGTCGGAGTTGGCTTGTTGGGGGCCATCCATTTAACAGGGGTTGCGCCAATCTTACATAAATTGGTTGCTGTTATCGCTGTCTTGATTGGTCTTGCCAACATCAAGGACTATTTTTGGTATGGGAGTTTGGGGTTTGTGACTGAAATCCCCAGACGATGGCGACCGAAAATCAAGGATTTGTTGTCTGGTGTAGTAATGCCTTGGACGGCATTTGGGGCTGGTGTGCTGGTGACCTTCTTCGAGCTTCCATGCACGGGTGGGCCATATTTATTTACCTTAGGATTGTTGGGTGAGGGGTTTTCATGGCTATCTGCTCTGGGGATTCTTTTGTACTACAACCTGATTTTTGTGTTGCCTCTAGTGGCTATTCTATTAGCAATTTATTGGGGGTATTCTACGGCCACTCGAACAGCGGCATGGAAGGATAGTAACATTCGGATCCTGCACTTGATTGCGGGTGTGATTATGTTGGGATTGGGCGTTTGGCTGTGGTTAGTTTGATACCCCCCTGCCACCGTCGCATTTGTCTCATTTTCTCCTGACAATCTATAATATTATCAAGATGATGACTTTAATCGCTAAGAAGGCTTTAAAGATAATTGCGATTATTATCTTCTCCGTCATTATTGGCGCAGGAGTATTCAGCTTTGTAGTGGCAGAAAAACTATATTTCCCAAATATCACTGAAGTAGCAAACGACACAGGTGCCGGATTGAGTTTGAGTGCCTATCAATATACTCCTTGGCTTTGGAACAAAGAGAAAACTACGGTCATCAATATTCATGACAGAAAAAATGATGCGCCAAATTTTCGATACAAATTGAAAGGCGAAATCAATGATATCCGCCTCATCCATAGCGGAGAGGACTTTGCCCTGATTGCATATAGCGATCCGAATTTTTCATCAATGGAAAGCGGTTATATTGTGCATCGATCGCCAAAATCAGAGGGCGAAAACACGATAGAAGAAATACATATCGGAGGCAACATTGTAGCCGTGGCACCGGACGAGAGCGGATATTTTTATATCTCCGGAGATAAGATATTTAAAAGAAGCTGGCAAGGGAATACAATAATGAGCGCCGAACTCGGGATGACGATTGAGCCGATCTTAAGCGTTCAGCTGATAAGTATGGGAGGAAGATCAGATTACTGGCCGGTATTATTTTTTAGCAATAATACAAAAATGGCTTTTTGGGGGACGCCAGTTGGTGCACGTTGGTCCGACGGTTATTTGTTTATTTGGGATTTAGAAAGCAATAAAATAGAAAAAACTTTTAGACAGGATCTTGGGGACTATAACGATTTGAGAGTAGAGAATGATAGGTTGTACGTAGAAAAGGTGAATAGTTCAGTTTCTAAAAAATTAATTGCAGAATGATTCTTACCCCATTCCGTAAAAGGAAGAATTCAAGAATCAAATTCTGATCTCAACACTAAAAATCATCCAAAGTACTGTCGCATTTGTCTCATTTTCTCCTATGGGTGTTACACAAAACCTGTCCCCCTAAACACCCTTTCAAAACCTCTAGATTATCTCCTTCCATCCTACGCTTTATCTCATCAGAAATAGGTCATTAGCCTCTTCTGATATAGATAGCGCTATGGAGGACTAGCGTGGAAAACCAACCGAGACCGAGCTGTTGAGCCAAACAAAAACGAGTCAAATGACCGAGGTGCCTTAAAGCGCCTACTTCGGTCTGGGAGCCCAAAAACCAGATTAGCCCCAAAAAACATCCCCTTCGCAGGGGTGTTTTTTATGCTATGCTGGAAGCGTCAACCCATGGCTTTTTCGTATATTTACAACTCCGAATTGTAGTACTTTTTTCTCCGTCATCACGGTCAGAGGTGGGCAGATGCTCTACTTACCGTGATGACTATTCTTCGGAGTAGAAGTCATGGGTTGACTAGGTGTGAGGTCTGCCCTCTTTTGATTAATCAATTAGAGGCCAGGGCGACTCACCGGAAAGAGGGTCAACCATGAGCCGAGAAGGACTAACGATACCACGCCCAACCCTACAAGAGGTAGAACGCTATCTCAAACCGTGGGGTTCACAAAAGGAAGATGGGTTAAAGGAGAGTAGTTTAAATAAGCTATTTTTAACAACCTATCCTCTCAATAACAATCTAGACGACATTCTGATTAAGGTGTGCTCTCTCAATGTTTTATACAGCACGAACATCCTTGATCCGCTGACCGTGGCTCGGCATATCCAGAGCTTGGGGATAGATGAAGGACTGAAGCGGGGAGACCTCGGAATTGTTAATCAGATTGCTACGGTAAAGATGAACGGCGGAAAGACTCGCCGTTTTTATTCATTTGCCACCAAGTATTGTAGTCGTCACCAACCCAAGATTTATCCAATCTACGATTCCTATGTGGAAAAACTATTGCTCCATTTCAAGCGAACTGATCAGTTTGCTAAGTTTAGCAACCAGGACTTAAAGGATTATCCCAAGTTCCGAGAGATTATTGACGAGTTCAGAACATTCTACGGGCTGACACAATATGATCCAAAAACGATTGATCAATATCTTTGGCAAGCAGGGAAAGAATATTACTCGCTCTATAAATAAAGGTTTACTAAGATGAAAAAAGTTTTAATTTTCACAATCATTCTCGTATTGGTTATTGTGTTTATCGGTGTGGCATCAGTCAGCTGTAGTGATCAGCTCTCCGTAGAGGATTATCCTATTCTAAAAGAAGGTCGAGCCACCAAGGGTTACGAAGATTGTCTTAGGGCATATCCCAACTTGGGTCAATCAACTGATTATGCAGGTCGAGCGACCTGCATCCAGGGCTTAATAAATTAGTTGACGCGGGTTACTTCCGGCATGTTGGCTTGCTTATTATCCTGTAGTTTTAGTTTCCCTTGATTCAGTACAACTTTGTTTTGGATGTGGCTCAGCACCTCTCTCTTTTCTTCGTTGCGACCTTCTCGCAGGATGTACTTGGCGTACATTTTTAGATCTACTCGAGGCATCTTCTGAGTGGAAGGGTCCATCCCCAACACGCCTTGCGTAAACTTGTTGTAGCGGTCTATTTCTTCTTGTAACCTATCCTTCATCCCTATCCTGTCTAAGGTTAGCTTGTCTACTATTTCTACAAATTGTTCGATGAGATCTGCCTCCCTAACATAGGGTTGTTTACAGCCGAGTCTTTTGCCGTCGGTACAGTGGTAGTAAATATGGCGTATCATATCGCCATTCTTTAATCGCTTGAATTTTTCTTCGGCAGTAATTCCGGCTCCGCATTGGCCACAGGTCATCATTCTGGCGAAGGCGAAACATTTCTCGCCATGACGGCCATGGGCGGGTTTGGAAATTCTGACTTGCACCTCATCAAATAGCTCTTTTGTGATAAGTGGCTCATGTTTGCCGTGGTAGGTTCCCTCGCCGTATGTGTACTCTCCGTAGTAGAAGCTATTTTTGAGAATCAGAAAAATTGTGCTCAAGGGCATTTTTTTGCCCCCTCTAGTAATAAAGGAAGTCTCATTGTTGATCCAGTTGAAAATGTCGCGCCCTGAATCTCCCTGCTTGGCCACCTTATTGAATATTTCTTTGATGATGGGAGCTCTTTCCGGGTCTACCGTAATAGTGTTATCTGCGTAGTTGTTGAGATATCCTATGGGGGCGACTCCCGGTCGCCAGCCCATTTCACATTTGGTTCGCATCCCTCGCTTAACATTTACGCCTTTGTTGTCATTTTCCAATTTGGCTTGGCTACAGAGAATCATCAAGAGGAACTTCTCGTTAGGGGAGTTTCTGAATATCTGACCATGAGTTCTGATTTCATGCAGAAGCCCTTGGTCCATAAGGTCGACAAGGGAGCCGAGGTCTCCGGCATTTCGGCTTAATCGGTCTGGAGCCCATGTCAGAATGCCATTGAAATCACCTTCTCGGATTCTCAGTAGAAGCTCGGTAAAGGCAGGTCTTTGGCCTGAGTCCTTGGCTGAGTGGCTTTCCTTGATAGTCTCCACGATCTCTATCCCGTCCCTTTCGGCCATCGCCAACATCTCCTTAATTTGGCTATCTATGGAAAGGGCCTGCCGTTCATCCTGCTCTGAGGACTTCCGGGCATAGAGACAGTACTTGGCTCCTTGTGGTTGCTCAAGGGCCTCCGAAGACCCCTCGGGAGCTCCCAGAATTGCTTCATTTTTCGCCATATTTTTCTCCATTTGTCTATAGGGCTATATCAAGGACAAGGATGCCCGAAGGGGTGGCGAAGTCCAGACAAAATCAGATTTGGAAAAAGCTTCGCAAGAAGCCATAATAGAGCTAGAGTCGAATGGCTTAAGGGTGATTATTATGTCTGGAAAAGATTTACAAAAAGAGGTGGCGGATTTACAAGCTCAAATCAAAAAACTCAAGAAGAACAATCTTGGGCTGGTTTTTGAAGACAAGATGGAAGATGTTGTTGAGCAATCAAAAATCAAAGTCCCCGTTCTGAAAGAAGTTGTTAAAAACCGCCTTAATTTGGACGAGGCGTATCCGAATAACTTGATGATTGAGGGTGATAACTATCTCGCACTGTCGGTTCTCAACTACACCCACAAAAAGAATATTGATCTCATCTACATTGATCCGCCGTATAACACAGGCGCAAAAAACTGGAAATACAACAATGATTATGTGGATCGGGATGACGAATACAGACACAGTAAGTGGCTCTCATTTATGCGCCATCGCCTCAGCTTGGCAAAAGATTTATTGAAAGATGATGGTGTAATGATTTGTGCGATTGATGATAATGAGCAGGCACATTTGGGAGTGCTGATTGAGCAATTGTTCCCAACACACGAACAACATACGGTAACCATTATTCATAATCCCAAGGGTGTCCAAGGCACTAACTTTTCCTATACTCATGAATATGCAATTTTTGTTGTTCCGAAGAATAAAAAGACCATCGGCGATCGTTCTCTTGCTAAGGATGAGGTCTATATTTCCAATTTGCGTAATTGGGGCAATGAGTCTAAGCGTACAGATGCAAGAAATTGTTTCTACCCATTGATCATAAAAAGTGGAAAGATTATTGGCTTCGGTAATGTTGTATCTGACGATGTTCATCCGAAGTCGGCAAACGAAAAGAAAAAAGATGGTAGTGTTTATGTTTGGCCAATTGACGAAAAGGGCGTTGAACGAAAGTGGCGATATGCAAGACAGAGTGTTGAGGGAATAAAAGATATCCTTCAGGTTAAGGAATCGCACGGCGGAATGATCCAGATAATGATTGCAAAAGATTACGGAACATACAAAACCGTTTGGACGGATAAGAAATATGATGCAGGTGAGTATGGAACAAAGCTTCTGCGTGAGATAATCCCAGATTGTGATTTTGATTTCCCCAAGTCACTTTATACTGTATATGACTGTATTTTTGCTGTTGTAGGTGCACGTCCAAACGCAAATATTTTAGACTTTTTTGCTGGCTCAGGGACAACTGGGCATGCTGTTTTAGAGATGAATAAGGCGGATGGTGGTAACCGTAAATTTATACTCTGTACTAATAACGAAAATAATAATGACGGCAATGGGGGCATTGCCGAATCAGTTTGCTACCCCCGTATCAATGCTGTCATTAATGGATATAAGAATAAAAATGACGATAAAGTATTAGGTATTCCGAGCAACTTCTGGTATTACCAAACTGACCTCGTGGATATTGAACAAATCCACAAAGTGCCGGATGAGGCAAAAATTCGCATTACCTATCAAGCCGGAGAGATGATTGCGGTGCGAGAAGATACACTTAATGAAATCGAGAGGAACGATTGGTGGCAGATATTTCGAGGACATGAACAGATGTCTGCAATTTATTTTCAGGAAGATAAATCAAAGCTGGAGGAGTTAGTCAAAAGTTTGGGGAAGAAAGATATGCCGGTTGCTTTATACATTTTTAGCTGGGGTAAAAATGAATATAAAGGTGAATATTCTTCGGAAAATATCCGAGTCGAGGATATCCCTGAGCCGATTCTTGAGGTATACAAAGAGTTAAACCGTCTATAAGTCTATGTTGGTATTAAAACCTTTTCAGGAAGCTGCGATATCTAATCTCAAGAATGACTTTCTTGAGTTGTGGAAGAATCCAAATCAGAATATTCCATTGGTTTTTAAGTCACCAACTGGTTCTGGCAAAACAATCATGCTCGCACAGTTTTTACGGGATATTGTTAGTGATCCTCGGTTTGAGGGTAACGACGTCTCGTTTATTTGGTTTTCTTTCAGCGAGGATTCGTATGAGCAAAGCAAAAAGAAACTTTTTGAGTATTACGGTGGAGCTTCAGAGTTGGATTTGATTGATCTGAATGACCTATCTCGCGGAAGGTTACAGAGAAATAATGTATTTTTCATAAATTGGCAGAAGATCAAAGCCACTGACAAAGCAAGCCGAAAGTTGCGTCGTGAAAATGAAACTGGACTCACTTTTGATAATTTTATTAACGAAAGTCATGAGGCAGGAATAAAAATTGTATTGATTATAGATGAAGAGCAGTTGGGGACTCGATCAGCTTTGGCGGATGAGGTAATTGCCTTAGTAAAACCCAAAATTACTCTTCGAGTTTCAGCTACACCATTGTTTGAACCAAAATTAGGAGAGATATATAAGTTTGTTGATGTGCCGAGGTTAGACGTTATTGAAGCAGGTCTTATTAAGGAAAAGATTGTTTTTCAAACCGAAGAGGATTTAGAGCAACAAACAATCAAAAATCTCGATCAGGACGAATTACTCCTAGAACTTGCCTACAATAAGCGCAAAGAGATTATTGCTTTATACAAAGAGCTGGATATAAAGGTCAATCCGCTCGTTCTTATTCAGTTACCAAACGATGATCAGGCGTCTAAAGAAGCAGGTGGGACAACGAAACAGGCAATAGTTTCGGAGTATCTGAAGCGTAAGGGTCTAAAAAACGATGAGATTGCCGTTTGGCTTTCAAGGGAAAAGGAGAACCTTGAGGATTTAGAAAAGAGCGACTCTCCAGTAGCATTTCTGCTTTTTAAACAGGCCGCCGCTACTGGTTGGGACTGCCCCAGAGCAAGTGTACTGGTGATGTTCAGGGAAATTAAAAATCCCACTTTTGCGATTCAAACCGTGGGACGAATCTTACGTATGCCATTTGGTTATCACTTTCCTAAACCAGAGTTGAATTTGGGTTATCTCTATACTAACTATAAGAGAAACGAAGTACTTGCTGAGTATGCAAAATCAAAAACGGAAAATCGTCCTTCACCGAATGCCAGTTATCGTAAAAAGAATGTAAAGCCAATTCAACTAGAGTCGATTTTTATGACTCGCACTGACTACAACGACTTGGGAGACTCATTCCAAGAAACTTTTAAACAGGTTGCTGATAAAAAATTTGATGTTAAGAGATTGAACCTGAAACCAAAAGTAACAAACGGTTTAATTGTTGGCGTAGAAATAGATGACTATGATAATTTCACAAAAGAACTTTTTGCGGAGGGCGGAAGTCATGATCAAGAAATGTCACGGCATGACCTTGAGCGACTCTATAACCTTCTTTGTTTTAAGATAATCGCCAACCAGGTTGACGAAAACAAAAAATTCGCCCCTGAACGATCATGGGGAAAACTAAAAACGGCCTTAAATGTTTGGTTAATGAATAAGCTTGGTATCTCTCGAGCTGACGTCTATCGAATTATCGTAAATGATCTCGTTAGCCCGGCAGGGGTACTTGCACCACTTATCGGCGATTCACTTTCGACATATCGTCCCGTTCGGGAGCAAGAAGTGAATAGGCGATCTTCTCGCGCACGACGCATCGAGCATATTGATATCCCTCGTGGTACTCTATTTTTTACTGATCAATATGAGTCATTACCAGTCAAGAAATCAGCAATGGAACCATTTTGGATAGAAAAAGCATACTCTGGGCGGATCAATGAGGAGGCGTTTATTAAATTTCTCGAATCATCCAAAAATGTTATTTGGTGGTATAAGAATGGCGATGTTGGGAGCGAATATTTTTCAATTTCTTACTACAACACAGACGAAAATAAAGAAAAACTATTTTATCCTGACTGGATAGTACAGACAAAAGCCGCTGTTTGTATCTTTGATACTAAAGCGGGTTTAACTGCAGAAAGTGGTGACACGAGATATAAAGCCGAAGCGCTCCAAAAATGGCTTAAAGGCAAGAAGGGCTTTGATGGAGGGATTGTCGTACAAGACGGACCAAACGGCTGGAAGATTAATAGAGGCGTAAAATATTCTTACAACCCTTCACTAAAAGAGTTTCAAATTCTTAACCTGAATTAAGAATACGAAAATCAAATTAATCAGATGGTTTATCGGCTCTATAACCTTACCCCAGAGGAGATAGAGATTGTAAAAAATAGTTCAAAATAAATTTATGCAACTCTCAAAGTCAGATTATATGTTGTTTCTCCGCCATCCGGCCTGGCTCTGGCTCAAGAAACACGCCAAAGATAAATTACCCCCTGTAGATGAAGACACACAGGCGATTTTTGATGCTGGTTTCCTGTTCGAGACATATGCCGAACAGCTTTTCCCTGATGCCACAAAGCTAGAATATGATCGAGGAGACTATAAGGCATACGCAAGGTTAACTGCCGAGACGAAACAAGTGATAGAGTCTGGGGCGATCACTATTATGCAGGGTCGCTTTGAAGCTGGTGACATTACTTGTATCTGCGATGTGTTGGTTCGGGTTAAGGACAATGAGTTCGATCTTTATGAGATTAAATCCAGCACTCATGCTAAGCCAGAGCATGAGCCAGATTTGGCATTTCAGATGGTAGTGCTAGAAGACTGTGGTTACAAGGTGAACAAGATTTATGTTGTTCATGTAAACAATGAATATGTTAGAAATGGAGAAGTTACGGCCAAAGATCTGGCCAAGATGACTGAAGTTACTGACCAAGTCAAAGCACTACGGGAGACTACCAGAGAGAATATCAAACAAGCTCTGGCGGTGATGAATTCTAAAGAGTGTCCAGATATTTCACCTTCTTTGACTAAGCTAGGGGCTTTCAATGACTGGCTCGGGATCTTCAAGACCCTTGCCGAGGTAGAGGAATATAGTATTTATGATCTTTGTGCTCCTGGTGCGAGTAAGATTGGCAAACTTGAAACATTGGGCATTAAGCAGATAAAAGACATTCCGGAAGATTTTGCTCTTAGTGTAAAACAACAAGGCCAAGTTCAGGCAACCAAGTGTGACGAGGTATTAGTGGACAAGCCAAAAATCAAGCAGTTCTTGTCTGAGCTAAAATACCCCCTGTATTTCCTCGATTACGAAACCCTGTCTAGTGTAGTGCCGTACTTTGATGGGTTAGGGCCGTATAAACAATTACCGTTTCAATACTCTCTTCACGTCATCGAGAAGCCCGGAGGCGAGGTAAAGCATTTTGAATATCTGCATCACGAGAACAGCAACCCGGCACAACCAATCTCGGAATCGCTCAAGTCGCACATCGGTGATAGCGGTACGGTCTTGGTTTGGTTTGAGGGTTTTGAAAAGACTTGTAATGAGTTTTTGGGACTTCTACTCCCAGAATTCAAAACTTTTTATAAAGATCTGAATGATCGGATTGTTGATTTGATGATTCCTTTCTCAACTGGTTCCTACATTCACAAGGACTTCTTTGGGAGTGCTTCAATCAAGCAGGTATTGCCTGTTCTTATCCCTGAACTTTCATATAAGGATTTAGATATTCATGCCGGTGGAGCCGCCCAAAGGTTATGGATGGAAGCTGTCTTAGATGGGAAAAGAGCCGAGGAGAAAGATAAGATTCTTAAAGACCTAACCAAATACTGTGAGTTAGACACTTATGCGATGGTTAAGATCTTCCAGTTTTTATCTGACATTAAATAGGCTGATACCTTGTCTAACAGAGTTCGGCGGTGTAGATTCAAAGTAGTACAGCCCTCGGGGTCTCTGGCTGGCCAGAGACGAACGTATAGCCCTAGGTTCGCAAAGAGCATAGGACGGGGTTGGCGTTGCCAATCCATCCTTTCCGGTCTCTTGTGCAACAGTCTTGGGGGAGTAGAATAGGAGTAGTGAAACGATTTAGAAGACAATAAGCAAACACAACCAAGTCAGGTCCGAATTCGGACGAGACGGAATGGTTGTGTTTTTTGTATGCCGAGGTAGCTCATTGGTAGAGCGAGAGCTTGAAAAGCTCTGCGTAGGAGGTTCAATTCCTTCCCTCGGCACCAGTGTTTTTTGTGTATGCCGAGATAGCTCAATGGATAGAGCAGCTGCCTCCTATGCAGCAGGTTGAAGGTTCGACTCTCTCTCTCGGCACCAGCCCCCGTGGTGCAATGGATAGCATAACTGCCCTCTACGCAGTTGGAAAAGGTTCGAATCCTTTCGGGGGCACCAACGTTGTTTTATTAAACCTCTGCAGTATAGAATATATCAGAGTATCCTATGCCATGGGTAACCGCCCCTACCACCTGACCCTCGAAGATAATCTTCCTTTATAGAGGGACCTCGGTCCCATCTTGCACAGATTGGGTTGGTGTCGGGTTTATTATGTTTCATCGCCATCAGCGCCAGGATGGTATAAGCGTCGGCCAAGTCGTCGTGTTTTTCTACACCAAAGCCAATTAACTGTAATATGAGCGGTCTGGCTCCCTGTTTTGGGAACAGTATTCGGCCCTCCTGAATTAAATGAGTGGTCATCGATAACCTTGTCCGTTTGTCACTGCCTTGAGTGGGGCATCCTTCGGCCTTAATCCCCATAAGCTCTAAGTCCTGACCGAATGCATCCTGAAAAGAAGTATTGTCGAACCACAACTTGATGGCATAGCCTTGATCTTTAAAATCATCACATAGCTTAGTGGCGGTGTGCTTAACGGTGGGGAAATTAATCCGTTTGTTTATCGCATCGGGTAAGATATAGATTTTCATATCTTCACCACGACCATAAACGGCTCCGCACACTATGGCGGTATAGTCAGCCGATGCTTTTTCGGAGATGGCTAAGTCAACCGCAATGCCAATGTACCGTAAATCTGTCTTGTGGTTTTCGCTGCGATGAGGTGGGAGTTTGTCGTAGTAATGTATCCATCCCGGATGAACCGCTCGTTCCGAATCCGAAATGATTTTTAGCAGATATTCTCGGCTCCAAGCGGCTGGATCACCCAACTTTTTTCTTTCGGCATCAATATTGGTCTGGTCGGGGTATTTGCCTGGCCATAAACAATCACCGTTAGTCCCAAATAGAGGGTAGAACCTGAATAAGCCATCTCGCTTACCGGTCTTAATCTCTTCTCTCAACCGCATAATGAGTGAATCTTCGTGTAGCAAATTCCCAATGACGATAATCCGAGTGTTCCTACTGCCAGCTGGGATTAGGTCGCCATTGAACCAGTCATAGGTTTTATCTCGACCCTCCCTAGTCCTAACCGAACCCAAGTCCTCTACATCGTCCGCAATAATCAGGTCGGGACGATGTTTTCCGTGTCGAATTCCTCGAATGCCCTCGTCAACGGATGCCACAGTAATTCGAGCTCCGTATTTCTCTAGCTCCAATGTACCGCCACCCCATTGGGTTCGTTCGCTCTGGAAAGGACCCATGTCGGATTTCAACAAGGCGTTTTCATTGAGTTCCTTACGGAGGTTATCGAAGATTCGTTTAACCATCGATTGAGTTTTACTGGTAATCAGGATGTGCTTGCGTTGCTGGTCGCCCATAATCGCCCATAGCGGATATGACAAACTCATATAGGTTGACTTTGCCGAACCTCGAAAAGCGCAAATCACTAGGAATGTTAACTTTTCATCTTGGGTTAGTTCGAACATTTCTTTCTGAAAGGGAGCCGTTGAATATTCGACGTGATCAGCCAAGTACGTGTGGAAAAATAGAAAATGATTTTTACGCGTCGCCTCTGTTCGCAGTTTTTGGTTGTTAATGATTTGACTGATTAAAATTTGTAGTTCATTTTGATCCGACATTTTTACCTCCAATTAATTTATTCTTATAGATTCCGGCCAGCGTGAATGCTTTTTTGATGATTGCTCGTTGGGCTGGTGTCAACGTAGCATTCTTGTGTTCTACTTGTGCCATCACCTGCAACTTCTCGGCGTAGGACGAATGTCTGTTGCGGAGCCAGAACATGATGCTGGTGAGATTCTGATTTTTAATCGCCGTCAAAAGTTGAGACTCGGCAAGGTCGTTAATCAAGTCGCAGCCCTCAGCTAATGCCTTGTCCACTTGCTGAGCGAAGGTTTTACTTTCTTGTTTCCAACGGTAAAGGGTCGCGCGACTGATGCCACATTTCTGACAAGCTGTGGCCACGATGGGTGTTCGACGGAGAATTTCCAACACTTCTTCTTTTTGGCTCATTGTTTTCATCGTACTTTCACTCCCTTCTGCCCGGTCAGCTTTTCCCATCTGTTCCGAATCACACAAGCGTATGTAGGAGATTTTTCGGAAATGTAGCATTTTCTTCCGAGTTTTTCACAAGCGATCAAAGTTGAGCCCGAACCGCCGAATGGCTCAATTACCCAATCTCCACGTTTAGTCAGCACCTTGATGTAGGGGATTAAGATTTCGATTGGCTTAACCCCAAAGATAATCCCTTGGCCAGAACTTTTCTCGTCGGCCACATTAAACTCGATGAAGTCAGTCGGTTGGTACTTCTTACCTTTCTCGTAGCCCTCCCATTGGGGTTTACCTTGAATGGCAAACAACGCCGTTTCGTATTCGTTTTGCAACAGCTCATCTTCCGGCTCTAAGTTCATAGTCGGTTCACCGCTTTGCCCGACCATGGCGATATCGTGCTTGCTGAAAAACTTATACTTCGCGGCGAACCCTTGATTGCGGTTGGGGGTGTGCCAGACAATCATGTTCTTGATCTTCCAGTACTTTGCCATCTCACCCCAAATAATCGGAATGTTCTTCCAATTTTCATAACAGAGAATTGAGAAGTTAGGTGATGCGACCTTAGCGATATTTGCCATCCATTTCTCGGTGAAGTCGTCGTCCAGTTTGTCAGTTTCGAGATATTTACGATCTCGTTTAAAGCCAAACCCTTCAGTTGGTTTGCCATGTTTTTTCTTGCCTTTGAGATAGTCCAACAGGTACGGGGGGTCGGTCAAACAGAATGATGGAGCGGTTTCACATACCAGCCCAGTGATATGTGCTTCATCTGTAGAATCGCCACAAGCAAGGTAGTGGTCACCTAATTTCCATAGGTCACCTTTCTGGATGTCGATGTCTGTGATGCCCAGTTTGTCTAACTCTTTTTGGAGGTCAAAGGTTTCGGGATTTTCATCGATACCAGTAATCTCGTCCATTTCCTCGCTGGAAAAACCTACATCTTGTAGGAGGGCGGGATCAAACTCAGCTAACAGGTCTAAGTCCCAAGCGCCAAGGTTGTGGTTGAGGCGAAGGTTTAATTCCTTTTCACGCTCAATCTCGGGGATATTAACGAAAACAACTGGCACTTCTTTAATGCCGAGGTCTTTGGCCACCTTCAAGCGGAAATGACCCCCTATAATAATGTTTTCTCTGCCGGGGGCAGAATTTGCGAGAATGGGATCGACCATCCCAAACTTACGGACGCTGTCGGTCAGCTGTTGAATCGCTGACTCATTCCAACGACGGGGATTATATGTGCTCGGTTTGAGCTCGGAGACCGGCAGGTAGCAAACGGCCAAAGTATCTTTTTTCATAAGATCTTTTTAAAAATATAACTGACCCAATCGTAGAATCAAAAAGAACTCCCAAGCGGGAGTTCTTTAATGTTCCGTTGTCGCTCATCTGTTATTTACTTGTTTGTTCCGGTTCTTGCCATTTGATATTAAATGCTTTGAGGAGCTGGTTGGTCTCTAGTGGAGTCAAAAATATCTGATTGCTAATCCCAAAATCTTGTTTGGTATTTTTGAGCATGAAGTACTTCTCAAATGCTTTCCAGTGGTGCATCTTTCGGAAAGTGTCTCTGAGTTTCAGTCCGCTAATCTCATGAATTGAATCGGGTAACTCCAGGATGTTGATTATTTCTCCGGGTCGCTGCTCAAGCAGGTAATTCATTAGAATATTGGCACGAGAGTCGGACTGGAACTCCTGCAGTTCCATATTAATCTCTAACTTATCAATGACCAGAAAAAGTCTTCGACCTCTTTTGACTAACCTGGCAACGGTGGTTTCACTGTTAACCGCCTCGCTCAGAGGGAAGTGGGTAACAACGGCTGGATGATTTGGCTTGAGACTGATTTCTTCTAAATTGCCTCGCTGTAGCCACGGGACCATTCTTTGTAGCATTTTAATTTCGTTTTTTATATCTGACGTGATTACCACTTTCATGCTGACCTCCTTCAATTAACTAATATGTATAAAAACCCGGCAATGCATTTTGGCCAGCCTTGACTGGCTTCTGCTTTTGTCCGGGGTTTCCCGTGCAGCAAAAGAAACTCGTTAGTTTCCTTAATTACCTAATTGTGGTTTTCTACTATTATTTTAGAACACATATATAATAAATGTCAAAAAAAGTCGCTCTGGAAGTATATAAAAGTATGATAAAGTATCACAAAGTATACTAAGTCCAACACCTATGAGGCGGGGGTATAATAGAAAAGTATTACTTTGGGATTCTTTTGATGCAATTAACTGATAAAGAAATATCCGAATTCCAGCGAATCTACGAGAAGGAGTTTGGAGTTAAAATCAGTAAGAAGGATGCCCTGGAACAGGCTACAAAACTACTCGTTTTGATGAAAGCCGTTTGCCAACCTATCCCATCACAAGGCTACAAAACTCCTCCAAAATCCAGCCCAAAACAGTAGGCCCTGCCACTGTCTCATTTGTCTCCAAGGTTTTAAGTAGGTTATACTAATAGCGACAACGTTGTAATATGTATAACGCTTTTTAAGTAATGGCCTCTTGGGTTTATATCTACGCACTGGTTAGCACTGGGTTGTTGGCAATCCTGGCCAACTTTATTGTTAAAGTTGTTCCAAAGAAGGGGGAGCATCTTAATCGAATTTTAGGTTGTTTTATGGCGTTGGCGGCGGGGGCGCTGATTGGAGATGCGCTGATTTATCTATTGCCGAAAGCTGTGCACGATGGCTGGACTACATCTGTAACGGTATCCATTGTAGCTGGGGTCGTATTGATGTTTTTGCTAGAGCAGACTATTACTTGGCGAGAGTTGAAGTACAAAGTGCGGATGTCTCGACGTAATCATGCGGCGGTTAGTAATATGTTCGGCTTTTCCACCCAAAGCTTTGTTGACGGTTTGGTGATAGCCAGTAGTTATGTGGCTGGTTTACAAATCGGGATTGCTACGACTATTGCAGTAGTTATCCATCAAATACCGCAAGAGATTTCGAATTATGTCATTTTGCGTCGAGCGGGGGTTGGTAATCTATTGGCAAATCGGATTAATGTACTCGCGGTATTTATGTCGTTTGTTGGAGCGGGTGTGTCACTGTTATTACCAGTTTTATTCAAGGTGTCTTTGACGTTGGCAGCACCTTTTACCGCCGGCGTGTTTCTGTACGTTGCATTGGCCGAGTTGACGCCAGACCTTATCAGAGAAAGATCGTTGAGTATGACGATTTACCAAACTGTTCTGTTTCTGGTTGGGATTAGTCTGATTGTATTGGTGAAGTATTTCAAGGCAATAATTGGCGCCCTAGATTAGCTCTATTAAGCGGTGGTGATTACGTCACAAAATCCAACTAAAATCTATAGTGAAACACACCCCTCTGCCACTGTCTCATTTGTCTCATTTTCTCCTATGGGTTCTACAACTGACCCACTTGCCCGAGCTCCCTTTCAAAAGTCCCAAATTATCTCCTTGGGGATGCAATCTGAACCGAGCTGTTGAGCCACATGTTGGCGACATCTACTGGATTACAGAAGAGCCAGACAGGTGCGTCCCGGAGCTGACGCTACTGAAATAACAGAAGGAACTTCGTTTTTCAGTAAGGAATGCTAACGGGGCCAAATAAAAACTCTCCTTCGTCCGCCGGACTACGGGCGGGCAGGCGAGTAAAGTGACCGAGGTCCGAAGGGTCTCTTTTGAGGTGTACTAAGAAGTAGCCCCCAGAGCGGGAATTTTTTGACAATGGATAGCTTTTGCGCTACCCTGAAAATGTCGATGGCTCCTGAATTCTTCAGGGAAATCACCCATCAACGCCTTAACAATAAGGCGAACCAATAAGAGATACTTGATGGATCAAGATCAGCACATTGCTGTGGCTGCAAAAACACATTATCGGCTACTACAGCGTCCAGTATGGATGACGCTGACTCGGAGCTGCGACGATGTAGCGAGCTACATTGCGATGCTGGAGAGGGACGGTCATTGCGTTGAGACCTTTGCCCAAGAAATCATGTCGGAAACGGCATTCAAGGCGGGTTTCGAAATCAACACAGTGGAGGTAGGGGAAGCTACCGGCCGGGAACTGACGAATAAGCGTTCCCCAACTCTAGCCGAGATTTTTACCGGTATCAGCAATATCGGTGGTGGCCTTCTACCGGCCTGGGCCGGTCCAGAGTTGTGCAAGCAGTGCCACAATCAATCCAGGAACGTATGGCGTTTCGTGGCCATGGAGCCGATTCGTGGGATTTTGGGCTTCGTTCCATTCATTTTTGGTGTTGGACATAGCAACCAAGGCCATTCACTATGGGCGACTCCGGGTTTCCCGAGTGATCATTTTCAGGGTGGCAGGCGCTGGATGTTTCGACGCAAGTGTCCCTGTCAACTAGATGTTGAGATCTAAGGAGCGGGATTGGATTAGGGTAAGCCTGACCCTGGGAGCTCTACTTAAAAAGCAGCCCCTCGAGATTCGAGGGGCTGTTAGTATCTAAAAAGGGTTCATCACCATTATCGAAGTTTGTCTCGTGCTTCGCTGAGCCATCCTTCGACTTGGCTGATCTGCTCGTTAATATCCTGGAGTCGGCCTTCTTCTTCATCAATCCAGCCCTCCACTCTCTCAACATAGTTGTCGCTACCGCCACAGCTGATGTCGCTCTGAAGCTGTGAAATATGAGATTCTTTTCTGTTTTTCATCTCATTTAGCTTGTCGATTCGAGTTTCGAGTTTATCGATGTTGTCTTGGACTCTTTGCTGCCAAGCTCGCTGTTTTTCTTCCCAAGCTCGTTGCTGTGCTTCGTGGGCGGATCGTTTGGCAGACCTGTAATGGTCCCACGCTTGATTCAGTAGAGCTTGAGCATTGGACAAGGCCCTGAAGGCCTCCTGTTTGTCACGTCCTAACATCTCGTCTTTGCAGGAACTAAGCAAGTTCCATCCCCCCTTTAATGCAGATGAGGCAGTTGACAGCTCGTTATTGTCGGCGGAGACGACGAGATCAGCAATTCCGCCGCTGAGAGCGTTGGGCGAGTAGATGCAACCTAGAATCCTGTCCTTGTGGGAAGCAGATGTCCGGCATTTTTGTTCCCATTGTCGCCGGTCATCATCTTGAGCGTTTTTAATCTGCTCAACCAGGGACTGAAATCGATCCCACGCGCGAATTCTATCCTCTGGCGTGGGATAACGTATTCCCTTGAACGAAGCACCAATCTCTCTGATTTTGTCCCAGATGCTTCGCCAATTCTTCCTTGAATCGGCAAAGAGAGAATTCATGGTGCTGTCCAAGTCGTCAATAAGGCCGTCAAGATCATGGGAGTCCATTTCTGATGCCTCTTTTTTCCTTGTTTGGATTAATTGTTAATGCGCGAAACAACCAGTACACTAGCATGCTTCTTACGTTAAATCAATGTTCAGAGCGTGGATTCCGAACCGAGCTGTTGAGCCAAATAAAAACGAGTAAAGTGACCGAGGTGCCTCAAAGCGCCTATTTCGGTTGAGGGCTATTCTTGTAGATAACCCTTCGGCTGGGTATTTTGTGGCTATAATGAAACCAGTAACCCTAAAGGAGGTGCACCTTGAGAACGACCAAATTCGGGTTCATAGTGCATCCTCTGCGCTATGAAGATTTGCGGAAGTTGCCAATCGTGCAACGGGCAGAACTTTTAGGTCTGCCTACTGCAAAAATCGAGACTCTGATGAGTCAGGTGCCAATACCGCCAATGCGGTATGGGAAAGTGCGGAATGTGTGTTCTGGTGACAGGGCAGTATCTGGTTTGTTGTACGCTGTGCCAGCTACGACGAAAATGATACTCTCTGAAAATCCAGAATCGTTGTACTGGAAGGTGATTGTTGCTACTTATGATGCAGCGTTTCGTGGGTGTAGTGTCTTTGGATTGGGGGCATATACGAGCATCTTCGGAGATGCTGGAGAGACTATTGGTCAATGGTCTCCCATCCCCGTCACTACTGGTAATGGCTATACAGTAGTGGCAGTACGACAGACGATTGATTTAATCTGTCAGCGGTGTGGTATTGTTAAGCGCAATAGTCGGGTTCTGATTGTAGGTGCCACAGGGAGTATCGGTTCAGCCTGCGCTAAATCATTAGCTGGCGAGGTAGGGGAGATGGTGCTACTATCCTCTTCCTCCAGTAAGAACCGGCTGCAGCAGTTAGCTGAAGAGATTAAAGTGACGCGAGGAACGAACCTAGAGGAGGAAGTAGCTCGTGCTGATATTGTGATTACAGCTACTTCTGCCAACCAACCACTTATCGACATTGCTCATTTGAAATCGGGAGCAATCGTTTGTGACATTGCCAGACCGTTTGATGTGTTTGGACGGTCTAGGGATGATGTACTGGTGGTAGCTAGCGGAGAAGTGGTTCTGCCTGGAGAAGGCGTGAACATTTCAAGTGACATTGGGCTGCCTCGGAATGGTGGCCGAGTTTATGCCTGTCTAGCTGAAACAACTCTATTGGCGATGAGTGGTCAGCATCAATATGCAACCGTGGGTAGACAGATCGACGCTTCATCCATCGAAGCCTTGGAGCGGTTGGGTTGGCAATATAAATTTCAACTAGCTCCTCTGGAAGGACCTGATGGTCCGATATCCGAAGAGCAGTTCGACCGAATTGGGTCAGTTGGAGGGCGGTTCTGAACATAGGACCGCCCTTTTAATTTGTCTCTTTTTCTCCTAAGGTTCTATAATTGACCGAGATGCGTTCAGACCTGTCCAGAAGCCCTTAATTATCTCCCCCCATCCTTCGCTCCAACTCCTTTGGAGTTTCGGAGGGCTGGCGTTGGTGGGGATGCTGAACCCAGTTGCTGAGCCAAGAATAAATTAGTCGCTACAGGAGCGAGCTTTTGAATATATTCTGAGCAATTTTACCCATCTTTGGTAATTGGTTTTTATTAAACCATTTGGCTTCAATAATTTCTTTTGAATTGGGGTCTAAAGTATCTGTTTGTGTGCGAGCTTGAAAGACATAGACGGTATCTTTTTTGTATTCGTGAGTAAATTGAAAGGTTTTTATAAGCTTGGGACTGTTCAATGTTATTCCTGTTTCTTCTTCGCACTCTCTAACGATAGCCTCTTTAGGGGACTCATTTTTATTTATACCGCCTCCAGGGAATGTCCATGTGTTTGGAAAATAACTGAGCCTAACCATCAAAAATTTATCATTATTGATAATAATGGCTTTTACGCCTTGGGTTGTTGGTCGTGCTATAAACCACCATATTTCACGGAGCTTGTTTGCGATGATTAGAGCGATTTTTACCATAATCAGAGTGTAGCAGGTGATAATGTAATATTGAACTCATCCAACTCTTTCCTCACTTTTACCCAATCCAAAGTTCTAAACTTATCCAGTAGAGGGAGCCATCCTTCGCCAAGGTTACGGAATGGTCTATGACTAAATAAAAACGAGTCAAATGACCGAGGTGTGTCAAAATTTACAGGGGTCTTTATGTGTTGATAGAATACATGGTTTAATTAAGGGAGAGATGAAAATTATTTTGAACAAATTTGGTACAACACTTTCGTCTCGGCCGGCTGGCAGGGAGGCGTTTCTGGTAGTTGAGTCATTGTTACAGAACTTGCCTGAAAGTGAAAAAATAGAACTGGATTTCGCAGGGGTCGCTGTGTTAACTCCATCCTGGGCTGACGAAGTGATAACTCCTCTGATTGCCAAGTATGGTAGAGAAAAAGTGGTTTTAGAACCCAGTACGAATGCTTCAGTTGTCACGACATTGGGTTTTTGGGCTGATCAGTGGGATAAGGGCTAGCAGGTTGGTTTTTTATTTGTGTTAGTCGGTGGGATTACAAACGAATAGGCCACCATGAGGTGGTTTTTGGTTCTTTGAATAAGGCGGGGCTATACTTAGAGAGTAGGAAACTGCTCTTTGAGGAGTTAACAATGAGAGGTCTCGTAGTTTTGTGGCTGCTCTTTATGGTATTGACGAGTTCGGCTCAATCTCCGGATTCGACAATCGACGAAGGGCAACGGCGCCAGCGGTATTTCGACGCTAAGGGCCAGGATGGCCTCGACGTTGAGGCTGCTAATGTTTTCACCAAGCAAATGTTGCATGGCGTGCAACTGGGGCTAGAGCGGTATGCCGTGAATAATCCTGATGGGTGGTCCTACCCTGACAGCATTGACCAGCTGGTTCAGAAAGGATATCTGCCATCCGGATTATATCCTAACGCAGTTAGCGGTATGAATGCTGCCGATAACAGCGCCATGGATGTCCCATTTGGCTGGTCGTCCCTTGCTCCTGGTAATTTTACCTACCTCAAACGTTATGACGATGAGGGAAGGGTGGACCTCTATCTGCTAGTCGGCTATGGAGCTGTTCGTGAGGGGACGGGGGATATGGATGGCGATGGGGTTCCTGACGGGGTCATTATTGGGTTGGGATCTGCGCTCCGGATTAACGGAGAAGTGGCCGACCATTGGTTAACGGGGGTTCAACCATTCTGGACTCATGGACAGAAGCTCCAGTTAAATGTTAACTACCAACAATAACGGCGTTCAGATTCGTAAACCGCTCTGTGAAGGGCGGTTTTTCTTGGGGTGATGATTATGAGGTGGTTTTTGGGGTTGAGGTATGATTGGTTTATGAACGAGAGAAAACATAGGACGACTAATGACTAACGCAATTCTATACAACCTGTTCGGGATATTGGCAGTTGTGGCGGTGATAGTTTTTGATATACCAGCGATTTGGGTAACTGTGGGAGTGCTGGTGATTATTATTTTGGTAATCTGGAACCCATTGATGCCGGCGGTTGAGAGTATCCCAAAAAGATTTGCTGAAAAGCAGGTTGGGGTGGGGAAAATAATCCTGAATTATATCGAGGGTCCTGATAATGGCCCGCCGTTGCTGTTCATTCCCGGACAGGCAGAATTTTGGCAGGGATATAAATTAGTGCTCCCCAGTTTTTCAAAGCATTATCATGTTTTTGTGGTGGATGTTCGGGGACATGGGAAATCTACGCATACTCCCGGAGAATATTCTTACAATAGCTGCGGAGAAGACCTGAAGGAATTTCTGGAAAAAGTTGTTCAAAAACCAACGATCGTGTCTGGCTTATCTTCGGGCGGGGTTTTGGCGTTTTGGTTAGCGGCCAACGCGTCGGAATTGGTGTCCGCAATAATTGGCGAAGATCCACCGCTGTTTTCTTCGATCTGGCCGAGGATCAAGGGAGAAAAATATATGTACCGCAACTTTGAGGTGATGGTGAAGAATTTAGATAAGCCCAAAAGAGATATTGAAGGCTATTTTGCGAATCTGGGAATTCCCGATCCGAAAGGTGGTGATAAACTGATGCTTATTCCCAGAGGAATAGCTAAGTTTATCGCCGGGGGTTTCGAGATCAACAAGAAACTTTGCCCATGGCGACAATATGATATTCCCATGTTCCCATTCAACGGCCGAGTAGGGATGAAATTTTTGAGCGAGTATGATGTTGATTTTTCTAAAGCCACCATCGATGGCAGATTGAGTGAGGGGTTCGATCCGGAGAGTACGTTGAAGAGAATTCAATGTCCGGTGTTGTTGATCCATGCAAAATGGTCTCGGCATAAGACGTGGGGGTTGCTTGGGGCATTGGACGACCATGATGTTGAAAAAATTCGGTTGGCGATAAAGGATTTCAAATACGCGAGGGCGGATGCCAATCATGAAGTCCATATGACAAAGCCAAAAATCTTCATCAAGATAGTGAACGATTATCTGGAAAATCTAGGCGTGGGTTAAACCTATTTATCGACGGAGTCGGTCTGGGATGAGATTTTACAGTTGGATCGGAAGAGATGAAAGGGCGTAAATCTCCGTTTCTCTTCTGATTTTCTTTTGGTTAGTAGTTACGCAGGGGTTGCGGGAATTGTTGAGATGGTTTGTAATATAATGGACGTGCAGAAGCATGAACGCTGGGGCGTATCATGGAAGCAGAAATAGATTACATCAACGATACCCTTTCAAGAACGGGAGTTAGCTCTCGCGGGTTGTTGGTGATGGAGGGGTATCTCAAAAAAGAGGTGGATAGGCTGGGGAAGTAATTTGGTACAATTAACCTATGAGTAAACATACACATTGCGGCGGCGGATCGGCAGTTTATGGTTTGGGACTGATCGGCGCGGCGATATATTTCATTAGCCAAGCGACTACTTTTTGGGGTGGTGTGCTAGGGTTTTTGAAGGCGTTAGTCTGGCCGGTGTTTTTGGTCTACGAAGCTTTTGTAGCGCTGTATAAATAGATTACTAGTCGCACATACCTTTGAGCATACTAGTAGTGAAGTTGTACTGCGCCAAGTTTTGGCAATCGACACTACCGTTGCCATCGTAGACTAACTGCCATGTGTTATTAACTTTGACGGCGAGAAACATGCCGCCCTCATTGTTGTCGTCAAATGGAGCGAAGCTGATGTTGCCGCGAATGTGAGTGGCGTCAGTTTCAGTAAATTCGACTCGGATGTCGGTGAGAGATTTATTATATTTGGTGGCAAACAATTGCATGATGTCGTGCTCGGTGGTGTTGATATCACAAGTTTCTTCCCAAGTACGAATACATTTGGCTTTAACTTCGCACCAGCTGTAACCAGCGGCAACGAGACAGCCGTGTTCATCAGTTTGGCCGCCAATTAGGTTTTGACGTAGATCCTTAGTGTAATGGTAGGTAACAAAGCCGATGCTGGCGAGTACGATCAAGCCGATGAAAGCAATAAAGGTTTTCATAAGGTGGTTTTATGGTTATTACATTCATATCATACTATCTATTGGGTGAGTATCGGGCGGACAGAGACTAGTGCTGGTTGAAGTAGTCTAGATTTTTGGCAGTTTGGAGTTTCTTGATACTGGCTCCGGCAATTTTGTACTGACGAAGGATCTTTTGTTTTGGGACAGCTTCGTGGTGAGTGGCTAAACCTATCTTGGGCCAATATGAATTACGTTTCCAGCTGTCGTTACTAGTAACGGCTGGTTTAGTGTTGCCGTGAATAGGTTGGCGGTCAGTCATAGTTAAGATGCGGTTTAGACCGCGGAGTCGAAGAGCGCTATTAATATTACTTTCTCTGAATATGGCATTAATGAAACGGCCAAAAGCTAGTTTCTCCAACATGATATTGCTGCCAGATTGATAATAAAACAATTCGGCAAACTTCTTGTAAAAAGCGTCGTAGTTAAATGGAAGCATCTTATATTTATCAGCCCAAGGTAGGTTTATAATGAAGCAGTCGGTGGCAGCACCGACATCGCGAAATTCATCATGGCCTTTGTATCCCCATGGGCAGGTAGCCCAGCAGAGGTTTTCTTGCTCCATTTTATAAATAAGCTTAACGACATAATCTGGTTTTAGGAGCCAAGTGTCGGAAGCAAGGATGATGCCATATTTTATTTTGGGATAGAGTTTGCGAACAGTAAGAAAGCCAGTATCAATTAAATTACTGGCGCCGGCATAGTGGCTGGAATTTTTACGGCGAATCAGGATATCTTCCAAGTGCTTGATTGGATACCAAGAGGTTTTGCCGTTGTAGGCATGAATGATTTTGATGTTGCCAAAAAACCCTGATTTATCCCAGAGATTGCGAATGATCTCTTGGTTGATTTTGGCGTCGTCAGTACGATCATAGGTATAGATGACGACAGCGATATCTGGACGAAAACGGGTAAGTTTAGTCATAGGTTCATTTTATGACATCTTAGGCGATGCTAGAATACATCTATGGCGCAAGGATTTTGGAAAAAGTTGAAAAAGCCGATTATGGCACTGGCGCCCATGGCGGATGTTACGGATGCGGCTTTTCGGAAGCTGATTGCTAAATATGGCAAGCCGGACGTGATGTGGACAGAGTTTGTGTCATGTGACGGGTTGTGCTCCGAAAAAGGCAGGAAAGCTTTGATGCGCAATTTGAAATACAGTAACAGTGAGCGACCAATTGTCGCGCAGATTTTTGGCAGTAAACCAGACAATTTTTATCAATGTGCCAAACTTTTAAAAAAACTAAAATTTGACGGGATAGATATTAATATGGGTTGTCCGGATAAAAAGGTAGAAAAACAGGGTGGCGGGGCAAAATTGATGTTGAACCCGAAATTGGCACAGGAAATTATTTATGAATGTAAGCGGGGAGCTGGTGATGTGCCAGTATCGGTGAAGACGAGGATTGGTTATAACCAGCGGAATATTGGGGAATGGATTGGGGCATTAATTGAGGCAGAACCGGCGGTAATCATAGTTCATGCGCGGACTCGGAAAGAGATGTCAAAAGTGCCAGCGGATTGGAAAGCGATCGCGGAAGTGGTGAAGATGGTTAAAAAATCCGGCAAAGATATTTTGGTGATCGGGAATGGAGATGTGAAAGATTTGGCAGATGCCAAAAAACGCATCAAAGGATCTGGGGCTGACGGGGCAATGGTGGGACGAGGGATTTTTGGCAACCCATGGTTTTTTAACAAGTGGAAGAAGCGCATTACTTTGGCGGAAAAATTACAAGCCATGGTGGAACATGCGCGGCTGTTTGAAAAATTGTTGGCAGGGAAAAACTTTGAGGTAATGAAGAAACATTTTAAGGCATATGTAACGGGATTTGAGGGGGCGGGGGAATTGAGGGCGGAATTGATGAAAACTCATACGGCCTCCGAGGTGGTCAGAGTGCTTCGGCAAAAGTATCCCAAAATCCACTTCCAGAGATAACTATTGCTATATTTGTAGAGCAGTGTATAATGCCCCTGTTGGTAGGTTTTGTCGTTGGTAGGTTTCGTTTTCCTTATCTCTTTTGAGAATGGGAGTAGAAGGCCAGACGGGGTCACCCTACTGTATATTTACTCACAATCCTTTAAGAGTATGGCAAAGAAACTTTTTGTCGGTGGGCTTAGTTGGAATACAACTGAAGACACCTTGCGCGAAGCTTTCGCGCAGCACGGTACTGTGGCTTCCGCCCAGATCATCTTTGATAAGATGTCTGGCCGGTCCAAGGGTTTTGGCTTTGTAGAATTCGAATCTGATGAAGAAGCGGATGCTGCAATTGCTGCCTTGAATGGTACTGAAGTTGACGGCAGAACAATTACCGTTAACGAAGCTCGTCCAATGGGCGAGCGTCCTCCACGTCGTGATTTCAATCGCGGTGGTGGTCGTGGCTACGATCGTTAATCGATTGACGCTAAAATAAAAAATCCGCTCTGGGCGCAAGCTCGGGGCGGATTTTGGTTGGGAAGGGCAAGAGAGATGATAAAATAGATGTAGGGTCGAAGTTTATACAAGTGTTCATCTAGGTATTATCAATTATGTTAAATATCATTTCATTGATTCTGGTTATCATCGGTGGTTTGAACTGGGGTCTGGTTGGATTCCTGCAATGGGATCTGGTCGCGGCTCTGTTTGGTGGCGGTGACGCTACTGCGATGTTGCCACGTATTATCTATGGCTTGGTCGGTTTGGCCGCCTTGTACATGTTGGTGACGATTGGCAATTGGTTGAAAAAATAAATTCCCCTTCTTTTACCTCTAACACCCCGCCAATTTGAAGTTCGGTATGGAGTTAGTTCTTGGAGTACAGTTGATCAATTTTGCTTTAAGAACGATGCCCAGTAGCGAGCTTTAAATTGGCGGGGTTTGTTATTATGTATCAGGTGGGTATATAGCTTCTAAATTCTTCTACGGGGTGGAAAAGCGAAGCCAAAAATTAAAGTTGCCGCAGGGTAAGGAATTACGCGCCAGATTGATGATGACGATGGGGACGGTGCTGTTGGTTTATATGTTGGTTTCAACTGCGCAGGCGATTTGGCAGAGCTATCAGATTGATAAAGAGCTGGTTCATTTGAGGGACGAAAATGCTGACTTGAAGCTACTTAATAAATATTTGCAAAATCTGATCGCCTATCGTCAGACTGATTCATTTAAAGATAAAGAAGCTCGGGCAAAACTAAATTATCAGAAGCAGGGGGAAGCGGTACTGATTATCCCAGAAGATGATATTGAACGGTTTACGGAAGGAAACATTAAGGATCAGGAAACGAAAACTAAACGAGAACTAACCAACCCGGAGAAATGGTGGCAGTTTATTTTTGGCATGGATAAATCGGCTTAGGAGTGGACCCAGTAGAGAATTTTAGAGTGTTTTGGTCCGAAGGAATCTAGATTGCTTCCTGCCCGAATCGCTACGCCCGCCAGAAACGCTGTATCTACTGCGGGCTGGCGAATCGTTGCGGGCGGGCGTCGTTTCATTCCTCGCAATGACAAACTAGGTGGCTACTCCATCTAAAATCTTCTACGGGGTGGACAGAAAGTGCTCTGATTGCTAACATTGGCTCGCGGGGTAGAGCAGTGGTAGCTCGTCAGGCTCATAACCTGAAGGTCGTTGGTTCGAGTCCAACCCCCGCACCCACGTCGAAATGGCTTCACGCTACGCGCGAGCTCGATAAGCTCGCTCGGCTGTTGGCGTTCAGCATTTCTCCTCTTCCCCAAACAGGAAGACTTCTCTTACCCTCGTGGTGAGGGGAGCCGATTTTTGCGATGCCAAAATAGCAAAGTGAGTAGGGCAACATCGGTGGCCAAAGATATCCAATCTATCCAACCGACCTGATCAGCAATTGTCAGTATGATGTTGCCGGCTACGAACAACGCAGATAGCCAAAATATCCATCGCGTGCGGTATTTCAGGAGATAACCGAATATCGCGTAGAGCAAACCGTTAACCAGAAGCAAGATGGAGATTAACCAATAAACAGTTTCGCTATCGGAAGTAAAATAGCGGGTGTAATACAACCACGCCAACACTATCCAGATTAGTGTCTTGAAATAAAAGAGATAGGGGATGAGTCTCTTCATAAACTTTGGTGGGCTCGCTTGGATTCGAACCAAGGACTAATCCCTTATGAGGGGACTACTCTAACCGCTGAGTTACGAGCCCACGTTAGCATGGTGATGGTTACTGATAATTAAATTATATCGTCTCGTTTAACCTCTCTCCATTGACCGGGGGTGAGAGAGCCGAGTTTCAGTTTCCCGATACGGATACGTTTTAAATCGATGACTTGATAACCGATCTTTTCGGCAATTTTGCGGATCTGGCGTTTGCGGCCTTCTTTTAGCACTAATTGGACTAACCATTGGTCAGCCTTGATTTGCTGGGTACGAATTAATTTCATCGGTTTGGTGCGGTAGCCATCCAACACAAAGCGTTGTTCCAAACGATTAAGATCGTTAGCGGCTTTACCTCGTAAAATAACTTCGTATTCTTTTTCGTGGTCATAACGAGGGTGAGTTAATTCTAACGCCAAGTCGCCATCATTAGTAACGATCATCAAGCCTTCGCTATATTTATCCAATCTTCCTACCGGATAAACCCGCTGACGTTTAAAATAGTCGGCGATGGTTTTTTGGGCATGCGGGTCGCTCATGGTGGAAGTAACCCCAGCTGGTTTATAAAAAGCGTAAATGATCGGTTGGGCAAGTTGGATGGGTCGGCCGTTGTATTCAATGTGATCGGTAGCCAAATCTACTTTGGTACCAAGTTGAGTAACAGCTTGTCCATTCACTGTAACCAAACCCTTGGTAATCAATTCCTCTGCCTTGCGGCGACTAGCGATCCCGGCTTGGGCTAAGATTTTTTGAAGTCTCTCTGACATAACAATTTAACTATAACAGTCACCGAAGTAGAGAGTGGCTGACTCGCCCCGTTAGAAATCCAGCCAATCTTGGTGCCAGCGACAGGATTCGCACCTGTGACCAATGGCTTATGAGTCCACTGCTCTACTGCTGAGCTACGCTGGCTAATTTCTAACTGGGTGAATCCATCTACTCTATCACTAAAGCTACGCCGGTCGCTTTTAGTATAGTATAGATGGTACGAACCCGGCTGGAAACTCTGATCAGCGGGCATAACATAACACCTTTTTCGGGGAGAAAACAGAGGCGAGATCCAAGCCATGAAGATAATTTCTCACGGGGCAAGAGAACAAGGTTTAGTTAGTCTGATCAGAACAGAGCTGGCTCAAGCGGGGGTGCGGTCAGCAGATTTGCTGGTGGTGGCAGTTTCGGGGGGAGTTGATTCGATAAGCTTACTTGATGGCCTGCGTCAGCTCTCGCATCGATTGGTAGTGGCGCATGTGAATCATGGTTTGCGAAAAGAAGCCGATAAGGACGAACGGCTGGTGGCGGATTATTGCCATCAGCATAATTTGGAATTCGTAGTAGAACGGGTAGACTTGGGCAACAAGACGACTGCCGTAGAGGAGCGGGCGAGAATTTTGCGATATGAGGTGTTGCGGAAAGTTGCGAAAAAACGTCAGGCCAAATGGATAGTAACGGCGCATACCGCCGATGATCAAGTCGAAACGGTGATAGCGAATTGGTTGCGAGGTAGTTTGGTGCGAGGGATGGGAGGAATGAAATTGACAAGTGAGGGAGTAGTGAGGCCGCTATTGATGGTCTGGAAGCGGGAGTTGTTGGTATACGCCAAACGGCACAAATTGAAATATGCGACTGATAAAACCAACACGGATGTTAAATTTACTCGGAATCGCATTCGACATCAGCTTTTGCCGGAATTGAGAAAATTTAATTCCCAACTTGATCAACAATTGTGGCAAAATAGTTTACTTTGGCAACAAGTGGATCAAGCGTTAATCATGTTAGCGCAGGAACATTTAAAGAAGATCGGAAAATCAACGAAACAGGGAATGGCGCTATCGATTTCCAAATTGCGAGAGCTGACTCCATTGATGCAGATCGAAGTGGTAAAAGCGGCATTGGGCAAGATGTTGGTGGGGGTGGAGCGGTCGCATTTTCTGGAAGTCATCAAAATTTTGGTCAGTTCCAAGCCGACAGTGGCAAAAAGACGGCTCGGGGGCGAATTGTTCGTGATGAAGAGTCGTGATAAGATTACGGTTAGTCGGGGATAGACTTATAGACTAATAGGCGGATAGACTAATAGACAGAGAGTAAATGAGAACTAACTCGTCAAAGACCATAGGATATGTCCTAGCCATTTTATTGGTGTCGGCTTTGTTGTATAGCCTGTTTGGTTATAGCGGTCAGGCAGTACAGCTCATCCCGCTGACAGAGGTGATCGAACGAGTGGACTCCGGTCGGGTGGAGAAGATCGAGGTAAAGGGCGATGCCTTAAAGATTTTCACAGTTGATGGCAAGGAATACCTGTCTCGAAAAGAGGGTGGAGTATCTTTGCAAGAGAGTGGGGTAGATATAACCAAAACCGAAGTAGACGTATTAGATAATGAAACGTCTGGTTTATGGATCAGTTTGCTGGGCTCGTTGTTGCCATTTTTGTTAGTGGTGGGATTTTTGTGGTTTATGTTCCGGCAGGCGCAAGGGAGCGGTAATCAAGCGATGTCGTTCGGTAAATCACGTGCCAGATTAATGGTTGGCACTAAAAATAGAATTACTTTTAAAGATGTGGCTGGCGAAGAAGAGGCCAAACAGGAATTACTGGAAGTGGTAGAGTTTTTGAAATATCCGACTAAGTTTATAAATCTTGGGGCGAAGATTCCGAAAGGTGTATTGCTGGTGGGGCCACCGGGTACAGGTAAGACTTTAATGGCGAAGGCAGTAGCTGGTGAGGCAGGTGTCCCATTTTTCAATATTAGTGGTAGTGAATTCGTTGAAATGTTTGTTGGGGTGGGAGCTTCCCGAGTGCGGGACTTGTTTGCAAAAGCGAAGCGCAACGCTCCAGCGATCGTATTTATTGATGAAATTGACGCAGTGGGTCGTCAACGGGGTGCCGGACTGGGTGGCGGTCATGATGAACGTGAGCAAACCCTGAATCAGATCTTGGTAGAAATGGACGGGTTCGAAACGAATACCAACGTGATCATCATTGCGGCGACTAATAGACCAGATGTACTGGACCCAGCGCTACTGCGACCGGGGCGGTTTGATCGAAGGGTGGTATTGGATCGGCCGGACATTAAGGAACGTGAACAGATCTTGGAAGTTCATGCCAAAAACAAACCATTGGATTCGACGGTGAATTTGCGGCAAGTAGCGGCGAAGACACCGGGGTTTGTGGGAGCGGATTTACAAAATCTAGTTAACGAAGCGGCCATTTTGGCGGGACGGAAAAATAAGAAGGTAATCGGTCAGGCAGAGATGGATGAGGCGATCGAAAAAGTTCTATTAGGGCCGGAGCGGAAAAATAAGTTGCTGTCTGATAAGGAGCGAGAGATTACGGCTTATCATGAAGCCGGTCATGCAGTAGTGAGTCATGTGTTGCCGAATGCGGATCCGGTGCAAAAAGTTTCGATTATTAGTCGAGGGTTAGCATTGGGATATACGTGGAGTATGCCGGAGCAGGATAAATATTTGTATTCCAAGGATCAGTTCTTAGATGAGTTGGCTAGTATGTTGGGCGGTCGGGTGGCCGAGCGACTGACATTTAAGGAAGTGACAACTGGTGCTTCGAATGATTTGCAAAGAGTGACTAAGCTGGCTCGCTCAATGGTAATGAAATATGGCATGAGCGATAAGATCGGGCCAATCACTTATGGTACAGATGAAGATATGGTGTTCTTGGGCAGGGAAATTCATGAACAAAAAAATTACAGCGACAAAATTGCGGCAATAATCGACGAGGAAGTGTTAGCGATTATTGATGAGGCAGAAAAGCGGGCAGAAAAAGTTTTGCGTCAACACGCTCGGGAACTGCAGGCGATCGCGATGGATTTGATAAAACAAGAAACCTTGTCACGAGAAGAATTTGAAGCGTTCTTTCAAGAATAGTTAAATGTTTAAAAAACTGGTCACACATACATCCAGTATTCTGGAAGCCACAGCGGTATTAGCAGTGGCTTCTTTGGTAAGTCGGATTTTCGGGCTAGTGCGAGATCGGACGTTGGCGGCGCATTTTGGCGCTGGGGATGTGATGGATGCTTATTTTGCGGCGTTTAAAATTCCGGATTTTGTTTTTAATTTATTAATTTTGGGAGCACTATCGAGCGCGTTTATCCCGATATTTACTGAATATCTGCATCGGAATGGGGAGGACAAAGAGGAAGCATGGGGAGTAGTAAATTCACTGATTAATATCGGAATTGTCATATTGGCAGTCGTGTTACTGTTGGCGGCAATTTTTGCGCCAATGTTGGCGGGGATAATAGCGCCGGGGTTTGATGCAGAAAAGCAGGATTTGGTAATTATGTTAATGCGAGTAATGTTGTTGTCGCCGTTATTCTTTGGGATTAGCAATTTGGCCGGTGGGATTTTAAATTCGTTTAAAAATTATCTGGCATATGCGGTGGCGCCGATTTTATATAACCTCGGGATTATCGTTGGGGTAATTTGGTTGGTGCCGCAGTTTGGCACTATCGGGTTGGCTTACGGTGTGGTGTTGGGGGCGTTTCTGCATATGATGATCCAATTGCCGGGGGTGTTTGCTTATGGTTTTCGGTATCGATTACATCTAAATTGGCACCATCCGGCGTTAAAGAAAATGGCTTGGTTGATGTTACCGAGGACTTTGGGAATCGCGGTAGTGCAGTTGAACGTAGTGATAAACACGATCATTGCTTCTACGTTGGCAGTCGGGAGTGTATCAGTTTTGAACTGGGCGGATAATCTGCAGAGTTTGCCAATCGGAATTTTTGGAGTGTCATTTGCAGTTGCCGTATTTCCGGTATTGGCAGAGAAATATACTTTGCAAAAAGTGGATGAATTTAAGAGCGACTTTGTGAAGGTTTTTAAACAAATTTTGTTCTTTATTATTCCAACAATGGTGTTGTATTGGTTGTTGCGAGCCCAGATTGTCAGGCTGGTGTTAGGGGCGGGACAATTCGGTTGGGAAGAAACTCGGTTTACGATTTCAGTATTGGCGTTTATGACATTCGGAATGATCGCTCAAGCTACTATCCCGTTGTTGGCAAGATGTTTTTACGCACTTCAAGATACCAAGACTCCACTGATCACTAGTTTGGTGGCGTTGGCGGTGAATGTGGCGATGGCGTTCGTCTTGATCCCCAAACTACAAGTAGTGGGGTTAGGTGCGGCACTAGCTATCTCTGGTTTGATGAATATGATATTGCTGTTGGCGGTACTGAATCGCAAATTAGGAGATTTGCCGTGGCAACAAATTCTAAATACAGTCTCAAAAATTAGTGCGGGTGCGGTGATAATGGGGGGAGTTGGGTATTTAATGTTGCGAGTGATGAACTTGATTATTGATACCCATACTTTCTGGGGATTGTTGGCACAGACTAGCGTCACGATAGTGGTGGGAGTATTGGCTTATTTGGTAATAGTGAAACGACTAAAAGTGGCCGAAGTGGCGATGGTGGTGCATCCAGTGAAAACGCTGTGGCAGAGAATTAGACAGAGGTAGTGGATTCAGGTTGTGGTCGGGGGGTTGGTTTTACAGATTTGAAGATTCATTATTTATACGATCGTACAAATAATGAATACAATTTGGGTAAGTAAAAAGGGCGGCCGGAGGCCGCCCTTCGTGTGCTGATTAAGCACACAGGAGGGTTGAGATGAAAAGGGAATTTTGAAGGAAGCGCCGACTCCGGGAATTGAACCCGGCCCTCCCCGTTCTCCGAGCGGGGCGATGACTAACCGTTACACCAAACCGGCGTGAGATGAAGGAGCAGACCCGGGGGAGCAGGTCTGCTCCAGAGAAAAGGTGGATTCTGGGATAGCTTAGTGATGGATGAACCGTTGGTACGATTTACCAGTAGAAATCTCGTTAATCCCACTTAGCCACCGCCAAAGGGGATCCCAAAATCCCGGTCGGAGCCAGGCCATGATGCCGATGGCACAAAGGGGTGGTCCAAATAGGACCATTGGCGACAGGACGAGACCAACTATTGCTGTTGGCTCCCATTTCCCCATGAGGACCACCAGTAAAGCCATGAGGTAGAAGAAAGGAGTGCTTAGAATGAACAAGACGCCCAATCTCCCGAACCCCATGACCCAAACAGGCATATCAGACAAGTACTTGCAGATGTGATATGCGATGCCCGAGATGATGAGCATCGCAATCCCACATGCCAGCAGGATTGCTGTGATAGGGTCGCCCATTGATTTCTCCTATGCCCCACTCGGGGGCGTGATTTCTCAACCCAAAAAAAATAAAAGAACAAAAAGCAGGGGACAGGACTTGAACCTGTATCCGACGCACCACGAAGGTGCTGCTTTGCCTATTAAGCTACCCCTGCTTATTAACAGAAATAGAGTACATGAAAACAAGACTTGTGTCAAGATGTTCGCTCTGGAAGCGATAAATCAAGCGGGTTAGCTGGTTAGCTGGTTAGCGGGTAAGATAAGGTAATGGAGCGGATACGTAACTTTTGTATAATCGCGCATATTGATCACGGAAAGTCGACTTTGGCTGACCGGCTTTTGGAATTGACCAATACTGTGTCGAAACGGGAAATGAAGGAACAGTATTTGGACACGATGGATTTGGAACGGGAAAGGGGAATTACGATCAAGCTCCAGCCGGTGAGAATGAAGTACGACTATGAAAATCCGAAATCCGAAACACGAAATCCTAAACAAATCACAAATTACAAATCTGAAATTTCAAATGATTTAGGATTTAGAAATTCGAATTTAGATATTGCAGGTTCAGGGGAGTATACCCTGAACCTGATCGATACTCCCGGCCATGTGGATTTTACTTACGAAGTTTCGCGGTCGTTGGCGGCAGTAGAGGGAGCGCTGTTAGTTGTAGATGCGTCGCAGGGAATTGAAGCGCAGACTTTGGCGAATTTACATTTGGCCCAAGAACACAATTTGGCGATCATCCCAGTATTAAACAAAATTGATTTGCCATCGGCAGATCCGGACAGAATTATTCGGGAATTACAGTCGGTGATCGGGGTTGAGGCGGAAGACGTGATTTTGGTATCAGCGAAAACTGGCGAAGGAGTAGAAAAGATTTTGGATGCGATTGTTGAACGTATACCAGCGCCCAAAGGTAACGAGAATTCATCACTTCGAGCGTTGGTGTTTGATTCGTATTTTGATCAGTTTCGGGGAGTGGTGGCGTATGTGCGGGTCGTGGATGGTAAAGTGACGGCGGGTGACGATATCGTAATGATGGCAAGCCGAGCAACTGCTGAAGTGATGGAGGTGGGGTATTTTGCGCCAAAGTTAACAAAACAACCAAGTTTGAATACTAGCGAGATTGGGTATATCGCAACTGGCTTAAAAGATGTGCGGGCGGTACGAGTGGGAGATACGATAACACTAGCCACTAGCCAACAGCCACTAGCCACTAGAAAGGTGGAGGCGTTGCCGGGGTACAAGCAAGTGATGCCGTTTGTGTATGCGGGAATTTTTACAGTCGATAATGCCGATTTTCCGCAATTGAGGGACGCACTAGATAAATTACAATTAAATGATTCTTCGTTGGTATTTGAACCGGAAAGTTCACCGGCGTTAGGGTTTGGTTTTCGATGCGGCTTCTTGGGCTTGTTACATTTGGATATTGTGCAGGAACGGTTGGAGCGGGAATTTAATTTAAACTTAGTTACGACCACTCCGAGTGTTAGTTACAAAGTAACGATGATGAGTGGTGAAGAAAAAATTATTCACAATCCGACTGAATTACCAGATGCGGGAACTTACAAAGAAATTGCAGAACCGTGGATTAAACTTGAGATCGTATGCCCGGCGGAATATGTCGGCAATGTGATGCAACTAATCCAAAGTAAGCGGGGGATGCAAATAGACGTGAAATATCTTGATCCAACTCGATCGGTATTGGTCTATGAAATTCCACTCGCTTCTGTGGTAACGGAATTTTATGATCAGTTGAAAAGTACCACTTCTGGTTATGCGTCGATGAGCTATGAGATGTTGGAGTATCGGGCAGAAAATTTGGTAAAGGTGGATATTTTACTGAATACTAAACCGGTAGATACGTTGTCAGTAATCGTACACCGAAGCGAGGCGGCAAAGATGGGACAGAAGATCGCTTCTAAATTGAAGGAGCTATTGCCTCGTCAGAATTTTAAAATTGTAATTCAGGCGGCGATTGGCGGAAAGGTGATTGCTCGGGAGGAGTTGTCGCCATATCGAAAGGATGTTACGGCAAAATTATACGGCGGTGATGTAACGCGGAAGAACAAGCTTTTAGACAAACAGAAAAAAGGGAAGAAACGGATGAAGATGGTGGGAGACATTGAGATTCCGCAGGCGGTGTTTCGGAGTATGGTGAGTAATTAATTTCTTTTCTTTGATTTCCCGAGGAACGAGCCTGTCCCGAACTTGTTGAGGGGAGGGACTACCTTTGCTTCTTTGTCATTCCCAATTTTTTTATGTCATTCCCGACCTGATCGGGAATCCAGACAGAAACAGAAATGTTTCTTTTTTGTTTTGAAGCGTCAAATTGCGCTTCAGCAATTGTTACTTTCCGCTTGAGGAAAGTAACCAAAGTCGCTCGCCAGTCGTTGGAATTGTTCGCCTAATAAAATTAGCTTTCTTCGCTCTCGGCGAACTCGGAGCTTGCCAGCTCCTCAAACAACGTCTTCGCCTGCGCTAATTTTATTGGCTCAATACATTCCTCCTCCAATGGCGGAGACGGAGAAGCGCCGAATAATGAACGGCCGTTCATTTAATGGCGAAGAATTGACTCTATGCCGAGGGTGCTGGTAGGCACTACCGCAACTATTCACTTATCATTTTTAATCTTTCACTTTATCAGATGAGCTGGACTGGGAGCGGGGTTTTTGGTAGGGTAGGAACATCTTCGCTATTTTACAGGAGGAACGGAGATGTTGTGGGTTCTCACCGGAATAGTTGGGGTCGCGTTGATGTTGGGGATAACAGGGGGACTGATCCGAGTACTCAAAATACCGGTTACCGCAGGAGTGTCAGCTCTGCGGTTCGTTGTTGTACTTTTAGTGGCGCTTCTCTCTTGGTTGGTGATAACAATCGGTGGTAGCTACCTAATGATGGTGCAAGGTGCTCCAGAAATAGGTGGAGTGGTGTTGGCTCTCATCATTTCGGTTGCCGCGATTGTAGTGGTGTATCAGGCATCATTGCCACCATTACCAGAAGAGCATGCCCATTGAGATGGCTTGCGCCTTTCCGGTAGTTAATCGGAAGGGCGCTTTTTCATTGGCAAAGTTGGCACTCTATTGACATGAGTGCTAATGGGGCATAGAATACGACTTATTAAGAGAGTTTTTATCTTGTCATTCCCGACCTGCGTCAGCCCTCCATAGCTCTTTAAAGCGAAGGATGGGATCTGGAACCCCCGCTCGCCATCGGGCAGGCAGAAAAGAAGAATGTTTTTGTTTTTGTCTGGATCCCCGCATTCGCGAGGATGACGCTGAAAAAAAGAATTTATGGATACTAAAGTTATGAATTTAAGTTTTCGGCAAAAACAAGTCTTGAAGACGATTGTTGAAGAATATGTGAAACACTCCATGGCCGTGGGGTCGTCTCACATTGTGGAAATGTTAGCGGAGCAAGTAAGTTCGGCCACGATTCGCAATGTGATGGCGGAGCTGACTGATTTTGGTTTGTTGGCTCAACCGCATACATCAGCGGGACGGATTCCAACCGAAGCCGGTTTTAAAGCGTACATTCAAACGATGATGGTAGAGCAGAAGGAGTTGTCATTAAAACAGCAGGCAGTGTTGGAAGCGCATTTTAAGAAATTAAAGAATTTGCAGGAGAGATTTAAAGAAGCGGCTCGGATGCTGTCGGAATTGTCTGGGAGTGTTGGTTTGTTGATGGATGACACTGACAAAGTCTATATGTCAGGACTTTCGAATTTACCAAAGTTGCCGGAATTTCGCGATGAAGAATTTGGCAGTGAATTTATGGAGCTGCTGGAAAACCCAGCCGAAAGCTTGAAGCAGATGTCGAAGAGTGGAAGCTCGCAGATGCGAGTGCTGTTTGGGAGCGATAACCCAATGATGCGGAATGCTAGTGTGGTGATTACTCGGTTTGGCGTTGGCGGAAAGAAAGTCATTTCGGTAATCGGGCCAATGCGGATGAGCTATGGAAAAACCATACCCGCTATCGAATTTATAGCCAAAATCCTTGACGATAGCGGGAATAAACAATAATCAATAATCAATCATCAAAGCAGGGGTCGTCATTCCCGCGATCTGCCCGTCCGTAGCTTCATGCGAAGGATGGAGGCGGGAATCCAGAACGAAAAAGGAAAATGTTTTTGTTTTTGTCTGGGTCCCCGATGTCGGAGCGCTTCGCTACCGGCTCGAGGATGACGGGTGGAGGAAACGATTATGAAAGGTAAAGAACAATCAAAACAGGGTAATCCACCCGTCAATTGGGAAGATATTGCAAAGCGAGCCTTGGCGGATTTGGATAATTATCGGAAGGATGCCGAGAAGCGGCAGATGGAGATGGTCCAGTTTTTGAAGGCAACTTCGCTGATTAAGTTTTTGGAGATTTATGACGATTTGAATAGAGCGGTGGAGTTTGTAACTGATGAAAAAGCGAAGCAAGGCTTGCTGGATGTACAGAAGAAGTTTAAAGACTATCTTCACGCTGATGGGTTAGAAGAAATTGAGTTTAAAACGGGAGACGAATTTAATCCTGAATTGGCTGAAGCGATGAGTTATGAAGAAAACGAAGTTGGCGAGGGGAAGGTGATTGAGACTTTGGAAGTTGGTTTGAAATATAAGGATAAAGTAATTAAGCCAGCGAAAGTGAGGGTTTCAAAATAAGGTAGTCCCTCCGTTCGTCGGGATAACAGTGGAAAGGAAAGATTATGAGTAAAATTATTGGAATTGATTTGGGGACAACAAACAGTGCCGCGGCAGTGATGCGCGGTGGTAAGCCGGAGATTATTCCGTCATCGGAAGGCGGACGGACTGTGCCGTCGGTGGTAGCACAGAACAAAGCCGGTGAGATTTTGGTCGGACAGGTCGCCAAGCGACAAGCCGTGACCAATGCGGAAAATACCATCTATTCGGCCAAGCGGTTTATTGGACGGAGATTTTCTGATCCATCTGTCCAGTCAGATATTAAATTGATGTCGTTCAAAATCGTCGAAGGTAATAACGGGGGTGTGGCATTTACGATGGGCGACAAGAATTGGCAACCAGCGGAAATTTCCGCCAAGGTACTGCAGAAGATTAAGCGAGACGCCGAAGCTTTTTTGGGTGAACCAGTGACTGAAGCGGTGATTACCGTGCCAGCTTATTTTGACGATAGCCAAAGACAGGCGACTAAAGATGCCGGCAAGATCGCGGGGCTAGATGTAAAAAGAATTATCAACGAGCCAACGGCGGCAACTCTCGCCTATGGCGTGGACAAAAAGAAGAACGAAAAAGTTGCCATTTACGACTTGGGTGGTGGAACATTCGATATCTCGATTTTGGAAATCGGAGACTCGGAGGGTGAATCCGTCTTTGAAGTGAAAGCCACTAATGGTGATACTCACTTGGGTGGGGACGACTTTGACCAAAAGATTATTGAATGGATTACTGAAGAGTTCAAAAAAGACCAAGGTGTTGATTTAAAAGAAGACAAATTGGCGATTCAACGGCTGAAAGAAGCGGCGGAAAAAGCCAAACATGAATTGTCTAGTTCGATGGAGACCGAGATCAACATTCCATTCGTAACGGCGGATGATTCCGGTCCGAAACATCTGACGATGAAATTAACTCGAGCTCAATTGGAACAATTGGTGGGTGATTTGATTGAGCGGACGATCGAGCCAATGAAAAAGGCAATCGCTGATTCAGGTTTGGCGGTGTCTGACATTGATGAAGTGATTTTAGTCGGCGGAATGACCAGAATGCCAGCCGTACAGAAAGTGGTGAAAGATTTCTTTGGCAAAGAGCCAAATCAAAGCGTCAATCCAGACGAAGCGGTAGCTTTGGGGGCGGCGATTCAGGGTGGGGTATTACAGGGTGATGTAAAAGATATCTTATTGCTGGATGTAACGCCGTTGTCGCTAGGTCTTGAAACTTTGGGTGGTGTGGCGACTAAATTAATCGAGCGCAATACGACTATCCCAACGTCTAAATCACAAATCTTCTCAACGGCGGCGGATAATCAGCCAAGCGTAGAAGTTCACATTGTTCAAGGCGAACGAGAAATGGCACATGATAACAAATCGCTAGGTCGGTTTGTATTAGATGGGATTGCACCGTCACCTCGTGGTTTGCCTCAAATTGAAGTAACTTTTGACATTGATGCCAATGGCATTCTGAATGTTCGGGCCGTAGATAAAGGTACAAGTAAGGAGCAACACATCACAATTACCGGTTCGTCAGGTCTGTCTAAAGAAGAGGTTGAGCGGATGGCAAAAGAAGCAGAGGTGCATGCGGCGGAAGATAAGCTCAAGAAAGAAAAGATCGAAGTTCGCAATCAAGCCGATAGCTTAATTTATGCTTCAGAGAAGGCATTAAAAGATGCGGGCGATAAAGTGGATACCGCAACTCGCGGACAAATTGAAGACAGAGTGAAAGCGGTGAGAGATGCGTTAGAACGAGATGATACGGAATTGATCAAAAAAGCGACTAGCGAATTGTCTGAAATGGTGCAGAAAATTGGGCAAGCGGTGTATGGGCAATCTAACCAATCTCAACAATCTGACCAATCTAACCAATCAGGAGAAGGCGGAGCGAAGGAAGCAGATTTTACGCAAGAGCCGATGGATGAGAAGAAGGACGAGGGAGAGAATAGTTAAAAGTGAATGGTGAATAGTGAACAGTTATGGTAGCCCCTCGGTTCCTCGGGGACACAAAAGTAAAATTTGTCTTTCCGAGGCATCGAGGAAGCACGTTGATATTTTGTGGGGCTGGTCTAAATGCTTAAGAAATAATATGCTAGTGTTGTAGCATCGTTTGGGGAAATTAATGAAAAAATACGCTAGCATTCTGGTATTGTTAACCGTTGGCGCCATGGTAATGGTGTCTTTGTCGGCGGCGAGTTGTCGACGAGGATCTACGGATGATACTAATAACGAGATCACTAATAATGAAGCGGTGAATAACTCTATCGCCAACATTACCAATCAAACAACTGGCGATCAGACGAGTCAAAGTGGTGATCTGCCAGATCCGGATGCGACTCGACCGCTGTTACAGCAAGAGCTAACTAAAGCTACGGCATCAATCAAGGAACTGAAGAGTGATGTAATACTGCAGTTGGTATCAATGAAGTTTGTGAATTCGTTGTCGGATTCATCGGGTCTTGTCACCAACTATTACATTTTCGTTTCGCCAACTGATACCAAGTACTACTATATGGTGAATGTGCCGCATAACGGCGAGGGGATTAAGAGATTTTTGATGCCACAAACTGATATGGAATTGCCGTTCAGTTTGATCCCGGTGCCGTATCAATTCTGGAAGCTGTCGTATGTTGATGCGTTGAAATTGGCGGAGACCAATGGCGGTGCGGCTTTCCGGACACAGCATCCAAAGTTTGAGGTATCAGTGATCCTAGGCAAACCAGTGGGTCAGTATTTGAACTGGTTTATTACTTATCGGGCGACTGATTCGTCGGGTGATTTGTTGCAATTATCGATTGATGCTTATGACGGCAAAGTACAGGTGCCGGCGAGCTGAAAATAATCTATCCAATCTGAACAATCTCACCAATCTCACCAATTGGGGTAGCTGGTGGTGTTTCTCTGGTGAGTCATTCTCCGGCTTGATCGGAGAATCCAGCCTGCCTGCGGACAAGTCTGCAGGACGCGGCCAAGGAAAGTAAAATAAAAAGTTTTTCTGTTTTTGTCTGGATCCCCGCTCGGAGGCGGGGATGACTTCAAAGAGTATGGGTAAAGACTATTACAATATTTTGGGAGTGCCGAAAGGTGCTTCGACGGAGGAGATAAAGAGGGCTTATCGGAAGCTGGCTTTAAGATATCATCCGGACAAAGCGAAAGGGGCAGAAGCGGAAAAGAAATTCAAAGAAATAAACGAAGCATATCAGGTGTTGGCGGATGAAGATAAACGCCGGCAATATGACCAATATGGTCAAACTTTCGGGAATGGGGCTGGCCCGCAAAGTGGCGCTGGTTTTGGTGGTTTTGATTTTAGTAATTTTGGCGGAACCGGATTTGAAGATATTTTTGAAACATTTTTTGGTGGGAGTCCGCGGGGTGGTCGCAAACGCAACAAGGAGGATATCTTGCGGGGTGAGGATATTGAAGTGGTGATGGAATTAAGTTTTGAAGAGGCTATCTTTGGCGGAGAAAAAACCATTTTGATCAATAAAGAACTTGCGTGTAAGACTTGTGATGGGACTGGTTCGACAACTAAAAAACAGGCCAGTTGTAGTAAGTGTGGCGGTGCGGGGCGAATTGAGGTCGCACGCCAAACAGTTTTCGGAGCGGTTCGTCAGAGCCAGACTTGTCCAACTTGTCGTGGTATAGGTGAAGTACCAGAAAAAGAATGTCGGAATTGTCGCGGGTCTGGTCGAATGCGTCAGCAAAAAGAAGTGAAAATTAAAATTCCCGCTGGGATTGATGAGGGTCAGACTATTCGAGTACGCGAGGAAGGTAATGCCGGATTGCGTGGTGGTAAAACCGGTGACTTATTTATGTCCGTACGAATTCGACCAAATCGCGAATATCGTCGGTCGGGGATGGATTTGTATAAAACAATGACAATTCCGTTTACGACGGCGGTTTTAGGTGGAAGCGTGAAATTCAAAACGTTATTTGGTGAGATCAATATCAAAGTTCCGCCTAGTACTAGAGCGGGTGAGATTTTGCGGGTGAAAGATCATGGTGTGCGTCAGAGTGGTGGGGCGAACGGCAGTTTATATTTACAGATTGATATTGATGTGCCGGAGAGATTGACGATTAAACAACGGCGGCTGTTGCAGGATTTGGATAAAGAATTTAGAGATTAATCGTCTTTTTTGTCATTGCGAGCGTCGCGCGGCAATCTGTTATAAAGATTGCTTCGTCATTACATTCCTCGCAATGACTAGAGAAGGCTGTCTTTACTTTTTCTGGTTTTTCAGGCATTTTGGTTTGTCTACCCGCCTTGGGAGGGTATAGAGTCTTTTTTTTGTTTAGATTGCTTAGATTTGTGAAGATTGGTGAGATTGGACCCATATGTTCCAGTGGCGGAGGGGGAGAATAAATTAACTTTTCTTGGCTGGTTTGTTATGATGAAACTAGGTTTTTATTATGGTACCGAGTTGGGATTTAGTTCTGTTGGTATTTGGGGGCGCGAGTGTCGTCTACTCTTTGATGTTGCGGGAGAAAGTAGTAGTAACGTTATTAGCAGCCTACGCTGGGATGATAGTGGCAGATCGCTGGGGCGAGGCGCTTTACCAAGTCTTGACAAAGCAGGGTGGAAGTGTTTTAAATGAACAGTTCGTCAGTGGTAATGTTTCAGTCCTGACGGTGCAAATTGCCTTATTTGCGGCAGTAATGCTGATAATCGCTTTGAGGGGTGGCGTACTGATCCATCCAGATTCTGTCGGTATTGGATTTATGTCCTATCTGGTACTGATAGCTTATGGGCTATTGACGGCGGCAGTGATCGCCTCGGCTTTGCTGGGGTTTGTCCCGCAAGACCAATTGGACCAAATTTATGCCAGCTCAAAGCTAGCGAAACAGCTGGTGGACTATCAGGCTTGGTTATTGGTATTGCCGTTGATTCTGATGATGATTTCTGGTTGGGGACAGAAGGACTAGCAGACTAATAGACGGATAGACTAGTAGACTAATAGATAGGTAGGTTAGTGAGTCTATATGTTTATGTATCTGCGTGTCGATAAGTCTATGTGTCCATTAGTCTATTTGTCTAACCTATGAAGATTCAGTTTCTAAATTTGGGTGGTGATACGGTGCCATGGTTACAATGGAGCCGGTTTAAGCGGCGGGAAGAAAGCTTATTTGTGTTTGTTTGGATCGCGGTGATTTTGCATGTGGTTTTTTGGGTAATGTGGCATTTTATGATCGCGCCGTATCCGATCGCATTAACCATCCCGATTCCGTTTAATTTAGGGCCGTTTAGTTTCGTTAGCGATTATATTTGGCCGTTGAGCAACACGGGTTGGTTAGTATTGAATACAATATTAGCGTTTCGGATGTATAAGAAAGATATTTTTGCCAGCTGGATGTTGATCGGTTCAAATATCTTTATTCAGATATTATTGCTGGCGGTGACATTATATTTGGTATCGTTTGTGACGGGACTTTAGGGGGCGGTGAATAGTTAAGAGTTAATAGTGAACAATTGAGGAAGATTGTTTGATATATCTTAATCGTCGTTTGCGACACCATTACTATTCACTGTTAACTGTTAACTTTTTGTCAATGACTAGAGCTGCTAGAAGATTTTGGGAGATTTTGCCGGGGGCCACGACGTGGTCCATTTTATTAATGCCATTTGTGATGTCTTTTGTCTGGCCGGTTGGGGTAGCCTATTTTATTATTCTGTTTGATGTTTATTGGTTGGTGAAAGCATTGGTGATGGGTGGACATTTGGTATTCGGCTATATGCATATGCAAAGGGCGATGAAGATTGACTGGTTGGCGAGATTGCACGAAACCGAAAATCTGGAAGCCTTTGCTAATCGGCTGTTTCGGCAGTTTTATTTGGCAAAATGGTTTGAAGCTCGCAAACTGCGGGACGAGTGGGAACAGGTAGAAAAAATTCGGGTATTACCGGCGGCACAGAAGCATTGGAAAGAGGTGGTGCATGCGGTAATTTTTGCGGTTTATAAGGAGAGTTACGAAGTAGTGGAGGCGTCGGTTCGGTCGTGTTTTGAAAGTAATTATCCCAAAAATAAGATTCTGATCGTGTTGGCGCTAGAGGGAAGAGCGGGTGAGCCGGCGCAGGAAGTGGCACGAAGAATTCAGGAAAAGTTTGCCGGCGCGTTTATGGATATTCTCGTATCGGTTCATCCGGACGGGATAGTGGGTGAAATGAAAGCTAAAGGTGCGAATGTTTATCAGGCGGGAAAAGTGTTACAGAAATATACAGATGAACATGGTATCGCTTACGACAACGTAGTGGTGTCGTGTTTTGATGCCGATACGTTGGCCTCTCGGCAATATTTTGCCAACGTGACTTACAATTACATTTTGACGCCGGAGCGGACATTTAGAAGTTATCAGCCGATCCCGTTGTTTAATAACAATATTTGGGATGTACCAGCAATCAACCGATTGGTGGCGTTTGGTTCGTCTTACTGGCAGATGATCGAATCAACTCGGCCGTATCGGCTGGTGAATTTCTCATCGCAAGCGATGAGTTTGAAAACGTTGGTGGATATTGATTTTTGGGACAGAAGTGTGGTGTCGGAAGATTCCAAACAGTTTTATCGGGCGTATTATCATTACAATGGGAATCATAAAGTGATTCCGATTTTTACACCGGTGTCGATGGATGCGGTGTTAGGCAAAACTTACTGGGAGACATTGAAGGCACAATATATTCAGAAGCGGCGATGGGCATGGGGGATTGAACATTTTCCGTATGCGGTGGAGAAGTTTTTTACCACTCGGAATCAAATGACCTGGTATCAGCGGATCATCCATCCGTTCAGGATGTTGGAGGGGCATGTGTCGTGGGCGAGTTCATCACTTTTGATTGCGCTGGGTGGATGGTTGCCGATTTTAATGAATATTGATTTTAGGAGCAGTATTTTGGCGTATCATCTGCCAGTATTGGCGCGAGATCTATTAAGTATTACTTGGATCGGGGTGGTGATTTCGACGATGATTTCCTTAAAACTAATTCCGGCTCGACCAAAGAAGTATGGCAAGATGCGGGCGCTGGAAATGATTTTGCAATGGGTGTTGGTGCCGATTTCCGGTATTATCTTTGGTTCGATTCCGGCAATTGATGCGGAAACAAGATTAATGTTGGGGAAATATCTTGGTTTCCATGTGACGGATAAAGAACGAAAGACAGTATTTGATCCATCGGCGGTAGATAAGACGGTGGTATCGAAAGTTACTGTCTAAAAAATTCTTGTAATTTGAAAATAAACTGGCATATAATGGCTGGTTTATTCGTGTACTTTGAAAATACACCAGTATGGTGCGGCTTCGTAGTGTGAAAAAACCGTAGGGGTGACGTGATGGAGGAACAATACGAATCGTGGTGGTCAACAATCTTCGTCCGGCCATTTTGCGATAAGAAGCTGTGGTTATGGGCGATGGTACCGTTTTTGCTAGGTGCTATCGCGTCGGCTTGTATTGACGCATTCAGAGCGACGATCGGTGATGTGCAGAGTTTGTATGATGTTTCGAGCGTTGTCGGTGTGGTATTTATGGCGGGCGGTTGTATGTTAGTTGAACTATTAACGGGCGATCGTCGCAAGAGTGTGGCATTGACAGTGCCGATGTTGGCCTGGCTGGCCGTTGCGTGGCTGTGGGTGTTAGGGCAGAACTGGGGTGGGCAACCATGGACGTTTCGTCTTGTCTGGGAAGAATCGGGGCTGTTCATCTTAGTGAGTGTCCTGTTCCCTGTGGTAGCCTCGGTTGGCGGTATGTGGTTGATTATCTGGTTTTGACCATCGTGGTATAAATCAGATGGTGGAGCTGAACCGTTGGATGAGAATGCCTATAGCTGGACATTCACACTTCCACCCACATCTCCATCCACCAAGACACCCACAAAAACCGCTACGAGCGATTGCGGTCAGCATCGTGACCAAAAAGAAACTTCGATGATTACTGCGGCGGGTAGTGATGTTGTGATAGCATCACTACCGCCAGTTGTTCAGCGGCCTGTGATTGATGATAGTCAGACACGGGCGGAGGAGTATTCTGATTCTGAAACGTCGTATGGAGGTAGTGTGATGGAAGGGAACGAATCGTGGTGGTCGGCGATTTTTAGTCGACCATTTCGAAGTGGGATGTTGTGGGTGTTGGCGCTAGTGCCACTCGTGTTCGCTAGTGTTGCAACTTGCATCGGGATGGTGTTGGGCTCCAACATCAATTCATTTACCGTCACGGGTCTGATGAACGTGATGGTGTATGTTGCACCAACGGTTGCCAACGGACTCGTTTTTACCAGCGATGCTGGGACAGACTCTTTGAACATCAGCGGATGGTGGGTGTTGGTCTATTTGGCCATGGCGGCTGGATTCGGTTTAGTCGGCTGGTGGTTGCACGATCGACGCAATATTGCTGGTATGGCAATCCCAGTCGGGGTGTACCTTGTAGTCCAGTTGTGGCTGATGGCGGGATTGACGCCTAGTGCGGTGATGTTCGGGCGGATGTCGCAAGATACACCACAACCAGTTGCGACCGATGCGTGGTCTGCGGCTATGGCAGATTTTGATCGTTCGCTCAATGATCTCGGAACTGCAATAATGGCAACACAGACGATCGCATTGCGTTGGGGGCCAGCCTTCTGGATGATTTTGGTGATGGTTGGCTTGACGGCACTGATGGCACTGGTCTTTCTGACATGGTGGCAGAAGAGGACGGGGAGTGCGTTCGGAAATCTGCAGACTGCCGCTTACGTTAGTGATGGCGGCTTGGTGTCAGTTAATGCCGAAGAAGCGGTGGTCTATTATTGTCCAGCTTGTGGATGGAAAACACGGAAGACGGCAGAAGGTCACCAATGTATACGCAAGGGGTGCGGGACCGTAGTGGAAAACTTCGGTGTTCACCCGAATAAGCGGTGCGAATACTGCAATGAGCTGTTGAGAGTTAGCAGTCATCGGGTGACTTGGAATTGCTGTGCTTGTGGAGCCAGACAGTCGATTGGTCACGGTGGGCCGTGGACGAACTCGGCTCTGGAGGGAGGAGATCAGGTTGGTGTATGAACCTTGAACAGGTTATAAGGCGGCGTTCAGCTGAACGCCGCCTTTGAAATTAGAGTGTTGACAGGGGTGGTGGTGGGGATTAAAATACCCACTAGAGTTGTATTAATCTTTTCCAGTCAGGTCGAACTGTAAACCTTGCGGATTCCGGTAACCGGAATCTTGGTTTTATTTGGCCTCTGGTGGATAGCGCGACTCTCAACTAGTCGTACTTTTCCAACTAGAGAGTACTTAGAGAGCTTCGTGAATTCAAAACTTTAAATTCCAGAAGTGGAATAAAAATATACTTTTTTGAGAGTTTGATCCTAGCTCAGGATTAACGCTGGCGGCATGCCTAACACATGCAAGTTGAATGGCCCGCAAGGGTACCATGGCGAACGGCTGAGTAACACGTGGGGACTTACCTTCGAGTTCAGCATAACCTGCCGAAAGGCAGGATAATTCTGGATATTCTCGTAAGAGGAAAGATTTATCGCTCGAAGAGAGACCTGCGTCCGATTAGCTTGTTGGTGGGGTAAAGGCCTACCAAGGCACTGATCGGTAGGGGGCTTGAGAGGGTGACCCCCCAGACTGGGACTGAGACACGGCCCAGACTCCTACGGGAGGCAGCAGTGAGGGATTTTCCACAATGGGCGAAAGCCTGATGGAGCAATGCCGCGTGAAGGAAGACGGACTTCGGTTTGTAAACTTCTTTTGCTTAGGAAGATTATGACGGTACTAAGCGAATAAGGCGCTGCTAACTACGTGCCAGCAGCAGCGGTAATACGTAGGCGCCAAGCGTTATTCGGATTCACTGGGCGTAAAGGGTCCGCAGGTGGATCAACAAGTCCAACGTTAAATATCTCGGCTCAACCGAGGGAAGGTGTTGGAAACTGTTGGTCTTGAGGCCGGTAGAGGTTGTCGGAACTTATCGAGTAGGGGTAATATCCGTTGATACGATAAGGAACACCAAAGGCGAAGGCAGACAACTGGGCCGGCCCTGACACTCATGGACGAAAGCGTGGGGAGCGAACGGGATTAGATACCCCGGTAGTCCACGCCCTAAACGATGGATACTAGTCATTGGTGGCTTCGACCCCCCCAGTGACGAAGCTAACGCGTTAAGTATCCCGCCTGGGGAGTACGGTCGCAAGACTAAAACTCAAAGGAATTGACGGGGACCCGCACAAGCGGTGGAGCATGTGGTTTAATTGGATGGTAAGCCGGGCACCTCACCAAGATTTGACATCCTGCTGAAAGGCACTAGAAATAGAGCCCCTCGCAAGACAGCAGAGACAGGTGCTGCACGGTTGTCGTCAGCTCGTGTTGTGAAATGTACCGTTAAGTCGGATAACGAGCGCAACCCCTATTGCCAGTTACAAGTGTCTGGCGAGACTGCCGTGGTTAACACGGAGGAAGGTGGGGATGACGTCAAATCAGCGTGGCCTTTATATCTTGGGCGACACACGTGCTACAATGGGTAGGTCACAATGGGACGCTAAGCCGTAAGGTGGAGCCAAACCCAGCAAAACTACCCCCAGTTCGGATTGGGGTCTGCAACTCGACCCCATGAAGCCGGAATCGCTAGTAACCGCAAATCAGCCATGTTGCGGTGAATACGTTCTCGGGTCTTGTACAAAATAAATGCGCCTGGCAGCGCATTGGACTAGTCGGTGAGAATCCGACTTTATAGCTAAGGCTAGGGCTTCTTCCGTAAGGAAAAGCCTGAAGGAGCCAATATGCAAATGGTAGTCTTACGCATTTAAGAGCGTTTCGATCTTGCCGTGTACGCAAGAGAAGAAACCATAGAAGAGCTCGCGTAGGAATGTCAGAAATAGCCCAATGTGTGACCCAGGGAGATCCTTTTGACGAGTGTAGTTGTTATGGTCAAAAGGAAGTCAGCTGAGCCCGTAGTAGTTTGTTCTATAATAAGAGCAGATGAAGGGGTGAACTCTATGTTAGATCCAAACTATATTGTCGGATTTGTTGACGGAGAAGGATGTTTTTGCATCACAGTCAATAAAAACGGCAGTCGTTTACCGGAAGTTCGATTGATTTTCGAGATTGAACTTCGGGAAGATGATGAAGCTATCTTGGAGAAAATTAAAGCAACACTTGGTTGTGGCAACATTTATCGCTTGGAATACGAAAAGTTCGATAAATGGCAACCACACGTGAAGTACAAAGTGAGCAACTTCTCGGATATCAGGAATAAGATTATTCCTTTCTTCCGAAGTTACCCGCTTCAAGCCAAGAAAAAATTACAATTCGAAAAGTTTTGTGAAGTTGCAGAAATGATAGAGCGGAAAGAACATCTAACCGCTACAGGGATAGCTAGAATCGGATTAATACGACATAGAGACTCGCTGGATGCGCTAGACACGCACGTCCAGTGGGGAGCGATAGAAACTACCTAATCGCAATCACCGCCCGTCACACCAAGAAAGTGAGAAACATCCGAAATCTTCGCAAGAGGCCTAAGGTGGAGCTCATGATCGGGGTGAAGTCGTAACAAGGTATCCCTACCGGAAGGTGGGGATGGAATACCTCCTTTCTAGGGAGATTACTGACCAAGTGAAAGCTTGGTTGCAGTTCTATCTTCTATAGAACACGGTCGCACGTTTAGACGACAACTTGTGGTTTAAACGTGAAAGCTCTCTGGGTACTTTCTGGTTAGAAAATATGAGCACCGCTGAAAGGCGGTGTTTGTAGTTTCGAACGCTGCGCCGGCGTTCGATCCGGCGTTACTTTCGTCTTGGCGAAAGTAACCAAAGCCGTGGCCCGCAACTACGGGTCTATTCATTGGCTAAATTGGCTTTCTTCGCTATCGGCAAACTTCTCGGTTGCCACCTCGTCAGACATGCCTACGCCTGCGCCAATTTAGCTCAATTCAGAACGCCCCTCCGTTGAAGGGCCGGATTAAAACAAGGCACAATTGGCTCAAAGAGGAGAAGTATTGCTTGGGAGCGGATTTTATAGTAGGGTAGGGGTACCTTGATTCGGAGGTGTAGCATGCGCATGTCTCTCGTACTCGTCCCCTTGTGGTTGGCAATCGTGCAACACTTGGTGGCACTAGCATGGTGGGGTTGTGTCGTTGGGCTTATCACATTCATTCATACTGGCGATGCGACAACAGGTTGGTTGAGCGGTGCGTTGTTTGTTGCCATGGCTCTGTTGCCTTACAGCCACTATTGGCGTTCTGAACATGAACGAATAAGACAAGAGCGGTGTTCGCACCAAGTCTTGAATGAGGCTACGAGTTGACGAGGTCTCCGCAGTTAAAAGCCACTGCGTTAACAAAAGGCTTATTTTTTTATTTGTTTTTGGTGGACCCGAGCGGACTCGAACCGCTTACCTCCACATTGCAAATGTGGCGTTCTACCAGATGAACTACGGGCCCTTGTCAATTACATTCCGAACCAACCTAGGTCGATTATCCCAAAACCAATGAGAAAACCTAGGATGATAAAGACTATACCAAAGATAAAGTAAGCAGTATAGGTGCCACCGCCGCCGAGGTATTTTTCTGCCCAAGCAATTTTGTAGCCAACTAATTCGGCAAGTTTTTTATAATAGATCGTCCACGGTAGACCAATGCCGACAAAAATAAAGAATAGCCACCATCTCATATCTGAATTATACCTCGAAAAATCGGATTGATTGGAAGCGGATTTTTTGCTAATCTAGTCGTGTCCTATTGTCGCTTGGACGAACGGGCGTGTAGCTCAGTTGGTTAGAGCGCTGTCCTGATAAGACAGAGGTCCCTGGTTCGAATCCAGGCACGCCCACCAGAACGGCTTTGCCGTAATATCCAATCACCAATCATCAATCACCAAGATGGTTTGTGCTTTTGGTTGGAGGTAGAGATTACTTCTCCCACATCACATCACCAAATCCGCTTTGGTGGTGTTCGTAGCGTTCAAGGACAAATAATAGGTCGGACAGACGATTGAGAAACTTTTGGATAACAGGAGGAACTGATTCGGTGTCGGATAATAAAACGATTTGTCGTTCAGTACGGCGGCAAACAGTTCTGGCGACATCCAACATTGCGCCGGCTTGGTTAAGCCCTGCGATAATAAAATTACTGATCGGCGGAAGTTCATGAGTAAAGTAATCGATACAACGTTCGAGCCCGATAACATCTAATTCGGAAAGTATCGGTAAAGTTTCTTTGGGGGGGTTGCTTTGTTCGGACGCCAAAATCGAGGCGATGTTCATTAATTTGTGCTGAATTCGTCCGAGCAGTTTTTTGATATCTTCATGATTACTAAAAGCTTTCGCCGCGGATACAGTGGCATTCAGCTCGTCCACCATGCCATAGGTGGCAACGCGGAGAGAGGATTTGCTAACCTGCCCGCCGCCTACAACACTTTGAGTAGCATTGCGGGTAGACGGGCCTTTATACAGGCCAGTAGTGCCAGAATCGCCTGTTCGGGTATAGATTTTTGACTCGATTTCCACAGCTCATAGTAGCAGAGTCTGATTGATGGGGGAAGTTGGGTTGTGGTAGCATGGGGTGTCTAGTAGATTTTACTGAAGGAGGTATTGGCAATGGGGATCTGCGAGAGGAACATTGCTATTACTGATGTCGAGACGACTGGGATAGATGTTGCTTCCCATGAGATCATCGAGATTGGTCTGGTCGTGATCGCTCAACCCGGTTTAGAGATCGTGAGTACCTTGTCCATCAAAGTTCGGCCAGAATATCCAGAGCGCATCACTGAAGAAGCAGAGAGAATAAACGGCTACAATGCGCACGACTGGCGGGATGCGGTTTCACTGCGAGAGGCAATGGAGCAGTATGCTGAACTGGTGAGGGGCGCCATATTTGCTGCTCACAATCCAACATTTGACTATGCTTTTATTGCTGAGGCATTTCGCAAAACCGGCATTGAGGACCCGATGGACTATCATCGGATTGATGAGTGGACTCTTGCTTGGTCTGGGTTGCGCGACCGATGCCCCGAGAAGCTTGGTCTGAGTGATATTGCCATTCTGCTCGGGATCCGGCCGGAACCTTATCCGCATCGGGCGATTAACGGAGCCATGACTTCGTACAACATTTTGAAGCACCTGTTGGGCCGTGGAGTAGAGGCGGGTTAGAACCCGCCTTTTTTGTTACGATTGGATTATGCCCACAACAAGAACTCGGGGGATCGTAATCAGGAAAGTGAATTTCGGTGAGGCCGACCGGATTTTAACGATCCTAACTTCCGATAGGGGGAAAATGCGAGTGGTGGCAAAGGGGGTGCGGAGACCTAGAGCAAAGCTGGCTGGTTGGTTAGATATGTTTGCGGACAATCAATTAGAACTAGCAGAGGGAAGGAATTTGGACATTGTGGTCGGGGCAGTCGCAAGTCGCGAGTCGCGAGTCGCGAGTGAACCGACATTACAAGAAACGGGACTGATGTTTTACTTTTGTGAGCTAGTGGATAAGTTGATCGAAGAAACCATTTCCGACGGAACCCCCTCGGGGGATGTGCCGGAAGTATTTAGTTTGTTGCGAGAAGGCTTGTCGGCGATTGAGGATAATATTTTGCCATTAAATATTTTAAAGACTTATTTTGAAATAAAGCTTTTAACAGGATTGGGATTTGCGCCGGAGCTGTATCGGTGTGTGGTGTCGGGGCGGGAGCTAAGCGAAGACAACCAGCTACATTTTAGTTATCGGTTGGGTGGCGTATTCTGCGACGGGAAAAATCAAGACGATTTTGCACCGGAAATATCCTGTGATGGGATTAAATTATTGCGATTGCTGCAAAGGTATCCGTTAGATGCGATTGGGAAAGTGAAGGTAGGCAGTGAAATAGCCGAGGAAGTGTCTCGACTGATGTCGGAGTTTGTAGAATATACGACCGATCGGCGGATAAAGTCGCTTTCTGTGCTGGGGCAATTAAGCTAGTGTGAGAATTTGACTTAGAGCCAGTTGGGCTTAGAATGAGCTCATTTGAACCTTGTCGAAGGAGAAGCAGATGATCGCTAGTGACTGGCTGTGTTTGGCCATATGCTGTAAGCAGCTTGTGCCTGTGCTGGAGGATCTGGCAAAAGGAGGAATATTGTGCCAGACAGACATCTCCCGTTTGCGGGAGGTGGAGAAGCAGGCGAGACGGGCTCGTGGGGCGATGCGAATTTTTTCGGGGGGCGAATGGTCGGGCCCGCTTGGTGAGCTGGGCGAGATGCTGGCCATATTCCCAGTAGTGAATCGAGCGATGGGTCTACTAACGGAAGATGAAGGAAAACGATTGCTTGCTTCACATCCAACGGCAGCAGAAGTGGCGGAAGCGGTAGCTCGTATACCGAGTGATGCCCACTACGGGAAACTGATTGCCACTTTTGCGGCTGTCATCGGTGGCAATTGGGCGTCTGGGAATCTGGAGTGCCTGTGCGAATTTTGCGGAAAGTTGGGAGAGTTATGCTCCCAAAAAGATACGGAATTGCGCGGGCATGCCGAGGCAAGTTCGTTGGAACTTGCTCTGGGTGCGTGAACATCGGGGTTCGGGCGTGTGTGAAAACGTACGCCCTTTTTTATTTGTTTTGTTTAATATGTTTGTATTACGAATATGTACGATCGTACATATACGTAATACAGGCTATTGTTTGCGGCGGGCTATAATCTAGGGGCGTCAAAAAGCTTGACTGGGGGCGCATTTTTTGATACGCTCGCAACGATGTTATAGGTATTAAACTTAGGCATAATGGGATTATTTGAGGACTACGAGAGGCAGCGTCCTAAGGATGCAGTCATCGAGGAAGACCGGCAAGAGGTGGTTGATCGGGAACGTTTCGAGTCGGGTACTTTTCAGTTTGCGGAACCCGGGATGCAAGATTGCTCTGGCGGATTTGACAGACCGATCTCTGTAAACCATATTGGCCGAAAGGCGGCGATTAGGAGGATGGGTGATAGCAATGATCTGAATAGGGTGTATGGTGAGCTGCGCGAACTGTACGGGATGGACGTTTCCGAAGATTTTTCAGGTGACGGGACAGAACGGATCAGCTAGCATCTCCGGCGTGACAAGTGGAACGCATGTGGCTTTGACCCTGGGGCGTGGTGTATGTTGCGTATGTGTTATTTTCTTCTCCCGTGAAATGCCTTGTGCACCTCGCCGAGTTGGCGGTTGGTGATGTGGGTGTAGACCTGCGTGGTGGTGATGGAGGAATGACCGAGCAGGGCTTGGACGGAGCGGATATCGGCGCCGTTAATTAATAAGTCAGTAGCGTAGGAATGGCGTAAGGTATGGGGTGTGACTTTTTTTACTAGGCCAGCTTTGATGGCATATTTTTGAATAATTCGCTGGACTGAACGGGGAGTTAAGCTTTCGGCATTTGAATTAATGCCGTGAGAAATGAAAACAAATTCGTTGTTGTCGGGACGTTTTTTGAGATAAAGCGAGATGGCGGCTTTGGCATCGGGTGAGAGAAAGACGATGCGGGGTTTGTTGCCTTTTCCACGAACCATAAATTCACCGCGATCGAGGTTAATTTTATCGCGGCTTAAACTGCAAAGTTCGGAAACGCGTAAGCCGGTGGAGAATAAGGTTTGGAGAATGGCCTCGTCTCGCAGACTGATGAGCTTGTCGTTTTTGGGGACGGCTTCAAACAATCTTTCAACTTCGTCAATTTCTAGAAAATCGACCGTGCGTTGAGGAGTCTTGCCGAGTTCGATCTTTTCGGCGGACAAAGTTTTGATATCCTGTTTGGCCAAGAATTTCAGAAAAGCCCGCAGGGCAATGATGTGATAATTTTGGGTGGAAAGTTTTAATGGTTCGCCTTTGCTGTCAGTAACACGATTTAGATACAAACGATATTTACGGACTAATGGCAGAGTGATGTTAGCAGGCGAGAGCGATGGTTGCCCAGATTCTTTGGCGAAAGTATTAAACCGGTCTAGGTAATGTTGATAGTTCTCTAGGGTTTTGGGGCTACGGTTTTTTTCAACCTCAAGGTGGTCGAGAAAATCCTGAATGTAGTCTTTGAAATTATTGCTCATTGTTTATATTGTGCGACATATTCTTGTCGATTGCCATCGACAAAATAATCTATCCAATTTGTTCCAATCTAACCAAAAGATTGGTCAGATCGGTGAAGATTGTCGTAGACCCTTCGTAGCTTCAGCGAAGTAGGGGTGAGATTGATTAGATTGCTTAACTATCTCGGGAGGTCCCGATTAGAAACTATGGCTAAGCCCTCTTCTAACGGGGCAAGTAGTTCAATGGATTTTGGGGAGCGTCGTTTTTGCGGATTTCAAAGTGAAGGTGAGGGCCGGTGGACCGGCCAGTAGAACCCATGATACCGATCAACTGACCTTGCTGAACGTAGTCGCCGGTTTTGACTTTAAATTGGCTCAAGTGGCCATAACGGGTAACGTAACCATTACCATGGTTAATATCGATGTAGTTGCCGTAACCATAGCGAGTAGAGTAGGTTCTGACTACACCGGCGGCAGAAGCATAGATACCCCAGCCATTGAGACGGTTGAGGTCAACGGCACGGTGATAATTTTTGTATCCCTGCGAGATAAAGTGAGTGGGACTTTCGGTGGGCCAGATAAATTGTCCGCCACCCGGTAGAGCGGTGGCTAACGCACCGGTGCTTGAAGTAATACTGCTGCCACTACCGGATGTGGTGGTTTTGGGGGCGACGACACCGGGAACCAAAATTTCTTGTCCGGAGAAGATCGGTTCGCCTTCTGGCAAATTGTTGTATTTGCGGATATCGGCTAGAGCGGTTTTGTATTTTTTGGCGATACCGCTTAAGGTATCATTTTTCTGAACGGTAACGTAAATACCATCAATTGGTGGAATCTTCAGTTTTTGTCCAACCTTCAGGGCATTACTGGAAAGTTTGTTAACATAACGAACAGTATCGGGGCTTAAGCCAAAATCACGAGCGACTGAAGCGACTGATTCACCCGATTTGGTATCATAAAAAATAGTTTCAGTACGGGTGTTGCGAGTGATGATAGTTTCAGTAGCACCAGTTTTGAATAAATAGTCGTTATTATCACCAACCGTAGTGATAACTTCGTCGTAAGCAACATTTTCGTTAAAGTATTCGGCTGAAGCTAGCTGGGCGACGGTTCGGCTACGATGACTAACATCACTAGCGCTGACTTGAGCTCGTGGCCAAGCGCCCACTAAAACTACACCGATCGCCAATACAATAATTGCCCAATGGCTGCTGAAGCTTTGGAGAGAACGTCTGGCGTGGCGGAGAGAGACTTTTGGAACACTAAATTTTCTCATTGAGCCGAAGCCAAGATTACGCAAAGAATGTTTGGGTTGGGCAGACGAAACCTCCGGGTGGATGGCCGGTGGTTGGTTGATGACTGGTTGTGCCCGCCGACTTTTGAGTCGATCAGAGAGTTTGGTCGGGCGGGATTTATTTGGCTTACTAATAGGTCGGTCCGTTTAATGATATGAGCCAGCTAGGATTAACTGGCGCGATGTTCATTAACTTGCTATTTCAATTAAAAACAGCTACCTTGCGCAAGCTTGGTGACCTCTTGTAATTAATCACAGAATAGGTGATTTGTCAATCCCGTTAGAAATCCGATGAGGCCATAAATGTGATTTGAATGATCATTTTGCGAATGGCGCTTGTGCTAACTTGAGTTGGGTTTCAGGATGTGTCCGGTAAATTTCTAACGGGATCAATCTATGAGGAGATCACAACAATAGTAAAGGAGCGGTCAAATCGAGTACCGCTATTGGCTAAATCATAGAGAATTAAATTGCCGGTATAGAGACCGGATTGATCTGGGGCAGGCAGAGTGCCGGTAAAGATACTAGTTTTGTGTAGATTTTGTAGTTCAAAGCTTTGCCCTTGTAGTTCGGCGACTACCCGAGAAGTGTTGAGCGAGACTGGAACAAACAGGCCGAAGCTATCGCTGGCCAAAATTTTGGTTGGGGTGGTGCGAATGTGGGTGGTATCGAGTTTGACGGGATCGGTTTCGACCGTGATAGTAACGAGATTACTGACTTGGCTGATGACACCAAGTTCGGTTTGGGCAACGGTGCTTAAGGTGTGCTTGCCACTATATAATGGCTTGTCTAGGGAGCCACGGAAGTTGCCTTTGTCGTCAGTTTGAAGAGTGGTATTGAGCGAGCCATTGGTAGTGATCAAGATTTTGGTGTTGATCGGACCAGTCCCGACGATCTCTGGTTTGGGATTGTTGGTGGTGCTGCCGTCGTTTGGCGCAATGATAGTGGGATTAGCTGGGACAATGGGGTCGACAAGAGTTAATTCCAAGTCTTCGCTTAAACTGCCAGAGGTAATATTGATGACAACAGTACCGACAGTAGTGCTGGTGGTGTAGACAAAATCAGTTGATGAATTAGCAGCGGCAACAACTTCTCCACCACCAGAAGTTACTTTGGCGGTGATGGGGAATTCGTGGTTGGCTGTAACGTAAATGGTGGTGGTAGCTTTGCCATCGGCTGGTAACGTGGTGCGGTCGACTTTAACAATAAGATTCGCGCCCGCCAGTCGGCTGACAGTCTCGCTAACATAGCCGGCGAAAGCAGCCAGCGTAAAGCCGGCTTGGTTCAGAGCGATCCCAGTACCGATCAAAATGAGCAAAACAGCTCCGATAGTAGCGAAGACAATTATCCGGCCGGGAGTACGATAAAGAGTCCGAGGAGATTTCATCTCCACTCATTGTAAGGATAAGAGCGGAGAATTGCCAATTTTTGGGTAAGGGGTTTTGTGATATATTGGGTATGCTTTTGTGAGCAATAAATTAGGTTAACTAATACGCCATATGGTCAGAAGAAAAGAAGATTTGCCAGCTCGTGAGGTCAGCGTCCGAGTAGCAAAGAAAGTGTCATCCGCTGACGATACCGAGCCAACACCAAGGCCGCGTCGTTCCACCCGTACTCGTCGGGGGGGAGGTAAGGGATGGTTGGTGGTTGGGATTGTGGTCGTACTACTGACGGTGGGTTGGTTTGGTGCCAGAGCGGCGATAACCGGTTTGCAGTTGGCTGACAATAATTGGTTGGCAACTTTGTTTAATATTAAAACTACCAAACTGATTGGTGAGACTGACGGTAGGGTGAATATTTTGATGATGGGGATCCCGGGTGACCCGACTCACGATGGTCCGAATTTGACTGATACGTTAATGCTGGCCAGCTACAACACCAACGATAAATATCTGACCATGTTTTCGATCCCACGAGATTTGCAGGTAACTGCATCGGGATTGGGAACGATGAAGATTAACGCAGTTTACGAAACTGGTCGGTCGCAAAATAGCGATGGGCCGGGCACGTTGACTAAGACGGTTGAAGATTTGACTGGTTTGGCGATCCCGTATTATCTGCAGATCGATTTTGCTGGTTTTAAACAACTGGTTGATGAACTGGGCGGAGTAAAAATAGAAGTTAAGAAAGACTTGGTAGATTCGAGTTATCCGGCGGATAGTGGCGATGGTGTCCAATTGTTCGAAGTGAAGGCTGGCAGTTACACCATGGATGGTGAGATGGCGCTCAAGTATGCTCGGTCGCGTCATAGTACATCGGACTTTGATAGGGCCAGAAGGCAGCAAGATTTGTTAATGGCGATTCGGGCTAAGGCAAGTGATCTGAACTTGCTAACAGCACCAACCAAAATGTTGGAAATTAACGATATCATCAAAGATCATTTGATGACCAACTTAAGCAAAGATGAGCTGATCCGAGTAATGAAATTGTTGGCCGACTTTGATCCAACGATGATCACTAATAAAGTGATGGATGAAGCGTCTGGTCTGCTGTATGGCGGCAAGAATGATGCCGGAGCGTATGTCTTGCGTCCAGTTGGTGATGATTACGGCAAGATCGAGACATTCGTATCGGAGACTCTGGCTAAATCACCATCAGATCAAACGGAACCTGAAGTTGAGGCGACACCGTTAAAGGTTGAAGTTCTAAATGGTACGAGCGTAACCGGTCTGGCTGGAAAGGCGGCCGAGAAGCTAAGAACAGCTGGTCATACCATTACCAAGGTAGCGAATAATTCGACGAAGGGAATTGCCAAAACGATGGTTTACGGTGATGCCAGTTTGTCGGCATCGTTGCAAGCGCTAGCAAATAGCTTGGGAGCAACGGTTTCAACTGAAACAGTTACGCTACCAGCTGGTACGGAAGCCAGAGTAATATTGGGGGCAGATTATCCAACCCAATAATTAACTTATGTTAGAAACAGCCCGGACATGGTTGTGGAATAACCGCAAGGTTCTTATCACCACACTCCTTGTGTACGGGCTGTTGCAGTGTTTGTTCTATTCGCCACAGTATTTAATAGCGTGGGTGGTAGCGACTTTGGTGGTCCTGACTTTGGGGGTGTGGTGGATTAGTAGTTTTGATCGGGAATGGCGAAACTGGTTGTGGCTGTTAACCGAAGTGGTTTGGATAGTCGCGGCTGGCGTGGGGTTTGTGGTATTTAATCTGCTAAGCAGTACGGCGTTTCAAGTTTCGGCGATAGTGATTACGGCGGTAGTGTTGGGTTTGTTGATCTTGTACGAGAGCTATTTGCAGGAAGGAAATTGGCCGATCAGATTTTTCTCGCTACTTGATTTTATTGACTTGTTGGCGTTCTTCTTCCTGACTGCCAGCATGCTGATGGCTAGCGATCTATATAGTTGGCAATTGGTGTTCCTGTTGGTGGCGATTTCTTTGGAAGTGATTTTGGCGGTTAATCTGCGATTTTGGAGAGAACGCATCGAAAGTCGAAGGAAATGGTTGTACACCATTATTATGTTATTGGTGTTACAGCAAGTAACTTGGATAACCAGTTTCTGGCATCGGGGAGTGTTTTTGAAAACGTTTTTGGTGGCGATGTTGTTTTACTTATTTGTCGATTTCATCGTTCACTATCTTAAGGGCACGTTAACGGTGCGGGTAGCGGTGGAGTATATCGGGTTGGTGGTGCTGACTTTGGTGGCGGTGTTTTTGGTGGATTGGTTGGTAGTCTTGCAGTAGCTTTGTTTTTTCTTTCTCTTTGTCATTGCGAGGAGTTTGCGACGAAGCAATCTTATTTCTTGGTTTTTCCGTCATTCTGGATTATCCAGAATCTTATTAATTTTATGCGCGGTCTACGCCACCGCGCGCTGGGCGGTTCGCTTTTGAGTGAGCAAAAGCGAACAGGAAAACTCACCCCTGCTCACGAATCTCTATCGCAATAATAAAATCCAGTCATCTGGCTTATATCCAAGCCGATTCGTCCTGACGTAAATATTAAACGGGTTATCAGGACTCAAGGCTTGCGCCAGATTTGGCTTGATTTTATTTTCCGATGACGAGATTTGCTCGAAGGGGAGTTAAGACACATTCCAAGCTTCCGATGGCGGAGAAGATACTGGCGTAAGGAATATTACCGCTTGTTCTTTAGTTGAATAGCCCAATACTTTTTATATCCTAGTCGTTTCAATGCTTCATAGCGGTGGTTACCGTCAGTAATAGCGTTGGGTGTGCCCCAGTAGTCGGTTAAAATGATTGGTGGCGGATTCCAGCCTGTCTGAATAAGGTGCACAAATTTCTTGATATTAACTTCCCATTTTGAATCAGTCCATTTGCGACCACTATTTGGTGGTCCGACCATGATTTTCATTCGCTGTAATGAGATCAGTCTAGGAGGCTGGATAGTGATGACATTTGTCTGCTCTTCAATGACACGAGCAAGCTTCTCGTTGTTACCTTCATTGCGGAGGTAGGCTATTAGCCACTCTTGCAAAGTACCGTTGACGGCAGCAGCTTGAGCAGATTCGACTGACCAGCGCTGATGATTTATCATGGCTATATTCTATCACTCATGATGGTCGTGGGAGTTTCAGTTATTTTTCAGGTTGGTAGAATGATATGTTAGTATCTAGTATCTAGGGAGGGATACACTTAATAAGTTAATTTGTAGGGGATATTTATGAAGCAAATAAATTGGAAACAAATTGGTATGTTGGTGGTATCCGGTGCAGTGGGCGGGGTTATTACACTATCTGGCTGGTTGTGGCTGGGTGATTATAAAATTATTAAGAATACTGATGGTACGGTGATGACAAGTACCGATGTAAGTAATCTCAACGGTACTGGAACGACATTAACAAGTGGTGAGGATAGTACCGAGGCGGCAGTTCAGAAAGTTTTGCCGTCAGTAGTGGCAGTAACTAGTACGCAAACGGTTCGGAGTATCTTTGGTGGAACGTATCAGCAAACCGGGGGCGGGTCTGGGTTTATTGTCAGGAGTGATGGTTTGATCGTAACCAACAAACATGTGGTTAGTAGTGAAACCGCCACTTATTCAATAACCACTAATGCAGGCAAAGAGTATTCAGCAACAGTAGTGGCCAGAGATCCATCGGCTGATTTGGCGTTGATGAAAATTTCGGCTAGCAATTTGCCGGTGGTAACATTTGGTGATTCAGCTAAATTGGCGTTGGGGCAAAAAGTGATCGCGATTGGTAATGCGTTGGGTCAGTATCAAAATACGGTGACCACGGGAATCATTAGTGGTTTGAACCGAAGTATCACGGCTGGCGATGCGAGCGGTAGTGAAAAATTGGATAACTTAATTCAGACTGACGCGGCGATTAATCCCGGTAATTCCGGTGGTCCGTTAGTGAATCTATCGGGGCAGGTGATCGGGATTAACACGGCGGTGGATACACAGGCACAGTCGGTCGGGTTCGCAATTCCAATCAATAGTGTGAAGAGTCAGATTTCAGCAGTTGCAGCGGGAGGCGAGATTGTCCGACCACGGTTGGGGGTAAGATATATTCCGATTGATGCCGATTTAGCATCAGCCAATAATTTGTCAGCGACACAGGGTGCTTTAATCGCTAGCGGTCCATCCGGCGAATCGGCGGTGGCTTCCGGCAGTCCGGCCAGCGTGGCGGGGATTAAGGAAGACGATATTATTGTGTCGATTAATGGTGAGGCAGTAACGGAGACCAACGACTTGTCGACTATTTTACAGAAATACAAGCCGGGGGATAAAGTGACAATCAAGTTGTTGCGGCAAGGTGTAACGAAAACAGTAACGGCAACGTTGGATAAGCTGTAGAGAGTTTAGCCACTAGCCAATAGCCAATAGCCAATAGCCAATAGCCAATAGAACTCTTCCTTAGCAGTTGTCATTCTGGATACGTCGGGACTCCTTAGGGGCTGGGCTTACCAGAATGACAGTTCATGTGGGTAATTTAAAATCCCCCAACCGAGTCGGGGGATTTTAAATTTGTGTTAGAACACAATTTATTTCTTGTGGCCAATGTCCCTGCGGAAATCGTCCAACATGTCGCTGGCTTGTTTTTGACCACCCAGACCAAAGGCTAAGCCTCCAGCCAACGCCAACATAAAGAAGAGGGCGGTAAGGAAACGGTCAATCAAGATAGCGGCGATACCAAGCTGTTGCAAAGCAACGGCGATGGTAAAGAAGTAAATGACCCACTTGGTAACTGAACCAAGCAGTCTCGCTGTATGTACTCTAGCGGCACCCACAGTACCGCGGACAATGCCCGCGAAGAAGTGAGCGGCCAGAATACCAATCAGCAGGATACCAACAGCCACGAAGATGTTTGGCAAGTAAACCAAAATGCTGTTTAAGAAATCAGTCACTTTGGAAAGACCCAAAACATCGGCCGTAGCCAAGAAGGCAATCAACAAGACGGTCCATCTTACTAAGTTTCCGATTAATTCGGAGAACTGCAGGTCAACGCCAGCCTTTTCAAAGAAAGTCTTGGCACCAACCTTATTGAGAGCAGAGTCAATCTTCAATTGCTTGAGGATTTGAGTAACGATCCGATCAAGACCGGCCGCCACAATCCAACCCACCAGTAGGATGATAATCGCACCTACCAAGCTGGGCAAGAAGATAACAAAGCGAGTCCAAATATCCTGCAAAGGATTTAAGACTGCTTGCCCCCAAGTAGTAAGCAAATTGTCTGATGTCATTGTAATTTTTGCCTTAGGAATATATGACGAGATGATAACGTTTTCGACCCCAATTTATTAACGAGCGTGTTCCAATTAAAAACGGTCTCATTATACCCAAAAACCGCTTGATTTTCAAATTCAAGACCAAGAAAAAGACCCGCGACTGGTGCGTCGCGGGTCCGCCAACTTTGTGACCGAGGGTCAGGTAGATGTCGGACACCCAGATGGTGTCTATGACCCTTATGGGTGGAGAGCAAGGGAAGGAAAACCTTACCATAGTTGCCCTGTTGAAAGTGGCGGCATCTCCATCCCTCTCGGTATCAGTAAGGGACATTAGGTGAGGTGCGATGAAACGCTCCTCGGTTTTTAGGTTATAGGAATACAAAATTCGTGTCAAGCGAGTATAAAAACTGGTGGGTTGAATCTCCTCGCGTTCAGTCTCATCGCAAATAGGTCATCAGCCTCTTGCGATATAGATTTCATTTTGGCGGACATTGCTTCTCGTCCTTTTTGTACTCATAAAAACAAAACAAAGCCTCAAGGCTTCGCTTTGTTTTGGTGGGCGTGAAAGGACTTGAACCTTCATGGGTTGCCCCGCTAGCTCCTAAAGCTAGTGCGTATACCATTTCGCCACACGCCCACAAGTTGTCATTCCCGCGTAGGCGGGAATCTAGAAAAAACAAAAAACAATTTTTCTTTTTCTGTCTGGATTCCCGCCTACGCGGGAATGACACGACGAGATAGAGTCTTGTTAGATTGTTACTAGATCTTTGAGTTGCTCGAAACGACTGTCGTTAATACCGGCAATTTTTTTGAGGTCGTCAATACTGGTAAAGTTACCATTTTGGAGTCGGTAGTCAATGATGCGCTGGGAGAGGATCTCGCCGATGCCGGGGAGCAAATCGAGTTCGGCATTATCGGCGGTGTTGATGTTAATCAGACTCGTGGTTTCCCCGTCGCCAAGGCTTTGGGGGGTCTGCGATGAACTAGTGGAGGAGCCAGCAGAAGGGTTGGTGTAGACAATGTTGGTATCGCCGATTTTGGGAATGTAAACTTTGCCATGATTGGTGAGTTCTTGGGCCCGATTAATATTTTTCCCGACCGCATCCAGATCGGCTGATCGGCTGAAGCCGCCAGCAGAACTAATGGCGTCTTCAATGATACTGCCGGTAGCCAACCAATAAACGCCGGTCTTGATAACACCGCCGGAAATATCAATCACGATCTGATCACCAGCAATAGTTGATGTTGCAGATTCGTCAGAAGCAACCAGTACGGTATCGGCATCACTAGCCAAACTAGCTTTTGGTGGAGTGAGAATTAAATATAAACCGCCGGTCATGATGATCAGCAAGATTGCCAGCAGATAGTATTTGTATTGTTCAAACCAATCTGGCTTAGGCGTGAAGGTAAAAGGTGAGAGCGGTGTCTCCATAACGTTTATGATTAATGTTTTGTAGTTTGGGATTTTCAGGAGCTGGTTTTAATGAGCTGTGTTCTAAAATCAAAATTCCGTTGGGGGCAAGCAGATTGTCCCAGTCGGTGATGTCGGGTTCATTGTCATACCACGGATCAGCAAAAACTAAATCGTATTGGTATTGGTTGGCGGTAAGAAAATCTTTGACGTCCATTTGGCGAACGGTGGCGTTAGTGGTGAGGTCGGATTTCAAATCGGTAAGGTTGTCTTTAATGAGCTGGTAGTGCTGACGGTTTTTCTCGACCATCAAGACGGTTTTAGCACCACGGCTCAAGGCTTCGATACCAACGGCGCCACAACCAGCAAATAGCTCCAAAAAATTAGCCTCTTGAATTTGCTCACCTAGGATATCGAACAAAGCTTTGCGAACTAAATCGGAAGTTGGTCTCAAGGAAGGCAGAGTTTTAATGAATCGGCTACCAAATTGTCCACCAGTGATGCGAACACGCATAGCTATATATTAATCTGACCAATCTCACCAATCTAGACCAATCTAACCAAAGTATTGTCATCCCGAGTGAGCGAAGCGAATCGAAGGATCTAGCCGATAGGCGTTCCGGTAAACCGGAACTAGATTCCTCGCGGAGCCTGTCCTGAAGAACTGAAGGGCTCGGAATGACAAAAGGGAGACTGCGATTTGATGATTTGTCATTACTCGGAATGAGCAATGACACTTTCAATATTAACTTTTTTCTTTAGCTCTGGATATTTGGAGAGGTCAGGACTTTGGCTCAAAATTTCTAAGGCGGCATCTTGGGCGATTTTGATCGCTTTGGCATCGGTCCAGTCGGCCAGACGATAGCGAACAAAGCCGGATTGAACTTTGCCAAAAAGACTCCCCGGACCGCGCATTTGTAGATCCATCTCGGCTAACTTAAAACCATCGACGTTGTTGGCGAAAATTTGGAGACGTTTTGTAATTTCATCATTGGTGTCGGTTGGGGTAACGAAACAATATGATTGCGCTTGTCCACGACCAACTCGACCACGGAGCTGATGAAGTTGGGCCAGACCAAATCTTTCCGCTCCTTCAATTAACATGACGGTGGCATTGGGAATATCGACACCAACCTCGATGACGGTAGTCGCAACTAAAATATCTAAACGTTGATTTTTAAAATCATCCATCACAGCTTGTTTCTTGTCAGTAGTTAGCCGACCGTGTAAGAGCCCGACGCGAGCGTGCGGGAAGAGCGATTGAATATTCTTAAATTCTTTTTCGGCGGATTTCACAGCCAGTCGATCTGAATCAGCAATCAGAGGAGTGATAACAAAAGCTTGCCGATTGGCATCAATCTCCTGCTGAATCAATTTATAAACCTGTCCGCGTTGCTGGTTGGTAATGACGGAGGTTTTGATAGGTAGGCGACCAACTGGACGCATGGTAATGACTGATAAATCTAAATCACCAAACAAGGTTAGGGCGAGAGAACGGGGGATGGGAGTGGCGGTCAGAGAGAGGAAATGCGGAACCCAGCCCACAGCGTCTTTAGATGCAATGTGGCGGGTAGACCCAGCCTCATTTCCTAACGACGCAGTGGGGCGGGCAGGCCCAGCCGCATTTTCATTAGACGCAGTGTGGCGGGCAGGTCCCTTGCCCACCTGACTATCTTGATCGTCGGCGGATTTGTGTTTTAGTTTTTCTCGTTGTTTGACGCCAAAGCGATGTTGCTCATCAATGATGACGAGATTGAGATTATCAAATTTGGTTGCGTCTTGAATTAAAGTGTGAGTTCCGATGGTAACATCGGCTGATTCTGGTCCTAGTTTGAAGCTTTGGGTGAACAGACGGCAGGTAATCCCAAATTGGGTCAGTAGTGGTTCAAGGGAATGATAATGTTGATAAGCCAAGACTTCAGTCGGAGCCATGAGAGCGGATTGGAAATGATATTTCGCGGCTAACATCATCGCAATCGCGATCACGATAGTTTTGCCAGAACCGACATCGCCTTCGAGTAGGCGATTGGTCGGCTTGGTGTCGCTCAAATCCTGAACAATTTCCCAGAGGGCTTTTTTCTGACCAATGGTTAATTGGTAAGGGAGTTTGGCTAAAATTGATTTGATGAAATCGATGTCTTGGGGAATGGGCAGAGCGTCAGATGATTTCAAAAATTGTTTTACGCCCTGGACGGCGAGTTGGGTAAGCAGGAGCTCGTCAAAAGCTAGTCGGTCTTTGGCCCGCTGAAGATACTCTAATGAAGCGGGAAAATGAAGATGGAGCAGAGCTTCGGAAAGTGGTAACAAATGATATTGCGCCAGAATAGTATCTGGTAAGTAATCTTCGATTTGATGAATGATGGGAGCGAGATTGGCGCATAGTCGGCGAAAGACTTTAGTGGTTAGCCGACCAGTTTCTGGGTAGACCGGTACAATTCGCAGACTATGGATCGGGACATCGCTGACGCGTTCAAAATCGGGAGCAACCAAAGATAATTTGCCGGAACGGTTTTCAACTTTGCCGGTAAGAAAATATTCGGTGTCGGTTTTGAGAGTGTTGCGTAAAAATGGCTGGTTGAACCAAATTACCGGCAGTTCTCCGCTAGCATCACGGGCGATTCCTTGGGTGAGGGTCATTCGTTTGTAGGGGGAGCGGAAAGTTTTGAGATTAATTAGGGTGGCTTTAACAGTCCGACGCTGACCGTCTGGGATGAGATGGGCGACTTCAGCTAGTTGGCTTAAATCTTCCCATGCCCGAGGGAAATAATAGATCAAGTCCTCAACAGTCAAAATACCCAAGACAGCTAATTGGGAAGCGAGAGCGGGCCCGATGTGGGGGAGGGAGTCGAGTTTGCTGGCAGGGGAGAGCATAAGGGGAAGTGAAAAGTTAAAAGTGATAAGTGAATAGTTGCGGTGGCGCTTTGTAAGCGCTTTTATTTTGTCATCTAGACCCCAAGCTGTCATTCCCGCGAAGGCGGGAATCTAGTTTCTGTGGGTGTCCATAGGAGGAAAAGTGGGAATTATCAGGTCTGGGAGCGGAAAAATCTTGACTGGGAGGTGATTTTGCGGTATAATAGAATCAAATGGATTGGGGGGTGTCATATTAAGAAATGTGCACCCAGAATGAAAAATACAAAAGTTATTGACTTTACTGGGATGGAGTTTCGGAGGGAGACTCATCCAAACAGTCGGCTTCGGAAGCGGTCAGCCGTTTACCGGACCAGACAAACTGGCAATACTAACAACGTAGCACAAAATGTACGGAGTATTTTCCAAAGCTTACTTGGCTTTTAATAATTTATCTCGCAAGGCTCGCTTGGGGATATATAAGTTTGTTTGTAATAACACAGAGGATGAATCGGTTTGGTTAGCGAAAATTTTGATGGTAGTGGATTAGATTTTGATGTTTTGGTTTTGGAGAAGGTCGCCCGAAAGGGCGGTCTTCTTTTTCCTGTCATTCCGGACTTGATCCGGAATCTAGACAGAAACAAAAATATTTTTTCTTGTTCTTTTCTGGATTCCCGCCTGCGCGGGAATGACGAAAATAAGGGCGGGGATTCTCTGGTTAAGCTAGAGAATGATGGATGGGGGTTATTTCAATTTCAGGAAGCGGCGTTTGCCGACTTGGAGAACTAGAGAGGTTTTGCCAACGCGTTTGGGTGGCATAACAGAAAAATTGATGTCGGTGATAGTTTGGTCGTCTAACTTTACACCACCTTGTTGGATCAGTCGGCGAGCGTCGGAATTGGAGCTGGCTAATTTGTGTTTGGCCAACAACTCCATGATCGGCATTGGTTTGGAGAGAGTTGCCGAAGGAAGGTCTTTTGGCAAATCATGTTTTTGGAAAACAGATACGAAATCGGATTGGGCTCTGTCGGCGGCTTTAACTCCGTGATACATCGAAACGATGGTGTGAGCCAAGCGCATCTTAAAGTCGCGGGGGTGTAGAGTTCTGAACATTTTTTTAATGTCTGAATCGGGAATGCTAGTGTAGACATAAAAATAGGATTTGACCAAGCTGTCCGGCAGGCTCATGAGTTTGCCAAACATATCTTTGGCAATATCAGTAATAGCGATGTAATTACCCAGACTTTTGCTTTGCTTTTGTACTCCATCCAGTCCAGGGGTGATTTTGGTCGTGATGATGGCTTGCGGGGCTTGGCGGAATTTCTCTTGGAAGAAGCGTCCCATCTTTTCGTTGAAGAGCTGATCATTGCCGACAATAGTGAGGTCGGATTTAAGTACGACAGAGTCGTAGCCTTGGAGAATTGGATAAAGCATCTCGTGCATACGGATTTCCTTGCCCTCCTTAATTCGTTTTTGGAACATATCTCGTTCAATGAGTTGGGCATGAGTAACTTGCGAGAGTAGGCTCAAAAATTCTTCGGCTTTCATTTTCCCAAACCAATCGTAGTTGTTGCGGATTTCAAAGACGGATTTGTCTGTGCGGAGAATTTTGCTGACTTGTTTGATAAACTCTTTAGTATTTTTTTGAATATCTTTGGTGGATATGATTTTGCGAGTCTCTGATTTACCAGTTGGATCGCCGATGCGAGTAGTCATCCCGCCGATCAGGAAAATGACTGTATGCCCCAAGTCTTGGAGCTCGCGCATCATCCAAAGGTTAACGGCGTGGCCGATATGTAAGAACGGGGCAGTAACATCAACACCATATTTGATCCGGAGTTTCTTACCGGACATCAGTTTGGCACGAAGTTCTTTCTCACCGATAATGCTTTCTACTCTACGGCTTAAGAACTCGTCTAATTCTGGTTGATTGAGTTTCTTCATGGTTTTATTGTATCAGTCGCGGGGCTGGAATATAGCTTCGGCGATAGGAATTTTTACCCCATCAATATAGTTTTGGATTGTGGGTGCTACTAGGCTTGCAAGATTTTGCTGTAATACTTCCTCTTGAGTAAACCAAGCGAATTCAACAGCTTCGCGGTTATCGATTTGGCATTCGGAGGTGTGGGCTTGACAGACAAAGTGGAAGAACACTAATTGACAGGCGCGAGGGAAGGTCGGATCGTCAACTAGATTCCCTGTGCTGACACAATAAAGAGCATTGGTATCTAATCCGGTTTCTTCCTTTACTTCACGCACGGCGGCGTCTGTTAACTTCTCGCGGTAATCAACGTGACCGCCGGGAATGACCCAAGTGTTATTCCATTTGGGTGAGCGAACAAGCAAAATCTTACCTTCGGGATTTATCACGAGGCCAGAAGCGACAACTTCAACTTGCCCAGATGGTCTGTTCACCCTGATATTGTATCAGAATGGCTCTTAGCTTGGGGTGATATAATAGGAGTTGGCTGGACAGATAGACCAGTAGACGAATAGACTAATCGATAGATTTTGATCTATAAGTCCATCTGTCCATTAATCTATAAGTCTGCCTATGAGTGAATTAATGCCATTTGGACCGAGCGAGTATGAGAAACTTCGCCGGAAGATGAAGGCGCGAGCTATTGCCCGCAAAACCAAAAAGCGGGTGTTTACCATGCTCGGTAGATACGGCGTCGATACACCATCCCGATTGTTTTTGGCGGTATTTGTCGGTGTACTGTTTGTATTCAGTTTCTCAATGGCGGCGTTCTCGATCGGTTTACCGAATCCGGCTCGATTGGTAATTTATGCGGCAACGGACTCGACTAAAGTATTTGATCGAGATGGGGCGGTGTTATATGACATTTCGAATGGGAAAAATCGGACAACGATCGCGTATGCTGATATGCCAGAAGATATCAAGCAGGCGACAGTCGCGATCGAAGACAAAGATTTCTATCATCATAACGGATTTGATATTAAAGGTTTCTTACGCGGGGTAATTATTAAACCTTTAACCGGTAAAGGTTTTCAAGGTGGTTCGACGATCACTCAACAATTTGTAAAGAATGCGATATTGTCCGATACACGGACAATTACCAGAAAAGCGAAAGAGTTGATCTTAGCGTTCGAGATCGAAGCGATTTATCCGAAGGATAAAATTTTGGAATTGTACCTCAACGAAATTCCGTACGGAAGCGGGGCATATGGTATTCAGCAGGCGGCGCAAACTTATTTTGGGAAAGACGCGAAAGATATCACTTTGCCGGAGGCGGCGGTATTAGCGGCATTGCCACAGGCACCGAGTCGGTATTCGCCGTATGGTCAGAATCCAGATCTATTGATGGCGAGAAAAGACTTGGTGCTCATGCAGATGCAGAATCAGGGCTACATCACTAAAAGTGAATATGATGCGGCCAAAGTGGCGGAGATTAAATTTATTCCGAGACGAGATAGTATTCGGGCACCGCACTTTGTGATGTATGTCAAAGAACTGCTAGCGGCGAAGTATGGCGAAAAGATATTAGAAGAAGGAGGCTTGAGGATCACAACTACTTTGGATGTGGAGAAACAAAAAGCGGCGGAAGACATTATTGCTGGTTTGGCAGAATCGAATTTGAAGAAATACAATGCTGGCAATGCGGCGCTGGTGTCATTGGATCCGAACACCGGCGAGATCTTGGCGATGGTGGGAAGCAAGGATTATTTTGATATGGAAGCGGAAGGTAACGTGAACGTGGCAGTTCGAGAGCGTCAGCCGGGTAGTGCGATAAAACCGATCGTGTACGCGACCGCATTTAAAAAAGATTATGCGCCGGCGACGATGCTAACTGATGTGTCAACGGATTTTGGTCAGGGTTATCGTCCGCGTAACTACGATGGTACGTTTCAGGGACCGATTTCAATTCGGGAAGCGCTGGCCAATTCGATTAACATTCCGGCGGTAAAAACTTTGGCGTATGCGGGAGTGGATCAAACGATCGATACCGCTCATGACATGGGGATTACGACATTAAACGGCGGAGCAGATCGATATGGTTTATCTTTGACATTGGGTGGTGGTGAAGTGACGTTGCTTGATCTAACGAGAGCCTACGGTGTGTTTGCGACTGGTGGAAATCTGACTCCAACAATGGCGGTATTAAAAGTAGAAGATAAATTTGGCCGAGTACTGGAGGAAAACGAACCAGAAAAATCCAAGCAAGTGCTGGATCCGCAAGTGGCATATTTGATCAATAATATTTTGTCGGATGATAGCGCGCGGGCACGGATATTCGGGACTGGCGGTTTGCTGACATTATCAGGCAGAACAGTTGCGGCTAAGACCGGAACGACTAATGATTACATAGACGGTTGGACGATCGGGTACACACCGGATTTAGTGACAGGAGTCTGGGCAGGCAACAATCGCAATGAATCGATGACGGCAGCTTCGGGATTGGTGGCGGCGCCAATTTGGAATCGATATATGCGATCAGCTCTGTCTGGGGTACCGAATAAAGCTTTTGCCAGACCGGATGGGATTCGAGATGTGATGGTGGACGCATTGTCCGGCAAATTGCCGGTAGATGGAGTGACACCGACGACTAAATCAGAAGTGTTTGCAAGTTGGAGCGTGCCGACTGATACCGATGATGTGCACGTGGTAAAAAAAGTGATGAAGGCTGATGCTAGTAAATTGGCGCCAGCGAATGCACAAGCAGAATTAACTGAAAATAAAGTGTTTGCTGTGATACATTCGGAACGACCAAGTAGCTCGAATTGGGAAAATCCGGTGATAACGTGGGCAACTGCGCATGGCTACAATAATGTTCCAACGGAAACTTATAGCGGACCGCTGGACGGCAGTCTCCTACCAGACATTACGATTGCTAGTCCGATCGATGGGACAAAAATAACGGGGGATTTTGAAGTTAGTGCATCGGTGAAAAATATCGCTGCTGTGAAGCGAATTGAATTTGTGTATGACAGTACGGTAGTCGGGCAAATCACTTCGGCGCCATTCAAACAAATCATTAAATCGCCCAAGCTTGATGGCAAGCAACATACAGTCACGGTGAAGTTGATCAAAAATGACAACAGTCAGAGTGAGGATAGTATCAATGTGATAGCGGGAGGATAGATGCCGATTTTAATAGCTTGGCTCATAGAACATTGGCTGATCGCGGTAGTGGTGGGAGTGTTGGCAGTCGGTGGGACGGTAGCGGTGGTTAGCTATCAGTCTGATGGGACGAGGCACAATTTAGTAAATGAGCTGACCGATGACCTAGAAACTGTAACTAACCCGAATACGATAGTGACACCGGTAATAACGGGAGATGATCAGTCTGTGAATAAGAACACCGATAATACCGGTAGTTCATCTGCGTCTGCCAATCAGACGCCGTGGGGAACTGGTCCGAGTGACCAGGGTTTAGAAACAACTGGTACAGGTGCTAGCGATCAGCAGGCGCCGTGGAATCAGGGACCGAGCCAGTAGAGCAGGGTAGAGAAAAGAGAGCGAGGTTCACAAACTTCTGTCAGCTTGATTTATCAGGCTGGACGTATCATAATTGGTCAATATTATGACCAGACGCCAAAGAGTAGGGTGGGAGGGGGGCGTGGGAAATCCGAGTAGCGTATCGGATGAGTTGTCGTTGGTTAAGCCAGCAGCCATGGTTGAGTGTGTGGTGGGTGAGTTATTGGACAAGGCAGAACCAGTCGGAAATTATGTTGTTGCTGACGACTTGGCTGATGAGCTGGATGTTCCAGTTGAAAGATTGGAACGATTGGCGAAAAAGATTAGTGATAACGGTGAGAATGAAGATTGGGTTCATGATGATGATGGTGGCGAGCGGGTTCTGTTACATCCAGAACTAGTCGGGTTGATTTGTGCGAAGATTAAACTAGAACAAGCCTACGGTGGTGTTGATAGTGGAAGGCGGAGAAGCAAGCGTACAGTAAACTCGTTGGTCGGAGATCCGGCAGAACAATTTATTTTTGATGAAATTGGGAGTCATGATTTGTTAACGCCAGAAGAGGAACGTTGGTTGTTAGAACATAGGGGAGAAAGGGCGGCTTCTGATGAGTTGGTTGAGGCTAATTTGCGGTTAGTCGCGAATATTGCGGCACGATATCAAGGTCGCGGGTTGCCGCTAGCAGATCTGATTCAGGAAGGAACTATCGGTTTGATGACGGCGATTGAGAAATTTGATTTGAGCAGGGGGTTCAAACTGTCAACTTATGCAACTTGGTGGATTAGTCAAGCAATGCGAAGAGCGATAATCGAACAGGTGCCGTTAGTACGTCTTCCGGAATATGCGGTGGCTCGTCTTCGTCTCGGAAGAAAATATATGGAACAAGTTATGGGTGAGGAACAACGGATACCGGCGGGAGATGAAGTTGCAAAAGAAATAGGAATTACTTTGGAGGATTGGCAGGAGGTTTGCCGAGCCGCGCAAGAAATATTTGAACTGGACAGACCGGCAGCGTTTGCTTTGGAACAGGGAAGAGCGGTGACGGCAGCCAATCAGATAGCAAATTCGGAGAGTGGTGATCCAGCTAACGAATCTGATAAAATGATCATTTGGCGGAGGTTGGATGCGATCATGAGAAAGACTTTATCAGATCTCCAATACCAAGCAGTCAGATTACATTATGGTTTAGACAGGGGCGGTGATATGCGTGTACTGGCGGAAGTAGGAACAATGCTAAAGGGGGGTGTAACTAGAGAATATGTAAGACAACTGGTCTCGAATGCTCGTGAGAGGTTGCGTCGGATACCGGAAGCATGCGAGCTGATGAGAGATTTGTTGATGATGGAGGGGGAAGAGCCGCAGCAGAAGTTTTCCGAAAGAAGCGTAAGATAAGGTCGTGGAAATATAAGATAAAGAGGAGATTTTGAAAATGGAATTCTTTTTATGGAATTTGGGGTGGCTGGTTGTGTTGATCGTTTTAGTGTCTATTAAACAGATCAACCAATATCAAAAAGGGGTGAAGTTTACGTTGGGAAGATATTCCGGAATTATGGAGCCGGGTTGGCGATTGGTGTGGCCGATTTTTCAGTCATATCGCAAAATTGATATTCGGGTGAAAGCGGTGGATGTGCCAACGCAGGAAGCGATTACTAAAGATAATATTTCGGTTAGCGTAAATGCTGTTATCTATTACAAAGTCAGCGCAGCCGATAAGGCAGTGTTGGAAGTTGAGAATTTTTATTACGCGGTATCGCAGTTGGCGCAAACGACGATGCGTAATGCCGTAGGCAAAGTTAATTTGGACGAATTGTTGTCAGAAAGAGATCGGGTATCGGAAGAAATTCGAATGGTGATCGACAAGGACACGGATCCGTGGGGAATCAAGGTTAATAATGTTGAGCTGAAAGACATTACTTTGCCGGAAGAAATGAAGCGGGTGATCGGTAAGCAGGCCGAAGCCGAGCGCGAGAAACGAGCAGTCATTATTAAAGCCGAGGGTGAAGTGGTGGCGTCAGAAAATATGGCGAAGGCGGCAAGGACGTTGTCTTCCGCTGATGGCGCACTGCACTTGCGGACTTTGCAATCCATTAACGACATTAGTTCTGACCAATCAAACACGGTTGTCTTTATGGTGCCGATGGAGGCATTGCGGGCGTTGGAGGGATTGGCGAAGAAATTTAATATTCCGGTTTCGATTCAATCCAAACCAACTGACCAAAATTAAGGTTGGGGAGGAGTGAAGTCACCCTCCGCACAAGGCTTCGGGATGATCTACGAAGTGAAGGAAATAGGTGAAGAAGCCCCGCGCGAGTAGCGCGGGGCTTGTGAATAAAAAATAAGGCGGCTGAAAGCCGCCTTGGATATAGGATGCCGCATGGCTTGCCCCCGCGGGATTTTTTCCGCCGATGGACGGTCCTCGCAGGAGACTCGAACACCGACGGCTTCCTAATCTCCATGGTTATCTTAGCTTGAGGTGTGAGGTTAGTCAAAGTCAGTATGAAGTTGTAGCTGGGGTGTGAGGTGAGTGTGCCTGATAAAGAATAAGGTTGCTATATCTGATAGGGGGTGGTAAGGTGAACGCACGCAATCCGGCTGGACAGCAGGATTGGGGATTACGTGATATATCAAGGTTAATCCGTGGAGAAATTATCATGACTGACATGAACAACGCCCCATTGGAAAATGAAGAGATCGTTGAGACTCCAGTTACCCCAGCCGATGACGCTGTTGTAACTGATGACGCTCCAGCTGCTGATGCGGCCGGAACTGACGAGGCTGATGACGAAGTCGAAGAAGCCGAAACTCCAGCTGTGGCTGGTGAAGAGGTCAAGTCTGACGAAGCCGCTGTCTAACTAACGCTCTTGAGGAAAGAACGAGGTGTGTTCTTCCCTCAACGGTCAGTCAACGAAGTCGAGTTCTGTCGGATGACAGAACCAAGCTGACCTGCTCCCATCTCCACCTAGGGACGAGGGAGAAGTATAAAAGCCGAGGCGTATGCCTCGGCTTTTGCTTATCTATCCCATTGCCAGTTCGCATGCCTGTTTGGGCGTTTTGAGCTCAACGGTATATACAATCTCGTATTGGCGGTGGGCGATGACTCGGTAGAGACTAAGATTGTTCACGTTGAGGCGAAGAACAAGTTGTTGAGTGGGGGGCGGGTTATAGATGGAGCTGTGAATATCCACAACGGTTTCAGCCATATCCCGCTCGCCCAGACTGACGTGGGCACAGAATGGTTGCCCCTGCGTGACTTTAAGTCTTTGACCTCGAAGTCGTCGAATTAAAGTACGGGACAGCTGCGCCAATTTGAGGTTGGTGTTGCCCTGTGGGTTAGTCAGTACCAGTATCTTTTTTGAACCGAACCATGCGAATTGGTTTACGGTTGTTGAGAATTGCTGGTATGCCAGACTAACTCGTTCCATCACACCTTGCATCATTGTGCGGGCGACGCAGTGAAACTGCTTGGTTTCAATCTCTACGTCGGCCAAAGTGCAGTGTAATGATTCTGGTGAGAACCAGCGGATATAGGGATGGCGTGACCAAATCTGTCTAGCGGAGTCTAGACATGCAACCGCTTGGTCTGGGTCTACTGAAATGCCAATGAACAGTCCGCTCATAAATCACCTCCTTGAGCGAAAGTTACCAGTATTCTACACCCTCGGTATGGGAAATCAAAGGTGGGGCTGATTTTGGAGTGGAAGATATTTTTTAGAAGCTTCTACTTGGCTAGGATATTAATTATCTATAAAATATAAGTATGAAGTATTTAATTTGGCTGGCTCTCGTTATTGCAGTCGGAGTTATCGTTAATGAGATTGCTTATATCGGAGAGACCAACTTAGCTTGGGTGATGATAGGCTTGGCGGCGGCGATCGGCGTACTGTCTATCTATCTCTTGGTTGAGAAAAAATAGCGAATCCGTTTTTTAGTTGAAAATGCTTCGGTAGATGGCTAACTTTCGGAGTGGGGTTTTGGGTTGGGGAAGAGGTGAGTGGCGGGGGGTTGGTATACTGGGGATATGAAAGATCTTCATTTGGTGTCGATTCGCGCATATGGGCTGCTGGGGAGCAGTTTTTATTGGAACAGATATGCAGATTACAATTTGACCAAGGAGGAACTCATAGAAGCGGGGATGATTGATGACCAGATTTATGTTGATGAGGCAATTATTCCAGCACTTTTAGAGGTAGATAAGGAGCTGCAGAAAAGGGGTTGGCGGCTATACATCAAAGAAGGCTATAGGTCGTCCGAAATTTATAATTTGGTTTATCGAAAAAGAGTGGAGAAATACGGTCAAGAAATGACAGATCGGCTTTTAAATATAAAAACAATACCGCATAGCACGGGGAGAGCGGTGGATGTTGCCATTTGGGACGAGAAGACAAATTCAGAAATCTATTTAAGAAAATTAAATGATGGGCCGGAATCTTTGCTGATGGGTTTTTATGATGAGAGCGTAGACGAAGAAGGAAGACGTTGCGGGGAATTGCAAAAATATCTTGTTGACCTAATGGCTAGTCATGGATTTAAATTGGGTTCGAGGGGGGAATATTTTCATTTTGAATTGGTTTAGGTAGGGTGATCGATGGGACAAAAATAAAAACCTCGGTTGGCGCGGACCGAGGTTTCGTTTTTGGATGCGGAGCATTACTGGGGCGGGTCGTAGTTGCCGAGGAACTCTGGGTCGATAGGACCGACGGAGAGCTCGAAGTTAACGACCTTGCCGTCGTCTGAACTCCAGAGGGTGCGGATGAAATGCAGAACAGCGACGAGCTGTTTGAGCGTGAGCTCGCCAGCCTTGGTGGTCAGCAGTTCTTGGAGCTCCTGTGAAGTAAGGTGGAGCCTATCGGCTAGTCGTTCCAACTCGCATTCGGGGATGGCGAGCTTCTCAAAGTGCCGACCATCTTCCAGATTAGCGGCTGGACAGATGGCGTAGCCACCGATGTTGGTTTTTCCGAAGATTTCGGTGACCGGTTCAGAGGCGTTCATTCCTGTGGACATAAGTCTTACTCCTTTTGGTTTAGCCTGCGCCTGACTGGAAAGTTACAATCTGGACGCAGGCATTATAGCACTTTGGGTGAGGGTGGCGTTGGTGTATTACATGGGGGTAAGAGAGCCGATTATACAGGAGGTTGAGACGGGGGTATAATCTGGGCAAAAGGGAAGTGATTATAATTTACTGTTAGGAGTGCATCCATGAATGTATTACTAGGACCATTTGATCCTATCAAATTGATACTGAATGTTATCAATACTCTTATGGCAAGTGATCTTATCTCTCTTGATGAGGCGCGTCGGATTCTAAAGGAGTCTCTTGATCCTTCAATGTCGGATTCAGAGAAGGACAAATTTGTTGATTCGCTGTTTATTAGGAGAAACGTTTCATCCTGATTGATATGTCAGAAAAATCTCTTCACAAAATTGATGTAGGCAACTTGGCTACCATAGAGCCTCTAAATGACATAGAGGTTTTTTTGGATTTTTGCCATAATGATATTCAATCGGCAATTGCTGAGCTGAACAAAATCAAGACTGAAGCGAACCGTAAACATCTTCAAAAGCTTGTTTATGTGAATTTGGTCGATCGTTTTGATTATCTGGTGGACAAGTTATTGCTTTGGTTGTCAATCAATAATCCCAATTTGAGAGAAGAAATTTTGAGGCTGGTGGATGAGGAGCCAATTTCTAAAAAAGAAGTCTTCGAAATAATTTTTATGAAGGACCGTTCTTACGAGACAGTAGTGGATAAAATGAAAGATCTAACCCGTGGCAATCTGCTACGCCAAAGACATTCCGTGAAACTGTGTAAAATTTTAGATAAATGTTTGGCTTGGAAGGCTGTGAGTAATCAACCGAGAGTGGGTGCGGACGGGAAGATATTTGCCAAGACTCAGCGTAGCAAAGAACAACCGAATAGTATTATTGGGTATGCAGATTGGTTGTATTCGCGACGTAACAGCTATGTGCATGGTGATGGCAAGCATTATAGTCCAAAAGATTTTGAGTATATTCAGAAAACGTTTATGAAAGGCGATCTTTCAACTAGTCTTCGTTTGAAGCTAGCGTCTATTAAGAGCGCAGTGACATATTATACTGATCTATTGACCAAAGTTTACGAGGATATTGAGACTATGGGATAAAAAGATATCCTGTTTTGGGATATTCGATTTTGGGATATAGCATGGGGGCGTTGAGCTCCCATTTATGAAATCAATTTACTCGGGGGAATATCAGAAGTTAGTGGAGAAACTAAAGCAGGCAAGATTGTCTGCCGGTTTAACGCAAAAAGAGGTGGCTCAAAAATTAGGGAAGCCACAGTCGTTTGTGTCGAAGGTGGAGGCGGGAGAGAGACGGCTGGATATTATCGAACTCAACAAACTTTCGCGTATGTATAAAAAGTCGATTAATTTTTTTATGGAGAATTTATGAAAAAGTTTACTTTTGTTCAGATAAAGAAAAAACTAAAAGATCTTTCCAACAAGGGTTGGATAAAGTCAAACCGATTGCACAATACGGGGATCGGCAAGACTATTGAGGATTATCTTGGAATAACGGAAAACAATATTGCTCTGCCAGATTTTGGCGTGATGGAGCTCAAGGCTCAAAGGCGCGAGACCGGTTCGATGGTGACTTTGTTTACTCGTAAGCCGGATACTGGTTTGAATTCTAAATTATTGGATAAGTTTGGGTATCCTCGTCCTACAGATGGGAAAAAGGTGTTGCATCAAACAGTGACGCGGGTTGCCAATAAGCAAGGATATCGGTTGGTCGATAACAAGAAAGATAGTGAACTAATTGTGTTTAAACATAAGTCACTGGTGGTTTCTTATGATAGGACAAAACTGGAAGATAGCTTTATCAAAAAGGTAGGTCGAGGTGTTATTTTAGTGTTGGCAGAAGCCAAGAAAGACAATAACGGCAAAGAACAGTTTGCCTACAAAGAGGCATATCTGTGTAAGGGTGGTAACTTTGACCGATTTATTGCAAAGATGAAATACGACATTAGGATGGGGAGGTATCCTGACGGCAGGCCTCATGACCATGGCTCAGCGTTTAGATTGCCTTTAAAGGACTTCAAAGAAGTTTTTAGCACATTTCGTAAACTTATTTGAGTTTACGAAGAACGACGATACTTTCTTGATTCATGGTATCTGCCAGTTGTCCCGCTATATTGGTTGGAGAGTTCCGTATTGGCATCTTTTTTCCGGGGATATTGCGAGCCATAATGGTCTCGCATGTAAAACCGATTTCGTTTCCAAGTTCAGCAATAATGATGTCTGTGGGTATGCGGACTTGTTTTACTAGACGATTTCCGATTACAACACACATGTGGCGGTTGGGTTTTAAGATGGAGTGCGCTTGTTCAACGCATCGGTTTAACCCAATAAAAAAGCTCAATACTTCTTTGGCTCGAGAGATGTCTTGTTGTGCGATAGTCTCTAAAGCGGCTATTAAGTGTACGGATTGTAGATTGTGTGATAAATCACCAATCTTGTTGCCACCGAGCAGTTGATTGTCTACTTTTGATGCCTCGGAGGGGTCTTCGAATAAATCTATCCACTGTGACGATAATCTTGAGAATTGTCCGTATGCCACTGTTGTCCGGCTATCACCATATGGCGGAGAGGTGAGTATCAAGTCTATGGAGTTTTTTGGTATTTTATTGTCTTGAGAAGAGTCTCCGATGATGATTGTGGCACGGTGATCACTGGGTACTTCGTGAAAAAAATCTGACATACCCGCAATATTGTTCTCGGCTTTCTTGCGGAACATATTTAGGACATTTGGATTCCAGTCTCGTAGTTTTTCACTCGACATTCGCACTAGCTTAAATTCACCATTCTTGGTGTTTGATACTAAACGAACTACCTCACTGAAAGTTGCCATGAAGAAATCTCTTGTATCTCCAGATGTGGTTTTGCGAATGACATATTTGAGCTTGGCCAGTTGTGCGATGGTAGTTTCGTTAAACCAGAAATTTAGATTAGGAAATTCTGGTATTGTAATGCCTACAATGTCGGGCTGATGATACTTTTCGACGATATGAAAGTATGCTTTTGTGAGAAGGGAGGGATTAATTGGAGTGGTTTTTACTTTTGCTAAAAAAACGGCGAGCGGGTTTAGGTCTATTCCGATTGCATCGCGTCCCAAAACAATACTTTCAACGAGGGTAGTACCTGAGCCGCAAAAAATGTCGCAAATTTTGTCACCCGGTCGACTGTATGATTGAACCAGCCGTCGTGCTACCTGCGGAATAAACATAGCGGGGTAACTATGGAGCCCATGCGTATAAGATTTGGTCTTGGCGCCACGAAAATCCCATGATCCATCGAATTCTCGAGCCATGTTGGTGGCGCCCAATGGAGCAATGTTAATCTCTCTCCCCGCTAGCGCAGGCATGGTGGTGGCTGGATTAAATAAGCTATTAGGTTCCATATCTATTATTATGGCATACTAGGTACTGTAAAATTGACTTTATAAAGGCTTCAGCTCAATATATCTGGGTATGAAAATCACTAAATCTAACGGGGAGAAGAATCATGTTAAATTAGCCATTGCTCTGGAGATGACGGAGTGGCAGGGGGTTTTGGATAAGGCGGCAGAAAAAGTTTCTACCACGATTAAGATAGACGGATTTAGGGAGGGGAAGGCGCCGAGGGATGTGGTGATCGCAAAAGCGGGCGAAGCCCGCGTGATTAGCGAAGCGATCGAGCTGGCGGTGGAGCAGTTTTATCCTTCTGCCGTTCGGCAGGAGAATTTGCGGCCGATCGCATTCCCGAAAATTTCTGTGGAAAAAGGGAATTTAAACGAGCCGCTGGAATTTACGGCGGAGGTGGCGGTATTGCCAGAAGTGGTGTTGGGAGATTATTCGAAGATAAAACTAGAGAAGAGAGTTGAGAGCGTAGGGGATGAGCAGGTGGAAGGGGTGTTGAAAAGTTTGCAAAAGAAAGCGGTGGAGTTTCAGGAAGTGGAACGGGTCGCGCAGATGGGTGATTGGGCGGAAATTGATTTTGATGGATTTGTAGACGGCAAGCCATTTGAAGGCGGTGCTTCCAAGAAGCATCCGTTGATTTTGGGAGATAAAGTTTTTATTCCCGGATTTGAAGAAGGATTAGTGGGACTGGGGAAGGGCGAAGAGAAAGATGTGGAAGTAACTTTCCCAGCCGATTATCACAATAAAGATTTAGCGGGTAAGAAAGCCATGTTCAAGGTGAAAATGAATTTGGTGAAGGCGGTGAATTATCCGGAAATCAATGATGAGTTTGCCAAGAAGCATGCGGGGCAGGAAAATCTGGAAGTGTTGAAGGCGGATATTAAAAAATATTTGGAAGAGGAAGCGACTAAGAAAGCGGAAGAGGGTGTGCGGGAGAATGCGCTATTGGAATTGGTGAAGGTCGCGAAGATCGATTTGCCGGAGGAAATGATAGAGCAGGAATTAGACAGTATGGTGCATGATTTGAAACATCAGGCGGAACATTCCGGTATGAGTTTTGAGGACTATTTGAAAAAAGCGAATGTCAATGAAGCGGGTTTGAAGAGCCAATGGCGGGAACAAGCCGAGCAGAGAGTTCGGATCGGATTGGCGTTGGAGGCGTTTCGCGATGCGGAGAAGATCGAAGCAACAGAGGAGGATGTGGAAGCGGAAATGAAAAAGTTGAAGGAAATCTATCCGCAGGATGGGGAAAATATTGAAAAGGAATATGGGAAAAATAGTAATGGTCGTGAGCGACTGCAACGTATGCTCGGTTCGCGTAAGGCTATTGATAGGTTGGTTGAGATGGTGACACAGTAAAAGGTAGTCCTCCTACGCCAAGGCTTCGGAAGGATCTCCAATTACTCTTCGAGTAATCTGCGAGGAAAGAACGGTTGAAGCGGATGCTTGGTTCGAGAAAAGCCATCGACAAACTTGCTGAAATAGCCACGCGGTAGAACGCCACCCTTCGAGCAAGGCTACGGGGTGGTCTTCGCTCTGCTACTGGCAGAGCTACGAAAAGGCGATCAATAGATTAGCAGAACTAGCGACGAAGTAATCTCACCAATTTCCCCAATCTAACCAATGGGACAGGAACAGAAATGTTTTTGTTCTTGTCTAGATCCTGAAATAAATTCAGGATGACGGGCTGGTTATTTATTATACGATTCTGGTCAATTGACTATGCCAAGGCTACGACGGTCAAGAAGCTATGGTGGACAAGACAAAGGGTCTGCGACAATCTAAACAATCTTCGCCCCTACTTCGCTGAAGCTACGAAGGGTCCATGACAATCTCAACAATTTCTTTGGTTAGATTGCCTGCCCGTCGGCGGGCGGGGAATAAATTGGATAAATTGGCTAGATTTACCCAGACGGGGTTTTTGATTGACTGGGAGCGGGTTTTGGCGTAAAACGAAAGTGGTAACTTAACAAACCAAAGGAGGTGTGACTATGCGCCAGTTGGCTGTCATCTTGTTGGGGATTGCCCTAATGATTGTAGCCGGCGCTGTAATGGGTGACGATAATGTTCCCGTACCATTACGAGTCGTTGGTGGCGTACTTGGTGGTATTGCTGCTATTGCCGTTATCGCTATCATTCTTCGAAGCATGTTTTGGCCAGAGGATAACTGCACCGGCAGCGGCGTGATATCATCGACCGGTTTCAATGCTGATGATGCACGAGGCATCACTAAGACCAGAGAGGAGCTTGGGAGGGATGCTGAACGTGTAAGGCGAGAACGAATCGCAAGCGTATCTGGGGGATTAGAATATTGCTTTGAGAACAGTTGGAGACCCGGAATCGAAAGGGCTGCCGCAGGGGGACAGCACTATGTCCAATTTCGGGGTGTCCCAGTGAATGAAGATTCGAGAGAAGAGGTTGAGATGATGCTCGTATTTCTTCGCAGCAAAGGTTTTCGGGTTGACTTTACTCATTCTGGTGCGGGAGAGAGTCATGGTGGTGCTTCTCTTACCATCAGCTGGAAGTGATTCGTTGGCAGATGGTGACCTCGAGATTGGGGCGTATATGACACGCTAAGTTAGCCGTTGTCCTGCGAGATGACGGCTTTTTTATTTGGGATATGACAGAATATTGAACGGCCGTTCAATATTTGGCCAAGAATGTGGTTATTAAATGCAACTGTCGTCTAGATCCTTCAGTTACGCTTGGAGTGATAAAGGATAGATTGCCGTGTCGTCCCTCGACTGGCTCGGGACTTCTCGCAATGACAAGGGGAAAATGGATCCCGCCATCACTTGAGTATGGCGGGATGACGGGGAAAATGGATTCCGGACTAAATCCGGAATGACAAATGGGGGCGGGGGTTGAGCTGACTTGCTTACCTGCCGACCCGCTAACCTGCTATACTTGTGGGGTATAGGAGTTAATTTTTACAGCTATGAGTTTGATACCGATGGTGATAGACAAGAGTCCGTTAGGCGAGCGAGCGTATGATATTTACTCGCGGCTTCTAAAGGATCGGATTATTTTTATCGGTGGCCCGATTGATGATGAGCTGGCGAATTCAGTAATCGCCCAGTTATTGTTTTTGGAAAGCGAAGACACGAAGAAAGATATTGCGCTATATATCAATAGCCCCGGTGGTTCAGTTTCTGACGGAATGGCGATTTATGACACGATGCAACACATCAAACCGGACATCAGTACAATTTGTGTGGGGATGGCGGCTTCGATGGGAGCGGTATTACTCGCAGGTGGTGCAAAAGGAAAGAGATTTGCTTTGCCAAATTCTCGGGTGATGATTCATCAAGTTTTAGGTGGAGCATCAGGACAGGCGAGTGATATTGAAATTCACGCTAAAGAAATTCTGAAGTGGAAAAGCAAGTTGAATGAATTATTGGCACATCATAGCGGACAGAAAATTGACAGAATCGAAAAAGATACCGACAGGGATTTCTTTATGGAAGCGCCGGAGGCGAAAGAATATGGATTGATTGATGAAGTGATCGAACATCGGACTTTGGTGGTAAAATAATTAATCCTCTATGTTTTTAGGCAGCCGCCGTAAGGCGGCTGTTTTGTTTTATGCGCGGTCTACGCTCCCGTGCGCTGGGCGGTCAGTTTTTGAATGAGCAAAAACTGACAGAAAAACTCACCCCCGCTCATAAAGTTTTGTCGCCATAACAAAATCTCGGTCGTCTGGCTTATATTCGAGCCGATTCACCCCGATACCAATATTATCGGGGGCTCGGGGTTCAGGGCTCGCGCTAGACTGGCAGGATTTTGCTTGGCGAGGACAAACTTTACTCAAGGGGGAAAAGAATCTGGGGTTTGCTTGAAGGAGGGGCGCTGGATTACAATACGAAAGATATCATTTTTAAAACAGAATTTTTATGGAAAATGCGGAGACGATCGGTGATTTGTTAAATCAACTAAAAGATGTGAAGTTGGATGATTTGGATACGACTGCTGGTGCAGTAACGGCATTGGGTTGGGGCGGTGGTTGGATGAGCGGTTGGTTGGGTGGATTTGAAGCGGCGACACACATGTGGTGGAATTGGGCGATTGGTGCGTTGATGTTGGTGTCGACTTGGGTAATTTTTACCAAAGCCAATAAACCCGGCTGGGCGGCAATTATTCCCTTTTACAATATTTATGTTGCGTTGGAGATGATCGGTAAGCCGTGGTGGTGGTTGCTTTTGCTGTTCGTGCCGTTTGTGAATATCGTCATTGCTATTTGGATGTGCAGAGAATTGGCGAGAGTGTTTGGGCAAGACGTGGCGTTTACTGTTGGGTTGGTGTTTTTGTCATTTATCTTCATGCCTTTGTTGGCGTTTGGGGATTACAAGTACAAGAAGCCGAAAGCGGTTTAGGCAACTTTGTTTTCAAGAACCGCCCGAAAGGGCGGTCTTCTTTTATGCGCGGTCTACGCCCCCGCGCGCTGGGCGGTCAGTTTTTGAATGAGCAAAAACTGACAGAAAAACTCACCTCCGCTTACCAAACTCTATCGCAATAGCAAAATCTTGGCTGTCTGGCTTATGTTTGAGCCGATTCACCCCGACTGGTTGATATTCTCGGGTAGTCGGGGTTCAGGGCTCGCGCTAAACTAGCCGGATTTTGCTTTGCGATAACGAGTTTGATTCGAGGGGGAAGGGGGTAAGTGGGTATGGGCTGGTATAATCGGATTATGGAAGTGAAGGAGGTGTTTTCTGATTTGGAGGGACAGGCAACAGCCAAGAAATGGTTGTTGGCGACTTTGGAGTCGGGAAATTTGCCGCAAGCGTTGATATTTGCTGGGCCGAAGGGTGTGGGAAGAAGGACGGCGGCGAAAGCGTTGGCACAATATTTGCATAGTCAGCCACTAGCCACTAGCCACCAGCCACCAGCAACACAAAATCATCCGGATACGTTTTGGTATTCGCAGATTTTAGATGAGGTCAGTAAAGAAAAGACCAGGGAATGGATTGGGGCAATGCGGGAACTGACACGACGGTTGATGATGTCGCCAATGGTATCGAAATATAAAGTGGCAATTATTGATGATGCCCAAAATTTAAATGATGCGGCTCAAAATGCGTTGTTGAAAACTTTGGAAGAGCCGAGAGATGACACGGTGATCATTTTGATCGTGCCGAATGAAGAGGCGTTGTTGCCAACGATCGTGTCACGAGCACAAGTAGTGAGATTCGGTCCGCTGACAGATGCAGAAATTAAAAAAATTGTGCCACAGGCTACTGACGAACAAATTGCGGCTTCGGGTGGGAGTGCTGGGCAAGTAAAAGATTGGGAAGAAATGTCGATTTGGTGGGTGGACTATAAGGAAATGATGACATTCTGGCAAAAAGTGCAGACGGCTGATGTTGAAACAAAATTTGGTTGGTCGGAAAAATTGAAAGATCGCGATGAAGCGGTGGAGTTTATTCGGGCTGGGATGATGGTTTGGAGGGAAATGTTGCCGAATGAAAAAGCGGTCAAAGGACTAGAACGGATGCAGATAGCAGTAAAGCAGATTCGGGATAATGTGAATTTGAAAGGAGCGATCGATACATTGTTGCTGGCGCTGTAGATAAATATCACCAATCTCGACAATCTAAACAATCTTCGCCAATATCTTTTTGGTTAGATTGGAATAAATTGGATAAATTGGCTAGATTTACCCCAACGGGGTCTTAGTTGACTGGGAGAGGGGTTGTCGGTATGGTGGGGGCGGTAAATCCACAGGGGGCGTTGGATGTGTCCCTTGTTATTGCGAGGCAGGTATGGGCGATACCATGTTGAACGATAGAGAGACGGATGAGTCTCCGCCAACAGAACTGAAGGAACTTGGGTGTACGCCCAAGCAGTACGAGCAGGAAATCGAATGGTTGAAGAGGCTGTACAGCGATACTGTCGAGATGGGCAAGGTGCACAGCGAGGTGTACGGCATCGGTGTTCGTTACACCGAAAAGCGCAAGCTGACTAAAGTAGAATTCCAGCGGGTGCTGGCTGACATCAACAAGATGCATCTGATCGTGGTGCAGACAACTATCGGACTTCTTGAGGGTGTGGCGTACTGGTTCTACACCAATCCGCAAGCTGACCGTTTGGCGCAAGACTTGCCGGCGCGCGGTCTATTGCAGGGTGCCGAGGCAAAAATGCTGTTTATGTTGCACTGGGATTGTGTGGAGCCAAGTTTGTTGTCGGAGTCCAGCGCATCAAGTGAAAAACTGATCGTTCGTTTATTCCGGTGCATGAAGCCGTACTCACATTCAGAAATGAATGTGGCATGGCAGAATTACTGGAATCTGCCGAGCAACGACGGTCTGCAGTCATGCCTCTACTAAATCCATCGATTTCATTGCCGAGCCGCCTTGCGTACACAAGGCGGCTATTACTTGTTCTGTAAGCTGATTCCTGTATACTAGGCTGGTTAAAGGAGGGCCTGATTTTATGTGGGAAGTTATTGTGTTTTTGGCGACTGTCTTGGCTCTGATCATGGTTCTTCGCAAGTTGCCGGTGGATCTGACTCCAGCTGACAAAAACGCTGATGGAGTGGTAGATGAGAAGGATAAAGAAAAAACCCCACGGGAGCTGGCGGATGAGCATTTTGAAAAAGGTGAGCTGAAGAAGGCTGAAAATCTGTATTTGAAAATCTTGGGGAAGGAGCCGGATGATGCTGGATTGTACAACAAGTTGGGACTGATCTATCTACAATCAAAGAACTTTAAGGATGCGAGGTCGGCGTTGAAGCAGGCGTTGAAGCTGGAGCCGGAAAATGATACTTTTTACAACAATCTTGGGTTGCTGTATTACGAGATGGAAAGTTACGATGGAGCAATCGATGCGTATGAGAAGTCGATCGCTATTAATGATAAAATTCCGTCACGGTTAGTAAATCTTGGGTTGGCCTATTTTATGACTAAGAAATATCGGAAAGCGGCAGATGCTTATGAGAAGGCCATCATCTTGGATCCGAGGAATGAGCAGACACAAGAACTTTTAAAACAAGCGGAAGAGAAACTTAAGTAGTATCTAGTGGCTAGTATTTAGTATCTATGGGAATTTTAGATGCTGATCTCTAGACACTAGACACGAGTTTGCCGTTGTAGCTCAGCTGGTAGAGCACCTCCATGGTAAGGAGGGGGTCACCGGTTCAATCCCGGTCAACGGCTCCACGCAAAATTCGCTGCGCTCATCGCGTGGCGCAGCCACGAGAAATATTGAAATATAGGTGTTTTGTGTGAGCCGGGCGGGGCGAATGCCCTTTGCGCGGCCATGTAAAAATCATGTTTGTTGTCTATGTGTTGGAAAATCAGTACAGTTACTCTTGGTATATTGGATACACTTCTGATCTAAGGAGAAGACTACAGGAACATCAGCTGAATAATCATTGGGGATGGAGATTAATTTATTTTGAGGGTTACCAACATAAAATGGATGCAGTTGGGCGAGAGAAATTTTTGAAAGGTGGCTCCGGTAGACAATATTTAAAGAAGCAATTGAAAAATTATATAGCATGCCGGGATACCGAAGCGGTCAAACGGGACTGACTGTAAATCAGTTGGCTCACGCCTTCCTAGGTTCGAATCCTAGTCCCGGCACCAGAGGCCGACTTAGCTCAGCTGGTAGAGCAATCGCTTTGTAAGCGAAAGGTCGTCGGTCCGAATCCGACAGTCGGCTCCATGAAGCAGTGCAAAGCACGCTTCATGGCCGTGAAGTGAGCTTCGCTCTACTTCACTGGCCACAATGGTTCTTGATTATAAGAAACAGGAATTTTTCTGGCTCATGGTCTTGGTTGAGGTTGTAGGCAAATGGTTTGATTGACAGATTGCTCCAGATAAGGAATAATCTCGAGGTATGGCAAAGAAGGTAAAAGCAGTTGTGAAGCTTCAGCTTGAAGCTGGTAAAGCGAACCCCGCCCCTCCGGTGGGTACAGCTTTAGGGCCACATGGCATTGCGATCATGGATTTTTGTAATCAGTATAATGAAGCGACTAAATCCCTGATGGGGAATGTGATCCCAGCCCTGATTACGATCTACGAAGATCGGTCGTTTGAGTTTATCTTGAAGCAACCGCCAGCGTCGGAATTTATCAAGAAGGCGTTGGGGATCGACAAGGGTGCTAAAGTTTCGAACAAAGAGACTGTTGGGACGCTTACTCGTGCCCAGTTACGGGAAATCGCTGAAAAGAAGATGCCAGACATGAACGCATTAGACGTAGAAGCGGCGATGAAAATTATTGCTGGGACGGCTCGGAATATGGGAGTAAAAATCGCAGACTAGTCTGCGATTTAATATTCCAATTTTTCCAATCTGCACCAATCTAACCAAAGGATGGAGGAGAGGAAAGGACGAGGGTTGAAATTTAATTCGTCAATTCGCCAATTAATTTTTAAGATTTTGGTTGCCTCTGCTCTTCGGCAGAGTTGCCAGAATGACGAGGATCTGGGGTTGAAAATATGATACTAGCCGCGGGAGGTTTTCTCCTACTAATAGTTATTTTTGCTATATCAGCCATAAGCACAGGGGGTAATAGGATGGCAAACGCACACGGTTTGATTCGGACAATTTATTTATATTTATTCGCGTTAGTGGGTCTGTTCTTTTTTATCTTCGGAGTTGTGAACGGAATTGGTGCAACGATGAATCGGTATGTCTGGCCACAGCAGTTTGTGCAATATGATTACAATCGGATGTCATCTGACATAGAAGGGTCTGATAAATCCGTAACGGCTTTGACGCTAGAACAGCAAAAAGAACAGTTTACAATTCAACAGGATAATGAATTTCGTCGGAGAGCGACCGAGAGTATTCCAGCAGTTGTAATTGGTTGGTTGCTCTGGTGGTTCCATTGGAATTGGATCAAGAGAGATTCTCTCTCGAGAGGACACGAGTAGTTTCCTCTCGACGCTCATGGGCAAAGCCCACCCCGACAAGTCGGGGCAAGCTTACTGCTCTCTTTCCTTTCAGTAAAAATTAGACACAATATATAACTTTGAGGTGGGAGTGTTGCTAGTCGGCAATGCGTTTGAACCACGCAGGAGTAAAAATTATGGAAGACCCAAAGGGTTCTGCTGAACAGCAGAAAAAGAAGGTGACCGCTAAGAAGGCGGTGAAAAAGCAGAGTAGCTCCGACGCTAAGGTCGGAGTGGTTGCCAAGCAACCAAAGTCAAAAGTGCGGAAGTTTGGGCGAGGTAAAAAATATCTGGCTGTTTTGCCGAAGGTAGATAAGAACAAAATGTATTCGGCGACTGAAGCGATCCAACTGGCACAGGAAACGTCCCCAAGTAAATTTGATGCGACGGTGGAATTACATATCCAAATGGGGTTGGACCCAAAAAAGCCGGAGCAAAATATTCGCGGAACAGTTTCAATGCCAGCTGGTACCGGCAAAACCCGCAAGATTTTAGTTTTGGCCGAGGAAGCGGAAGCCAAAAAAGCCAAAGCGGCGGGAGCTGATCATGTTGGATTGGAAGAAATGATCAAAAAAATTCAAGACGGTTGGTTGGATTTTGACTTAGTAATTGCTACTCCGTCGGTAATGGCACAAGTTGGTAAACTTGGTCAGACACTAGGGACAAAAGGCTTGATGCCAAATCCCAAGTCGGGAACTGTAACGGCTGATCCAGCCAAAGCGGTTGAAGAATTCAAAAAAGGAAAAGTAGAATTCCGGCTCGATAAAGATGCGATCATTCATCTTGGATTCGGCAAAGTTTCATTTAAGTCGGAGGACTTGATGACAAACTTCAAAGCGATCGTTAGTGCGATCCAAGCGGCTAAGCCAGCGACATCGAAGGGTGCTTACATCAAACGGATGAGTATGGCGACGACGATGGGCCCGGGGATCAAAATTGACTTATCGTCAATTTAATGTCCAATATCCAATGCCCAATGACGGAAGGGTGAGGGTTGATTTACAGTCGGTTTAAATTATTTTTTGTTTCTGTTCTTAGGCAGCCGGCGAAAGCCGGCTGTTTGGTTTAGCGAACGCTGCGCCGGCGTTCGATCCGGCGTTACTTTCGTCTTGGCGAAAGTAACCAAAGCCGTGGCCGTGTTCGCTCGGTCTGTTCATTGGATAAATTGTCTTACCGCTTAAAGGGCAAACTCCTCGAACAAAGTTCTCGTCAGACATGCCCCCGCGACGGCAATTTATCTCAATTCAATACGACCTCGCTCCAATGGCCAATCGGGACTAGGGAGGGTGATATAATGACCGGTATGAGAGTGAATATCAAACGAGTAGATTCGAGTTTGCCGATGCCGGAGTACCAGACAAGTGGTGCGGCAGCGTTTGATATTTATGCTCGGGAGGATATCAAAATCCAGCCGAAAGAGCTGGTGCGAGTCCCCTCCAATTTAATTGTGGAGACACCTAAAGGATTTTATTTAATGGTGACTTTGAGGTCTGGGACACCGAAGAAAAAAATGGGATTAGTGATGCCGCATGGGGTGGGAATTATTGATAGTGATTATTGCGGAGCCGAAGACGAGGTGCTGGTGCAGGTATTAAATACGGGTGATCAGATTTTGACCATTGAAAAGGGCGAAAGATTTGCTCAAGGAACATTTGTTAGGATAGGGAGAGCGGACTTTAGAGAAGTCGGTAATGTAAGAGCTAAGACGCGTGGGGGGTTCGGCAGTACTGGATAAGTGCGGTGTGGTAGAATAAAGCAGGTTTTAAATGGGGGAGGGAGGGCTTTATGGAATCAACCCAACTGGTTGGTATTGGTTTACAAGAACCACTCGTAACGCAGCAAGGAGCGGTGTTGGTAGATTGGCAGTTGCGTGAACTACTGGAGCAAGGTCGGATTACGGGCATGGTTGAGTCGAGCGATATCCAACCGTGTTCTTTGGATTTACGGACGGGGAACAGGATGTGGGAGGTGGCAGGGATACCAGATTTGAAAGACGGGTTTAATTCGCAGGCGTTTATAGAAGAGTACGGCTATAATTCATATTCGGAAGAAGAGTGCGCACGTAATCGGACGCTTACAAGTGGAACTTATTTGGTTGAATTGGGGGTGAGGCTGGATTTTCAGCCGGATGAATGGGGGTATATTAACCCCAAATCGTCGGCAGGAAGAATTGACTTGCACTGTATTGTGTTAGTAGAAGGTGGGACACAGTTTAATGTTGTGCCACGCGGATATAAAGGCAAATTGTTCGCAATTTTGGTGCCGCAAAGTTTTTATGTCAAATTGCAGAGCGGAGTATCATTGACGCAACTGCGGATATTTCGGGGCGAGCGCAAATTTTTTGATAATCAAACATTGCGCGAGTTGCATGGTCAATATGGCTTGATCGAAAATCCTGGACTTGAACCAGTGATCGATGATGATCACTTAATGGTAAGGGTTGATTTAAAAAGTGATCCGAGTAATTTGGTTGTTACTGGAACTCGTAAGCCAATATCACTAACCGATAAGGGTACTATTGAACCGAGAACTTATTTCAGGGTGAAACAGCTTGATGACCATGGGGGGTTGTGGTTAGAACCAGATGAGTTTGCGTTGTTGACAACGATCGAGAAAGTGCGAATACCAGTCGGAGTGTGTGCAGAGATGGTTTCTTTCGCAGACGTTCATGGAGAACTTAGAAGTCACTATGCTGGGTTTTTTGATCGCGGTTTTGGGTATGGTGTGCACGGTGAAGTGGGTGGCAACACGGCAGTATGTGAGGTGCGCAACAAAGCAGCTGTACCAGTACGGTTGTCACATGGTCAACTAATTGCAAGATTTAAGTTTGAACATTTAAATGCTGAACCAAAAATGGTGTACGGAGTAGCGGGGAAGGGTAGTAATTACGGCAACCAGTCGACGATTAAACTGGCGAAGTTTTTTGCTTCATGGTCAGACTAGGGGGCTGACTTTAGAGAAGTCGGTAATGTGAAAGCTAAGACGCGTGGGGGGTTCGGGTCGACAGGCTAGAACCTTGAAGGTGGAATAAAAATGGGAGGTGTTATCAGTGTTTATTGTCATAGAAGGTCCCGATGGAGTGGGCAAAGGTACGCAAGTATCTCTGTTAGTGGAGCAGCTGAAGAGCCACGGTTTTGATGTTTGGCAGACGCGTGAACCAACCGATAGCGAATATGGTCGGCGGATTCGGCGGATGTTAGACAAGCAAGAACCGATGTTGCCGGCGACCGATTTCCAGATGCTCTATACCCAGGATCGGGCTGAACATCTGCCCGAGCTGGTAGAGCATTTGGGACAACCCGGAGTAGTAGTGGTCTGTGACAGATATTACTACTCAACGTATGCCTATGGTGCGGCGGGTGGTGCGGATGTCGAGCAACTGCGTCAAGCCAACAGCAAGTTTCCAGTGCCGGACTTAATGCTGTGGCTGAATCTCGATACCGAATCGGCACGGACCAGAATGGAAGCCGGACGAGACGCACTCGACGAGCACGACAAGAACTTGTCATTCCAGGATCGGCTGCAACTGGAGTACACCAAACTGGTTGATGAATTTCCAGAAGCGGTCGAGATTGACGCAACTGGTTCGCCAGAGGAGGTGCATCAACGAATTCGCAAAGCGGTGGAAGAGATTCTACCGAAGGCGGAGTAGGTTGCTCATTGGGAACGTCAAACGTTCTTCAGACGTCGAACGTTCTACGAGAAAAGCCCCGACCATTTGGTCGGGGCTTATTTGATGTTTGACGGCTAAAGGTGCTTGGGGAATGTCCACTCTGGCAGTCCGTCGACATCAACGCACTCGCCACCGTGGAAGAGGAGCGGACAGATGTCTTTCACGATGTTGGCCAGTTGACCGAAAACAAGTCGGATTTCCCGTTCGGCTCCGCGATTGGTGCGCATCGTAATGATGTGTCGCACGGCGCGCAGGTTGACGGAGAATCCAATCTCGTTAGCAATGCCGGTCGGAGCAATGCGCCGAATTGCTGAAGTCAGTTGTTTCTTGGTATGGAAATTGAACTCATCAATGCCAAAGGCATCATAGAGTTGCGCAACGGTGACTAGTGCTTGCTCGGCAGCATTCACGAAAAGAACTTCTGCTTCGGGGTTGCCAGCAATCTCTGGCGGTATGTAGATGCCGGTGTTGGTTGGACTCAATCGGCAGTAACGGCCAGATTCTTGCGAGTAGGCAACACTAACTCGATGACGAACGAGCTCGTGTGTTAGTACTCGCGAGACATCGCTAAGCACAAAGTTGAGTACGGCATGTTCGAAGACAGAGCCGTGACCAGATTCGATGGTACCGATGATGTTGTCTCTGATAGACCGCATCTTGCTGACGTTGTCGTTCTTACCGGAGGTTAACGATCGGTAACAGAGCTTGGCGAAGAAACTGGAAAGAACCTCCATATCTCCTAGCCCTTCGGCTCTGGCTTCGGCGATGGTTTCGAGAAACTCAAGATTGCCAGTCTTGGCTAGATAGGCAGTAAGGCCTGGGACATTGATGACGGTTTGACCGACTAAAAATACCTCGGGCTTGGCGATTCTGATCATTGCGTGCCTCCCAGTACAGGAATGTTAAGGGACGATTAAATTTGCCCCCTGTGGCTATTATACGAAAGGGCTTGACGGTTCGAATAGAGTTTTGTAAGATACCCCTGTCCTTTAGAGACAGCGGGCACGAATTAGCGGCTAGGGGCTAGTATCTAGCATCTAGTGGCAAGGAGGTAAGACCTGCCGAAAAGGAGTAATCAGTATCTAGGGGCTAGTATTTAGCATCTAGAGGGAAGATTATTCGTCTCTACAAGGAGACGAGTTTTTGTGAGTAGACGAATAGACACGTAGACTTATAGACCAATAGACTATTTATCCATTAATCCATAAAACTATAAATCAATTTTTATGCCAAAGACAAAGGTACAAAAAGCGGGAGTTATTGAAGAGCTGACACAGGCTTTGAAGCAAAGCACTAATAGTGTAGTGACTGACTTCAATAAGCTCACGATGGTGGATTTGGATAGTTTTCGCAAAGCCGCGCGAGCTAAGGGTTTGAAATATACCGTGGTTAAGCCAACTTTGGTGCAGATCGCGGCCAAACAGGCGGACATCGACGGTGACTTGAGTTTAAATAAAACTGGTAAAAGTTACGGATTGGTTTGGGGTAACGCTGATGAAGTGAGTGTTTCAAAATTAGCGTATGAGTTTGCCAAAAAAAGTGATGACAGAGTACACATTGCTTTAGGAATTATTGATGGGAAAATTGTGCCAGCCAATATGATCATGCAATTGGCCATGTTGCCATCTTACGAAGAGTTGATGGGCAGAGTTGTGGGAAGTATGAACGCACCAATTGCAAACTTCGTGTACGGAATAAATTACAATTTACAGTCGTTTTATAACGTGATAAAGGCGGTAGCGAGTAAATAGTTGAAGAGTGAGTGAAGTGTAATAGAAATTAGTAAATAATAATTAAGGAGAATATATGGCAGACGAACAAAATACGACTCCAGAAGAGCAGACCCCAGAAGTTGCGGAAGCGACCGTTGAGGCGGCTGCTGTAGAGGAGCCAAAAGTGGAAGAAGTGAAGGCTGAACCAGCCAAAGAGGAAAAGAAGGTCGATGCGAGCAAGTTGTCCGGTAACGCCAAGAAAGTTTTGGATATGGTCAGCGAAATGACCGTGCTCGAATTGGCTGAACTGGTCAAAGTGTTGGAAGACAAGTTTGGTGTTTCTGCTGCTCCAGTTGCCGTTGCCGCCGCTGGTGGTGCCGCCGCTGGTCCTGCAGCTGAAGAAAAGACGGAATATAATGTTAACTTAGTTAGTGCCGGTGCTAACAAGATTAACGTGATTAAGGCTGTTCGCGAAGTCACAGAACTTGGATTGAAGGAAGCCAAAGATTTGGTGGAAGCAGCTCCAAAGATGGTGAAAGAAAACGTGAAGAAGGCTGATGCTGAAGAGATCAAGAAGAAACTTGAAGAAGCCGGGGCAAAGGTTGAACTTCAATAGTATTCAGTATCTAGTGATTAAGTAATATCAAGAAGGCCGCCTGAAAGGGCGGTTTTCTTTTTGGGATGTGTATTACCTATTTGTACGATCGTACAAATAGGTAATACAGTTGGGGGTAGGCAGGGAGGGGATTTTTTGGTAGTCTGCCCTTGTTCTAATTTGATTAAGAGGAGGTGAAGCGAAGTGGGATTGTCATTTGACATAACGGCCAAAGATGGTCAGGCGAGGGCTGGGGTTTTGCGGACAGAGCATGGAGAGATTGAGACACCGTGTGTGACTTTGAATTTCACAACAGCTCTTGAGAAGTGGGGATTTAAGCCCGAAGAGATCACTTCGACCAAAGATGTGATTTTGCTTCGAAATACATTTTGGATGCGAGAAGCAGGGAAAAGTGATGTGCGAGATGGAATTGAATGGCAAGGTCCGGTAATGTCTGATTCGGGTGGGTTTCAGATGGTAAGCCTAGGGAAACATTTACGGCAGAGTTTTGCAGGGATTGGATTTGATTTAAACGGTAAGAAAACTTTCATTACCCCTCGAGAAGTGGTGAAATGGGCAAATAAAGCGGGAGTAGATTTGATAATGCCGCTTGACAATACAGTTTATACGATGGCAAAAAATCCGTTTCAATTTATTTGGTCGGCGATTATGACAATGGTCTGGCACAAACAATCCCGCGGAATTGTGGATGATAAATTGTATTACATTGTACAGGGCGGATTAAATAAATTGGCAAGAACGATTAGTCTGTGGGACGCCACTCGACAATTGCGCAATGGAATTCCAGCAGTAGCGATTGGCGGGTTGGCATGGGATGAACCAAGAAGGGCGATGGTGAAGATGGTGAAGTTTTGCATCAGACGACTACCGGAAAATAAACCAAGACATATGTTGGGGATTTGTAAGCCGATTGATGTCTTAATGACAATTCGTGAAGGCATGGATACTTTTGATGGAATTGCGGCAACGCGGGAAGGTCGGCACGGACGGGTGTGGATGCGTGGCGGCAAACATTACGACATCAAAAACGCTCAATTTGAGAATGATGAGCGGGTGTTGGATGAGAGCTGTCAGTGTCCGACCTGTCGGTCAGGGATTTCCCGAGCGGAATTGCGTCGAAAGTTTAAAGCCAAAGACCGCGAAGCGATTCGCGGGCTGATGGTGCACAACTGGCATCATAATTACGAATTAGTCAGAGGTGCGCGTGAAGCGATCATCCAAGGGCGGCTGGGGGAATACATTGGAGAGTACATGAGATAGTGAATAGTGAATAGTGAATAGTGAATAGTGAATAGTGAATAGTGAATAGTGAATAGTGAATAGTGAATAGTGAATGGTGAATGGTGAATGGTGAATCACGGTTTAGGAAACTGTTTGGTCGTCCCTCGGTGTCTCGGAACTTCCGCAACGACATGAATGAGGATGGGGTTGACTGATGGAAGAGTTCTGATAAGGTGGAGGCATCTTGTAGTCTTGATGGAGGTGTGCGGTGGCCAAGAAATTCTTGGTTTTCGTGGTGTTGCTGATCATCCTCCTTGGAGCTTATTGGTGGATGAATATCCACAAGCCGGCCTTGGTGGTGACAGCAGATAATCAGCCAGTCTCATCTCTTAGCGGTCCTGACAAGATCGGGGCGTACATCGATCAAGACTGGGGAAGTCCGTTGCCAGTAGTGGCTATATCTAAGGTGTTCGAAGGCAAGAGCGAGATGTACCTCGATATATCAGCCACCACGGATGCTACATGGCGGAAGTATGGTGCCGAAGCCTATAGTGCCACCGGCTCGTTTGAGTTTTATTTTTACCCAGCCGGTCAACTGGCACAAGTGTTTGGCAAACGGGCACTACGAGTGAGAGCGATTGATAATACAGAATCCGGCTGGTCCACCGAAGCATTGCGATACTCGGGTGATATCAAGGTGGACGACAAGGAAGTTGCGTGGTTTGTGGCCTCGGATTGGCCTTCGGGTCGCTACCTGATCGCATACGATACTGATGCAGCGTTATCATTGGAGGGCATGATCTCGGTTTGGCCTAACCAAGTTTGGTTGGTGGAGTGTCGGTAATGTTGTACTTTTTCTGCACTGGACTGAACGGTTGTTTAGTCTGGTGCAAGAATTTATTCGATAAAGCGGGTGAGAGGAGGCTGAAAAGCCAAATCGCCCGCTTTTGTATTTTAAAAACCGGCGTTCCCCACGACGCCAGTATCTAAATCGTAACATAACTGCAAATAAAAACTAGAATTGCGCAGGGAGTGTAAGAAGGTAGAATTTAAGCGTGAAGGGACTTAAACGATTATTAATAGAAATGAAGCCGATGTATCCGGCTTTGTTGTTAATCACGGCGCTAGCATTGGCGGGGGCTGGGTTGTCGTTGGTGGCTCCGTGGATTTATCGAGAGGTAGTTAATTTCTTAACTACCCAGAAATTGAGTGCGGTGTTTGACCGGATAATTCAGCCGACTGAACCGGTGGCGGTGTTGATGTGGTTAGTGGGAATGTTCGCGGTGGTGTGGTTTGTGAATGAGTTAATGAGCGCGCTAGAGTCTTATATGCAGACAATAGCTGGCTCACAGTCTTTTTATTTTTTTTCTCTAAAATCATTTGAGAAGCTTCAAACATTATCGGTGTCTTTTTTTGATAAAACATCGCCGGGGGCACTACGGGAGCGGATTAGTGCTGGGGTAAACGAAATGTTTGGAATTACTCGCAACTTGATAGTTGAAATATTGCCAATCATATTTACGTTTGTGGTTGCGTTGGTTGTGCTGATGAAGTTCGATTTTAAAATGTCGTTGGGGTTAATGATCGCTGCACCGATTTATATTGGACTGTCGATTTGGCGAGCTAAGATAAAACGTTTTTGGGAGAAAAGATATCGGAATACGATGGAGCGGAGCGGAAAGATTTTTATGGAGAATTTGTTCCACTATCAGTTGATAAAAGAATTTAGTCGACAGGATTATGAGGCTAAAAGGATGGGCTCGGTATATGACCGTGGTTTGGAAATTCGGAAACGACAGGAGCGGGTAGTTCGGGGGATTGGGATTGTGAGAGATATGGTGACAACGTCGGCGCATCTATGGGTGTATGGCTATGGTGGCTATTTGGTGTTGCAAAGGAAACTGTCGGTTGGTGATTTGATTCTATTTATGTCCTATCTAGATCGAGTGTTTGGGCCGTTAGGCTGGCTAACCCAAATCTACGATCAATTGCAGGTAGGGTTTGTGTCAATTGGGAGATTATTTAGAATTTGGGATATCAAACCGACAGTAGATGATGCTACGGATGCTAAACCGTTAAAAGTTAAGGATGGGGCAATTAAGTTCGAAAAAGTTCATTTTACGTATCGTAGTAGCAAGCGGCAAAAGGGTGAGCGAGTGGTATTCAAAAACTTTAATTTGGCCATTACTCCTCACGAAGTGGTGGCGATCGTCGGGCCATCGGGAGTAGGTAAATCAACACTAACAAAGCTACTGCTGCGACTATATGATCCGGACAAAGGCAGGGTACTAATTGATGGTCAGGACATCAGTCGGGTAACACAGAATTCATTGCGACAGAATATCGGGACGGTGATGCAGGAAGTGGCGGCGTTAAATAATACTTTGCAATATAACTTGAAATACGGTAGTCCTCGGGCGAGTTTGGCTAGCATTATTGATGCGACCAAGGCAGCCAATTTATATAAGTTTGTGATGTCGTTACCAAATAAATTTAAGACCAAGATCGGTGAACGCGGAGTAAGATTATCGGGGGGAGAAAAACAACGATTAGCGATCGCGAGAGCGTTGTTGAAAGATGCTCCGATTTTGATTTTAGATGAAGCAACTAGTGCATTAGATTCAGAAAATGAGGTAATGATCCAAGGAGCACTCTGGAAATTGATCGAGGGCAAAACGACAATCATTATTGCTCATCGGTTGTCGACGGTAAAAAGAGCTAATCGGGTAATTGTGTTAGAGGGTGGAAAAATCACCGAGCAGGGAACTCACGAAGAACTGATGAAGAAAAGTGGCTATTATCGCCGATTGTTCACTTTGCAGGGGGCGATGTTGGAGGAATAGAGATGAGAGATGAGAGATGAGAGATGAGAGATGAGAGATGAGAGATGAGAGATGAGAGATGAGAGATGAGAGATGAGAGATGAGAGATGAGAGATGAGAGATGGTTAGTTAGCTACCTGTCATTGCGAGGAGCGTCATCGACGAAGCAATCTCTACCCAAGATTGCCGCGGGCTTGAGCCATCGCAATGACAGAGATGAGAAATATCAAAATTTGTTTTAGGTCGGGATATTTCGAAATTCTCTACGGGGTTGACAGGAGAATTGGGCTAGAGTACGCTGGCTCGGGTTTACTTATGCACTTTGACTCTGATTAGTTCTGGGTTATCCAGAACCCCTTCTGCCCCCTCGGGGCAGTTGCACATCCAACATCTAAAGGAGGTGTGTTATGGACGCCCCGAGAGTAGAGTTTATTGGCACCGGCAGTATGCTGGCGCCTCCAGGACTTGGGCAGACCTGTCTGCTGGTCAGCTGGCCGGAGCTTGATGGCACGCTTGGTCGTCTATTGGTTGACTGCGGTGGCGGGATGGACATCATCAACCGGCTAAAAGGTAGGCGGAGAGAGATCACTTGGATAGTGATCACTCACTTGCATCCAGACCATGTCGGCGGCTTGGCCGGCTTGGCGTTGTTGAACTACTTTAGCTTGAAACCCCGGCTGAAATTGTATCTGCCGGCGGGGAATTTCAGGGAGCTACTGTGGATGGCACTAGCTCCTGGGCTGCAGACACTGGAAGGACAGGAGGCTAGTCTGGAAACCTTCTTCGAACCGATCGAGGTTCGGTTGGAGGAGTGGGTGCGGTTGGGCCCAAATCTTGATATGATGCTGTTTCCTACTCGGCACTTTATGAATGGCACCAGTTGGCAACCGTCGTATGGTTTGCAGTTGGTGGCAACCCTGGGCGTGCCCGATGGAGAACGGTATGTCAGGTTCATGTATAGTGGCGACACTCGGTTCACTCCGGACTTGATGATGTCCAGATATGAGTGGGCTGACGTCATTATTCATGACTGTGAGACGTACGGCGAGACAGAGGCGAGCGGAGTGCATGCCCGTCTTGATCAGCTTGAGGGCTTGCCTGATCCGATCCGAGCCAAGATGTGGCTAGTTCATTACAACTCCAACTTCGGGCAGTATGTTGGGAGGGTGGAACAGCACGGGTTCCCTGGCTTTGTGCAGCCCGGGCAAATATTCGACTTAGGGCGGCTGAACAGTCTGCTATTGTCGCACGATCCGCTGCAAGGTTCGGGGCATGAGCAGTATGATCCGGCAGAGTAGGCAGAAAAAACTGCTGGTCTAATCAGAGAAAAAGAGCCCCGAGGCAACTCGGGGCTCTTCATTTGACAAATTTCAGGTTTGTGGTATGATTTAGCCGCTCTGGAAGCGGGTTTTTGGGGTTAGAGATTAGAGATTAGAGACAAAATGGAGGCTATAAGGAATGATGAGAGAGGGGATTGGGGGGATTTCAACAGATCAGGGATAATCAAAAGTTATGGGGATTAAACAGAGAAAATCAGGTAAGGGGGAAATACCACCCGAACCACCCAAACATGGTCGGGGAGGTGGTGGTGTGCCAGATGTTGAGAAACCAGCTGATGAATTATCAGAGGGCGAGTTGAACGCAGCGGTTGTGCTTGATGATGGTGGAGATACAGCCGCTTTGGAAGCTGTGGTGGATGCTTCGGAGAAGACAGCGGCGGAGATTAGATTGGACGAAATAGAGCCAGTTGGTGATGTGCCTGACCCAAAGCGGGAACAACTGATGCAAGAGTTAATGTTGGCGGGGTTGAGAGGGTTGTCGCCCGAGCTTCAGGAAGAGCTAACGCATCAGATGCAGGAGATTCCGGTCGGAGATCGAGAAGCTGTGGACAGGCTGATTTTGCAGATCAGAAAGTTCGCCGAAAAGATTTTGGCTGATGATGCGCATGCAGAAGCTTCGTTGGTGGCTGGGATTGAGGCGGAAGATGAACGGAGGTTGACGGCAACTCGTATTCGAGTTGAGAGCGGGAAAGTATTTGAAGAACAACCGACTACGCCAGAAGAGAAATTTAGATATGTAGCGGATTTTGTGGGCTGGAAATTGACGTCCCAAGAAGTAGCCATGACGCCGGAAGCAGAAGCAAAAATTGAGCAGATCTATAGCCTAGTAGAAGGGATCCAAAAAAATGTTGAATTGCGGGAACAGAGTCGAGTTTTCTCGGGAGTTTTTGATAAAACAGTCGAGACGATTAGGGAAGTGATCGACGGCACTAGCCATTGGACCGGTCGGCACTCGACCCGTTTGACGTTATTGGCACATGAGTTGGCGACCACGATGTGGCCATTTTCGTCGGAGTATCTACAAGGGTTGGTGCAGGCTGGCTATTTGCATGATGTTGGCAAGATCCTCTTGCCAAAAGATATTTTGGATAAAGACGGGGCTTTGACCGATGCTGAATTCTTGGCGATGACCAAACATGCTAGTGGCGGCTATGAATTGTTACTGGTCTTGGACAAGTATTGTCCATGGATCACCAAGGGGACATTTCATCACGAAAACCCTGATGGCAAGGGTTATGGGCACGGACATAAATTTGATGCCGGTAAGAAACGTGGCGATCGTGAACCGTGGGGTCTGAAGGGGGCAGAGATTTCACCAATTGCCAGAGCATTACAAGCTGCAGATGTGGTTGACGCTCTGCTTGATTTCCGGCCGTACAAGAATGGTTGGACGATGGCGAAAGTAGTGGCGATGTTGGAACAGCAAGCTGGGAGTGAATTCGACCCGCTCGTGGTGGCGTATCTAGTCGATCTGTATGAAAGTCGTAAATTGACTGCAGAATCATATTTTCATATGGAGACGAAAGAACGGGATATTCATGAAAAATTTGCTCAAGATTTTGAATATTCAGCAGAACGAAATCAGACATCATTGGCGGCAAATAAGAAACATTTAAGAGAATTACTTTTGCCGCAGCAAGGACGGGGTCGGAAAATTTTTGACCCACAGGATTTACTGCGATTGATGGTAGAGAGCGACAGACTCAACTTAGGGGAGAGACTGGAAGAGTTGAGGCGTGAAAATCAAGAATTAGAAACTCATACTGCCAAAGGGCGTGATCTATATGTTGACGCATTGTTCTTGCTATTGAAAAGCGTTGACGCGCGGTATGAAGCTTGCGGTGGCAAAGCAGAGACGATCGGCGGGCAAGACAGAACCGAAAATATTATTCGTTATGCGCTGATGCTGGCCCAAAGAGAGTTGGATCACCAAGGGATCACGGATGAAGCAGAGCGGGTAGAGTTTTTACGACAAGTGGCGTTGGCGGCGATGTTTTGTGACCTAGGGATAACAAAAATGGATGCCGAAATAATTGGTCGACAGGGTGTATTGGGGGTAACTGACTATAAAGAGATTACAACCCTGCCCAAAAAAGGCCGAGCGGTGCTGGATGGATTTTTGACAGGTGATGGGAGAGAACATTTTAAGGGGGCTGACATTGGGGCGCTAGAAGCTAATTTGTGGGCTAACGGAGAAGATGGATATGGTGTAGCGACTCAACCCGATGGGAAGCCGTCGGATATCGGAAGAATTGTTTCGATTGCTTACAAATATACTGCATTACGATCCGAGACTGCCTATCGAGCGAATGGGCTGACGTACTCCGAAGCGATGGAAGCGATGCGCCAGAATGTTGGTACGGAATTTGATGCTGAATTATGGAAACGATGGGAAGAACTGGGAGCGATTGATATGTTGCGATTGTTTAGACAGCGTCCGGAGGTGGTCGGACAAGTGAAGCAATTGTTGGGTGGTCGTGAGCCGGAAATAGTTCATAAGGATTCTACAATACGTGAATTATTTGGGGCGATGGGACGGGTGACTGGTACAACAGACGTTTTGGAACGAATTCAATTGTGTTTAGCTGCAGCAAAGCTGGCAGATGCTTGTGGTCAATTTGATGCGGTAGAAAGAATTGTGGAAATGGTAGAGGCAGAGATTGTGAGAACACAGGACGAACAAGCGTTGCGAAAGATCGGTGAGTTATATTCATATGATTTGAATGATGACAGGAAGCTATCCTTGGAGTTATTGGACAAGCGGTTGGAGGATGCCAGTAAACAGGAGGATGAACCAATCAAGCGCATGATGCGGGTGCATAATGCTTTGGCGGTTGTATCTACACTCATTGGTGATTATGCCGAAAAGGGAATGGTGTTAGAACCAGAATTAATTACAGAGTTGCAAGAAAAAATTCTACCGGTATACAAACAGTGTGCAGAACAGTTGCTGGTAACTTATGAGGCAAAAATTCAAGCGGAAGACTATGATGCGGCTGACGCGATTTGGCGCATGTTTGAACAAAAGATCATTCAGGATTTGGGTGACCCAGCATTTACTGCCAGAGTGGAAGCGACTCGACAAATGGCGGAACAAAAACGCAAAGAAACGGAATTACTCCGATACATTAAGGAACAGATTTCAGAGGATGTGGATCCGTGGAATGGTGAGCATTATATCGCGTTAGCCCATAAATTGATTGGCGAGCTATCGGAAGCTGGGGTTGAGATATCTGATGAGGTCGGACAGACATTAATGGAAGGCTTTTATCGGAAGCATTATCCAGCCATGTTTGAGCAGGCTCAAATAATGGCGGAAGCGGGTTCGGTGAAGGTAGCGGAAGAATTGTTAGCTAAGGCGAAACGATGGGCGGAATTATCCGGTGGCAATTTGCCGGAAGAGTGGACAACAGAAACTATGTCGACGGCGTATCGTCAAGGTGTAGAAAAAATGCGGCGGTATTTGATTTCTCCCGATTTGGGATTAGAAGATGCTACTAAAATTAGTCGGTGGTTGTCAAATTTGGAGGCTTGGAGTCAGAAGACTGGGATAGAATTGGCGGAGGATACATTGGCGCAGTTGCGGAGTAGCGCTCTGGCGGTATTGCGGCAGAATTTACCGCTCGAAATTTTGCAGTTAAGAGAGAAAGAAGATATGGGGATTGTCGACGTAAAAAGATTTTGGGTAACCTTTGATGAATATATTAAAAGAACTGGGCTGGCGGTTGAGGTGATAGACGACAAGGTGGAAACGGCGATTAGTAGCTTGGGTGAGGTATTGTGGCAGAAATTTGTGGAGCAGGAGTTGAGCAAGGAAGCCAATAGTGGAGATATCCATCGCACAGATTTGGCTGTGAAAAACTTTCGTAAATTCTGTGTTGATACGGGCAGGGATGGCAAGGTAACGGTACGTTGGGAGATTACGGCAGAACAAGAGCAGGTAATGGCAGAGTTTCAAAAGATTGCTCGTCAGCGAGCATTGGAGAACCGGTTGGCGAATATTCAGGGTGCAACGAAAGAGTTGTCGGTGGCGAGTAGCGCAACCCCAGAGGATAGAATTGATGTTGAGTTGAGAGACTGGCATCAAATTGCGGCAGAATTAACTGACATGGGCTTAGCGGTTGCGGATGATGAGTTGGACAAGAGTGTTTACGGAGTGATTGAGGAGCGGGTGATGGGAGCAACTTATAATGATAAGCCAGCAACGGTAGCACTGGGATTACGGAAGTTACGGGGATGGGTGGATGAGGGGATGCTCGCCTATTTGGTGGGTGACGTGGAGTATATTCGGCAGACTATTGAACCCAAACTGGATGATTGGTTTGGGGAATTAGCCGAAGCGGGTGACTTAAAGGTTTTTCAGGCATTAGCCGAAGCGGTCGGTGGCAAAGGCAAAGTGGTCGGTCAGTGGTATGGCAACGAGATATTGCCGAGCAATTATCAGCAATTGTATGATCAGTGTTCTGAAAAATACTTGCAGATGATAGAGATACAGGCACAGATTTATGCGATTAAGTCTTGGTTGGGGCCGTTGCGGGCGTTACAGCAAGAAATGGGACACATGGTGGCAGGTACGGATGAGCGGGTGGTGGAGGTTAATCACAAAATTGACGTGCTGGCAGAGGGAATTTGCAAGATTCATGCCGATATTTGTCAGTCTATGATGGCAGTTGGTCCACTAATGGAACGAGCTTTAAAAAGACAGCGAGAGGATTTGGGACAGATTCTGGCAAATTTGGCTGTTATGAACACAAAAGAAGCTCAACATGATGCCGAGCTTCTAAAGGTTTTATTGTAGGATGATATTTTCGGAGTTTTAATTTATCACATCATCTCCCACTACAGCACCGCGCATTGGGCTGGCACCGACGCCGGAGAAGAGGGATTTGATTTTCTGGGCGAAGAGGTTGACAGCATTAGGTTGTTCTACAATAACTTTGCCATTAGCATCAACAATCTTTGTGCCGACAGCGATGGCTCGCAAATCTTGGTTAATTTGATTGGCGGCGGACTTCAAATTGAAGACAGCTTTTTGAGCTAGGGTCATCGTTTTGGAGACGGCTTTGATTTCGGCGTTGCTTGGGTTGACACTATTGGTTGTGGCAACACGTTCGGCGACCACGGCTAGACTATAGAGGGCGTCAGCAGTTTTGGTAGCGATTGCGGTGCCGGTTGTTTCTTGTCCCTCGGTGGCGGCTTCAGCGGCGGGAGCTAACACTTCGGCTATCGTATCAAGAATTGATTGAGGTGTTTCAGCGCTTAGTGGAGGGATGTGACGGAACAGGCTTCTGTCAGTCTCCTCGGTTCCGGTAGTAATATTTGATTCTGATTCAGTAGAATTTGATGTGGTGGTATCGGTAGTAATTGGCTGGGTTACTTCCTGAACTGGTTCAACGACGGTAATAGTAGAAGAAGCGGTTTTATCCTCGGCTTTAGCAGTAACTATGATAGTACCGGCACCGGTTGGAGTAACCACACCGTTGCTGTTGATGGTGGCGATATTGGACGGAGTAGTCTTAACACTCCAGACAATATCAAGCTGGTTACTGGGGACAGACAAACCACTGGCATCAGTAGCGATGACAATGAAAGTCCGGGGAGTGCCAACGACGGTCGTTGCAAGACTTGGGATAAGAGAGAGGTTAGCGACTTCTTGGATTTTACTATCTGTAGCGATGCCAGCATTCACACTAATGGCACGGATTTTGTCTTGAATACCGGCGAAAGACAGGATGAGAGATTCAGCGTCCAATACAGTAACCGGGGAGGTTGGGCTGGTGACGGTTGTGCCATTTAATGAAATAGAACTATATGTTCCATAGACATATAGCTTACCGGTGAAGGCTTGTTTTAATGAAATGGTGGCGGTGTACTGGCCAGCGCGGGTGCCAGTAAGACCTTGACCAGAGACTGAAGCGGCATCAGAGGGTTCAATTTTGAGCAGACGCACCTGATAGGTGGAGCCTGATGTGTAAGTGCGGTCGAAGGATAGGGTAGAGTAACTACCATTACCAATCGCCAAAGTGCCACTAGACTGTTGAGCGGTCAGAGGATCATTGGTGGCAGTTTCGGTGCTGGCTAAGGTGTAACCGACGATGGAAGCTAGGACTATAAGAATAGCCAGAGTGGCCTCTAGCTCATGTTCGACCATGTCTACAAGACGATGGATAAATTTGCGCTGTTTCATATTGGTTTTTATTTTTATTGGCACTATATTTTGCCAACTTATTATCTTATTCTATCATAAAACAGAGTTTATGTCAATATGGAAGGATGAATTAAGGAGGGAACGGGGCAATTTGATTTTCGGCTCTCTATCGGGCATAATTCGGGCATGCTTTATGCGTTGATTGTGGCGGGTGGACAGGGAACTCGACTCTGGCCGATTAGCCGAAAAGATAGTCCGAAACAGCTGCAGCCGTTTGACGATGAGCAAACTATGCTGCAGAAGACTTTTAGTCGGTTGAGAAAGATCGTTCCAGCCGAAAATATTTTTGTGGAGACGAATGCTCTGTATAAGGAAGAGTTTTTTAGCCAATTGCCGGAATTGGTGCAAGAACAACTGATTGCGGAACCGATTGGAAGAAATACGGCGGCGGCAGTAGGCTTGGCAGTCGCAATTATTGCCAAGCATGATCCGGAGGCGACGATAATTAATGCTTGGGCGGACCACTTTGTCGCCAATGTGGAAGAATACAAACAAAAAGTGTTGTTGGCGGAAAAATTGTTGGAGACATATCCAGATTATTTATTGGATGTGGTAGTAAGGCCAGAGTACCCAGCCACGGGATTTGGATATTTGGAGGGTGGTGAAATCTTAGCGGAAATTGACGAGACTTCTATATATAAGTCAGTCCGGTTTGTGGAAAAGCCGGATTTGGCAACAGCGGAAAAATATATGATAGCGGGAAATTATTTTTGGAATACAGGGATGTTGGTTTGTAAAACAAAAACCCTATTGAGTTTGTATCAACAGTATATGCCGGAGATGTACAAGGGGCTGATGCGGATTCAGGCGGCCTGGGGAACAGAAAACCAAGATAGGGAGCTGTTGGCGGTGTTTCCACATCTGGAATCGATTTCAGCAGAATATGGTGTTTTTGAGAAGACTGACAAAATTGCGATAGTTCCAGCTGATTTGGGTTGGCGGGATGTGGGAGGTTGGCAGGCAGTTTATGATATTCTGAATCAGGTTGAGGGGGCTGGTCAGCTGATTAAAAAAGGGCGAGTGGAGGCTGTTGATACCCACGACTCTTTGATTTTTAACCAAAATGAGGGTAAATTGGTGGCTGTGGTCGGGATGAGTGATGTAGTGATAGTCGATACCCCTGACGCCTTGCTGGTGATGAAGAAGAGCAAGGACCAAGATATAAAAAAGATTGTTGATACCTTGAAGGAACAAGGGGAAGTGAAGCACCTATAGAATGAAGAATAGCCACTAGTAAATCCGAAGCACGAAATCCGAAATATTAAACAAGCACGAAATCAGAAATATGAAACAACAAAAAGAAAAGGCAGGTTTGAAACATTAGAATTTATAATTTGTTTAGGATTTAGAGTTTCGAATTTAGAATTTGAGTTATTATGTTTAAGAAAATAACGACAATTAGCGTAATTATCATCCTGTTGCTGGTGGCAGTAGTTTTTGATGTGCCAGCGGTAGCGAAATTTATCGGGATTAATCAAGATTTTAAGATTAGACAAGGTTTGGATTTGCAGGGTGGTACTCAACTAGTGTACGAAACGGATTTAACAAAAGTAGCGGCTGAAGATCAAACTAATTCAGTTCAAGGGGTGGTGGAGGTGATTAACCGACGAGTGAATGCTCTGGGTGTAACCGAGCCGACAATCCAAAAGACACGGGATAATTCGCGAGTGATTGTAGAATTGCCGGGGATTAAGAATATTGATGACGCCATCAAATTGATCGGTGAAACGGCGCAACTGGAATTTCGGGAAGGGATTGAAGGTAAGAGTTTGGAAAACGGCAAATTCAAAACTGCCAATTATGATGATTGGAAGGAGGTTGGTTTAACCGGAGCAAACTTTAAGAAAGCCCAAGTTCAATTCCAACAGGGCTCGACAGCGATCGTGCAGGAGCCAGAGATCGGGATTGAATTTGACGCTGAAGGCCGGAAAATTTTTGCGGAAGTGACTGGCAGAAATATCGATAAGCCGTTGGCGATTTTTTTGGACAAACAGCTATTGTCAGCACCGAATGTGAATGAAAAGATTGATAGTGATTCGGCGGTAATTCAGGGCGGTTTTACTTTGGCGGAAGCTAAGACATTGGCGATTCAGTTAAATGCTGGCGCACTACCGGTGCCGATTCAACTGGTGTCACAAAACAATATTGGGGCAACGCTGGGAACGGAAGCAGTTCAGAAAAGCGTGGTGGCGGGGCTGCTGGGACTGTTGTTAGTGATTTTGTTTATGATTCTCTACTATCGCCTGCCGGGGTTTTTGGCGTCGTTGGCTTTGATTTATTACGCATTACTGACAATGGCGATTTTTATTGCTGTACCAGTAACGTTGACTTTGCCGGGCATTGCCGGTTTTATTTTGTCGATTGGGATGGCAATTGATGCAAACATTTTGATATTTGAGAGAATGAAAGAAGAATTGCGGAGTGGCAGTCCGTTGATGTCGGCGATTGATACCGGTTTCAAACGGGCATGGACTTCGATCAGGGATTCAAACTTTTCATCGCTGATTACGGCTGTGATTTTGTATTATTTTGGGTCCGGAATGATAAAGGGTTTTGCAGTAACTCTGGGCGTTGGTATTTTGGTGAGCTTATTTACCGCTTTGACAGTAACGCATGTAATTTTGCGGGCGATGGCGGGTACTGGTCTGAAGAAAAAATTAAACTGGTGGATGGGAGGAGTAAAAAGTTAAAAGTTAAAAGTTAAAAGTGAATAGTGAATGACAAATGAAGAATGAAGAATGAAGAATGAAGAATGACGAATAAAGAATAAGGAGCAAAGACAGGGATGAATATTGTAAGAGCAACAAAAGTCTGGCTGGGGATCTCGAGCGTTTTAGTCGTGGCGGCTTTGGTCTGTATTTTTACCTTTCGGTATAACCTAGGCATTGATTTTGCTGGTGGGACAGCTCTGGAAATTTCAACCGGCGCAGAGACAACTTATGCTCTTCCGGAAAATACGACAGCGAGTGAATATTTAGTTTCAACCTACAAGGCAGCGACCGGACAGGAAGCGATAGCACAGAGTGCCGGTGCTACGGAACGATGGATTTTGCGGAGTAAGTCGATTACCAACGATCAGAAGAATGCTTGGTTGACACAGGTAAAAACGGGGTTGCCTAATACAACGGAACTGCAGTTTACTAGCGTGAGCCCGACGGTGGGTGCGGATGTAGTCCGAAAGGCGATTTTGGCGGTCATCGTGGCGATGTTGGCAATCCTGATCTATCTGGCTTATGCGTTCCGGAAAGTGCCTAAGCCAACGAACTCATGGCGATTTGGCGCGACAGCGGTAGTGGCTCTATTGGCACATGATGTGGTAATTCTGCTGGGTGTGTATTCTTTGTTGAGCCATTTCTTTGGTGCGGAGATTGACGGGATGTTCATCACGGCTTTACTGACTCTGCTTGGATTCTCGGTGCACGACACGATCGTAACCTACGACCGTCTGCGGGAGAACTTGATCCGTAAAGGAGCGGCTAACTTTGAGCAGACAGTCAATGATAGTATCGTGGAGACTATTACTCGTTCAATTAACACTACTTTTACTTTGGTGTTGGTATTGTTGGCGATGACTTTGATGGGCGGACGGACAACGTTCTTCTTTACACTATCACTATTGATCGGTGTAATTTTAGGCACTTACTCATCAATTTTTGTGGCTTCGCCACTGCTGCTGATGTGGCAGAATGCGGTTGATCGGCAAAAACCGATTCAATAGTTTTTCTTTTTGCCGATTGCCATCGAGCAGAGACCAAACGCAAGCTGGTGTTTGATCCAGCGTCTCTTTTTGCTTGTCCGTTTTTCTTTTTTGTCATTCCCGCCCCGACTAGTCGGGATAAACTCCGGCGGGAATCCAGACAGAAACAGAAAATGTTTTTGTTTATTTTTCTTTTCCAGTACTCACGCCGTACTGAAGGTGGCGGTTACTTTTCTAGAAAAGTAACACAAAAGTTTCCGCCAGTCGCTTTCGCTCTGAATCTAACAAAATCCTCTCCATCTGCTTATCACCGAACTCCTCCCTACGGTCGTCAAACAGCGGGCACGCTGATTGGAGGGATTTTATTGATTCAGGACGCTCAAGCTCCAATGGCGGATGGGAATACAAAAAGAAACCCCCGCACAGATGAGTATGCGGGGGCATAAGGGGGATGATGGTTATCAAGAGTAATACTTGATGGTGTCCCCGAAGGTACAAGAAGGAGTGAAGGGATGCGAGCCCTTTCTCGGCATGCGTGAGAAGAAGGCTCGCATCCCACCTGTCGGGTGCGGTTAATCCAGAGTTGGTCGCTGGCGTGTACTGGCGAATAGCGCCAGTGTCGCTTTGGGCCAAGTCTACGATATTCAGCTATTTGCCAATGCACGCCAGCGAGATTATCCTAGCAAGATGGGTCGGGTGGGTCAATAGAGTACAATAGCGATACGATGAGAGGGATACTAACGGGTGAGAAAACTAGATGGACGGCTCCGGAGTTGGGAGAAATCCCAGCCGATTTGAGCGATTACGACTTTGTAACAGCTCAACTTTTGATACAGCGGGGGATACTTACCAAGACAGAGGCGGAGAGATTTTTACACCCAGATCTAGACAATCTAGACGATCCGAGTTTGCTGAAAGATTTGGATAAGGCGGTGGAGCGAATTCGGCAGGCAATTGAGCAAAGGGAGTGGATAGTGGTGTATGGCGATTATGATGTTGATGGGGTGACATCGGCGACGGTGTTGGGTTCGGCGTTAAAAAGCTTGGGAGCCAAGATCGATGTTTATTTGCCGGAGCGATTAAAAGAAGGCTATGGTCTGAACGCAGAAGCGGTGCGGCAGTTGAAAACTGACGGTGCTGATCTATTAATTACTGTTGATAACGGGACAACGAGTGTAGATGATATTGCGTTAGCAAAAAGTTTAGGGCTGGATGTGATCGTGGTGGATCATCATCAGGTGCCAACGGGACTACCGCGAGCCGATGCGTTGATCAATCCCAAATTACCAGATAGTCAATATCCATTTAAAGAATTAGCGGCAGTAGGAGTAACATATCATTTGGTACGCAAGTTAATTGGAGAGACCAAGGCGAGACAGTACTTAGATTTAGTGGGCTTGGGGACGATCGCGGATGTAGTGCCATTGACGGGTGATAATCGGGTGTTGGCGGTAGAGGGATTGAAATTATTAAATCGGACAAACAACCTCGGGCTGCAAGCGTTGATCGAAACGGCAGGATTGAAAGGACAAGAACTAGATGTTTATCATGTAGGATTTCAAATCGGGCCGCGATTGAATGCGGCGGGCAGATTGGATCACGCAAAATTGGCATTTGATCTGCTGAACGCGACTGACCGAGAAACGGCGGTGAATTTGGCAAGAGAATTGAATGATCTAAATGCTCGGCGACAGGAAATGACTGACCAGATGCTGAAAACCGCGACTGGACGAGAGCGTGAGTTTCTTGATAAAAAAATCATTGTCGTGGGAGATAGGGAATGGTCGATCGGAGTAGCGGGAATTGTAGCGAGTCGATTAGTGGAACAATACAGTCGACCAGCGTTGGTATTTGAATTTCAAAACGAAGTATGTCGGGGCTCATGTCGGAGTGTGGATGGAGTACAGATCGTAGAATTGTTGAAAAAAGTTGAGCAGCATATCGCCCATTACGGTGGGCATGCTAAAGCGGCGGGGTTGACGGTAGCAGCAGATAAGTTTGAGATATTCCAAACTGAATTGGAAAAGATAGCATTGCGAGAAATTAGCGATGAAGATTTGAGGCCGAATTTAAATATTGCGGTGTGGTTGGAGATGAGTTTGGTAACGCCACAACTTTTGGAAACAATTCATCGGTTTGCACCATTTGGGTTTGGGAATAGTTTGCCAATTTTGGGGGTGAGCAAAGCAAGATTATTTGCCTACGAATTGTTTGGACCGAGTAGCCGACATTTGCGGTTGACATTTATGGATGAAGCCGGAAATCAACTGCAAGTGGTGGCGTGGGATGGTTGGGAACTAACATTCGATCTGAAAACAGACAGAATGTATGATGTGGCATTTACGATGGGGATCTCGACTTGGCAGGGGAGAAGTTTCCCACAGAATAAACTAGCGGGGATAAGACCTGCGATAGCGGGCCAAATCTAACCAATTTATCCAATTTATTCCAATCTAACCAAAAGAATATTGGTGCAGATTATTTAGATTGGTGAGATTGAATAGATTATCTTGACTGGGAGGGGGAAAATAGTAGACTGGAGCCGACATCAGATGATGTTAATTTGAACATTGAGGTGTGTGGTGAGGAGAAAGTCTTATTGGTCCAACATCATCGGCGGCGGGTTGGCGATAATGATGGTTGTCATCTTGCTGGGAGTGATAGTGCTGTGTGGAACGGCAGTAAGTGAAAAAATGCCATTCTGGTCTGAACCGGTGGTGCGAGACTTGGTGATAACGAATCCGGCCGGTGAAGTGGCTACGGTGCGCCAAATGATCCTTGTCAGCTATGAAGGACTAGAGGGTGACGAGATTAAGCCAGAAACCGAGAACGGAAAGATGACGATTTGGGTTTACCGGCAGGGGCGACGCTTCAAGGAAGCGCCCACGGAATATCCGGGGCTAGACGGTCGGATATCTTCGGTAAACGGATATCTGTTGTTCAATCCAGTGTCTAGACGTCTGGTGACATTCTTGCTCGACGGTGGGACTGCGATACCGTCGACAGTTGCCAAGCCAGTGGAGAACAGCGATATCTAAGGGAACACACCAAAGAGGGCGGTTGGAGACAATCCAATTCGCCCCTTTTTATTATCCTGATTAGCTGGCGGAGCAGGACCGAGATAGCTATAATAGACAGAGTTATGAAATATCAAAAGCCAAGGGGAACGCAGGACATTTTGCCGAGTGAGCAAAAGTACTGGATGTTTGTGGAGGATACTTTCCGCGACATGATGTTGTCGGCGGGTTTTGGTCGGATGATATTGCCGACTTTTGAAGATACAAATTTGTTCACGCGTGGGGTGGGCGAAGCGACTGATATGGTGAGTAAGGAAATGTATACCTTCAAAGACCGAGGCGGGAATTCGATCACGTTGCGGCCAGAAGGGACAGCGGGTGTGGCGCGAGCTTACATTGAACATGGGATGCATAAAGAACCACAGCCGGTGAAATTGTTTTATTTTGGTCCGATGTTCCGATACGATCGACCGCAGGCCGGAAGATTTCGGGAGTTTTACCAAGTGGGGGCAGAATTGTTTGGTGAGCTGGATCCGACTACGGATGCGCAGATGATTGCTGTCATGATGAAGTTTTATGAAAAACTTGGGCTGAAAGATTTGGTGGTTAAGGTAAATAGTATCGGGGACGCCAAAAGCCGAGTGAAAATTAACAAAGCATTGGTAGATTTTTTGTCAGCCCATCGGAGACAGCTGTGTAATGATTGTAAAAACCGAATGGTGAAGAATCCGTTGAGGACTTTGGATTGTAAGGAACGCGGCTGTCAACCGATTATGGAAGAAGCGGGGAGTGTAGTGTTGGACAACCTGACACCAGATTCGCGTAACTTTTTCCATAAAGTTTTGGAATATTTGGATGATATGGGAGTGAACTATGAATTAACCCCGCGATTGGTACGGGGGTTGGATTATTATAGCCATACTGTATTTGAGGTGGTGAATAAAGAGAGTCGAGATTCGCTTGGTGGCGGTGGTCGGTATGACGGACTGATGAAATTGCTGGGTGGACCAGATACACCGGCAGTTGGGTTTGCATTAGGAGTTGAACGGACAATTGACGTGATGAAACAACAAGGGGTGGTGATACCGGAACCTGTCATGAGTGACATTTTTGTGGCGCAATTGGGTGATGAAGCTAAGAAAAAGGCGATTAAGGTAATTACTCAAGTACAAGATGCCGGCTTCAGAGTGGCACACGCTTTGGGGAGAGAAAGTATCAAGAGCCAATTGCGAGTTGCGGATAGATTGAAAACCAAGTTGGCGATTATTGTTGGCGAACAAGAAGTGCATGACGGTTCGGTGATTATTCGTGATTTGGCTGATGGAACTCAAGAATCGGTAATGGATAGGGATTTATTAAAAGCAATTCAACGAAAATTAAAAGAGCGGAAGTGATTTTTTCATTTGTTATCCTGAACTTGATTCAGGATCTAGAAGAGAAAACAAACATTTTTATTTTTTATGTCTAGATTCCGGATCGAGTCCGGAATGACAGAGTACGGAGGGCAAAATGAATGATGATAAGTGGGGAATATTGTTAGACCGAATTCAGGAACAATTCGGAGTCTTGGAACAAGGTGATGAGGAGATAAAAGATGTACCAAATGGGCGACGGGAGTTTGTGATATTTGAGGGACCAATTGGAACCATGATGTTAGAACGTATGACTAGGCCAAAAGTAATAGGTGAGAAAAGTTTTGGTGGAAGCAAGTACGGAACCGGTAGCGGGATAGAAAAGATTTATTCATCCGATGAAATGGTGAAGACGATAAAAGTCTACAAAGACAATGATGGAGATTGGGAAGAGATTGATGCTTCTAGTTTGGTTTAGTTTTTCTTAAGGTTTTTTAAATTTGTTTGTCATTCGTCAGCTGACGGGTTCATTTTCTTTAATTTGTTTTTGTTGAAGCGGCACATCCCGCTTCATCGATGGTTACTTTTCTAGAAAAGTAACACAAAAGTTTCCGCCAGTCGCTTTCGACTCTGAATCTAGTAAAATCCTCCCCATCTGCTTATCACCAAACTCGTCGCTACGCTCCTCAAACATGGGCACGCTGATTGGAGGGATTTTACTGATTCAGGACGCTCAAGCTCCAATGGCGGCGGAGGCGGACATTTTCAGGACGACGCTACACCTAATGGCCGGAGGGAGGGGGCGGAGTGGTATGATAGCGGTATGACAGAAGAAAAGGGAATTAAGTTATCACCATCAAGCTTGAATTTGTTCGTGGAGTGTCCACGGTGCTTTTGGCTGAAGCACAATAAGGGCATCGGGAGGCCGGATTCGATTTTCCCATCATTGCCGGGAGGGATGGACCGAGTGTTAAAAGTTTATTTTGATGAATATCGCGGAACGGAAAGTTTGCCGCCGATTGTCGAGGGCAGGCTGGAAGGGGTGTTGTTGAATCCCCTGCCGAAAACTTTAACTTATGTAGATGACGATTTGCGAGCGATTTTGAGCGGCAAGTTGGATGATGCGTTGGATTTTGGAGATGGGACTTACGCGCCAGTAGATCACAAAACCAGAGGTTCGGCGCCGAAGGAAGATATTTTATGGATGTATCAATTACAGATGGATACATACGATTTTCTGATGGATAAAAATAAATATCCAACGAAACATATGGCGTATTTGGTTTATTATTATCCAACACCGGGACAACTACATGAAAACTTTCCGTTTGAAGTGGCGATAAAACCGGTGAAGACGAATCCGGAACACGCGTATCAGAAATTTAAGGATGCGGTGAATTTATTGAGGAGTGATGAAATGCCGGAGGCAGCGAAGACTTGTTCGTTTTGTGCTTGGGCAAATGCAATGAATAACTTGGAGGACTAAGTCAGTCGAAGTTGCGATTTGTTGGTGATTGGGTTATGCTGTCGGCATCTTGGGGGCGTACCCTGATTATAGTACGCAAAGGAGTTTGGATGTGGATCGCTACGCAAGGTATCGCGATTTGACAGTGGACGGTCTGAAGGAACTCATTCGGACACGGATTGAGTTTCTGCTTCAGGTGGGCATCGCCGTGGAAGTGTTTACTCGTCATCTGGGTCGCGATCTTACGAAGCGACCCGTAGAGCGTCTCGGTGAGACAGCTGGTTGGTTTCTCTTTGGTTTTCGTGGTTTCTCTTTCTACGACACCGGAGAGCGGCCGGAGGGTAGAGAGGTCCGAGTTTGGTACTGGGAGGACTGGGCAGTTGATCACGAAGACGACGACGAGGTCGAGTGCAGCGTTCCGGACGATGATCCAGTTTTGGTATATCGCTATAAACCAGCCTTGCCGGTGCTGGAGGGTTTTGAGGCAAATCCCATGGGTGAAATTGCGAAAGTTACCACCTTTGATGGTGATGGAGATGAACCGGGGGTTGATGAAACACCGAGTTGGGCAAAAGAACTGCAGCAACTCATTGCTCAACCGGAGCAGCTGATTGGTCAGACGTTGCAGGCTGAAAAAGATCGGCTGGTGGAGTTAGCCGAAAGGCTAGCGATAGAGGATAGGGCAATGGAGCTCTTAGTTTAGACTGATTGACGTACTGATGTGATGTGTAATGCTCTGGCGGCTGTTGTTTACAGCAGACGACCAGAGCATTTTTATTGCTAGAGTTTACCGATAGAGCAAATGAGTTTGATATGATATCGATATGGAAGATAATATTTTTTACAAGTTTGCGAAGGGAGAGATTCGGCCAAATATGGTTCGGTATGAAGATAGTGAGATACTGGCGTTTGATGATATCAACCCCTCTGCCCCTACCCACATTTTGATACTGCCGAAAAAGCCGATCCAGAGCGTGGCTCACATGGAGGTGGGGGATGCGGAGCTGATAGGCAGAATGGTTTATCGGGCGAAACTATTGGCTGAAGAAGCGGGAATCGCGGAGAATGGTTATCGGCTGACAATCAATGTGGGGAAGTGGGGCGGTCAGGCGATGCCGTATCTCCATATTCATCTGTTAGGCGGGCAGCCGTTAAATGAGGATATTGAACACTTTAGTCACGGGGAGTAATCCTGTCTAAAAAGTGGAGAGGGGAGCAGAACCGCTAGCCCTTTATGGGTCGGCTTTTGCCGACGGTTCGATGAGGGGAGAACACACTCCGGTCTTCCCTCATAGTTTTTAACGCTCTTGCCTAATCTGATAAAAGCAGGTAACATTTTAGCGTCTAGCATTTAGGGGCTAGCATAGGAGATTGCTTCGTCACAAGTTCCTCGCAATGACAAAGGAGAAAGATTCTGGAGTCATTCTGCTGTCCAGCAGAACTCCCCAGAATGACGAGACAAGGGAAGGCAGGTATTTATTTATGTCTACATTCGTTAAACGTAAAGAACGGGAGAGCTTCGACGCCATGCTGCGGCGGTTCAATCGGATGGTGATGTCCAGCAAAGTTTTGGTTGAGTATAAGGAACGTCGTTTTTTTGCCAAACCAACTTCAAAGCGGGATTTGAAGGATTCAGCGCTTAGACGCGAAAAAATTCGTGTTCAGAAACAGAAAGAATTGTATTAGCATCAAATCCGAAACCCGAAATCCGAAACATAAGTCAGTATCTAGTATTCAGTATCTAGTATCTAGGGGTAAAGACAAAAACAAAAAGACCGTCATTCTGGTAAGGTCGCCGTGGCAACCGCATCCAGAATCGTAGGAAATAATTATTAATAAGATTCTGGTCAAGCCAGAATGACTGGACAAAAATGGATTCCCGCCTACGCGGGAATGACAAAGGAAGGAGCGGGAAGGATTATTTGATAAGATGCTGGAGTCATCTCATCCCCCCCAGAATGACGAAGGGGAAAAGAATGACTAATCGAATAAGATTCTGGCGTCTTCTGCCATACGGCAGAATTCCCAGAATGACGAAAGAAGAAGTTTGGAACATTGTAATTTATAATTTGTTTGGGATTTAGAGTTTCGAATTTAGAATTTTATGCTGAAGGATCAAATTACAACTGAAATTAAGGAAGCGATGAAGGCGGGTGATACCGAACGGCTTTCAACTTTGCGAATGCTGTTGGCGGCTTTTGGCAATATGGAGATTGAAAAGCGGGGGGCTGGGCAAACGCAATTAGAAGACAAAGATTATCAGGCAGTAGTAAAACGGGAAGTGAAAAAACGTCAGGAGGCGATCGAAATTTACAAAACAGCTGGTCGGGCTGAACTGCAAGAAAAGGAGGAACAGGAGCTGAAATTACTGTCGACATATTTGCCAGAAGAAATGGGTGAGGCGGAGGTAAAAGTGATCGTGGACGCAGTAGTGAGCGAGATGGGAACGGCAAATATGGGGGCGATTATCGGTGAAGTAAAGAAGCGGTCAGATGGCAAGGCGGATGGTGGGTTGATCGCCAAATTAGTTAAGGAGAAGATTGGCTAAAATGGCCCACGTTTATGTTGGTTATGGTGACTACGGTTTGGAAGGAGTGGATGACGAGCTCATCCAATTTGTATTTGAGATAGTGGTCAGTCTGACAAAATTAGATCCCGAGAGTGAAGCGGGATTGGTGATGACAACTGATGCACAGATGCGGGATTTGAATAAAAAACATCGTGGTATAGATAAGTCGACGAATATTTTGTCATTTGCCTATAACGAAACTACGCCAAAAGAATTTCAAACTGCCGATGACAAAAATTATATCGGAGATATTTTTATCTCACGTGCTCAATTAAAGAAAGATGCCAAAGCTGAAAAAGTGTCCGATAAAGAGAAATTCGTACACCTGCTGACTCACGGGTTATTGCATTTGGCGGGGATACATCACAAGACCAAAAGCCAAACAGTGAGGATGGAGGGGCTGGAGGACAAAGTAATCGAGCTGGTATTGTCAGAATAGCTGACTGGGTGCGGTTTATTGGTTGAGACGTTCCCTTCGGTATCTTGGGGTCTGATATTTTGGTTTCCCAAGCAACAGGTTTGAGCTAGAATGGGGACAGACTTGTGGTGAGTTTCATTGCCAGATCAGTCTGGTTTAGGAGTAAAATCCACCACAAGAATCTAACCAATTTATGAAATTTAGAATTTTAAAGGGGATAACAGTCAGGTGAAAGAAAAGATTTCTGTTGGTATAGACATCGGCGATTCAAAGGTAGTGACAGTAATTGGCCATCGCGCCGAAGGTGAAACGCACCCCAGTGTCGTGGGAGTGAGTATTCGGAGTGGTTCCGGAATGCGTCGCGGGGTGGTAACGGATGTGGAAGAAGCGGTGTCAGCAATTGCCGGTTCAGTAGAAGAAGCGGAACGGATGGCGGGGCTTCCAGCTGAAGCAGTATTTTTGTCGATCGCTGGTGAACATGTGAACGCGACTAATAATAAAGGTTTGATCGCCATCCCCAGAGGCCGTGAAGAAATCGTACATGAAGATGTGGTGCGAGTGATCGAAACTGCGCAATCAGTACCGGTGGGAGTGAACCGAGAAATTTTACATGTGATCCCGAAGATGTTTATGGTTGATGGTCAGGAAGGGATTAAAGATCCGATCGGGATGGCCGGCGCCAGACTGGAAGTGGACGCTCATGTCATCACTGGCTCAACTCCATTTATTAAAAATTTGCGGAAAACAGCTGAACAGGCAGGAGTAGCTGTGGCGGGTTTTGTATTAGCGCCATTGGCAGCAGCCAAGGCGGTGTTATCAAAGAAGCAAAAAGAATTGGGGGTGGTTTTGATCGACATTGGAGCCGGTACGACCGGCATGGTGGTATTTGAAGAAGGCGAAATTTATCATTCGGCGGTTTTACCGATTGGTTCGGATCATATTACTTCTGATATCGCGATAGGTTTAAGAGCGTCTTTAGATGTAGCGGAAAAAATTAAATTGGAATACGGAGTAGCCAGTCCGGTAATGTTATCGGATAAAGACACAATTGATTTATCAAAATTTGATCGGGATGAAGAACAGGTAGTTTCCAGACGATACATTGCGGAAATTATTGAAGCAAGATTAGCGGAATTATTTTTGATGGTTAAGTCGGAATTGCGTAAAGTCGGTCGCGACGGCATGTTACCAGCCGGAGCGGTGTTAGTAGGCGGAGGAGCGAAACTTGACGGCATTGTGGAAGCCGCTAAGGATCACTTGGGTCTGCCAGCACAGCTGGGTTTCCCAGTCGAATTAAAGGGGATGGTTGACAAGCTGGATGACCCTCGGTACGCGACCGCGGTTGGGTTGATGCTGTGGGGAATGGACGAGGAGGATAGCCGAACGAATTTTCCGACATTGGATTTTTCGGCAATCGTGTCTCGGATAAAAAACATCTTCACCAAATAAGTTCTGCTCTGGGAGCGGAATTTGTCCCCCTACGCTAAAGCTTCCTACTTCGCTAAAGCTACGAAGGACGGAGTCGGGGGATCTGCGAGGGGTGGGGAAGAGTTCCGGGAGTTTGACATAGTCGACTCGCGGTTTCTACAATATTAGGCTGTAAGCTGATGTTTACTAGCACATATATTAGTTTGGGTTAAAGGAGGTCGATTTAGGAGGATAATGGCAACCAAAAAAAGAACCATGAGCGCAGGACTTACTTCCGACTCGTTTGACGAGGAGGATGTGTTTGCGCGCATTAAGGTTGTCGGTGTGGGCGGCTCCGGCTGCCACGCGGTGAACCGAATGATCCAATCTAGGATCAAAGGGGTGGAGTTCGTCGCGATCAACACAGACGCGCAGGATTTGCATCACAATGATGCGCCTGTTAGGGTTCAGATTGGCCAGACCACAACACGTGGCCTTGGCGCCGGCTCGGACCCTGAGCTGGGGCGGAAATCAGCGGAGGAAGATAAGGAAGCGATTTATACAGCGCTGAAAGATGCCGACATGGTATTTGTTACCTGCGGCATGGGTGGTGGCACCGGAACTGGTGCGGCACCAATTGTGGCAGAAATTGCCAGAGAGTTAGGCGCGTTAACAGTCGCGGTAGTGACGAAACCGTTCTCGTTCGAGGGTATGCGGCGCAAAAAGGTCGGTGAAGAAGGTATCTCGGAGTTACAGAGCAGAGTGGATACCTTAATCACAATTCCTAATGACCGTTTACTTCAAGTAATCGATAAGAAAACATCACTCTATGATGCTTTCTCGGTAGTTGATGATATTCTGCGCCAAGGTGTGCAGGGTATCTCCGATTTGATCACCATGCATGGAATGATTAACGTCGACTTTGCTGACGTTAAAACGATCATGCAGAATGCCGGAAGCGCTTTGATGGGAATTGGACGCGGTACGGGTGATAATCGGGCGCTGGAAGCGGCGAAGATGGCAATCGATTCACCGCTATTGGAGCTGTCAATTGACGGAGCCAAAGGAATTCTGTTTAACATTACTGGTGGACCGGATATGTCGATGTATGAAATTGACGAAGCGGCTCGGGTAATTACCGAAGCATCTGATCCGGATTCTAACATCATCTTTGGTGCGGTAGTGGATGAGGCGATGCAGGGTGAAATTAAAATTACGGTAATTGCTACCGGATTTGATGAATCCTACATTCAGCGTCGGAAGATGGCAGAGAAACCAGCGGCAACAACAACACGGCAAGACAGCCGAGAAGATGAAAAAGATGAATTGGATGTGCCGGCGTTTATACGGAAAAAAATGAAATAACTAGCTCTTGAGGGAAGAACGGAGGTGTGTTCTTCCCTCAACGGTCAGTCGGGAAGCCCGAGTTTCAATAAATTGAAACCAAGCTGACCTGCTCCCATCTCCACCTCTAAAATAAATAAACCAAGCGATGCCCCGCCAGTAATGGCGGGGCATTGTTTATTTTTTCTTATTCTTTTTTGTCATTCCCGCGTAGGCGGGAATCCATTTTTATGTTTCTTTTCAAGCACTCTCGCCGCGCTTGGCATGGCGGTTACTTTTCTAGAAAAGTAACGCAAAAGTTCCCGCCAGTCGCTTTCGACTCTGAATCTAGTAAAATCCTCCCCATCTGCTTATCGCCAAACTCGGAGCTAAAGCTCCTCAAACATGGGCACGCTGATTGGAGGGATTTTACTGATTCAGGACGCTCAAGCTCCAATGGCGGAGGGGGAATGGGGACAAGAAAAAGCCCGACGAGAGTCGGGCGGGATGGGTGACCAACTGGGTGACTGTTCTACATGGGTGGTGTCAGCCCCCATGATGGCCATTGTGAGGTGTCGGCGAGGAGCATGACTATTACTAACGCAATGCCTCCCGCCAACAACAGCCAATCAGCAAAGCATTTGTTCATAGGTTTTCCTCTGGGTACGATTTTCTACTTACTGGTAATGTAGGATGGGGCAGAGAGAAAGTCAATCTGGAAAAGAAAAAGCCCGAGCGGGAAGCGCGCGGGCTTGTGCGATGATGTATCCCTTCTCTACGCCGAGAGGCTGTGCTCGAGATCGGCTAATGGGTAAAGGTGGGACTCCGGAAGCTCGTCGAAGTTGTACCTTGCTTGAATGAGAACGGCAGCTTCTTTGCGTTGCTCATCCGAAGGCAATTCGGCTAGCCATGACGCAACCGTTTTGCGCAGTCTGCGTCTTAGCTCTTTGGCTTCCGCAGACCGATTGAGCCAAGCCAGATATCTGGCTTGTTTTTCCTTCTTCGTGAGACGAGGTGGAGTGTTGGCGTCTCCCATGTATGCTCCATTGGGTACAAGATTGATGGCTCTATTGTAGCATCAAAGAAAAAGCCCGGGCGGATGGAGCGCGCGGGCATGAGGTGCTCTTGTTGGTGGCTAGATGCCGCTGTCATCGAGGGGGGATAGCGGACCATAAACTTCAGGTTTATGGTTTTGGCAGTGCTGACCCATCGCACCGAGATCGCGTCGGAGCTCTTGGATTTGTGTGGTGAGCTGGGTTATTGTTTCCGACTGCTTGCGGAAGTGCTCTATCACAAGGCCGAGTTGCTTTTCCCAGCTAAACCCCGGATGAGTAATTGTGTCCGCAATGGTGTGTTGGAACAGGATTTGCAGAGCTATCATCGGATCCCCGTCTGGGTTGGATATGTCGACTATTGCCATAACGAGACTCCTTGGTACAAGTTTATTCATTGGCATTCTAGGCTAGGCAGAGAAAAAGTCAATCTGGACAAGAAAAAGCCCGAGCGGATAAGAACGCACGGGCGGATGATGGAGTGGCGGTGGCTGTGGCTTACAATGCGTCAATCATTCGAAGGTGTTTGAGCATTCTCTCGGCGCAGTCTTTTCCAACCCCATCTAGTTCTTGGGGGTGCAGAAGCCCTCTGCCCGTGTATTTTTCCAACAGTCGCACGATTTCTTCGCGTTGGGCCGATGTGATCTCCTCCTCATTGGGGCGACCGTTTGTTGCCATCTGACACCTCGGGTACAAGTTTTGCTGGGTTTAGTATAGCAGAGATTTTGGGAGGGGAGATTGCTTCGTCATCCCTCGGTATCTCGGGACTCCTCGCAATGACATAAGATTCTGGTCGCGCTTCGCTTGCCAGAATGACTAGGTTAAATTGGTGAGATTGGTGAAGATTGGATAAATTGGTGAGATTTTGTTTAGGGGTGGGGATAAAAGCAAGGGTATCCACGTGGCAGAGCGGGTTTCGGGGAATACTAGATATAGGGGTACGATTAGTCTTGCGAATACAAGATACGGTGGGGAGTGACAAGTGATAGGTGACAGGTGATAAGTGAAGGAAGGTCAAATTAATAATTAGCAATGATCATAGTTCTGCTGCAAAAGCAGAACCACCATAACTTATCACTTATAACTTTTAACTTTTAACTAGTCCGATGCGTTGTCCACAATGTGGTGAATTAGAAAGCGCGGTAATTGATTCTCGAATTGCGGAGGATCATGCAAGTGTTCGGCGGCGACGGGAATGCGTGAAGTGTAATTTTAGATTCACGACTTATGAGCGGGCAGAACAGCCGAGATTGATGGTAATAAAAAAAGATAGTTCGCGAGAGTTGTTCGAGAGAGACAAATTGTCAGCCGGAATTTATAAAGCGTTTTACAAACGGCCTTTGTCGGCGGCGGATATTGAAAAAGTAATTGATGATATTGAACGAGCAGTTTACGAATTGAATCGTGAAGAAGTTAATTCGGCGGAGATCGGCGAAATCGTAATCAGTAAATTGGAACAGGTAGATAGTGTGGCATATATTCGGTTTGCGGCAGTATATCGAAAATTTACTGATTTGGAGACTTTTGAAAAGGAAATACAGAAACTTATTGGTCGCAAAGCGACCAATAAGTAATATCCAATATCCAATAATCAATGACCAGAAGTAATAACCAATAAACAGAGGTAATAATCAATATCCAATAACCAATCAACAAAAAAATCACAATAAACAGAAGCAATGGTCAATTATCAATAAACAAAATAAACAGTCGTGCTGTCATCCTGAATGAAATGAAGGATCTAGACGATAGTCGTTCCGGTAAACCGGAACTAGATTCTTCGCGGAGCCTGTCCTGAAGAATTGAAGGGTTCAGAATGACAGGAAGAAATGGATTCCCGCCTTCGCGGGAATGACGGAGGGAGGAGCAGAAAGACAAATTGGGGTTTAGAATTGTAATTTGTTTGGATATTGTGATTTGGTGATTGATGATTAGCGAGCGACAAATATATATTGTCTTAATCGGAGCGAGGTCTTTATGGAGGGAAAAGTTGCAACACAGGGTTTGGTTAGTCGGCATTTTACACGGGAAGGGGACGATGTATTTAAATTAATCGATTGGGGGATGCGGCATGTCAGTCTGAAGGATACTGATGGTTCGATGCTGTTAGACAGGGAGATCGAAGTACCATTATCGTGGTCGGAGACTGCGGCGACGATAGCAGCGTATAAATATTTGAGAAAGCGGGGAGTGAACAGTCCAGAGGGGATGGAGACCTCGATCCGCCAGCTGGTACATCGAGTGGCGCATACGATTCGGATGGCTGGTGAGAAGCTCGGTCATCTGGTGTCAACAGACGAAGCAGATATTTTTGAAGATGAATTGAAGTTTATTTTAGTAACACAAAGAGCGGCCTTTAATTCACCAGTCTGGTTTAACGTAGGATTGTTCCATGAATATGGAATTACTGGCAGTTCACAAAATTGGTTTTGGAACCCAGAGAGTAATGATATCGAAGTGGCGATTAATGCTTATGAACATCCGCAGGCGTCAGCGTGTTTTATCCAATCGGTAAGAGATGATTTGTCGGACATTTTTGATCTGTTAAAAAAAGAATCACAATTGTTTAAATATGGCAGTGGTTCTGGTACTAACTTTTCGACGTTGAGGTCAAAATATGAAAAGTTGTCAGGGGGAGGGATGTCTTCTGGGGTGTTGTCATTTTTGAAAGTCTATGACACCGGAGCTGGGGCGACTAAATCAGGTGGAACAACTCGGCGAGCGGCCAAGATGGTGATCATGAATGTGGATCATCCGGAAATTATGGAATTCATTCACTGGAAGGAACGAGAGGAGGAAAAGGCAAAAATTTTGATTGAGGGTGGATTACCGGCTGATTTCAATGGTGAAGCGTATCAAACAGTTGGTGGACAGAATTCGAATAATTCTATCAGAGTGACAGATGAGTTTATGCAAGCTTATCTGGATGGTGGCAATTGGGATTTGCGAGCGGTAACTACTGGTGAAGTAATTCGGACGTTACCGGCGCGACAAGTGATGCGGGAAATCGCTCAAGCAGCTTGGCGGTGTGCTGATCCGGGGATGCAATATGATACGACGATTAATAAATGGCATACCTGCAAAGTAACCGGCAGAATTAACGCCAGTAATCCATGTAGCGAATACATGTTTTTGGATGATTCGGCGTGTAATTTAGCTTCGATTAATTTGGTCAAATATCTGACCGAGGACGGTCAACTGGATATTGAAGCTTATCGGCATACTGTTGATGTGATGATTGCCGCTCAAGAAATTTTAGTTGATTTCTCGTCTTTTCCGGGGCGAACCATCGCTCAAAATTCGCATGAATATCGACCATTGGGGATGGGTTACGCTAATTTAGGCGCGTATTTGATGCGAGTGGGTTTGCCATATGATTCTGATGGCGGTCGGGCATTGGCGGCGGCGGCGACGGCGATCATGACCGGCCGAGCTTACGCTCAATCAGCACGGATGGCTGGGCGAGTTGGGACATTCTCCGGTTTTTTGAAAAATCGTGAATCAATGTTGGAAGTGATTAAAATGCATCGCAACGCGGCGTATCAAATTGATAGTCGGAATCTGACAGCGGAATTATTCGCAGCGGCAAAGCAGGATTGGGACGAAGCGTTGGTGATGGGTGAGAAAAACGGTTATCGCAATGCGCAGGCAACGGTACTGGCGCCAACTGGAACGATCGGACCATTGATGGACGCGGATACGACTGGGATTGAACCGGACTTTGCTTTGGTGAAATACAAAAAATTGGCTGGCGGCGGCGGATATGCAATTGTGAACCAGTCGGTGGTGTCAGCGCTAGAACAATTGGGATACAATCCAACCGAGACTAAAGAAATTAATGATTATATTTTGGAGAATGGCACGATTGAGGGAGCACCACATGTTCGGGCGGAACATTTGCCGGTATTTGATTGTGCCAATAAAGTCGGTAACGGGACTAGATTTATCCGACCAATGGCGCATGTCGATATGATGGCGGCGGTTCAGCCGTTTTTGTCGGGTGCGATCAGCAAGACGGTGAATATGCCGGAAGAAGTGACGGTGGAGGAAGTGGAGCAAGTTTATGTTGAATCATGGAAAAAGGGCATCAAAGCGTTGGCGTTGTATCGGGACAATTGTAAAGCGTCACAGCCTTTGACGGTAAAGAAAAAAGACGAGGAAAAATTGCCAGAAGTTCAGCAATTGCCAAAATTACAGGAACGGGATATGCCTAAAACTCGTCACGGGCTGACTCATAGTTTTATTGTGGGTGATCATAAGGTGTATGTAACAGCAAATCTTTATGATGATGGGCGATTGGGTGAGATTTTTCTAAAAACAGCGCGAGAAGGTTCCGCTTTCTCGGGGTTAATGGATACACTAGCGCGATTGTTGTCGAAAGCGCTACAACGTGGTGAATCGGTAGAATCATTAGTTGATTCGTTGATCAATATGCGATTTGAGCCGTGGGGAGCGACTGATGATATGGACATTCCGTTTGCGAAATCAATTCCGGATTATATTGCTAGATGGATAGGTCGGCATTATTTGCCAGTCGAAAAACAAGTCATGATGGGGATCATCGGTGAGGATGTGGCGAGGTCGTTAGAACAAAGCGACATCACGAATGTGGATGGAGCAGAGAGTGTGAAAAGTGAACAGGAAATGGAGACGCCAGAACCGTTGCCAGTCCAAACTTCATTAGAAATAAAAATGGAAACTAACGGGGATGTCAGAGAAAGTTCGGCACCGCCGTGTCCGACTTGTGGAGCGTTCATGATTCGGAACGGAACATGTTATTCCTGTCGGGAATGTGGGACGACAACCGGTTGCTCGTAAGCAACCGGTAATATCCAATATCCAATAACCAATTACCACAAAGAGGATGGAAAATAAAAAACTGGAATTAGTTGCGGTTAGTCAGGAAGAGACTGACTCGGAGTTACTGGAATATGAACGCGAGTTGCGAGCAGAGATGGAGCGTATGTTGAATTATGCGCGGAATAATGGTTGGTGTACGGAAGGGGATGTAAATGACTGGATGGTTGCCTTTGATGATTGCGAAAAGATTGAATACAAAGAAAACTTGGTGAGGATTATGGCGGAGAAGTGTTTGCCGTCTGGTGAGGAACAGGCGGATGAGTCTGAAGAAGTAGTCACCTCGCCATATTTGTCAGTAGCACAACGACGAGCAGTAGCGCATGAAATTGAAACAGCTAGTGTGTCGGATCGGAAAGAAATTATTAAGGCAAAAAAAAGAGAAATTGAGGAAAAGAAACGGCGGTATGCGATGTTCAGTCGGTTGTTATTGAAGATTCAAATTGGTTCACTACGTAAGCAGTTTGAACAAAAGTTTGCTGATGCTGGTTTGGCGGAAGCTAAACGTCTGATTGACGAATTGAGCGAACGGACAGAAGAGAAGGAGCGGCTGGAAGTGGTGACGCCGGATGTACGCGAAGCGTTGAATAGAGTTAGGCAATATATGGTGAAAAATAATTTTAGTGCGGCGCGGGGGCTGTTAAATAGTGTCGGTGTGGTTCTGAATTTTTCTGGAGAATACCGAGAGTTAATACAGGAGATTGATTGGGGTGAGATAGAACTGGCACGGGCAAGTTTAAAGGCGGCGTAAGGGATTTAATAACCAATAACCAAATCCCAATCACCAAATGAGAATTAAGGTAAAAGTGATTACGAGAGCGTCCCGAAATGCAATTGAAAAATTGCGGGAGGGGAGTTTTAAGGTGTGGGTGACGGTAGCGCCGGAAAAGGGGAAGGCCAATCAGGCAGTCATAGAGTTGTTGGCTTTGGAATTCGAGGTACCTAGATCTTTGGTTCGACTGACGTCGGGAGCTACTTCCAGTGAAAAGGTATTTGAAATAGATTAGTTTTTATCTTGCAGACGACCTTTGGCCGACTGACGTCGGCCGTTCTTTTTCGCTACCGCTTTGCTTAGTCCTTGCGCGGTAGCACCGAAAGGACGCCCAATTACAAATAGCTAGCCAATTAACCAAAATTAACCTTTCTGGACTATACGCTATACTCGCCCCAACAAGTCGGGGCTCAAACAGACGCTATCCATACCGGTTAATTTTGCTATTGGCGGACGCAATTTGCTCAATGGGAATAGGGGGCAGAAATAGGAAAGTCTTGACTAGGAGCGGGTTTTTTGGTAGGGTAAAGGTATCTCATAGAGGGAGGGGGTCTGTGATGGACCTGAACGTCATCTACTACGTTGTTTTCGTGCTCCTGCTGATGGTCGCTTGGGCGATCTGGCAGAGGAATCGGAGCAGACGGCAGCTGTCGGCGGCGGGGCGGGTATCGTCGCAGGAGAACTGCAACGACTCGAGCCTGATGACGGCCTATGACGATGGTGTCGTCGTGAGCGAGGTGGCTCCGCAGCTCTTTGAGGTGCGGGTGACTCGATATCGTCACCACCGGAGTGGTCGGGCTGGTCATCGTCGCCGTCGCCGCAAGGCGATGATGATAGTACTTGGCACGATAAAAGCTGTTGGCGCCGAGGATGCGGAGCGTCAGGCTCAGCAGTTCCATTTGCCCGTCGAGAGGAACTTGCGGCTGCATCTTCTCGCTTCCTGATTGCGGACTATCGGCTGAACATGTGAGCCCACCTTGGGGGAAGGTGGGCTTGTTTTTTTGTCTGAAGCCGGCGGATAGGTATAATAGGAGGGATTTGGATATATCAGTTGATTTGAATATTTTATGAGCCAATATGGAGAACAACGGGTAGGGGTGTTTGTTGATGTGTCGAATATGTACTATTCGGCCAAGGCGATGTACCAAAAGAAGGTTAATTTTAAGGCGGTACTCGAAACGGCGGTAGGTGATCGGAATTTAATTAGAGCAATTGCTTATGTAATTGCTGCAGATATTCCAGAAGAAGGCAACTTCTTTGAGGCGCTGGAGCATATTGGCTTTGAGGTTAAAGCCAAGGAACTTCAGATTTTTTACGGCGGGAATAAGAAGGGCGATTGGGATGTCGGGATTGCGATGGATACGATTAAGCTGGCACCCAAAGTGGATGTGGTAGTGATAGTGTCGGGTGATGGCGATTTTGTTCCATTAGTTGAATATTTGCAGAGTTTGGGTCAAAAGGTGGAAGTGGTGGCGTTTGGGCGAAGTGCTTCCGGAAAATTACAAACAGCGGCTGATCGATTTGTGGACCTAGATCAGGATACGAAGAAGTATCTGATTGAAGATCGGCGGCGGCCGTTAATTAGAAAAGCAAGCGAGAAAAAGGATGAAATTTAAAAAAGTTGATCCAAAAGTAAACTTCTCCAAACAGGAAGAAGAAATTCTTTCGTTTTGGGATAAAGAAAAGATATTTCAGAAGAGCTTAGAGCTTAGAGCTAAGAGCGAAAGGTTTATATTCTTTGAAGGACCGCCGAGTGCGAATGGTAAGCCGGGGTTACATCATGCCGTTAGTCGGTATGTAAAAGATATTTATGCGCGTTACAAAACGATGCGAGGGTTTTTAGTGGAACGGAAAGCGGGTTGGGATACGCATGGGTTGCCGGTGGAAATTGCCGTCGAGAAAAAACTGGGACTGACCAATAAGGCTGATATTGAAAAATACGGAGTGGAAAAGTTTAATGCACAAGCACGGGAAAGTGTTTGGGAGTACAAAGAACTGTGGGAGCAATTCACCCGTCGGAGTGGGTATTGGTTGGACATGAATGACCCGTATATTACTTATGATTCAAAATACATTGAATCAGTCTGGTGGGCATTAAAGCAGATTTGGGATAAGGGTTTGATTTATCAAGGCTATCGGGTGGGGCCAAGATGTCCTCGGTGTGAAACGGCGCTGGCGAGTCATGAAGTGGCACAGGGGTATAAAGAAGTAAACGAAACTTCACTATTCGTGAAGTTTCGAGTTAAAAGTGAAAAGTTAAAAGTGAAAAGTGATGGTGTCGCAAGCGACAATACATATATCTTGGTTTGGACGACAACACCGTGGACTTTGCCGGGGAATGTGGTATTAGCAGTAGGAAATGAAATTTCCTACTGTAAGTTAAAAGTTAAAAGTGAAAAGTTAAAAGTTCAGGAAGGGGATTTATATATTTTGGCGGAGGAATTGATTAATAAAATTTTTGGTGACGAAGATGTTGAGGTTGTTGAAAGATACAAAGGCAAAGATTTGGTCGGTTTAGAGTATGAACCGCTTTTCCCAGAGGCAATTCCGAAAGATGCTAAGAACTATCAGAATGCGTTTAAAGTTTATCCAGCCGATTTTGTGACAACGGAGGATGGGACGGGAGTGGTGCATATTGCGCCGATGTATGGAGAAGATGACTACCAGCTAGGCAAAAAATTTGATTTACCAATGGTCCATACGGTGTTACCAAATGGCGTTTTTGCTCCGAGTGTAAAACCGTGGGCGGGGCGCTCAATTATGAAGGTAGGTGAGAAAGATAAAGAGCTGGAACAGGAGATTATTGCGGTGCTGAAGGAGGGCGCGTCGGAGGGTAAGGGGGGTTTCTTTAAAGAAGAGAAGTATACGCATGATTATCCATTCTGCTGGCGGTGCGATACACCATTGATGTATTACGCAGCGGATTCTTGGTTTATCAAAGTAACAGCAGTTCAAGAAGAATTGTTGGCTAATAACAAATCCGTAAATTGGGTGCCGTCGCATTTGAAGGATGGCCGATTTGGAGAATGGTTAAAAGATATTAAAGATTGGGGGATTTCTAGAGAGCGATATTGGGGGACGCCGTTGCCGTTTTGGGTGGCAGAAGGAGAAAAGCCGATTTGTATTGGCTCGTTTGAAGAATTAAGGAAGTTGGCGAAAGATCCGACAAAGATTGCTTCGTCGGCTGCGTCTTCTCGCAATGACAGCAAAACAACATGGGATCCGCATAAGCCGTTTGTGGATGAAATTGTTTTGGTAAAAGATGGCAAAGAATATCACAGAGTTTCAGAAGTGTTGGATGTGTGGTTTGATTCTGGTGCGATGCCATATGCCCAATGGCATTATCCATTTGAAAATAAGGAGAGAATCGATAAGGAACTATCCTTCCCAGCCGATTTTATTGCCGAGGGAGTTGATCAAACTCGCGGGTGGTTTTATACCTTGTTAGCAATAGCAACTTTGCTTGGTAAAGCAGCGCCGTACAAAAATGTGGTAGTGAATGGTCATGTCTTGGATAAAAACGGCAAAAAGATGAGCAAATCCAAAGGTAATGTGGTAGAGCCGCAGTCTTTGTTTGAAAATTATGGTTCCGATGCGGTGAGGTGGTATTTGATGACAATTAACCAGATCGGTTTGCCGAAAAACTTTGACGAAGAGGGGGTGAAACAAGTTATCCGACGGCTGATGCTGACTTTATGGAACACTTATTCGTTCTTTGTAACTTATGCGAATATTGATGGGTTTGTGCCGGATGAAAAAATGAAGCTAGAACCAAAGAATGTGTTGGATCAGTGGATTTGGGCAAGACGAAACCAGCTGGTAGAAACGGTATCGAAAGCTTTGGACGAATATGATGCCATGCAGGCGTGTCTTGCGATGGAGAGCTTCATGGATGATCTGTCCAACTGGTATGTTAGGCGGAGTCGGCGGCGGTTCTGGCGGACAGTCCGCCATAGTCTTGGCGACGGCGGAAAGGGGGAGAATGACATCGATAAAAACCAAGCTTATGTTGTGTTGTATACCGTGTTGAAAGACTTTGTAAAAATGTTGGCACCATTTATGCCGTTCTTGAGTGAAGCAATTTATTTGAACTTAAAGACCGAGGCCGATGTGGCGTCGGTGCATTTAGCCGATTGGCCCTTCTTCGCCAAGGCTACGCAGGGCTCTGCCCAAGCCGATCAAAAGGTATTAGAGGGTATGAAGATAGTGCGGGAGCTAATTGAAGTTGGTTTAAATCAACGCGAACAAGCGGGGGTTAAAGTACGTCAGCCGTTGGCTAGTTTTACAGTTAAAGCTAAAGATTTATCGGCAGAAGTGCTGGAGATTCTGAAGGAGGAATTGAATGTGAAGAAAATTGAATTGGGCGGGGTAGAAGATAAGCTTGATGCGACAATTACTCCAGAATTGGCATTAGAAGGTAATGCTCGTGAGATCGTGCGAGCGGTGCAAGTATTACGTAAGAATGGCGGGTTGGAGATTACTGACAGGATCAAATTGACTTGGAAATCTGATGCGCCAGAAATCAAACAGACTTTTGAACAGTTTGGCGATTATATAAAAACTGAAGTATTGGCAGATGTGATGCTTGAGGAGGACGGCGAAGAACACAAGATCAATGGGTTTGTGGTAGAGTTGAGAGTAGCACTAAGTGACAAACCATAAGCACAAAATCCGAAACACAATTCAGTATCTAGTATCTAGCATCTAGTATCCAGAAATAAAAACACGAAATCCGAAATCAGAAATACTAAACAAGCTCGAAATAACAATTACCGAAACAAAAGACCGTCATTCTGGTAAGGTCGCCGTGGCGACCGCATCCAGCCTGCCTGCGGTCGCGGCCAGGGACAGAAAAAAGAAAAAATGTTTTTGTTCTTGGCTGGATTCCCGCCTACGCGGGAATGACAAAGAAGAGGGTGGGAATGACACAGGAAACGTTTGAAGCATTAGAATTTAGAATTTGTTTAGAATTTAGAGTTTCGAGTTTAGAATTTTCAGAGGAATTTGGGATTTGTTTAGGATTTAGAGATTAGAATTTAGAATTTTTGGAATGAACCGTCTTGTATCAAATTTTATTTTAGGATTTTTTGCATTAACGCTGATGGCAGTATATGGTTTTGCAAAACAGCCGACGGTTTATAGCTTGATGACGAAAACTTCAAATCAGCAAATTTTAACAACGACAACAACCGAAAACACTCGGCGAGTAGTTTTACCGAATGGTACAACCTTGGCAGTACAGGTGGCGGAAACCGAAGCCCAGCGCAATCAGGGCTTAGCGGGAGTGGAACAGATCAATAGTGGTTCTGGAATGTTGTTTGTATTTGATCAATCGGGAAATCATTCAATGTGGATGAAGGGGATGCAAATCCCATTGGACATAGTCTGGTTGGACGAACAGGGCAAGGTAGTCTATCTGGCTACTCAAGTTCAGCCGCCAAAAGATGACCAAGCTGAATTGTCGACTTATGTGAATGATGAGCCGGCAAGATATGTGTTGGAACTGGCGGCTGGTGAAGCGGAAATGGCTGGGATCAAGGAAGGTGTTCATCTGACCTTATCGTAAGAGCCATCCCTATTTTGCGTCATTCTGGCTTGTCCGGAATCTTATGGACATTATTTTCTACGATTCTGGCGTCGTCTTGCTCCCCAGAATGACGAGGTAAATAATTGACTAAATTGGTTGGTATATGTTAGTTTTCAAGCTATGGTTCAAGCAGTAATCAAAACTGGTGGAAAGCAGTATCTCGTCTCCGAAGGCGATACTTTGGATATTGAGCGAATTGAGGGTGCCAAAACGCCCTTGAAGTTTGAGGAAGTATTACTGGTAGATGATGGTAAAACGACCCAAGTCGGGATGCCGGTATTAGAGAAGGCAACCGTGGAAGCTGAAGTAATGGCCGAGACCAGAGACCCGAAGGTGATCGTATTTAAGATGAAGCGTCGCAAAAGATACCATAAGACTCAAGGTCATCGGCAGAATAAATTAAGAATTCGTATTACACGAATTCTAAGTTAAAAGTTAAGAGTGAAAAGTGAAAAATTTAGGGAACTGCCTTTTCGGCAGTTTTTAATTTGATAGTAGCCAAGATTTTTCTAATCTCTCGTGCTTCATTCTTCAACTGGTTAGCCTGCGACGTGTCTATGTAATTGGAGGATTCCAGCAAGTCTAACCAGTATAGACTTTCGTGCGCTTCTTTGAGGGCAATGGTGACTTTGCTAATAAAGTCTTTTCGACTTGTTCCAAAGGTAGCTTCACTCAAATTTGCGCCAATCGAGGTAGATGATCTAACGAGTTGACTAATAAGCGGTCGAGTAATCGGGTCCTGATGGATTGTTCGTAATATGGCAATGGTTGCTTTTGCAAAGTCACAGCTACGGTTGTAGATGGGGTTATCGTCAATTGCCATTTTTAACTATTAATTATTAACTTTTAACTGTTTTATAGTCCCTTACTGTAGGCGGGATGCGGGATGGTGTGAAAATCTTCGAATGGGTAAATGACTACCCAGACTTTACCGGTAATGAGGTGACGGGGTACAGGGCCCCACATGCGTGAGTCGGAACTATTGCTGCGATTGTCGCCCATGACAAAGTACTCATCTTCGCTTAGAGTACGTTTGACATCAGTAGAGGTACTAACGTCGATGTAGGGTTCTTGAAGCAGAACGCCATTGGGATAGGTTTTGTTGTAAATGTAGATTTGACCATCGCGGACTTCGACGGTTTCGCCGGGTGTGGCGATGACTCGCTTAATGAAAGAGACGGAAATGTTTTGCGGCCACTTGAAAACGATCACATCACCGCGATGTGGTTGGCGGAAACGATAAGTAACCTGATCAACGATGATGTATTCGTTATTATGGAAATTTGGTTCCATTGATGGGCCGGAAACGTAGAAAGGCTGAATTAAGAAGAACCGAATCATAAACGCTACACCCAAGACGGTGGCAACGGTTTTGAAAACATCATAAATAAACAGCGCTCCAGCGACTACGACAGTCAACCACATACTCCGTTGGGGAATACGTTGGCGTGATGAACGACCAGATGATTTATGGCCTCCGTCTTCAACGGAGTCAAACATATCTTCAACCATAGAGATTTACAAAATTCCTTTTCATTATATAGTACTGGCTAGTATCTAGCATCTAGTATCTAGCATTTAGGGTTTGGGGGTTAGGGGCTAGGAAGGGTAAAATTATTTTGTGGGCGATTAGCTTCCGCCGTCCTCCTTCGCTAAAGCTATGGAAGGATCGCGATCGCTCGATCTCACGCCAAATAGGTCATTAGCCTCTTGGCGTATAGATATCGCTTTGGCGGACTACGCAGTTGGTTATGATAAAAGTAAGGACTCGTGGCTCAGTGGTAGAGCGTTCCGTTCACATCGGAAAGGTCGGTGGTTCGATCCCACCCGGGTCCACCAGTCTTCGCTATCTTTAGTAGCTACGCCTGGTTTTGCCAACTATAAAAAGCGAAGACTGTCCTGCGAAGCTTGAAGAGCGAAGCATGGACCTTTGCCGTAATATTCAATAATCAATATCCGATCACCAAGGCAGTTGGGTTTTTAAAGGCGACTGTGCCGTAATATCCAATTCTCCCTCTTTCTCCGCTAAAGCTACGGAAGGACCTACGGTATCCAATAACCAATAACCAAGCGGTTGGGCTTTCCTTGACTGGAGGCGAGTTTTTGGGTACTCTAACGAGAGTATCCCGTTGGAGTTTTTACTCCTAATGGGGCATGGTTCTCGGGGGAGAATGGTCTTGTGGGTGGTTAAGCGGCTTGGTAGCCGAGCATACTGACTCTAACGGGACAAATTCGATGGGCGATAGAAGTTTTGGGCGAAAATTCATAAATCTGATTTTCAACAACGGGCAGATCGTGGCTTTGTTGTTTGTATTTGTGGTGATCGCTGGTTCGGTATCGTTTTATTTCTTCCAGCCACAGGGTTTCCCCAGTATGAATTTGAATATGGCGGTGATCACGGCAACGTATCCGGGAGCATCGGCCTTGCAAGTGGAAGACAAGATCGTCAAACCGATTGAGCGGGCAATTGCCGAAGTTAAATCGGTAGATGAGTATACGGCAGCAGCCAACGATTCATTTGCGGTAATGACGGTGACATTTGATGACAAGACCGAGATGACAAGTGCGATGCAGGACTTGGAAGGGAAGTTAGCCGGTGTGGAATTGCCAGAAGGCGTTGATAAACCAAAAGCAAAAGAAATTGATGTGATGGGCCCGACAGTCATGTTGGCGGTAACTTTGGATAACTCAAATAGTGGAGCGGATTGGGAATTGTATGAAAAAGCAAAAATTATCGTTGATGAGCTGGAGACAGTTAAGGGGGTAAAAGAAGTTAAGATCAGCAATCCGTTAACGCCAGAGATCGAAATTACGTTTGATAGTGCGAAGCTCTCCCAAATGGGAATCCAGCGGACACAGGTTGAGGCGCTACTGAAAGCGGCTCAATTTGAGATGCCGTTGGGATCTTTTTATGATGAACAACAAGATAAGTACTCTCTAAGCGTCAAACGGCCGCTGACCGAAATAAGTGAGTTAGAGAATATGTTGATCGGCCCAAATGTCAGATTGAAAGATATTGCGACGATTAAACAGACGATTAATAACAACGATTACTACAATCGAGTTGGTTCCAGAGAGAATGATGGTGATGAAGCAATCGAAGATGCGGGCGGGATGCGGATTGACCGAGCGGTTGTGCTTTGGGTAATGGCAGAGACCAACGAAGACGTGTTAGCTTTAGGCGAACGGTTGGACGATAAATATGCGGAACTGGAAGACGATTCGCGATTGTCTGGCAATGTCAGGATCATCAAAGTGTATGACGTAGCCAAATATACTGGTGATCAATTATCGGAGATCAAGAAGAGTATTATCGGCGGCAATATAGAGGCATTAGGATCGTTGGGGGTGATCGGTTATCTGTTCGGCGGGATTACTTTGGTGGTGCTGTTCTTGCTGATCTTTGTGAACTGGCGAGTAGCAGTCTTGGCTGGATTATCGATCCCGTTAGCGCTCGGGATGACGACTGCTTATTTGAAGCTAGCGGGGATTTCAATTAATACGATCGTATTGTTTTCAATGATCTTGGTGGTCGGGCTGGTAGTTGACCCGACGATCGTGTTTTTGGAGGCGATGCAACGATATCGGGAACAAGGCTATTCCGGTAAAGAGGCGGCAATCAAAACTTTTAACGCAGTAGGATTGGGGGTGCTCTTGTCAGCTATCGCTAATTTTGTGGTATTTATTCCATTCGGAGTGGTGTCGGGATTTTTTGGACAAATCATCCAATATATTCCCCAGACAGTTATTCCGGCAGTGGTGTCGTCCTTTATCGTACCGACTTTATTTTTCTTGCCGGTTGGCGCTAATTGGTTGAAGCCAAGCAAAAAAGTTCAATCGCAGGCAGATGGTAAGTCGGAATTGGTTGGGGTTTGGGCAGTCTCAAAATGGATTGGGCGATTAGTAACCAATTTGTTGGGGAATGGGGTTGGCAAACAAGTAGCGAGAGGCTTGATCATTCTGGCGGCAATTATTGCGCCAATAGCAATTGGGGGAGCATTTATCGCCACAGAGCAAGTTAAGGTTGTGCAGTTTGCTTCGACTGGCGATGCCGACATGGTGATGATAACTGGTACGTTGAGCGACCGGTGGGCATTTGATAAAGCGATAAAAGTTATTGACCCGGTCCAGCAGTATTTGTCAAAGCAGAAAGAAGTAAGTAAATTTGCGGTTTATGAACAGACGGGGAATTCCTTCGTGATGGTGGCGGAACTGTTCCCAATGGTAGAACGTCAGGACGAAGATTTAAGAACGGCCGCTAAATTAGTGGAGGATGCGAATGATTACTTTGGTGGGTTACAGGGCGCAGAAGTAGTAGCGACGATGGACGAATCAGCTCCACCACAGGAGGCGTATCCGGTGAGCATCCGGTTGTTTGATCAAGATTTAGACAAACTACAAAAAGCAGCCAATGATGTGGAGGAATTTTTGAAAACTCAAGATGGTGTGACCAAAACAGAAAACTCATTGAAGGTTGATGACAAGAGTAGCGGAACGGCATTAGTCTTGGACACTAATAATTTAATGAACTTGAATCCGTTAGCTTTGGCGAATGTGGTTAAGAATCAGCTAGACGAGACGGAGGTGATAAATCTGAAACTAGATGACGAGGTGTATAAGGTCATCACCAAGATGGATAAGACGATCGATAGTCTGGATGAAATTAAACAATTGCCGGTATCAACTGCGGTCGGTAGTACCATGACCGGAGTAATTAGTGTCCCAACGGTTGATAATTTAATTACCGGAACTGAAGCACAAGCAGCGCAGAGCATTGAAAGATTGGATGGCAAACGATATGTGACGATCAGAGCAAAAGTAGATAGTGAGACTGACCCATTAAAGGTACAGTCGGAGCTAACCAAATATTTGGATGATGATAAATTAGACGCTTTAGGGCTGGATGCCGAAAGCGCAACGGAAACGGAAGGGGTAGCGGGGGCAATAACGGAATCATTCGGCCAGCTGTTCATTGCGTTAATTATTGCCTTATTCCTGATTTACATAATTCTGGTTGGCTTCTTTAGATCAATCTTGTCGCCAATAATTATTTTATTTGCTGTGCCATTAGGTTTTATTGGAGTATTCCCAGCCGTAGCAATTGCGACTGGTCAATTAGGCTTCTTGGAATTATTGGGGGTGGTAGCGATGGCGGGGATCGTAGTAAACGTTACAATTCTGATCATTGATTTTGCGAATCAAATGCGAGCGAAGGGGATGAGCGCACAAGAGGCAATTGCCACTTCGATCACAGTTCGGTTTAAACCGATCTTGCTAACTAAGATGACTATCTTTGCCGGATTAATGCCGTTGGCACTATTCTCGCCATTCTGGAGAGGGTTGGCGACGGTCATTGTCTTTGGGATTATCGTGTCTGGTTTCTTGTCATTTGTGACCACTCCGATCCTGTATGTTTGGTTTGATGCGATGGGAAAGTGGTTTGGATCCCGCCGCCGGCGGGATAATATCCAATATCCAATGACCAATAACCAAAGTGGGCAGGCAGTCTGGCCAGTCAATCCGATGCAAGCTATACCGATGACTTCGGAAAACCGGCCGCTAGTAGAACCTGGGGTTGGGTTGTGGGGAGAATTGCCAGACAATCTAACCAATCTGCACCAATCTAATCAATCTCGACAATCTGACCAATGGGGAGGCGGGTCTAACCAACCCCAACAATCTGATCAGTCGGGTTTGGATAATTAGGGGGTCTTGGGTATGTAGAAAAAGTTGCTTCCAGAGTAGAAAATCACTTGACTTCAGGTGGTTTTTTCTGTTATCTTGGCGGTGTATGGTGGACCTGTGATTTTCAGGCGTTAACCCTAGTTGACGACACCCACCAGCAACTTTACAATGAGCGAGGTGTACGGATATGTCATCCGTGAACTTCATCATGAATTCGCTGTTTATCCTCGGGGAGGCCGTCAAGCGTCTAGTGACACTATCTGGCGATAACCTCGAAACTGTCCTCCGCTGTTTCCAGCGGATCATCGACGACCCGGTCTACCGTCACCAAGTGTGGCTCGCTATGACCGGTAAGTTGGTGGTTAACGAGATTACCCCGCAGGAGTGGCTCGAGCGCGAAGCCCAGGCCTTAATCCGGCTCGGGCTCGCCGAAGAAGATGGTGGCATACCGGATGAAGTGCGCCGCGCTCTGCGAGGCGACTCTGGCATAAATCACTACTTTATTCCGGGTGGGCTGAACCGCACCCATCTCATCGGGCTGGCGCGTAAGATTGGGATGAAGATTAATTCGTCACCGAACTGCGATGGCGAAGAGCTGGTCACCGAAGCGGGCACGATCGAGTGCGACCTCTCGGCGATCATGAACTCGACGGATGCAGAACATCGGCCCTTCAACCTCAACGCCGACGAACATAATACGTGGGCGATCGAGCAAGGCGGCGATGGTCTAACATCAGCGGAGGAAGCCCTTTACCTGATGATCCGTCACTTTATGGCCTTCGGTCGGGTCCTCTTTATGGGTGGCTGGATCAGGTGTCGCAACTCGTATGCGCGCGGCGCTGCCGACTCGCTGAGTGTCGGATTCAGTACTGACGGTGGTCTGCGCGTCGGCTACGGCGACCGCTCGGATCGCTATTGGGGCTATGGCGCCGTTGCCCGGAAGTTCAAGCCCCTCGTGCCTTGAACCCCTGGACCTTTTATCAATTTGTGATTTGGCCCTTGGGCCTGCCCTGCTTCTCACGGGAAGCAGGGCATTTTTGTATAATATTGATGAAATGGTAGTGCAGCAGAGACGCTCTGTCTCTGTTCATCGTTTCCTCTCATCTGGACAGCCAGAGCCAACCGTTTAATTTGAGCGGTTGGGAGAGCTAACTAGCAGAGAGAACTTCTTGCTCCGTCTTCGACGCGTTTATACAAGACGCAAATAAAATACAGCCGATAGATACTATATCCTCGGCGGTGACACGGATGAGACAGGGGCTATATCGCACGACGCTGACAACTCGCTGAATGTCGAATTCAATACTGACGATGGTCTGAACGTCAACTACGACAACCGCTCGAATCGCAATTGGAACTATGGCGCCGTTGCCCGGTAGTACCCTCTGCTACCGCTTAACAGATCTGATCCATCCTCCGAGCATTTTGCCGACCTCTTGGAGGATGGATTGGAGCTCAAGATATCTTCTATCTGTTAGCGCGTTCACGTCTTTGGACAAGCGCAAGAACAGTTTGATCATTTCTAGTTTTGTGTTGGCTAATGTCAAACAGTCGGATTTTCGTTGTGGTTGACTTGTTTTACTAGCGGAAATCAACAATTCGATCAATCCGAGAGTGGCATTCTGTGCAGTTTGTCCCAAACTATATCGTTCAACCTTCGGGAATTTCAGCAAAGCATCATGCAAAGCTTTGTAAAATCCGTACAACCGAGAAACAATCAGGATTTCGTCAAATCCGTGCGGGGGGGGGCGTTAAAAGAATTTTTTTCCATGAGAGAGTTTTTGATGAAGTTATCCGCATCGACAACCTGTTGGCAGCTTGGCATGAGTTTCGAAAAGGCAAGCGAAACAAGACAGACCTGCGAATATTTGAATATACATTAGAAAATAACCTATTTCAGTTACAACGAGATCTGACGAGTGGAACATATAAGCATACCAGATACCGTCAATTTCAGATCGTTGATCCTAAAATAAGAACAATCAGTAAGGCGGCTGTTAGGGATAGGTTGTTACACAGGGCTATCTATCGGGTCTTGTATCCTAAATGGGATATGAGTTTTAGTTTTGACAGCTATTCTTGTCGGAATGAGAAAGGGACACATAAAGCATTCGCTCGGCTATGTCAGATGACTCGTTCAATTAGTAAAAATTGCATCCGACCGTGCTTCGCTCTCAAGTGCGATATTCGCAAGTTTTTCGATAGCATCGACCATGATATTCTGATCGGTTTGCTCCGGGAAAGAATCACCGACGAGAAGCTATTTAGTTTGTTAGAGAATATTATCCACAGCTTTGAACACTCTCATGGCAAAGGAATGCCGCTGGGCAACTTAACTTCTCAACTATTCGCTAATATCTATATGGACCCATTGGACAAGTTCGTGAAGCATCGATTGAAAGCCGAACATTATTTGCGGTATGCCGATGATTTCGTTTTCTTGGCTAATAACCCAGACGAGCTGATGGGTTATCTAGTTGAGGTAAACCAGTTCCTTAAAACTCGTCTCAAGCTCATTCTTCATCCAGACAAGATTTCCTTGAGAAAGCTCAATTGGGGTATAGATTATGTCGGGTATGTGGCGTTACCACACTATAGTTTGCCTAGAAAAAAGACGGTGAAGCGGATGTTCAAGAATCTCCAAAGATCTATTGATAGAGAGGATGACAATCTTGAAAATAGGTATCAGTCGTATCTGGGGTATCTGACTCACGTCAATAGCCACCGCTTACAAGACCAGATTAGGGGGTTATAAATGATGTGGACGGTGTTGACTTATGGTCCGGAGTCGGTTAAGATGCCGACTGTATATCAACACACCCCGCCGTTTTTACTCTTGCCAGTTTAGGTGCGAGTAAAAATCGTCTGCTCCTGCTGATCACTAGCTAATCAGCTCAAGACGAGACATTAAAATGGCGCGGGGAGGAATAAAAGGAGAATTAGGTATGAAGCAGAAGATTTCGATCGAAGCGATGATGGAAGCGGGGATGCACTTTGGGCATCAGACTTTTCGGCGTAACCCGAAGATGGATTCGTATATTTTTGAGGCCAGAGATGGCATTCATTTAATTGATCTGACAAAAACTTTGCCACTACTGACATCGGCGCTGGAATTTGCGCATGAGCTGGCGACAGAGGGTAAGCAGATTATTTTTGTTGGGACAAAGAAACAAGCTGGTCCGATTATTAAGCAGGCGGCAGAAGCTTGTGGGATGCCATACGTTGACGAGCGGTGGATGGGCGGGCTATTAACCAATTTCGATACGCTGAAGAAGCGATTGAAATATATGCGGGAAATTGATGACCGCTTTGCCAAAAATAATTTTGATGACATGACCAAAAAAGAACGGGCAGAATTGGACAAAGTTTACAAGACTTTGCAGTTCAGCTTGGGCGGTTTGAGAGAAATGCGCAATTTGCCAGCGGCAATCTTTGTAGTGAGTACATTACAGGATGCCATTGCGGTACGGGAGGCAAAAAAACTGAAGCTGCCGGTAATCGCAATGGTGGATACTAATTCTGATCCTAGCTTGATTGATTATCCGATCCCGTCTAATGATGATGCGAAAAAAGCGATTAGTTATGTGGCTGAATTAGTGGCGGAAGCTTGTATGGTGAGCGATCGGCCGCTAGCCACCGGCGATCAGCCAACAGACGATAGTGAAAAGGCTGGCGGGGAAGAAGAACTAGCAGTTAAAGTAGAGGAGGGGACAAATGGAAATTAAAGCTGATTTAGTTAAACAATTAAGAGACTTAACTGGTTCCGGCATGATGGAGGCGAAGCAGGCGTTGGTGGAGGCTAGTGGAGACTATGATAAAGCGGTAGAGATCTTAAAAGCGCGTGGGGCTTCGATTGCCGCCAAGAAAGCCGAGAGGGTAGCCGCCAATGGAGTGGTGGCGTCTTATATTCATGCTGGCAGCAAAATTGGGGTATTGGTAGAAGTGATGGTGGAAACCGATTTTGTGGCAAGAGATGAAAGGTTTGTGGCGTTTGCCAGAGATTTAGCGGTACATATTGCCGGTATGAACCCGAAATATGTTTTGGAGGCAGATGTGCCAGCAGATGAACTATCAGCTCAAGATGATAAACAGACCTATTTGAAAGAAGCGGTGTTGTTAAATCAGTCGTTCGTCAAAGATTCCAGCAAGACGGTAGAAGATTTGCTGAATGAGCAAATTGCTTTCTTTAAGGAAAACATTAAGATCGGTCGGTTTGTGCGGATGGAGCTGGGCAGTGTAGGATAGTGAAAAGTTAAAAGTTAAAAGTGAAAAGTTAAGGTAGTCCTCCTTCGTTCTGCTGGGCAGCAGAACTATGGAGGATCTATAAAGAAGAGCAAAAAGACTATGTTAGAGGAACTAAAAAATAAATTAGATCAAAGTCTGGAAATATTTCGGGAGGATCTGAATAGTGTTCGAACTGGTCGGGCAAGCGCTGGACTAGTAGAAAATCTGTCGGTGGATGTCTATGGCAGCAAGATGACAATTAAGCAAATCGCTAGCGTGATGATACCGGATGCGCGTTCAATTGCTATTCAGCCGTGGGACAAGAGCAGTTTGGCGGGGATCGAAAAGGCGATCCAAGAATCTGATTTAGGTTTGAATCCCATGAATGACGGAACAATGGTGAGAATTAATGTTCCGCCATTGTCAGAAGAACGACGGAGTGAACTAGCGAAGATCGCTTCCGGCAAGGCAGAAAATGCGAAGGTGTCAGTACGGAATCTACGACGGGATGTGATGGACAAGATTGCCGGACAGGTAAAAGAAAAATTAATTGGTGAAGATGAGCAGGCCAGATTAGAGAAACAAGTGCAAGAAAAAATTGATGCCGTAGTTGCTCAAATTGATGATCTATTGAAGCAAAAAGAAACCGAGATTAAAACAGTGTGAAGATAGTGAAAAGTTAATAGTGAATAGTGAAGAGTTGTGGTGGTCGCCTGTGGCGACTTCTGGTCTGTCTGATTAAGACTACAAGTGAACACACAGATTCCTCAACATATTTCGTTTGTGCTGGATGGTAATCGACGGTGGGCGAAAGCTCAAGGGTTACCAACGCTGGAAGGACATCTGCGAGGGCTGGATGCGGTTTTTGATGTGGTTCAATGGTGTAGCGAAGCAGGAGTGAAATATCTGACGACATATGCTTTTTCGACAGAGAATTGGGATCGGATACCGGAAGAACTGGATTACTTGTTTAATATTGTTTTTCAACAAGGTTTTAGGAAATATTTGCCGCAATTGGTCGAGAAAAATGTCAAAGTTAATTTATTCGGTCAATTAGAAAAGTTTCCAGCAGGTATGCAGCAGAGCGTTAGAGAGATGTTGGAAAAGACTACTAGCAATACTGGTTTGGTCTGGAATGTTTGCTTGGATTATGGCGGGCGAGCAGAAATAATTCGAGCAATAAAAAAGATCGTTAGTAGGGGAATGGCGGCTGAAGCAATTGACGAAACAGCAGTGGCCGAGAATTTATATTCTGCGGGGATGCCCGATCCTGATTTGATGATTCGGACTGGTGGCGAGCATCGAGTGAGCAATTTTTTGTTATGGCAGCAAGCCTACACTGAATTTTATTTCCCAGATGTTTATTTGCCGGATTTTTCCAGGGAAGAATTTAATAAAGCGCTAGAATGGTATGCTGGGAGGGAGCGGAGATACGGAAAATAGGTAAAAAGAGTTAATAGTTAATAGTGAACAGTTAAGGAGATTACTTACTATAAAAAAGAGTGAACAGTTAATGGTTAATGGTGAACAGTTAAGGAAATTACTTACTATAAACAAATCGTCGCTTGCGACACCTCAACTTTTCACTATTCACTTTTAACTTTTAATTAGCTCAAGATGACTTTCATTACTATCATTGTTTTTGTTTTAATTTTTAGCCTATTGGTGCTGGTGCACGAATGTGGGCATTATTTTGCGGCACGGAGAGCGGGAGTAAAGATAGAAGAATTCGGATTGGGTTTGCCACCGAGGATTTGGGGCAAGCGTCGCGGAGGAACGATTTGGTCAATTAATTTAATTCCATTTGGCGGGTTTGTCCGACTGAAAGGCGAAGATGGTGAGCATGGGCGAGAAAAGGATGCCTTGCCGCACAAGAGCTATGGTCAACGCATGCTGGTAATTACCGGCGGGGTGTTGATGAATTTTTTGTTAGCGTATGTGTTATTGATGATCGGGTTTTGGTTGGGAATGGCACCAATCGTGGCAGATTTGGAACAATTTTCTGGTAGCGAATTTGATTCTAGGGTAGTGGTGTTGGATCTGGTGAAGGATTCACCAGCAGAACAAGCGGGTGTGAAGAGTGGCGATATTATTGTCAGTATTAATGGCAAGGCGATCGCGACATCGACGGAATTGCAGACAGAAACCAATAGCAGCAATACAGCCAAATTGGTAATTGATCGTGAGGGTGAAGAGGTGGCTTTGGCAGTACCGACGAAGTTATCAGATGATCGGCGGATGATCGGCGTATTGGTCGATGAGGTATTAAGTCGAGTTTCGTATGTCTGGTGGCAAGTACCATACGTGGCGTTGGTTGATTTATTACTGATGTTCAAGCAGATCGTGGCAGTATTGGTGGGGGTAATTGTGCAATTGTTTACGACGGCTTCAATTCAAGAGGCGGTAACAGGACCAGTAGGAATTGCCAAGATTACCGGTGAGGCGGTAAAGCTAGGTTGGATGTACACATTACAGTTAATTATCTTTTTGAGTGTTAATTTGGGAGTGATCAATATCGTACCGTTCCCAGCACTAGACGGCGGACGGCTAGTATTTTTGATTTTAGAGATTTCGCGAGGAGGAAAGAAAATCAGTAGGCAGTGGGAGAATGGGATCCATAGTTTGGGTTTCTTGCTATTGTTGGCATTTATTTTCGCGGTAACTTATCGTGATATTGTGCATTGGTTTAAGGCAGTATAAATAAAATCTCACCAATTTTCCCAATCTAACCAATCTCACCAATGGGGAAGCAGAGTTTAAACAATCTTACCAATGGGAATGAGGAAGGATTTCTATGGGGGAATTAGATAAAGATATTTATGTTCGTTGTGTCAAATTTTCCGAAATGGCAGTTGGAATATTACGTGGGATGAGGCCTGATTATATTGATCGAGTAATGGTTATTCAGTTGGTGAGATCGGCGACTTCTGTGGGGGCGAATATGATGGAGGCAAGTGAATCGGTGTCTAAAAAAGATTTTATTAATCGCTTAGCGATCGCATTAAAAGAGGCGAAAGAGTCTCGATACTGGATTGGGCTATTATTATCCAGACATGGTGAGCTTCAGCCCTTGGCAATTGAATCTGATGAGATTACAAGAATTCTGGCTACGATAAAAAGAAAATACATTAATGTTGTCTCTGTTTGATTGGTGAGATTGGGAAAATTGGTTAGATTGGTGAGATTTATGACTATTCTATTAGATGGAAGGAGGTTGGCGGATAAAATGGCTCGCAGATCGGCGGGCAAATTTAAAAATGTCGGAAAATTGGTGGCAGTATTGGTGGGGGATAATCCGGCATCGGTGTTATATCTGAAAAAGAAAAAAGAGTTGGCAGAAAAGCTGGGAGTGAAGTTTGAATTAGTCAAATTGCCGGCGAGTAGTTCGACAAAAGTGGTGATAGCAAAAATTCATCAGCTGAATGATGACAAAAGAATTGCTGGGATAATCGTTCAGTTGCCCTTGCCAAAAGGTTTGGACACAGATGTGATCGTTAACGCGGTTGTGCCGGAAAAAGATGTTGATGGTTTAACGGATGAGAATATTTTGTCGGGTAAAGTATTACCAGCTACTGCCGCGGGAATTTTGGCGTTATTGAAGGAGTATAAAATCGACTGGCGAGACAAGCGGATTGGTTTGGTGGGATTTACTCGTTTGTTAAATTTGCCATTGAGTTTGCATTTTGTCAGAGCTGGTAATCCAGTAGTGGTGTTACAAAAAGGTGCCAAAAATTGGGCGGAGCTGAAGCAGGCTGATATTGTGATTACGGCGGTGGGTCGGGCTGGTTTGATTAAGGGTTCACAAATTAAGACTGGAGCAGTAGTGGTGGACGCTGGTGTGAGCCAAGTAAAAGGCAAGTTGAAAGGCGACTGTGATTTTGTTACGGTAGCAAAAAAGGCAGACTATATTACTCCAGTACCCGGTGGGGTTGGTCCGATGACGGTAATTAGTCTGCTGGGGAACTTGCTGAATTTAGCCAAAAAATGACAGGCCTATAGCTGATTTTTCACCCATATTGACACAAACGAAGGTTCCCCTATAATTCAACTTGTGCCTGCCCTAGGAAGGGTGGGCGCAATAAATTTATAAGATGATGGACGTACAAGAACTTTATCTGTCGCGAGAAGGTTTGGCCAAGCTGCAAGAGGAGATGGTTGAGCTTCAGCATCAGAGAGTTGAGGTGACTCAAAAAATCCGCGAAGCGCGGGAATTTGGTGATTTGTCTGAAAATGCGGAATATCAAGAAGCCAAAACCCGTCAGGCGTTTATTGAAGGTCGGGTGGAAGAAATTGAGGCGATCTTAAAAACTGCCAAGATTATTGAAGAAGAAAATGGGAAAACTATTAACGGCGGTGAAGTAAGGGTTGGTTCTAAAGTGACGGTAAAGTTTAATGGCCGCGAAGTAGTTTATGACATTACTGGTTCCAATGAGGCGAGTCCAGCCGAAGGCAAAATTTCCAATGAATCGCCGTTGGGCAGAATCCTGATTGGCCGACGAGCCGGCGAAAAAGTAAAATTGGCAACTGGTGAAGGTGAACGGGAGTACTCGATCGTCAAGGTTAGTTAATAGTTAAAAGTTAATAGTCCTCCTCCGCTAGAGCTTCCATCGTCGCTAAAGCTATGGCTGACGTGCCGACGGAAGGATCTGCGATGAAGAGTTGAGGTAGACCTCTGCGAGGTCTTTTTGGTTCAATAATATTCTGGGTTGGGTTAAAGTTTCCCTCTGCTATAATCAAATAGTTATAGAGGACAACGCCAGACGAAAAAGATATATTTTCTAAATTCTTCTACGGGGTGGATAGCATTGACCAGATTATTGCCTACAGGCTGGAGAAGCTGAAGAAGTTACGGGAGAAGGGGGTGGATCCCTATCCGGCCAAATCTTCTCGCACAATGCGGGTGGATGAGTTTGTGGTGAAGTTTCCAACACTTCAACGTGGCGGCAAAGTGGTATCGTTGGCAGGACGACTAATGGCTCTGCGAGAATTTGGTGGGCTGACTTTTGGTCAGATTAAAGACGCGTATGGTGAAACCCAGATTTTATTTAAGAAAGATGAGTTGGGAGAACCTGCCTACAAAGATTTAAGTTTATTAGACATCGGCGATATTGTGCAGGTTCGTGGACTACCGATGCTAACGAAGAAGGGCGAGAAAACGGTAGCGGTTAGTAAACTAACAGTTCTAACAAAATCTTTGCGGCCATTACCAGAAAAATGGCATGGATTGAGCGATCAAGAATCAAGATTCCGTCAAAGATATTTAGATTTGTTGTTCAACTCGGAAGTCAAAGAACGATTTATGATTCGACATAAATTGGTTCAAGCGATCAGAGAATTCTTATTGAAACGGGATTACATTGAAGTTGATACACCGGCTTTACAGCCACTTCCCGGAGGGGCGCTCGCGACGCCATTTAAGACTCATTACAATGCGACCAACGCAGATGTGTATTTGCGGATCGCACCGGAGTTGTATTTGAAGAGGTTAATCATCGGGGGGTTTGAGAAAGTGTTCGAATTTGCCAGAGTATTTCGAAATGAGGGAGTTTCCACCCAACACTTACAGGATTTCACCATGCTGGAGTTTTATCAGGCGTATGCGACTTATGAAGATTTGATGAAGATGACGGAAGAGATGTTTACTGACGTTTTGAAGCAAGCTTTGGGAACAACCAAAGTGAAATATGGGGATGCAACATTAAACTTCAAAACTCCGTGGCCAAGAAAAACTTTTCGAGAACTGATTAGACAATATGCCGATATTGATATCGATCAGTTTTTAACAGCTGAAGCATTGCAGGCAGAAATTAAACGTAAAAAAATTAAATTGAACTATGCGGGTAAGGCAGGACGCGGAAAATTAATTGATGAGCTGTACAAAGAAACGGCGCGACCGCATTTGAAGGATCCGATCTTTTTGACCGATCATCCATTGGATTTGTCACCGTTGGCAAAACAGAAAGATGATGACGCCAACAAAGTTCAACGTTTTCAGCTAGTGGTTTGTGGGATGGAGATCGTAAATGCTTTTTCGGAGCTAAATGATCCGATTGACCAGAGGGAGAGATTTAAAGCCCAGACCAAATTGAAGAAAGAGGGTGACGCCGAGGCGCACTCGATGGATGGAGAGTTTGTGAAGGCGTTGGAATACGGTATGCCGCCCACAGCTGGTTGGGGAATGGGGATAGATAGACTGACGGCGATCCTGACTGATACTGATTCAATTCGGGAGGCAGTGCTGTTCCCGTTCGTGAAGGAGAAGTAGGAGTTAGGGATTAGGGGTTAGGAATTAGGGAAGTAAGCACGAAATTCTAAATCCGAAATACTAAACAAATACAAAATTACAAATCATGAATCAACACCAAAACAAATAGCTCGTCACCAAAACAAATACCTCGTCATTCCCGCGAAGGCGGGAATCCAGAAAAGAAAAATAAAAATGTTTCTGTTTTTGTCTAGATTCCCGCCTTCGCGGGAATGACGAAATAGGACAGTCGGAATGACAATAGGAAGTGGGGGTTGACATAAACCACCAGATAAGGTAGTCTGGGGGTCGGTTTTTGGAGGCGGGAATGTATAACTGTTTTAACTTTCTGGCTGGAATGGTCAGATGGTTTCTGGAGTTGCTGGGGATTATCCCCAGAGAAGTTCGCCCGATTGATATCGGGCCGTACCATCACGACAGGGTAGACAAGTAGTCTGCCCTGTTTAGTTTTCTTCGACTGGCGCCAACAGGTCAATCAGCCGCTGGAGTTTTTCGGCGAGACGAGGGCGGGAGTCTTCTGGTGTTAATTCATCTAGTGCTAGCAATTGGCTAGTGAGCTGTCGGACAATCTCCTGTCGAATACTGTTTTCGAGATTGAGTCGTTTGATTGCTCCGTCTCCATGTCTGCTCCATTCCATGGCAATAATTTCAAAATTATCTGGTTCATACCCGATCACTACCGCTGGCATTTCTTGTTTGCCGATTGGTTTATCGGTTACGGGACTGGTGTAGTATTTTAATCTTCGGAGGTGACCCTGTTCAAGGTCGCGTTCAATGTTCTTCTTTTTCTTGACGGTAGCATTTACAGACGTTGTAGTGTCAACGGCAATGGGGATTTCTTCACCAGTTTCGTAGTTACAAAGCGTGATGACTAAATCAGTTCCACGCATAACATCGTCATATCTGGTTACTGATCCGATGACTATGTCCCAAGCCAAGTCGGAGGGTTTGAGTAATTCCTTTCTTCCAATCAAAAAGAATAGCAGGTTGGTGATGGCTTGTGATCTTTCTCCGCTATATTTCCATTCGCCGGATTCCTGGAGTTCGCGTATGCGTTTTCTTAATTTTTGTTGATCATCATCGACGGCTGATTGTTCGTAGACACCTGCGGCAACAAAACTCTGTGGCTCGATCGGTTTGCCGTACTCTTTTGTTTCTCGGGATAAGAGTTCGATAAAACTGATCTCGGCAGGGAGTTCAGGTGCTTTCTCGGTTTCGAAACGGCGGAGATAACCCTCTGGGTTTGAAGAATGGTTCATTTTGTTTTGATTTTGTCTTCATTATACCATAAAATATCTTTTCTGTCAAATGTGGTTAGAGAAGAGAATAAGTGAAGTTCTTGTTCACCAAACCTACTTTGCTCGGGCTACGAAGGTCAGGGAACATGGAGGATCGATGATATAATAGGCAAGTAACTAAAAATGTTTGATGTTGGATTTTAAACTGATTAAAAACAATTTGGAGGAGTGGGAGAAAGGGCTGAAGCGCAAGGGGGCGAAGTTTGATTTAGATAAGCTGGTCAAGGAGTGGGATGAATATTCTACGATTTTACAGAGTGTTGAAACCTTACGGGCAGATAAAAATGCAGCTGCTAGAGCAAAAGATATTCCAGCGGGAAAGAAGATTGGTGGGGAATTAGGTAAGCAAGAGAAAAAGCTGAAAGACTTGGAAGAGAGCTTGGAACAAATGTCGGGTGAATTGCCAAACTTACCAATGATAGATGTGCCGGATGGTGGTGAGGATGACGGCAAGGTGGTGGGGAGTTGGGGTGAATCTAGAAAAATTAAAAATCCCAAAGATCACATTGAACTGGGCAAGAGCTTAAACATTTTGGATATCGAGCGCGGGGCGAAAGCGTCCGGCGCGAGATTTTACTATTTAAAAAACCAAGCGGTGCAATTAGAATTCGCTCTGGTGAATTTTGTATTGGATATTGCTGGCAAAAACGGATTTGAGTTTTTGGTGGGGCCGCAGTTGCTGTCCGAGAGAGCGATGATGGCGGGTGGATATTTAGGCAAGGCAAAAGATGAAGTTTATAAAACCCAAGACGATCTGTATTTGAACGGAACAGCTGAACAAAGTATTTTGGCATATCACCTAGACGAAATTATTGATGTGCCAAAACGGTATGCTGGTTTTTCAACTTGTTTTCGCAGAGAAGCCGGTTCTTATGGCAAAGATGTAAAAGGAATTATTCGCACGCATCAATTCGACAAGATCGAATTGTTCTCGTTTGTAGCACCAGAAGAGTCTGAAAAAGAACATGAATTTTTGGTGGGACTTCAGGAAGAGATTTTACAGAAATTAGAAATTCCATATCAAAAAGTTTTGCTGGCAGCAGGGGATTTGGGGATGTCAGCGGCTAAGACGATCGATTTGGAAAGTTGGATACCATCACAAAAAAGATTTCGCGAAACTCATTCCTGCAGTAACTGTACCGACTGGCAGGCGAGACGGGCGAATATCCGATTTAAGAATAAAGACGGTAAATCTGAATTTGTGCATACGCTGAATGGGACGGGTGTGGCGGTTGGGAGATTATTGGTGGCACTACTAGAAAATCATCAGCAGGGAGATGGTAGTATAAAAATCCCTGAAGCCCTGCAGGATTACTGTGGGTTTGAAAAAATAAAGTAGCAAAGGGCTATTGCTTGTGGTTATATCTGTGTGTCAGAATAGGGCATCAGCTCTTTAACAAATCCATATAAGGAAGGTGATTTGACGTGTTTGATTACGATGAGGCGGGTGGCATCGCAAGGCGAGCCGCCGTCGCAGTGATGAGAGCAACATCCGAGCCTGTAGGAGTGCGGGGTGTGAAGATCGGCCGATGTATAGCTCTCTGTCCGGAGCCAATGCCAGATGGCGATAACTGTCGGATTGTCCGAACTGGACGAGATGAATATACTGGCACAACGCCACCGGGTCGTGATGAGGATTTTAACGAGTGTAACCAGCTGATGTCAACAGGGGATGTTGGGGTCGTGCTGACCTACACAGTCGGACGCCGATTTGCGTTAGAGGCTCGGTGTACACATGGCGTGTCCATCTCTGAGGATACGTGGATGGGACTTGAGGTTGAAGCGATTCAACAAGAAGACTATCCAGAACTACGCAATACTGGTCCAGTGCGCGTGGCACAGGCCAGCCGTTCGGTGTTGCCGAAACGCATGTTCTGGTTGGAACACTCTCTATTTGGAGAGTATCGTGAGGAGCTTCGAACACAAGCTGATGTGCGTCGAGCGGAGTTGAGGCGAAGTGTTTACGCTCAACTTAAAGGGTTGGGAACATTGTACGATGTACAGACCAACGTAGCGGACCGGATAACGCGCAACCGTCTTATCGGTGGTTGCATGGGGCGCTATGATTTGGGTCCAACCAAAGAAGCTCTCGGAGTTCTGGAGGCTATGATTGAGAACCTTTACCTCAGACACGAAAGGCTAGAACGGCTACTGAAGTCGGGGTTCTTTTCGGAAGAGCGATATCAGCTGGAGTGTCAGCTGTGGGATGAGCGATGCGAGATCATCGATCAGTTTTTATCTGGAGTGCTGGCGCTGGACTGGTCACATTGCAATTCTGATGAGGACGTCCTAAAGGAGTTGATTCTCAAAGAATCAGATAAGGCGAGGTTCTCGGGGTATGCGACGGTACCAATCGAGGAGACTATCTTGCGCTTCGTGCGGCACTGGTCTCCTAAAATGGGGCTTGAGTTGTTGGAGAAGATGCAGAGAGTCAATGCAACCTTCGGCGCAGTGGCATAGGAGGGTAGTTGCCATTGTGGGCAGATCTTTGAATGCCCGAGTGAGTATTGTATTCACTCGGGCATATTTTTTTGATTAAGATTGGCTAAAAAGTGGTTTTTGGGAGAGAATTATCTGGTAATGGCGAATTTTCTTGAGAGGATTTTGGGGAGTCCAAACAAATAGCTAAGCACGTTGAGTTCAAGCGGCCGCATCAACTCAACGTGGTGGGAACTGCGGTTGCTCAAGTTGGCAAAGAAAAAAGGCACAGAAACCAAGAGAGGAGTTGCAGAGAGCAACTGCTTCTTGTCTGTACCTTTTGGAAAGGACGTTTGGACAACAGGGGTCAGTTATCGGGTACGATGGGTGGTGGATGAAGTAGTGTGGATAATCTGATGATTATCAGTGCCATTCCAATGCCCACCTCAAAAGTCAACCCGACAGCTATTCCGAACCCTAACCCGAGAATCGGCCCAGAAATTAGCCCGATGGCTATCCCGTTTCCAAGCCAGCAAGTTGCTGGATAAAAGATGGGAGGCGAATTCATGTTTTGGATTTTGAGAATTAATCCAGCGATGAATCCGCTTGCTAGGCCGAAAATCAGTCCGCAGATGAGGCCGCAGGCTAATCCAGAAATTAATCCGCAGAAAAGCGTTAGAGTTGACCTGATATAGCCTATTGGAGTTTGAATAGCTTCTCGAATGTACCGAACAACTAGCATAGTCCACAGCCCGAGGATCGGAATAGCCAACCACGGTTGGGATAGCGATAAACTGATGAGCTGTTTGGCAAGCTGGATGTTGGGAATCGGAGCAATCCAAAGTGCTGTTTCATTAGTTGCTGGTACTGAACCGGTTATCCAATAACCGATTCCCCAATAGGCGGCTGTGACAATCATCACAGAAAGCCCGTATCGCCACATTAACTTCCATGTCTGTCGACTGTAGCTGTCGCAGGTTTTGGTGTTGAGAGGGTTCATTGGTCATCTGTCCCCTTGTTGTTAAGATTGCTGGCTACAGCTTATGGCTGATTGGGTCGAAGGTCAATCCTAGACGGAGTTTTTACTTGATGCAGCAAGAAAGAGGTAAGGGAAATAATATGCCCAGTTACAAAGGTCGTTGTAACTGGGCATAATCAGAAAAGAATGGTTGGGGGTAGTCAGCTCAAGCGATTGGTTAGACATGTTGAACTAAGGCGATCAGGTAAGCACGTTGAGTTCAGGCGGCCGCATCAACTCAACGTGCTTGGATATAGGAGGGGGAGTGGTTGGGGGGAAGGAGAAGTAATTGGAGGAAGGAGGGGGCGGTGGGATGAGGATGAGGATGAGGATGAGGATGAGGATGAGGATGTGTAGGAGGGGGTAGGTAGGAGGGGTATGTGGTATAGTGGCGGGGTTTAAGGTTAGAATGGAGAGGTTATGAAGTTTCTCGAGAGGATTTTGGGGGATCCAAACAAACAGGCAATTAAAAAGCTCCAGCCGATCGTTGATCGGATCAATGGGCTAGAGGCTAGTGTACAGCCACTAGCGGATAGTGAATTAAGGGCAAAGACGGAATATTTCAAGGAGTTATTGGCCAAGGGTCAGACTTTGGATGATATTTTACCGGAGGCATTTGCGGTTGTGCGCGAAGCCGCCAAGAGGACGCTGGGTGAGCGGCATTTTGATGTGCAGTTAATGGGTGGCATTGTGTTACATCAAGGCAAGATTTCGGAAATGAGAACAGGTGAGGGTAAAACTTTGGTTTCAACTCTACCAGCATATTTGAACGCATTAGCGGGTAAGGGAGTGCACATCGTAACGGTAAACGATTATCTGGCAAAACGTGACTCGGAATGGATGGGTCAAGTGTATGAATTTTTGGGATTAACAGTTGGAGCAATTACTCACGATACTTCACCGGAAGAACGCAAGCAGGCATACGCGGCGGATATTACTTACGGGACGAATAATGAATTTGGGTTTGATTATCTGCGCGACAATATGGCGGGAAGCCGTGAGGAACAAGTTCAACGGGGATTGTATTATGCGATCGTTGATGAAGTTGACTCGATTTTAGTGGATGAGGCCAGAACGCCTTTGATCATTTCGGCGCCGGATGAGGAATCGACACAGCATTACAAACAATTTGCGGCGATCGTGCCACAGCTAACAAAAGAGGTTGATTACACGACTGATGAAAAACAAAAGTCGGCGATTTTGACGGAAGCGGGAATTGAGAAAATAGAAAAGCTATTGGGGATCGGTGATATTTATGAATCAGGTAATATTTTACTAGCGCATCACATTGAACAAGCTCTGCGGGCGCAGGCAATGTATAAAAGAGACGTTGATTATGTAGTGAAAGACGGAGAGGTGTTAATTGTCGATGAATTTACCGGTCGGTTGATGCAGGGGCGTCGATATTCCGAAGGATTACATCAAGCGATCGAAGCTAAGGAGAATGTTGAAGTTAAACGGGAAAGCAAAACGTTAGCGACGATCACTTTCCAGAACTATTTTCGTTTGTTCGACAAGTTAGGTGGGATGACTGGTACGGCCAAGACTGAAGAAGAAGAGTTTTGGAAAATTTATGGTTTGGAAGTGGTAGTAGTTCCAACTAATCGGCCAATGGTGCGGCAAGATTTGAATGATTTGATCTATGTCAATGAACGAATGAAGTTTCAGGCGGTGGTGAAGGAAATTCAACGCCGATATGAAACTGGTCAGCCGGTTTTGGTTGGTACGATCGCAATCGAAAAATCAGAATTGCTGTCAGAAATGCTAAAAGTGGAAGGAGTGCCGCATAGTGTTTTGAATGCGAAGCATCACGAAAAAGAAGCCGAGATAGTCAAAGATGCCGGACAAAAGGGAATGGTAACGATCGCGACCAACATGGCTGGTCGAGGAACGGACATTAAATTAGGTGAAGGCGTAAAAGAATTGGGTGGTTTACATATTATCGGTACCGAGCGGCACGAGTCTCGTCGAATTGATAACCAGCTGCGTGGTCGAGCTGGTCGGCAAGGTGATCCGGGGAGCACGCAATTTTTTGTATCATTGGAAGATGATTTGATGCGGTTGTTCGGTAGTGAACGGCTGAAGTCGATGATGAAGACGCTGAAAATGCCGGAGGATCAGCCGTTGGAACATCGGTGGATCACTTCGAGCATTGAGTCAGCCCAGAAACGAGTGGAGGGCCATAACTTTGATATTCGCAAACGCGTCGTGGAATACGACGATGTAATGAATCGTCATCGAGCAACGACGTACAGACAGAGGCAGGCGATTTTGAATCAAGAATCACGAATTATGAATCATGAATCGGGGGAAGGGGATGATATCAGAACGATGGTACAGGGTTATATTTTTGATGAATTGAGACTGCTGGCAAATAATTATTCGACTGATCTTAAGACGGTAATCGAAAATGTGAATAATATTTTCCCAGTCGGGAGTGATTTGAAGAAACAACTGGAAGAAACGGGTGCAGAACGCTGGGGTGAGATTTTGGTAGAGGAAGCAAAGAAACAATATGAGACTAAAGAAAAAGAAGCCGGCAGCCAGATGGTGGATGGAGAAGAAATTGGGAATTTTCGTCAGGCGGAACGGGCAGTTTTATTGCGAGTGATGGATATTTTATGGATGGAGCACATTGACGCGATGATGAAAATGCGTGAAGCAATTGGTTTGCAGGGGTATGGGCAGAGAGATCCATTAGTGGAATACAAACAGCAGGCGTATGCGATGTTTCAGAGATTGCAAAGTGCGATAGCGTTTGATGTGGCGAGATTGATTTTTAAAGTTAAAATCGTCAGCAAAGCTGACGATAATATCCAATCTCCAATAACCAATGACCAACAGGGTAAAGACGAGCTGGAAGAGAAAAAGAAGTTGGCGTTGCGGGGTGGTGAGTCCTCCTTCGCTTCCAACTTCACCAAGGCTACGTCGGACAAGAAAGCTACGCCGGACGCAAAATTAGATTTACAAGGTGGTGCGGAACCGAAGGGCGATTTCAGCGACGAAGAGAAGGAAATCGCTGAATCGCAAGCACCAATAACCAATGACCAATCACCAGCGACTAATAGCCAATCATCAATAACCAATCACCAAACGGAGGTGGGGGATCCCCCTTCGCGTGAAGCTACGGGGGACCTACGGGCGGTACGCGATCCACAGGAGCATAAAGACAAAGTTGGGCGGAATGATCCGTGTCCGTGTGGTTCTGGTAAGAAATATAAAAAATGTCATGGCGCATAGCCATACTATAGAGGGAAAAAGCTTGCCCTGTAGTGAAACGAAGTTTCTACCACTGGGGTTCAAGAAGTGTTGCGGGAAATAATTATTAGATCATTTAATAGCCGAGGATGGAACTATGAATGACGAATCAAAATCAGAGGCAGGTATTGGGGTGATGGTGGCGCAAAATGAACCAGAGCAAGGGCTTGGCATAAAAGTTGGTATTGGGGTGATGGTTATGAAAGACGGCAAAGTGTTGATGCATAAACGCAAAGGGGCTCACGGCGAGAACACTTATGCTTGGCCGGGCGGTCACATGGAGTACATGGAATCGTTTGAAGACTGTGCTAAGCGAGAAACTAGAGAAGAAGCTGATATTGAGATTACGAATATTAGGTTTTTGCGGTTAATGAATCTAAAGGCCTATGCTCCCAAGCATTATGTTGATATTGGATTGGTGGCGGATTGGAAGAGTGGTGAGCCGAAGGTGATGGAACCAGAGAAAAACGATGGGTGGGATTGGTATGATTTAGACAATTTGCCGAGGCCGGTGTTTGAGACTATTCCCAGCTACATCGAGGCATATCGTAATGGAAGATATTTTTACGACAATTAGGGTTGTTGGTGATGAAGAAGATCGTCTTAATTGCCTGTGCGAGTAAGAAGGCGAATCGGGCGGCTCCGGCCGAGGATTTTTATATTAGCCCGTTGTTTCGAGCAAATTTGGCGTATGCGCATTCGTTACGGCCTGATGCGATATTTATTTTGTCAGCGAAATATGGGCTAGTTGAATTGGATCGGAGGCTTGTGCCGTACAATCTGACTCTGAAGACAATGTCGGATCAACAAGTCCGAGTGTGGGCGGAACGGGTGTTAAAACATTTACGGGCGAAAGCGGATATAGATAATTTGGAAGTAGTGGTGTTGGCGGGGGAAAAGTATCGTAGGCACTTGGTCTCATCTTTACGATACAGCATAGTGCCGTTGAAGAATTTGGGAATTGGGAAACAGTTACATTGGTTAAAGGTGAACCTAAATAATGAATCAGTGCGAGAACCTGCACAAGTGGGCAAATAGTCTGGCGGTGTTTACATTTCCGTTTGACGAAACAAGAATTCCAGCGAATGGGATTTATCTTTTGTTTGAGAAGGGGGAGAAGGCTCATGGTGGTCGGCGGATTGTCAGGATTGGTACACATACGGGCAAAGATCAATTACGGTCGCGGTTGCGTCAGCATTTTCTGACGGAGAACAAAGATAGAAGTATCTTCCGAAAGAACATCGGGCGGGCATTTTTAAATCAAGCTGACGATGAATTTTTGGAGAAGTGGGAGTTAGATTTAACATCAGCGGCAGCTAGGGGGAGACACGGAGATGGAGTGGACAAGGGAAAGCTGCAAGGTACTGAAAAATGTGTGTCGCAGTACATCCAGACCAATTTTAGCTTTGTGGTAATTGAGGTGGAGAATAAAGATAGGCGATTGAGGCTGGAATCTAGAATGATTAGTACGATTGCGGCTTGTTCGGAGTGTCGACCGTCACAAAACTGGTTTGGTCAGTGGTCCCCAAAACAGAAAATTCGGGAGAGTGGGCTGTGGTTGGTGAATGAGCTGTTTAAAACACCGCTGTCAGCTACAGATATGGCGATGCTGGAGGCAGAAAAGGCGCAGGATGTTCGGGCATAGTTTCCCAGATTAGGACATTTTTATTGGTAGTTGTCAAGGGGATATCAGGTATACTTCAGAAATGGTTGGCAAAAGCGGCTTTTTGTACTTCCAGAGCCACTTTTTGCTTGACAAAATACTTTGACTACTATAGTCTAGGTATAGCGAGCCAAGCGGCTCATTGCACATCGACAAATTGCTAGTTGACTAAATATGGTCAGCGACAGCGACGATGTGAAAATTTACAATCTATTAAAACAAATAAACCAACACGCAGGGGGCGTGGTGGGTTTTGAGTTGAGCCCTTTCCCCGTCATTCCCGCGAAGGCGGGAATCTAGAAAAGAACAAGAAATGTTTTTGTTTCTGTCTGGATCCCCAATCAAGTTGAGGATGACGAAGAAAATGAATGGCAAACAATTGTAAATTACTGCGGAAGTATTTGTGCATAGCACTCTGGTGATGCAGAGGTTAAGGTCTGGAAGTTCTTGGACTAATCTTTAAGGATTTCAATTTAAGGATCGACACCTTCTCTTCACTGGAGTGCTGTGCGCGAGTCTTCTAGCTAAGGATTTGCGCAAAGTAATCTAAGCTGGGCGGAAGCCCGGAGGAAAGCAGAATGCGCAACCTGTACGCCGGGCTTCGCTCGGCACTCATTGTGGCCGTCCTCGCTGCCTTGGCGGCGATTGTCGGGTGTGTCGGTGGATCGTCGGTGGATGTTGACGAAACTGTGACTCCGTCGGTGACGGCGGACACGGTCTACTATGACGTAGTGGCCGGTTACAAGCCGGCTGGTGACCGCAGCACGATTGATGATTCGTCATCGCATCGTCTGCGTCCAACGTGGAATGTCGGTGGTACGCTGATCACCAATCTCCCTGCCGATCAAGGCAAGGTGTTTGAAATTCCAGTGAAGAACCGAGTGGGCGAACTGACGGTCGGTTACTATACCGACATGGCACTTCGTGATACATTAGGTGCCATTCGCTGGGTGCAGTTGGACCGTGAACAAGCGGCTCAACGGCCAGTTCTGGCATACATCACTGAGGTTGGAACTTTCGCTGACGCGGTAACGTACAGTTACAACGGGAGCGAAGAGCTAACTGGAGCAACGGTGAGCTGGATTCCCCAGCTGCCTTTCGACACGAAGATTCCATTCCGGAATCGTGTCGATGCGACACCGGCTGGATTAGGCGAGGTAGCAGTTCGTCTGCTGAATATCGTTTTGTCTGGCGGATTTATCGAGCGGACTATCACCATCCATGAAAAGTCAGACAACTGGCTCATGGCGGGGATAGTGGCGATAGCTGGTGTCATTGTGGAGGCAGCGATGGTGGTAGCACCGGTGGTTTGCCCGGGAGAGGAAAACAACTCTTGGATCATCTTCCGCGATATAGGCGGTAACAACGTTACAACGGCAACGTTGGATGTTACTGGTACGATTTCAGCGCGAGTTGAAACGGTGGTGACATTCAATGTTTGGTCAGACTGTCCGGAGGGATGGTCTGGCCACGGTCAGAGTGGACATGGCAACGGAACATTCTCGTTGACGATGCCCGACTCTAACTTGACGGTTACAATCAAGGACGGGTGTGGGAACACAGATTCTCATACAGTCCAGCTAATTGTGACCCCGCCGCCGGCTAACAAGCCGCCGGTGGCTGATCTTCAAGTTTCACCGACCAGTGGCTATTCGCCACTGACGGTAACGCTTGATGCATCGGCCAGTTACGACACTGACGGCACCATCGTGACGTATGAATGGGATTTTGGTGGCGATGGTACGTGGGATACCACGACGACCGTTGCCAGTACAACCCATACGTACGCCGCCGGTACGCGGACTCCGAAAGTTCGCGTTACCGATAACGATGGGGCGACGGACATTGCGATTGCTCAATCGAGCATTGTGGTGACGGTTGCTCCGCCGGTTAATCTGCCGCCACATGCGGTGTTGGTTGCAGATCCGACCAGTGGCTACTCGCCTATGGCAGTGTCGCTGGATGCGTCTAACTCGTACGATACTGATGGCAACATCGTAACGTACGAGTGGGACTTTGAAGGCAACGGTAGTTGGGCGATTGGTGCGACGGTAACGGAGCACGTCTATCATGTTGGCACTTGGATTCCCAACGTCCGAGTGACGGATGATGATGGAGCGACATCCATCGCTGCGGCTCAAACCAGCATCGTAGTGACGGAAGAGCCGGTTGACCCATACGCTGGGGCGCAGCTTTCCATTACGCCGCTGGATCCGTTTGCGGACCCATATGTGGGTGATGAGATCACCCTCGTCAGCCGCATGTATGCGGCTGATGGGTTGACGGAGCTGACTGTGCCGACGCAGGCAACGGTTGGCTGGTCGTCTGACCCGAATGGATTCGTGTACCAGCTGCCGGAGAATAGAATGCGTTCCATCTTTTATAGCGCATTTGCGCTGGACGGAGAGGGGAATCTGTTGTACGCTTCCGTTCCCGTTACTTGCAATGTCGGCTGGGACGTAAGTCATCAGCTGACAAAGCAAGTTACCGTCTACTTTGTAGATGATGGTAAGGGCGTCAGCGGAATCGGCGGACATCGCTGGCATGTGGTCGTTGAGAATTAACTAGCAACTTGGGGTGGGAGCGTTTCGACGCTCCCACCCAAAAACTCTTTTAATAATTAGATCCTGAACTAAATTCAGGATGACGATAAGGAACAGTGTTCGTTCTTCCTACCTCTCTACCTCGTCTCGATATTTCCCCCCAGAGTATCGATTAACGGGTAGAGGGGTAGGGGGAAGGAATTATAACAATGAAGTCCCTCGGTTCCTCGGGAATCGATATACATAAGGGGCAAAAAAGAATTATATTAATTCTGGAGGTGAAATGAGTGTTCTAAAAACTTTGGGGTTGGGGATGTATTACAGAGTGCGACGAATTTCTAAAGCGTTTAAAAACTGGAAGAGATTCGGCGTGGTTATATTTGGGTCGTTGTTTATTGCTTCTAGTTTATTGCCGAGTTTGGTAAGCGCGACTGGTAGTTTGACGATGGCAATTTATCCAACTAACTCAACGGTTACGTTGGGTAGTGATAAGGTTTATACAGCACAAGTCTTCAATGGTATTACTAACATAACAGCGAATGCGCAGGTAACTTGGTTTGCTAGTCTGAACAATCAGACGGTGACGACCGGTAGTGGCGCTAGCTGGGTGTTCCGTCCAAACACGGCTGGAACTTATACGATTAACGCTAATGCTAATGTTGGCGGCGATGTGGTCTGGGCTGATGCTCGGGCGACGTTGATCGTGAATAGTACTGAAGACAATCGCGAATATGGCGTGTCGATTAGCGCACTGACTTCTGGAAATACGATTAATGTCGGTGAATCTAAGACTTATAGTGTGAACGCGACTTATGGTGGTCAGCCAGTAACTGGTCAAAGTACTTTCGGCTGGGTAGTGACTAAAAATAGCCAAACGGTTGCGAGTAACGGCACAGGTACTACTTATACTTTTACTCCGACTACTAGTGGCACTTATGTTGTGCGAACACGCGGGATTTATACGATTAATGGAATTACTAAGACGGCTTGGAGTAACGAGCAGACTTTGATTGTTGATCCAGTGACTCCACCACAACCAAGCGTGCATCTGACAGTCTCGTTGTATCCGACTGCCAGCAACCCAATTTATGTTGGCAACTACAAGACTTATACTGCGCAGGCTTTCAACGGCACTACGGAGGTTACGACCTCGAGCTTAACTAGCTTTGCGTGGGAGGCTTGGAGAAATAATCAAAAAGTGGGTCAATCGGCTGGCATAACTTGGAAGTTTTACCCAGACACAGCAGGTACTTACACAATTAAAGTGAAGGGTACTTACAATGGTGTTCAGGCTTGGCAAGATGCTTCGGCAACTCTGACGGTGTTGGATAACCCACAAACTGAATTCTGTTCAGCGATCAATATTGATCAGTCTTCTCTGAATCTGTATCGCAATGATAGTCGCGAAATTACTTATACAACGTTGACTAATTTGGACAATCCAATTTCAACCAGCAATTTGGTGTGGAGTTGGGACGGTGGTTCGTTTAATCTGACAACTCATCGCTATTACGCGACTCAAACTGGCGACTTTACTTTGTCACTACGGTGCGGAAGTAATTCGGCGGTGAGAGATAGTGTGTCGATCCATGTCAGCGATTTTCAGATCCAAGAAGATTACTTAGCTGATGTTGATATCAATTCTGACCGCAATCCGTTGTGTTCGACTGATGTAGCTAATCTTTCGGCACAAGCCAGAAACAATCATGGTGCTGAAATTGACGGCGCTAGTTATTACTGGGAATGGGTGAGCGGTGTCGGTAATTTAACCGGCAATCGCTACAGCCAGTATGGTGCGAGATTGGCGGCTAATGGTGCAGTCGGAACGGCCCGAGTGCGAGTAACTGCAACATGGGATAATCGTTCAGTAAGTAACGAAATGACAATTTCGCTGCGTGATTGTAGTGTGGTAACAAATTACTATATTGATGGCTACATTACCGCCACGACCGAGAATGGTTTGCCGGTTTGTGATGATTCAATTGTGGTTTACACAGTACGGCTGACTAATCGGTATGCGACTTCACATAATGTAAGTTTGTCGATGCCGTTGCCAAATAATGTCTCATTCATGTCCGCGACTTCAGCGGTGGACGATCCGCAAATTACTGGTCGAACAATTATCTGGAATCCCGGAACAATGGCTGAAGGTCAAACAGTAACCATGGTCGTGAAGGTACAAGTAGATGAAGGTATTCGTCGGGGGACTGACTTGAAAGTGAGTGCCTTGGTCAGAAGTACCGAAAAGCCAAATGGATTCTATGTCTACTCCAACAGTTTGAAGGTTGTGTGCGGTACTACGCCGATCACTCCGACCGAACCATTGCCTCCGACTGGTATGGAAGTAGTTTGGTTGAGTATTCTAGCGGTGATTTCTCTGGGTCTGTCGACTCTGACTTATCGCTGGATTGCTCGCCGAGGGATGAATTACTCGGTCTAAATTAAAGGAATAAGCAGAATAAAGGAGCTTCGGAAGAAGCTCCTTTATAGTTAATAGTTAAAAGTGAATAGTGATAAGTGAGAGTAGTCACCCTTCGCATAAAGCTTCGGGTGATCTTCGATGAATAGTTATGGTAGCGCTTTGGGCGCCCTTTTGTAATATCCAATATCCAATGTCCAATAATCAAACAAACTACAAATAACAAAGACCAAAGCAAAAATCCTTGTCATTCCCGCGCCCGCCTGCAACGATGCCCGCCAGAAACGCTGTATCTACTGCGGACTGGTAGCACTTCGGGCAGGTAGGCGGGAATCTAGACAAGAAACAGAAAAATGATTTTGTTTGTTGTTCTTTTCTGGATCCCCGACGTTGTGGCGCTTCGCTACCAACTCGAGGACGACGAAGAGAACAGTTAGAATGACAAATGAGGAACTTTTGGAATTTGTGATTTGATGATTGGTGATTATCGCATAGCGATTTGTGGGATTTTTGTTGACTGGGGGCGAGGTTTTTGCTAGGATGACCACATCTGGGGGGATTGTTCCTTCAGAAATTTGATGGTTGAGGAGATGGTGGAGATGCCGGAAGATATCGTTGTAGAAAAGAGGCCGTTCCACGAGGCAATCGTGGATTTTCTTCAAACGGTTACGACCCCTATCGCCTTGGATGTTGTTTGCGAATTGTTGCAAACAACGAAGATACCTGATCAGCATGCTGGGATAGTGGCTGATGCAGTGTTGCGGGCGAGGAACCGCGTTTGCCGTTCGATATCTACGGCTCGGGACAACGTTATCAGCCCAGTTATGTTTAAGGCGGCGGAAGTCGTTGCACATGAGCTAACGGCTCAAGCAACTGCGTATAAGGCTGTGAAGGCGGAACAGGAGGCTAACCAGCAGGGGCTAATCGCTGTCGGCGGGGGTCTGCTGTCAACAGACTACAAGGGGGATGATAGAGTCTAGTAGAGAAACAGGTGTGTCCATTATGGGTGGATTTGCCTGACAACTAAATTTAATGGCTCTGATTCGCTTTTGCGGTTAGAGCCATTTTTTGTCTGTTATAATTCGGGTATGGCTTAAATTTGGTAATCAGAAAATTATGTCTGATGGGGTAAAAGAACTATATGAATCTATGCGGATGCAGTTGGATCAACTGCAGGGGTTTTTAGATAGGGATAAGTTAACCAAGGAAAATGAGGAGTTGGCAACAGAGATGAGCCAGCCAGATTTTTGGAAAGATCAGCAGACGGCGGCGGCGAAGGGGGCAAAATTTGAGATGAATAAGAAAATCATCGAAGCCGAGGCAGAGATCGGAGAGATTTTGGCGAGAGTAGGAGAGGCAGTAAATCCGACGACGGATTTAAGTGAAGAGTTAAAAGTGAAAAGTGAAAAGTTAATGAAAGAGGATTTGGCTAAAGCTGGTGAGCTGATTACTTGGCTGGAGGCGCAGACGCTGTTCTCGGGAACTTATGATGACAAAAACGCCTATGTGATGTTTCATGTCGGAACAGGTGGGGTGGATGCGGCAGACTGGAACGGGATGTTGTTGAATATGTATCTTGCTTACGCCAAACGGAAAGAGTGGAAGACAGAAATAATGGATATTACTGAAGGAGGCGAGGCGGGAGTTAAAAACGCAACTTTAAAAATTACTGGGTTTAGAGCGTATGGTTGGTTAAAGTCGGAAGCTGGTGTACACCGGCTGATTCGAATTAGTCCGTTTAATGCGCAGGGGTTAAGACAAACATCATTTGCACTGATCGAAGTGCTGCCAGATTTAGGTGATGTAGATGTGAAAATAAAAGATGAAGATTTGAAGATCGAAACCTTCAAGTCATCGGGTTGCGGTGGGCAGAGTGTCAACACAACTGATTCGGCGGTACGGATTACACATATTCCGACTAATCTGGTGGTGTCAATTCAAACCGAAAGGTCGCAAACTCAAAACAAGGAAGTGGCGATGAAGATTCTGAAAAACCGATTGTATTTACTGGAACAAGAACAACGGGATGCGGAAAATCGGAAGCTAAAGGCATCCAATGTTTCGGGAGATTTTGGACGTCAGATCAGGACTTTTACCCTCCATCCTTATCAACAAGTGAAGGACCATCGGAGTGATTTTGAAACCTCGCAAACAGAAAAAGTTCTGAAAGAAGGTGATTTGGATGAATTAATAAGTAGCGTCCTGCTTTCTTATAGAAAACAGGACAAATCCTAAATCCGAATATCGAAATTCTAAACAAATCACAATGATACAAACGGCTGATCGGGTTAAAACTTTATATGATTTGGAGAACAGGACGTTGGACTTTGCCCGTCGGATTAATGAATATGCGCGGGCTTTGCCACGTGATGTGGCGAATATTGAAAATGCAAAACAATTGGTTCGAGCTGGTGGTTCGGTAGGCGCCAACTATATTGAGGCCAACGAAGCATTGGGTAAACGAGATTTTGCCATGCGGATTAGAATATCGAAAAAAGAAGCCAAGGAAGCACGTTTCTGGCTCTTGCTGACCCAACCAAATGATACCGATATAGCTTTGAGAAATGGGCTAATTGATGAATGTACTCAATTGATGAAGATTTTGGGTGCAATCTTAACAAAAACCATAGGAGGTTAAGTTTGTGATTTGGGACATTGGGATTTAGAATTTGTTTAGGGTTTAGAATTTAGGTTTTAGGATTTTTGTAGCTGTCTCCTATGATTGAATTCGAAAAAGTAACTAAGCACTATGGTGCGCACAAAGTTCTGGACGGGGTGAGTTTTACAATTCACCCACAGGAGTTTGTAACGTTAGTTGGGCCATCAGGTGCTGGAAAATCAACTTTAATTAAGTTGTTGTTGTGCGAGGAGAAGCCAACTTTTGGCCGGATTACGATTGACGGTAAAGATATTCATTTGTTGAAGGACAAGTATATTCCGTATTATCGGCGGCAAATCGGAGTGGTGTTCCAAGATTTCAAACTATTGCCAAATAAAACAGTAGCGGAGAATGTGGCGTTTGCCCTAGAAGTATCTGGTTTGCCGGATAATGAGATTGATTCCGAGGTGGAGAAGATTCTGGAATTGGTAGGGCTGAAGGGGAGGGGTGACAGTTTCCCTCGAGAAATGTCAGGTGGAGAAGCCCAGCGGGTAGCGATTGCCAGAGCTTTGGTATTTAAACCAAAGTTTTTGATCGCAGATGAGCCGACTGGGAATTTAGATCCGAAAAATGCTGGTGAGATTGCTAAATTGTTATTAAAAATTAATTCACTCGGTACAACAGTACTGTTGGCAACTCATAATCGGGATGTTGTTGATACGATTAACCGGCGGGTGATTAGTTTGGAAGATGGGAAAGTGATGCGTGATAAACGCAAGAGTAAATATGATGATAATTATAACTATAAATAATAAGAAATAAATACGAAGCACGAAATCCGAAATACTAAACAAGCACGAAGCACGAAATTAGAAATACTAATAAAACAAAAAAACTGTCATCCTCTGGCTTGCGTCAGTCCTCCGTCAGAGTCCTTCATAGCCTTGGCGACGGAGGAAGCTCAACGAGCGAAGGATGGAACCAGAGGATCCAGAAAGGAAAAATAAAAATGTTTTTGTTTCGGTCTGGATCTCCGATGTCGGAGCTTCTGCTGTCCAGCAGAATTCCGGCTCGAGGACGACGAAGGAAAGGTTTAAGACATTGTAATTTATAATTTGTTTAGGATTTAGAGATTAGAATTTAGAGTTTTCTTACTATGTATATATTCTGGCATCGGATTTTTAAATCGGCATGGCAGAGTTTCAGACGAAACGGCTGGTTGAGTTTGGTGGCGGTATTTATTATGGCGCAAGCGTTGTTGATCATTAGTATTCTGGCATCTTTGAACGTAGTAATTGGGACAACGATAACGTCAATCAATGAGCGAATTGATGTAGCGGTTTTCTTCAAGGAAACCGCTCTGGAAAAAGACATTTTGGAGTTGAAGAGCCAAGTGGAGAGCTGGGAGGATGTGCGAGGAGTAACATATGTGTCATCGCAAGAGGCGATGGATAAGTTCCTGACAGAGAATCGTAATCGAACAATTATTCGCAGTATTATTCCGGAGGAGGAGAATTTTTTGCCGGCTAGTTTAGAGATTAAGGCAAGTGACCCGTATAAAATCGAGGGGATCGTTGAACAGATTCGCAATGGTCAGTATGCTAAAGTAATCTCGGAAACTAGTTTAGAAGACAATCAGAAAATAATTGAGAAATTGCGGAATGTCAGTAGTTTTATCCAACGCTCAAGCTTGATTTTGGCGATCGTGCTGGTGGGGGTTTCGTTGATGATCATCTTTAACACGATTCGAATTACAATTTTCACTCGTCGGCAGGAGATCGAAATTATGAAACTGGTGGGGGCGACTGACTGGTATATTCGCTGGCCATTTATTATTGAGGGAATGATGTATGGGGTAATTGCGTCGGTGCTGACAAGTTCATTGTTGGCATTAGGGTATGGTGCGATTATTAGACCGTTGATGACTAATTATTTGATCTCGACAGCGGGAAACCCACTATTTTCCGGCGGATTTATAGCATTTTTGGTTGGGTTACAACTGGGAGTAGGTTTAGTGGTGGGTGGTTTGTCGAGTTACTGGGCGACTAGAAAACATCTCGCAATATAGAGAGATGATAGATCAATAGACTTATAGACGAATAGAGAAAGCCGTCATCCTGAACCCTGGCTGCGTCCCGCACCCGCGGGCAAGCTTGATTCAGGATCCAGACAGAAACGGAAAAATGTTTGCTTTTATTTTCTAGATTCCGGACTAAATCCGGAATGACACAGGGGAGAGAAGTCAGAATGACAAATAAAAAAGGGTTATGAAATTTCGCAGAGTAACAAAATTAGTTTTTGCTTTCATTCTGGCGCTAAGTGTTGTGTTGCCGGCTAGTGCTGATCTTTTAGGGGAGAAGACGGAGGAGCTAAGTAAATTGCGCGATCAAATTGAAGCACAACAAAAACAACTTGATAGTATTCGGAAACGGAAGACAACATTACAAAATCAGTTAGATATTTTGGACGGGCAGGTGAAGTTGAGCGAACTGCAGCTACAAGCGTTGTCAGGGCAAATTGATACTGTCAATTTAAATATGAGCCAGATTAACGGTGATCTGGTGTCGGCAGAGGTGGAGATTTATGAAAAGAAACGAGTGTTGCGAGAGGCGATTAAAGAGGCGTATGTTCGCAACCGGTCGGGTTTGTTAGAAGTAATGATGGGCTCGAGTGATTTGTCGGATTTTATCAGTCAGATTGAATACATTACTACCATTGAGGGGAGAATTACGAACAGTATTTCGGTACTGCAAACTTTAAATGACGAATTGACAAGCAAGAAGGGAGAATTAGAGGCGGCTGACAAACAATTGAAGGAACTGCAGTCATCGAAGCAGTTGGAACAGAATAATTTGAATGCGCAGGTTCAAGGTAAAGCATCATTGTTACAGGACGCTAAACTGACTGAAGCGGAATATCAAAACAAATTGGAGTCGGCAGTAATCGAGCAGCAGAAGTTGGAAAATCAAATTGCTGCGTTGGCGAAAAGCTCCCGGCGAGGGGTATTAAATGAAGGTAAGTATTCATTGTTGTGGCCGATCCCATCAAGACTAGTAACGGCTACTTTCAGAGATGGTGATTATCAAAGTCGGTTCAAATTGGTACATAACGCGATTGATATTGCGACACCACAGGGGACACCGATCAAAGCACCGGCTGATGCGTATGTGTTGAAGGTAAAATTTGATGGTAGTAATGCGTATTCCTACATCATGCTAGACCATGGCAATGGAATGGTGACGGTGTATGGCCATGTGAGCGGAGTATCGGTAGCAACCGGACAATTTGTGCCGGTCGGGATGGTGATTGGTTCAACTGGTGGAACACCGATGACAACAGGCGCTGGTTGGCTAACAACAGGGCCACATCTTCATTTTGAAGTTTGGTTGAATGGGGAGGCGAGAAATCCGTTGGCATATCTGGCGGGCTAATTACAATGAACGCAAGCTAGCGTTCATTGTTGAAATCTAACCAATTTATCCAATTTCCTCCAATCTAACCAGTATAGAGACATAATTGGTGGAGATTGTTTGGATTGATCAGATCGGTGAGATTAAAAGCTCGTACGCTCAAGTTCCAATGGCGAAGATAAAGAAGTACCAAATAATGAACGGCCGTTCATCTAATGGTAAGGAGGACGACTCTATACCGAAAGGCCGAAACGGGGAGGTACCTCTCGCTCGCAACTCGCTACTCGTAACTCGCGACTCGCTGGGTTCGTGGTAAAATACTTTCAGGTGAAAGGTTTTGGATTGGGACACGAACACTAGATAATGCGAAAACTAAAAGACTCATCTTGGATGACTAAGAGATTGTCGATTACCGTCGGGGGGATAATTCTGCTGGTGGCAGTTTATTTTTTGGGTGTGACGCAAGGATATTACGGAAAAATTACCGCCAATAACTATGCGGCGGTATTTCGGCAGGAACTTCAACACAAAACTTTAGGTAAAACGGATTTTAGTTTGTTCTGGGAGGTGGCCGATAGATTACAGAACAATTATTTTGGCGAAGTAAACGCACAGGATATGTTGTATGGCAGTATTAAAGGATTAGTGGCGGCGCTTGGTGATCCGTACACGATTTTTGCCGATCCGACAGAGAATAAACAATTTTTTGAAGCGTTAAATGGCAGTTATGAAGGGATTGGGGTGGAGTTGGATGTGGTGGATGGCGCATTAGTGGTGGTGGCGCCATTGAAGGGCTCACCGGCAGAGACGGCGGGGATGAAGACTCTGGACGAGGTCGTATCGATCGATGGACAGCCAGTAGTGGGGATGACATTTGGTGAGGTGCTGGAAAAGATCAAAGGACCGTCTGGAACACAAGTAACTTTGGTGATCAATCGTCAAGGCGTAAAAGAACCAATGACATTAAAGATCACACGCCAAAAGATTTCACGTGAGAGCGTGTCGGTGGAGATCGATGATAGTAAAATTGCGACTATCAAAATTTCACGGTTTGCGAGTGATACGGATGCGTTGTTTAAAACATCGGTAAATAAAATTATTGCGGAAGGGGTGAAGGGGGTGGTGTTGGATTTGCGAAATAATCCGGGTGGGTTCTTAGACTCGGGTGTAAAAGTCGCAAATGAATTTTTGAAAGAGGGTGTGATCGTGGAAGAGCGGATGAAAACCGGAGAGAAGACTTTGTTTTCGGCAGATGGTGATGGTCGATTGACAGATATTCCGTTAATGGTGTTGGTAAATCAGGGCAGCGCTAGCGCGGCAGAGATCGTGGCAGGAGCATTACAAGATCATGGACGAGCTAAGATTATCGGTGAGACGACATTTGGTAAGGGGAGTGTGCAGGAAGTGGAAGAATTTCCAGACGGTTCGGCTTTGCGAGTAACGGTGGCAAAATGGTATACCCCGAATGGTAAATCGATTAGTGATGCGGGCATAAAACCAGATAGGGAAGTGAAATTGACGGAGGCAGACACTACGGATGTTCAGCTGGAAGAAGCAAAGAAGCTTTTGGGGAAATCCTAAATCCGAAATTCGAAATACTAAACCCTCCAAAGGCGGGCAGGCAAGCACGAAGCACGAAATACCAATGATTAAAATAAACAATTCGTCATTCCGGACTTGATCCGGAATCCAGACAGAAAAAAGAAAAAATGTTTTTGTTCTTGGCTGGATTCCCGCCTACCTGCCCGAAGTGCTACCAGTCCGCAGTAGATACAGCGTTTCTGGTGGGCATCGTTGCAGGCGGGCGCGGGAATGACAAAGAAGAGGGTGGGAATGACGAAGAAGAGGGTGGGAATGACACAGGAAACGTTTGAAGCATTAGAATTTGGGATTTGTTTAGGATTTAGAATTTCGAGTTTAGGATTTTCAGGAGGGTTGAGGATTTGTTGGATGATTGATATTTAGTGCTTGGAGTTTGAATTTTAGGGTTTTTACCCTAAAATTCAGAGGTATGGAAGTTATTCTCTTAAAAGATGTCCGCGGGGTGGGCCGGAAAGGCGAAGTAAAACGGGTAGCTGACGGATATGGCCGAAACTACCTGATAGCTTTGGGATTGGCAAAATTAGCCACTAGAGGGGCTAAAACGTCTGTCGAGTTGGAAAAGTCACAACGGACAGATCAACAGACGAAGGAAGTAGTAGAGCTGGAACAGCAGGCGGAGAGTTTGGCTGGTCAGCAAATTCGGATTGGTGCTAAAACTAACCCGACTGGCGGACTGTTCGCGGCGATCAATGAAGAACAGATTGCCAGAGCGGTACAAGAACAGTTGGGGCTGAAAGTACAGGCTGGGTTAATTATTATTCCTGAACCAATTAAGCATGCGGGCGGTCATATGGTGAAATATCAAGTAGCACCGGACAAGACGGTGGAATTTAATGTGATTGTTGATGGACAATAGGGGGGAGATGAATGGTGAATCATGAATTATGAATAATGGATCGGGGAAAAAACTGGTTAGTATGGATGAAATCGTAAATGTTGCCAAACGGCGTGGCTTTATTTATCCGAGTTCGGAAATTTATGGTGGATTAGCTAACGCATGGGATTATGGCCCATACGGAGTGTTATTAAAAAACAATGTTAAGCAAGTGTGGTGGCAGGATTTGGTGATGAAGCGGACGGATATTGTCGGCTTGGATTCAGCTATTTTGATGAACCCAAAAGTCTGGGAGGCAAGCGGACACATCGCCGAATTTACTGACCCGCTGGTCGATTGTAAGGAATGTAAGCAGAGATTTCGGGCAGACCATCTTCAAGACAAAAAATGTCCAAACTGTGGTGGAGAGCTGACGGAAGCGCGGAATTTTAATTTGATGTTTAAGACTCATGCTGGGCCGGTGGATGATGAATCGAATGTGGTGTATCTGCGACCAGAAACGGCGCAGGGAATTTTTGTGGATTTCAAAACCATCCTTGATACTACCCGCAATAAATTGCCGTTCGGGGTGGCACAGATCGGAAAGTCTTTTCGGAATGAAATTACGCCGGGGAATTTTACATTCCGAACTCGGGAATTTGAACAATTTGAAATTGAGTATTTTGTGAAAAGCGCTCTCGAGGCAAAAAAAGCATTTGATGAATGGGTGAAGGCGCGGTTTGATTGGTATAAAAACTTGGGGATTAAGTCAGACAATTTGCGATTGCGGGAACATGAGAAAACGGAGCTGGCGCATTATGCAATCGAGGCAACTGATGTGGAGTATAATTTTCCATTTGGTTTTTCGGAACTGGAAGGGGTTGCCAATAGAGGAAATTATGATCTAAGCCAACACGAGAAGTTTTCGGGGCAAGAATTAAAATATTTTGACGAAGAGACCAAGACAAAAATTTTGCCGCATGTGATCGAGCCATCAGGTGGGGTAGATCGGGCAGTATTGGCGTTTTTGGTGGATGCCTACACGAAAGAGCGGGTTAGCGGGTTAGCGGATGAGCAGGTAAGTGGGGAAGAGAGAATAATATTGAAGTTCCACCCCAGATTGGCGCCAATTAAGGCGGCGGTGTTCCCATTAATAAAAAAAGAGCCGCTGATCATAAAAGCCAAAGAAATTCTACATCAATTAAAAGAAAAATGGTTTGTAGAATATGACGAATCGGGGACAGTTGGTCGGCGGTATCGTCGGCAAGATGAGATCGGTACGCCGTACTGTATTACGGTAGATTTTGATTCGTTGGAAGACAATATGGTAACGGTTCGTGACAGAGACACAATGAAACAGGAACGGGTGCCAATCGCAGGGATCATGGAATGGCTGGAAGCTAAACTAGGCTAATATGCTGGTTGATTTTCTTTGGTTAGCTAGCCCTCCAGAGGTGTGGGTAGGCGCAATTGAGGGAGAAGGATAAGGATGGTTGGGCTCCAATGGCGGAAATGGAATGGGATGGGAAAAGTTTGACTGGGAGTGAAGTCTCTGTCATTAATAGTGTAGTTAAATTTTCCGAGAGGAGCGGTACCTTGGCAGAGAAGTCGGGTAATGGTAAATGTGCGGTCAGTGGATGCGGGCAGAGGTATACCAAGCTCGGTCTATATCGCTGTGTTAGGTGCGGAAGACTTTTTTGCTGCAACCACTGTCTGAAAGGAACCGATGGGTGGATCTGCTTTGATTGTTACCGGACGGTACACCCCGTAGCACCTAATAAGCGATCGCTGTCATTGGGTGTGGCAAGCGCAGCAGGTGATGTAGCGACGAAAGAGGTGAGATAATGACCTTTGAGCAGGCTAGAGCCGAGATCAAAAGGGCTAACGATCACCCACAGCTTTTTAAGGTAATGCGTTGGGTGAGTGCTGTCGCCTATTGGCCGACCTTTACAGGTGAGCAGCAACAAAAGTTGCGACAGGAGGTTGGTATTCGTAATTCCCAGCTTGCGAATGAAGGTCGGGCTCAAGTAGACAGAGATGAGACAAAGATTGGTAAGTTGGTTCCTGCTATGGGGGATCCAGACCGGTTCCGTTGAACATTGTGTGGCTACTGCCTTCTTCTAAGAAGGCAGTTTTATTTAGCAGAGAACGGGTAATTGACTGATGGGAATTGGGTTTGGTATGTTGCGATAGGAACCTGGTATTTCTCACAAGCGGGTAGGGTGGTTGGAGATTTACCCCAGCCCTACCTGCATCTTGGTACTTTGCGGCACTTGTCAGAGGGATGCGAGATCGTGAACCCTTGGGAAGTCCTTTTTCAGTTAATCTGACGAAAATCGGTGTGGACAAATTAAGTGTCTGCCAGTTTTGGCATATAAATAATTCGCTTCGGTAGCGAATTATTAAAGTTTTAGATTAAAAGTGTTGAAGATGAAAAGATAAGTGGTGTACAATAAAGACGTTGTGGAGAAATGTGGGGATAAGTGGAGGCAAAAGTGGATAACCTGTTTATTGGTGAGTACAAACATCAGTTGGACGACAAGGGTAGACTTGCTATTCCGGCAAAATTTCGTAGCAAATTGAAAAAAGGTGCAGTAGTGACCAAAGGACTCGACGGCTGTCTGTTCTTATATACAGCCGATGAGTGGAGCAAGTTGGTTGCTAAATTAACACAAATGCCAATTTCTCAAGGTAATGCGAGAGCTTTTGCTAGATTAATGCTGGCGGGAGCGATGATGGTAGAAATTGATTCGCAGGGAAGAATTAATTTACCAAATTATTTAATAGATTTTGCGCAACTCAAGGGTAGCTCAATTATCGCCGGATTGATGAGTCGATTGGAAATCTGGAGTGAGAAGGCTTGGGACGCATACAAAAAGAAGACTGAAAAAGAATCAGAAAAAATGGCAGAAGCGTTGTTTATTTGAAAAATCTAACCAATCTCACCAATCTAACCAAAAAGGCAAAAACAATTTTAATATTTCGCAGAGTTCGACGCCGGCAACTTGACACAATTAGTTATCTAGTCATTATCTTGCTGAACTTTTCACCTCCTAAAAAAAGTTTGCAAACCTCCAAACACCCATCCCCTTGGGTAAAACAATTTACAACCTCCTAAATCAGGTTGCCGGCGAATCGAACCAAACTAATGGATAACAAATAGAGACGAGAGACGAGAGATGAGAGATGAGAAACACGGTTTATAACTCTTTGCCCATCACTCACGACTCGATACTCATAACTCATTACTAACTAGATGTCTAAACCCAGCCATATTCCGGTGTTGGCCAAAGAAGCTCTCGAGTTTCTGGCGCCACAGCCGGATGACATTTTGGTGGATGCAACGGTAGGGTTGGGGGGCCATGCACGGATACTCGCAGAGAAACTCGGCCCAAACGGACGACTGATTGGAATTGATCAAGATGAACAAACTTTACAGATCGCAAACGACAATCTCAAAAGCTTTAACGACAGAGTGGTTTTGGTACACGGCAATTTCCGCCATCTTCGTGAGTTGGTTGAAAATGCCGGCTACCGAAGAGTTGACGGAATATTATTCGACCTGGGTTTCTCATCTTTTCAAATAGATGAACCGACTCGGGGTTTTTCTTTTTTACACGATGCCCCTTTAGATATGCGGATGGATACGACGAGCGGTGGGACAACTGCCGCAGAGCTGGTGAACCGCGCGAGCTACAACGAGCTGGTCAGGATCTTGGCGGAATATGGCGAAGAGCCGAAAGCGGAAGCGATTACTAAGCGGATTTTGGAAGCCAGACGGAGAGCGCCGATCGCTACAACGATGGATTTGGTGCGAGTTGTAGGCGGTCATCAGGGGAAAATCCATCCGGCGACCAGAGTGTTCCAAGCCTTGCGGATCGCGGTCAATGATGAACTGCAAGCATTGAGAGAAGCATTACCACAGGCGATCGAGCTGTTAAAACCTCAAGGCCGACTAGTGGTGATTACCTTTCACTCACTAGAAGATCGGATCGTTAAAAACTTTTTTAAAAACGAAGCCACTGGGGGGAGAACCCGTCCGCTCACCAAGAAGGCATTGCCGCCTTCTTGGGAGGAGCGGCGTAGCAATTCACGTTCTCGCAGTGCGAAATTAAGAGCGGTAGAGAGGTTAGCCACTAGGGAATAGCCGCGACAAAGCCACTAGGGGATAGCCACTAGCCACTAGTTAAATGATAAGGCTCAAAAAAGATGCGAAAGAAATTCAGTTTCAAATTGCCAAGTTTCAATCTGACCAAGAGATTTAATTTAAATCCTAAGTCGATGACTTATTTGATGTTGGGACTTTTCTTCTTGGTGGGAGGCTTTTATTTTGTGTTGGTGAATGTCGTATCAAATAAAGGTACAGAGTTGCGGATGTTGGAAATAGACAGTCGAGACTTAGAAGCTCAAAACCAACGTTTGGAAGTGGAAGCGGCCAGACTAAAATCTTTACAGGTGATTGACGCTGATGCTAGCGGGCAAGTGGAGGTAGGAGATAATGACAAAACAACGACTGATAGTGACACCACAACTAACAAAACTCCAGTAACCTTTGTGCCGAGTGCGCCAAAGTTGGTGCCATCGAAACACTACACCTATTTGCCAAGCTACACGGCCTTGGCACAACGGTAGAACGGAAATCTCACCAATCTGAACAATCTAAACAATCTCTACCAATAGCCTCTTGGTGAGATTGGATTAAATTGGATAAATTGGTTAGATTAATGAGGTATGTTAGATCGGGCGACTTCATTACAATATGAACAGCGATACCGGATCGGTTTGATTGCCGGAGCATTTGGATTGCTGTTGTTTATGTTGTTTTTGATGTTATTCGAGCGACAGGTAATTCAGTATCGGCATTTTTCAACGATGGCTAAGGAGCAGCATGTGAACAGTCAGATTGTGCCAGCACAAAGGGGCAAGATTTTGGTGGAAGATGATGATGGAGAGTTGTATCCGTTGGCGACCAACGTAACATTATTTGCTTTGCAGGTTGTTCCGGCGCAAATCGAAAGACCAGAATTGGTGGCGACTAAACTGATGCCGTATTTGTCCGGTAGTGGGCTAGAAGAAAGTGAATTGATCACAAAATTATCATCCAAGGCAAAGTATCTGCCACCATTAAAACGGAAAATTGAAGAGAAGGAAGCGCAGGAAATTGCTGACTTGGATTTGACGGGAGTTTATTTAGTGTCGGAACAATATCGTTATTATCCAGAAGCGACGATGTTGGCGCAGGGGTTAGGCTTCGTCAACCGCGACGGGGTTGGCCAATACGGGTTGGAAGGGTATTTTGATAAAGAATTGGGAGGCGAGGCGGGTTTGCTGGAGGCAGAGCAGGATGTGTTTGGTGGTCAGATCGCTTTGGGCAAACGAGAGAACGTGGACCCCGAAGATGGGTTGGATGTGGTGCTGACGATTGATCGAGCGATCCAGTATCAAGTTGAGAAGGCATTAAAAGCATCAGTAGAAAAACACAAGGCCGAGAAGGGTAGCGTAATTGTGATGGATCCGAAGACGGGCAAAATTATTGCTATGGCGGCCTATCCCAATTTTGATCCGAACAGCTACAATACATCGGCGCTGGAATTATTTACGAATATGAATACGTCGCAGGTGTATGAGCCGGGGTCGGTGTTTAAAGTAATTACGATGGCGGCGGGAATTGATGCGGGACTAGTGGCGCCAGGCACGACTTATACTGATACTGGGTCGGTGGAAGTGAATGATAGAACGATTAAGAACTCGGATAAATTGGCACATGGGCAACAAACAATGACGCAGGTGCTGGAAAAATCATTAAACACGGGTGCGGTGTATGTAGTACAAAAATTGGGTAAAAATCTATTTCGCAAGTATTTAGAGGCATTTGGGTTTTTGGCGCCGACTGGTGTGGAATCTGCGGGGGAAGTGGCGGCGCAGGTGAAGGAAATTAAGAATTGGAGCGATGTGGATTTGGCAACCATGGCGTTTGGTCAGGGGATTGCGGTAACGACAATCCAAATGCTGGCGGCAATCGGAGCGATCGCGAATGATGGTAAATTGTTACAACCACATTTGGTGGACAGGATTTTATATCCTTCTGGCGCAGTCAGTATTGGCCCGGATGTAAAAGGTCAGGTAGTGTCATCACAAGCGGCACAACTGGTGTCGGCAATGATGGTGGGAGTAGTAGAACGTGGTCATGGTACGCAGGCTGGTGTGGATGGATACTACATCGCTGGTAAAACTGGTACGGCGCAGGTAGCGAGTCCAAATGGTGGATACATGTCTGGTGTGGGCTCGACGATCGGTACATTTGTAGGATTTGGGCCGGTAGAAAATCCACGATTTGTAATGATAACGAGAATTGATCACCCGAAAGATGTGGTTTATGCCGAAAGTTCGGCGGCGCCGTTGTTTGGGGATATTGCCAAGTTTTTGTTGGATTACTGGAGAATAGCACCAACGAGATAATCTAACCAATCTATCCAATTTAATCCAATCTAACCAAAAAGATATGGGTGGAGATTGTTTGGATTGGCGGAGATTCAATGAAATACTAGGCTGGGGGCGGATTTTTGGGTAGACTAATAGACGGGTAGACGAATGGACTTATAGACAGATAGACTTATAGACGAACGGGTGGGAGGGGGAAAATGGATTCCCGCCTGCGCGGGAATGACAAGGAGGCAGGGAGATAATGAAACGATTAGCGCTTAATCTGTTGGCTTGGTTGGCCAAGTTAGTGGCCGAAAAGTATCAAGTGAAGATAGTTGCCATTACTGGCAGTGTTGGCAAAACTACGGTCAAGGAGGCGATTTTTGCGGTGTTAAAGCAAGCGTATGACGTACAGCGAAGTTTGTATAACGCTAATACTGAATGGGGCATTGCCGCATCAGTGATAGCCCCCGGTTTTGAGCCGGTGTTTACGGCTGATGGTAAGGCGAAGATTGGTCTGGGGCAATACTGCCAATTGGTTTGGCAGGCGAAGATGAAATTGTTGTTTCGCCAAAAGTATCCACAAGTTTTAGTTTTGGAACTGGCAGCTGACAGGCCGAATGATATTCGCTGGTTTAATAAATGGTTTAAATATGACATAGCGGTAATAACTTTGATCGGCAGTACGCATTTGGAATTTTACAAAGATCAAGCGGAATTGACAGCGGAAAAATTAGCATTGGCTGATGCGGTGAAACAGCAGGGATTGGTGGTAATTAATGGTGAGTGTGACCAGTGTCAAACATTTGTGGCAAAACCCAATCAACGTAGAACAACATTTGGTTGGAATGAGCATAATGATTATTGGGCGGAATTGGTGAGCGAGAATCGATATCGCTTGCATCATCATGAACAAGTGATGGAAGTTGGTTTGCCGGTCGGTCGGCAATTTGTGCCAGCGGCATTAATGGCGTGGGCAGTCGGACAGGAATTCGCTTTGAACTCGGAACAAATTCAAAGCGGCTTATCTCAATTACAGCCGGTTGCCGGCAGATTTCAGATTGAAAAGACCGACCAATGGACGATTATTGACGATACTTATAATGCCGCCCCCGAATCAACACAGATGGCTTTGATGAGTTTGCAGGACATCGCTGCTACCGACGGGCAAAGCTCTGCGGAGCCTAGGCGAAGGAGGGTGGCGATTCTGGGCGAGATGAGGGAATTAGGCGATAAAAAAATCAGCCAACATCATCAAATTGGAGAATTGGTAGCAACGAAAGTTGATTTATTAATTGCGATGGGTGAGGGCGGAGCATTAATCGCAGATGGCGCGGGAGCGGCTGGAATGGACGCAAATAAAATTCTGAAAATTAATTGGCGGGGCGGACCAGAAGAAGTTGAACCAGCTATTCGTCAGATTTTGCCCATCTTGCTGGATGGTGATACCGTATTAGTGAAGGCATCCAGAACGATTTATTTAGATCGGCTGGTGCGTGAGTTGGTGAAACACCGCTGTTAGATCAAAATGCAAGACAGTCTATTACAAGTTGAATTATTGAGGACATTTTTAATTACCACGATTGGATTTTTCGTGGCACTATTAGCGACCCCGTTCTGGGCGAATTTTCTGTATAGATATAAATTTTGGAAACAGCCGAAAGAAGAGACGTTGTACGGGACGAAGGCGACCGTATTTCAACAGCTACATGCCGAAAAACATAAGCGGCATATTCCAACGATGGCGGGAATTTTATATTGGGTGATCGTGATTTTGGTGTCGCTGAAATTCAATTTAACTCGCTCACAAACTTATCTGCCGTTGTTTGCTCTACTGTCAGTGGGGGTAATCGGGGCGGTTGACGATTGGTTCAATATCCGTGGGATCGGTGGAGTAAAGGGAGTACGAGCGCGGCATAAGATGTTATGGTTGTTGGTCGTGGCGGCTTTGGGCGCATGGTGGTTTTTCTATAAACTTGGGTTTAATAGCGTTCATCTGCCGGGGATTGGTGACTTTATTTTGGGATGGTGGTATATCCCGATTTTCATGTTTGTCATCATAGCGTGTGCGAATGCGTTTAATATTACGGATGGATTAGACGGTTTGTCGGCGGGCTTGTTTGGAGTCGCTTATACGGCTTATGGTGTGTTGGCGCTAGTTAATGGTCAGGTGAGCTTGGCGATCTTTTGCGGGACGGTGGTGGGAGTGTTGTTGGCTTATTTGTGGTTCAACATTTTTCCGGCTAGATTCTTCGGAGGAGATACTTACTCGCTAGCTTTTGGGGCAACGCTTGGGGTGGTGGCGATGTTGATCAAAGATGGGGTTGGTCTGGCGGTGTTGCCGTTTGTAGCATTTGTGCCGATCGTTGAAACTCTGTCGGTGATTTTACAGATGACTTACCGAAAGATTTATAAACGTAAGCTTTTCCTGATCGCGCCGATCCATCATCACTTTGAGGCGATCGGTTGGCCAGAGCCGAAGGTAACCATGCGATTTTGGGTAATTGGTGCAGTGTTTGCCGTAATTGGGGTCGTGATCGGCATGTTGGGGGCAGCGTAGTATCTAGGATCTAGGGGCGGGGGCCACGGCGAAGTGCGGCCGATAAAATAAATACTATAATTACAGACTTACGACTTGTCCGAGTTTGGGTAGAATGACTTTCCACTTTAATTGGCGGGCTATTTTATTTGATAAGATCTGCCGTGCTTCATCTTCGCCATGAGTTAAGATCACAGTTGGATGATTGGTAAAACCGGCAAGCCAACCCATTAGTCCGTTTTGATCAGCATGGGCGGAATAGGCGTTGATGGTGCGAATAGTAGCTTTTACGGCAATATTCATGTCTTTTATCCGAACGCGAGCGGCGCCTTCGATCAATTTGCGACCGAGCGTACCAGAGGTGCAGAAGCCAACAAACACAACTTGAGCGTCGGTTTCACCAAGATGATGGATAAGATGGTGCTGAACGCGACCACCATCCGCCATGCCAGAGCCGGCGATAATGATGGCGGTGCCTTTGAGATCATTTATGCTCTTGGATTCAGCAGTAGTATTGGCTTGCTGAAAGTCTGGAAAACTAAATAAATCTTTATCAACTTTTAAATATTTTTGAAAAGTTTCATCAAAAAGTTTGGTGTATTTTTTATAAATGGCAGTAACTTTAATAGCCAGAGGACTGTCCAAAATTACCGGAATGTGTGGCATCTGGTTGGTATTACGGAAAAGATTGAGAGTGTAAAGTAAGTCCTGACTGCGTTCTAGCGCGAAAGATGGAATGATAAGTTTGGCATTGCGCTTGTGAGCATGACGAATGGCGGCCAGTAATTTTTTCTCGCGATTAGCGGGTGGTTCGTGAAAACGATTACCATAAGTAGATTCGCAAACAACATAATCGGCTTCAGCGATTAATGTTGGGTCTTTCATGATCGGTACTGGACTGTTGCCGAGGTCGCCAGAAAAGACGATTTTTTTGCCGTCCGCCCAGATTTCCACGATCGCAGCGCCCAAAATGTGGCCGGCGTCTTGAAGCCTAATTTTGATATCGCCAATCGTGAATGTTCTGTTGTAGTTGTAAGTTTCAAATTGCCGGAGAGTTTTTAAAACGTCTTTTTGCATAAATAAAGTTTCGATATTGCGATCGGTGGCACCATGTTCTTGGATGTGGGCGGCATCAGTTAACAGAGTTTCGGTAAGTTCGCGAGTGGCTGGAGTGGAATAAATTTTCCCCTTAAAACCATTTTTGACTAATTTAGGTGTCAGACCACAATGGTCGAGATGCGAATGAGTCAAAATCATAAAGTCGATTGTTTTTGGATCGTAAGAGAAGGGCTGGTAGTTTTTTCGGTCGGCTTCGTAACCGCCTTGAAAGAGACCGCAATCAACTAAAAACTTTTGGGTTGAAGTTGTGACTAAATAGCTGGAGCCGGTAACCATACCAGCGGCGCCGATGAATTTAATTGAGATAGCCATATCTCCAGTATAGCGGTAGTGGACAAAAAGTGAGTTGGGTTATACTGGAAATAGTTGTCGTACCTTTGACAACTTATGCTAACGATAGGGGTGAAGTCATGTTCCCTTCATCCGAGTTTGCTTCGACAATCTTGGCTCTTCGATGGCTGGTGGCACAGGTGAAGACCTGCGGTTCTAGGCATCAAGTCAAGGCTTATCTCAAGATCCTTCGGAGGTACGCGTTCGATGATCACAAGGCGCTACAAGAGGTTGGTGAAAGGATATACTCGCTGGATGAGATGGCTGCGGGTATTAGCGGGAGGCGCTCGTTGTCTGTGTCTGAACGCCGCGCTATAGCCAGATGGCTATGTATGGAACGAGCTGGTTATCGCTGTGCGATTTCCGGCAAGATGATTGGTATGTGTGGGCAGGTTCATCATGGTGTACCACTGCGCTACGGCGGTGGATGGGAACAAGAGAACCTATTTTACCTTGATGCCACATTCCAGATGTATATTCATGACAAACGGTTTGAACGGCCGGATGGAGTGACAGATCGGGAATGGCAAAAGGTGTTGGGTTTTCGGGCTCTCATTGAAGAAGCGCGTCAGCAATGGCAACAAGGGCGTTGGTCAAGACAAGAGGCGACAGCATAAGTTGAGAGAAGAGAGATTTTGGGCGGGAGCAGTTTTTGACTGCACCCGCCCTTCTTAAATGCTGGTGGAAATGGTTGTTGATGTAGTAATGGGACAATGTTTAACAAAGTATAATGAAAATATGATTCCACATTATAAGACGTTGCGTTCGGGCAAATTGGTGAAGCAGATTTTGGCGGGAGAAGTGGGGGTGATGCCGAGTGATACATTATATGGACTGATGGGTTCGGCGTTGCTTTCTGCAATAGTGGAGCGGATTTATAAGTTGCGACGACGGGCAACGAAAAAGCCGATGATCATTTTGATTAGCGGGTTGAGAGATTTGGAGAAATTTGGAGTTCGATTAAATAAAAATCAGAAAAAATTTTTACAACAATATTGGCCGGGGACGGTAAGCGTGGTCTTAAAATGTTTCGGCAAAAAATGGACATACTTACATCGGGGTGGTGGGACATTGGCTTTCCGTTGGCCGAAATATGCTGGACTGGAAAAATTACTGAAACAAACCGGTCCGTTGGTAGCACCGAGTGCAAATTGGGCAGGGGAGCCACAGGCCGAAACGGTGAGAGCGGCACAGAAATATTTTGGCGGTGGGGTGGATTTTTATGTCGATGTTGGCAAATTGGCGGGCAAGCCGTCAACATTAGTTAGGTTGGATGGGGGAGGTCGGCCGATGGTGTTGCGGGAAGGAAGTGTTAAGATGGAGGAAGTGAAGAATGAAGCTTTTCTCCTGCGTCATTCTAGACCTTCCAACCCGTCATCCTCGGGCTTGACCCGGGGATCCAGAAAAGAACAATAAACAATAAATCTTTTTCTGTTTCTGTCTGGATTCCCGCCTACGCGGGAATGACGATGAAGAGTGTCTCGTCATTCTGGTAAGGTCGTCATGGCGACCGCATCCAGAATCGTATAGATGTTTTTAATAAGATTCTGGTCCCTCCCAAGGCGGGCAGGCAAGCCAGAATGACGGTGCGAGATTCAGGTACTAAACAAGGAAGGCTTAATGATGAATATGAAAATTTGGGTTCCGATTTTTATCGTAGTGGTAGTGGGACTCTGGTGGTATTGGGCTAACCAGCAGGGTACTAATAATGTTGTGACGCGTCCTGATATCAGCATTGACCAGCCGGCATGGCGAGAAAAAATTACTAGTCCGTTGACGATTTCTGGCCGGGCGGTAGGGAACTGGTATTTTGAAGCGTCATTTCCAATAAAACTGATGAATAGCAATAATCAGGTTTTGGCTACGACGATAGCGCAAGCGCAGGGTGATTGGATGACGACAGATCTGGTAGATTTTACTGCCAGCCTGACCTTCCCAACTCAACCGGCGGGAAGTCAGGGGACTTTGGTATTTGAGAAAGATAATCCATCTGGTTTGCCAGCCAATGCTGATTCATATTCAGTGAATGTGAAGTTCTGATGAAGTATCTGGCGGCAATTCTGGGCGTGATCGCAACGGCTGGGATTGGGAGCTGTTTAACTAACCAAGGGCTGGATTGGTATTTAAACCAGTCAATCGTTCCGTCGTTTGCGCCATCCGGAGCAGTGATTGGCGGGGTATGGACGGTAATTTACGCTTTATCGGCGGTGGCGTTGATTTTGTGGTTAAGCCAGAAAAAACGGGACGCGAATTATCCAAGAGTCGTGTGGTGGTTTGTAATAAATGGATTTTTGAATGCGTATTGGAGTTATCTGTTTTTTGCTCAACATCAGGTGGAATGGGCAATTGCAGAAATGATCGGACTTGAGATTTCCGTTTTGGTGCTGATCTGGCTAATGTGGAAACAGAGGAGATGGTCGGCGATATTATTATTGCCGTACGCAGCTTGGGTGGCGTTTGCGACATATTTGGCATATAGTTTTTGGATTCTGAATAAGTAAGGAGCAACAATGAAATATTTTTTGTGGTTTATTGGAATAGTGATTTTGGTGGCGGTCGGAATTGTGGTTTACACTTATACACCACGGCTGGGGGCGGAGCAAAATAATACTACGACTGATTCGGTAGTAGTGTTTTTCACGAGAATGACTGATACCGATATGGAGTTTGTATCGGTGGATCGGGAAATTGTTCAAACCAATGTGTTTGAGGAGATGGTCAAGCGGACTTTGCAAGAATTAATTAAGGGGCCAACGGCGGAAGAGGCCCGAGATGGTTTGTCGGTCAGTTTCAATTCTGGTACGGAAATAAATTATGTGAAAATTTCCGGCAATACGTTGACGGTAGATTTTAATGAAAAGTTTGACATTCCAATGGGCGGCTCGGCTCGGGTGAGATCGATTTCCCAGACAATAGACAGAACGATTCGGCAGTTTCCGATTGATGGGATTGATGACATTAAACTAACGGTAAATAACGGCGAGCGGGAAGCGGTGCTGGAGCCGTAGGGGACAGTACGGAATTTCTCTTGATTGGGAGCAGGTTTTGGCGTAGGCTGAAGCCATTCGAGTTGAACTTTAGTCTGGAGGCTGGTATGGAAGCGGAGCTGATGCTCTATGCCCGATTTTTAATGATTGTCGGGACTGCGGGGGTTGTCGGACTGCTTCTGGTACTGTTCTTGCGGTGGTTGATACCTAAGCCGTCCCATCGTGCGTTGCCCGGCTTGCCTTGGTCTGATGATCCCAAGGGAAACTAGGCCGACGATCCCTTCTTCTCCAGACAAGCAGAAGGCCCCGCGTGCGCGGGGCCTGTTTTGTATACAAGGAGTTTCTTAAGTTAAGTTCCTTGCATCTGATTGGACTGGGGGAGTGGGCTCTGCGGGTCTAGAAAGATGGACATTGCAGCAGACCAGGTTGGGTGCGGCGACGGGGTGAGAAGAGGAGTGATGTAAGTTTCCACCCACGTGGCGAACCCTCCTGCCTCTTCACCTTCAATCCGGAGTTCTCCGTCTGGCTGAATCTGACCATACAGCTGTGTCATGGCTGTACGGCAGATTTTTTGGAGTCTAATGACTCCATCGGGCTCCTTGGCTAGCCCATCAATCAACTTTTCCGCCGCAATCAAGTTTCCTGTCATGATTGCGCGGCGGAAATTTTTGAAACCGCTAGGCCCTCTTTTCATGGGTACATCCTTTGGTAGGAGATTGCTGTTGATCCCAACCCTCCCGAGTTGAAATCTTGGTTTAAGAGTAGCATTCATAGGAGGAAAAGTCAAGAAAATCAGCTCTGGGAGCGTATTTTTAACCTGATTTTACCGGTTGGGGACAGGGGACTAGCTCGGTTTGCGTGAAACCACAAAATCACATTCTGATTTTTTGCGTTTTTTCGTGTTTTTTCAGGATTTTTTCAATATGATAAAAATGATAATTTTTTATGAATTTGACTAATCGCAAAATCTTGGTGATGAGGCATGCGGCGGTTCAGAATCCGACCGACATGGTCTATTCTAATTTGCCGGGGTTTCCATTGAGCGCATTGGGAAGACGACAAGCTGAAGAGGCTGGCCGGTTTTTGAGCACGACTCCCCTTGCGGCAATTTTTACTTCAGGACGGGAACGAGCACAAGAAACAGCTGGCATAGTGGCTAAGTTGAACATCGGGCATCCCCAAGTGATCGTTAATGATGATTTACGTGATATGGATTTGGGTGAATATACTAATAAAATTCCGTTTGATGACTGGAAAGCGAACCGAGGAATGTATTGGAAAATGCAACTTCGCGGTGATGGTGTCATGGAAACACCCAGTCAAGTTCAGTATCGAGTAATGGCGGCTTGGCAAAAAATTATTTCTGATCAATCTGCGGCTGGTAATATTTTAATCGTTTCGCACGGTGGAGCATTAACAATTTTGATGACGAGCTTAAGGGCTGAAGAGCTGAAGTCGACTGGTGAGGCGAATTGTGGTATTGGTAAAGCCAATGTATTTGAGGTTGAACTAGGGCGGCCGATACGGATTAAGAAAATTTTTGAGCCGGTAGCCAAAATTTAGACAGTAAACTTCCCTATCATTTTTTCATTTTTGTCTCTTGCTTTTGTCATTCTTGATTCTTTTTTTGTGTCATCCTCGGGCTTGCCCGCCCGCCTTGGTTGAGAGAGTCCAGAACCTTATGATCCTGCCGCTTCAGAAGACGGCCGTCTTCTGAAGCGGCATAAGTTTTTTCTTTCATTGGTTTTGAAGTGCCGAATTGCGCTTTAGCAATGGTTGTTTTCCGACTTAAAGAAAAGTAACCAAAGTCGCCCACCAGAGCCTAAGGCTTCCTTTGGGGTCGTTTCGATTGTTCGCCTAATAAAATTAGCTTTCTTCGTTCTCGGAGAACTTCCCATTACCAGTTTTGTCATGCTGAATTTAGTTCAGCATCTAGATTCTGAAACTAGTTCAGAATGACGAATAGAAACAAAATTGGCTAGAGACCCTGAAACCAGTTTGCCCGCGGGTGCGGGATGCAGCCAGGGTTCAGAATGACCCGACTTCGCTCTACGAGCTTCCACCATCGCCAAGGCTATGGCGGACACAGACGACGGGCTACGCGAAAAACAAAATTGGGGATGGGTCAAACAACGCCTTCGCCTGCGCTAATTTTATTGGCTCCCTGGCCGCGTCCCGCGTCCGCGGGCAGGCAATATATTCCTCCTTCGATGGTAGAGATAGAGGGGTGCCAAATATTGAACGGCCGTTCAATATTTGGTCAGGGATGAAATTTGACTCCAGTAATAGTAACAGCAGTAGAAATGTTTGATTTGCTAGATTAGGCAAACTGGCGACGATTTCACTACGGGGCGAGCTGGGAGCGAAATTCTATTGACTGGGGGCGGCTTTTTGGGTAGTATTTGGGGGTCTTTGGGGAGCTTGAAAAATAGCTTTGGTAGCAGTCCTCGCCATCTGGTTGGGAGCTGGTTTCGACTTCGGTCGGGATATGTTCAAATCTAGCGTGATGTAAGCTAGGTTTCTAACTCGGGCCTCGAGGCAGAGGCAAAATTTCTGATGGGCAACTAAGCCCAAGGAGACTTGCCATGAGCAAGGAATTTTGTGCGATGGGTCTAACACTGGGGCAAGCCAATGCCTTGGCGAAGAAACTCGGCGGTATGGAAATCGTCGAGGGTATCCTTAACGGCACTATCCGGTTCACAGTGGAGCAGGTCAAGAAGGTCTACAACTTCCTGAAGCCCATCGCTTCAGCCATGCTTCCTGCCACCGAGGTCTTCGACCCGAAGGAACTGGATCGTTCCGATGTCTGGCTGTCGGACGGCATGAAGCGGTTCATTCTTCCGGCAGCTGAACTAATCGGTCCGTTGCCAGAGGGAGGGTTGCATAGATTCGACCTAAAGAAGCCAGCCTACGACAAGCAGATAGTCAGCGAACTGCCGGAGAATCACGTTCTCTCGGCTAGCGAGTTCTTTGCTCGCTTCGCCAAACTGACAGCTTTGCAGCCCAATGGCAAGCGGGGAGTCTTGCTTGCTAATGGCTACGTTAACATCGTCTATGTGTACGGTGTTAATGGCGAGGTCTTTGCAGCTTTCGTGAGCTGGCACTCCGACTACCGGCAGTGGAGCTTCCGCGCGTTCCGGCTTGACGACTTTCAGTGGTACGATGGCCACCGCGTGCTTGTTGCAACTACTGACTCTTCGGTCAGTTAGTCCTTTCAGTCCTTTGGCTCTTGGTCCCTTGGGCTCTTCGGCAGAAATGCTGATGAGCCCTTGGGACTTTTTTGATATAATCAACGGCAGAACTTTTGTATTATCTCGGTTACGGCTGGGATAAAGAGTTTTGAGCAAATCAATGACGAGATTTGTGCGGACCAAGGTTCGGGCAAGGGTGTCTTGATTTGCCTCAACAAAAACTAGTAGTAGTTGGTGGTCAGAGTTGGTGGACTTATGATGTCCCAAGTAAAATACAGCCCAAAGAGTAATCAATGGGCAGTGATAAGGATGGCTTTGGTCACAATAAGCGAGGTCTTTGCAGCTAACGTGAACTGGAACTCCGACAACCGGCAGTGGAACTTCAACGCGAACCAGCTTGACGACAATCAGTGGAACGATGACAACCGCGTGCTTGTTGCAACTCACAAGTTTCTCCCGCTAAAATCTTAGACGGGAGTTTTTGATAACAGTCCCTTTTTCCAACCGCCAAGCATTCTGCCGATTTCGGTGAGATGTTCGCCGAGATGGGCATATTTTTTGTTATCAAGAGCGCGGATTTCCCAGGCCAGTTGAAGCAAGAGCTTGAGCAAATCAACTTGAGAGATGGTTCTACTAAGTAGGCTAAGTTTTGCATCCTTCGGCGCATAACTGGCGAGAAAGCAATACTCAATGGCAGAAAGAAAAACAGCGTCAATTCTGGTGCCGAGGGTGTAGCGATTTTGTCTGGGAAAGTGAACGAGATACTCCTGCCAAATTCGGTAGCTATCTTTCAATTTCAGAACCACAGCGACCAATTTTGGTTGCAGAGGTTCGGGGGGGGGGTAACCTTAGAAGGATGAGTCGAAAACAATTCGTCCATAGCTATGATGATATCATCTCGCCAGAAAATTTGCTGGCAGCATGGCGGGAGTTTTTTAGAGGCAAGACCAAGAAGCCAGATGTGCAATTATTTGGGTATCGATTGGCGGATAATGTTCGGAGTTTACATGAAGATTTGCGCAATAGGACTTATCGGCATGGGGAGTACCTAGCATTTAATATCTCTGATCCGAAACCGAGAAACATTCACAAGGCTAGCGTATGCGATAGATTGCTGCATCATGCGGTATACAGAATGCTATATCCGTTTTTTGACACTACTTTTATAGCAGACTCTTTTTCTTGTCGTAGGGGCAAGGGAACACATCGAGCATTGGATCGATTGAGACATTTTGCCAGACAGGTTAGTTGTAATCATACTCGGACGGTTTGGGTGTTGAAGGGCGACATTAGAAAATTTTTTGCGTCGATTGACCACAAAATATTGATAGATATTTTGGTTCAATATATTCCAGACCAAAATATTATTTGGCTGTTGCGGAACATCGTAGAAAGTTTTACTAGCACGGGAGTTGGTAAAGGGTTGCCGTTGGGTAATCTGACATCGCAGCTTTTGGTGAACATTTATATGGATGAATTTGACCAGTTTGTTAAACATCAGCTCAAAATCAAACACTACATTCGATATGCAGACGATTTTGTAGTGTTGTCAGATAATAAGGTGTGGCTTGAACAAATATTGTTTGAAATTCAGAATTATTTGAAGGTGGTTTTAAAACTAGAATTACATCCAAATAAGGTGTCGATTAGCACAATGGCTTCGGGGATAGATTTTTTGGGATGGGTGCATTTTCCGTATCACCGACAAATTCGGACGACCACGAAACGCAGAACAATTCGGAAGCTGGCAAAAAATCCTAAACAAGAGGTGGTGGCTTCGTATACCGGGTTGTTAAAGCATGGAGATACTTATCATCTGCGGAGACGGGTCGGGGTATAATAGGGCTATGGTAAAAAATGGTTTACAGGGCAATAAGGTTGCCCCTCCCGACTACGCCAAGGCTACGACGGGCAGGCGGCTTCGCTCGGGGTTACAAGGGAAGCAAACAGCGGTAATTGGACTTGGGCGCGAGGGGATGGAGCTCGTCAGATTTTTAATTAGACAAGGAGCCAATGTTACGGTGTTGGACGGGGCTAACCGGCAGGCACTAGGAGCGCGGTATTTGGAAGCGAAAAAACTAGGTGCGGATTTTCGGTTGGGCGGGGATTATCTTCAAAATTTGACGGATTTTCAAATTGTGTTTAGAAGTCCGGGGATTTCTTTGCAACAAAAAGAATTTAAGAAAGCAACGAGAACGGGTGTGGAAATTAGCAGTACGACTCGCCTATTTTTTGAACTTTGTCCGGCAAAGATAGTGGGGGTGACAGGAACGAAGGGGAAATCAACCACCACCAGTCTGATTTACCATCTGCTTAAAGGTAGTTCCTCGGCGAGCTCGGGAACTCATAATAAGGCAAGAATTTACTTGGCGGGTAATATTGGCCACTCCCCCATTCCCCTGCTGGCAAAATTGAAAAAAATTGATGTGGTGGTGTTGGAATTATCCAGTTTTCAACTGGAAGATTTGAACAGGAGTCCACAGATTGCGGTTTTGTTAAATGTGGTGCCAGAACATTTGGACCGGCACAAGACAATGGGGAAATATTTAGCTGCCAAGCAGAATATTTATAAATACCAGAAAAAGTCGGATATTTTGGTGGCATCAAAGGATTTCGGACCAACCAGAATTGCTTTACAACAAACCAAAGGGAAGATTTGTCCGGTATCGACCAAACAGATTTTGAGACATGGTGTGTATCTGACTGACGACGAGATAATTTATCGGGATATAAAAACTGGTCGCCGACAGGTAGTGGCACCAGTATCGGCGATCAAGTTGCGGGGTGAACATAACATCCAAAATGTGTTGCCAGCCATAGCAGCGGCGATCGTGGCGGGTGCGCCAATAAAAAGAATTGAGCAGAGGTTAAAGGCGTTTAAACCATTACATCACCGACTGGAAATTGTGCGAACGATCGGGAAAACGGTATTTATAAATGATTCCTTAGGGACTACGCCAGAGGCGGCTGCGGCGGCAGTATTGGCTTTTGCTGATATGCCAAAAGCGTTGATTGTTGGTGGAGTGTATAAGGGTGGGGATATTAAGCAATTAGCAAAAATTGTGGCTAAGTCGGATGTTAAATTTGTGGCATTGATAGGCCAGTCGGCGAAGAAATTTAAAGCAGTATTTAAAAAACATACTCCGTTTACGCCGGTGAAAATTGTGGCGAAGTTTGATGAGGCTGTAAAAGTAGCTTATGCGAAAGTAAAAAATGGTGGAGCAGTAATTTTGTCCCCCGCTTGTGCCAGTTTTGATATGTTCAAAGATGCTTATGATAGAGGTGAACAATTTAAAAGAATAGTTGATAATCTTTGAAGATGATGGGTGAATAAATTCGAAATACTAAACAAATCCGAAGCACGAAATACCAATGATTAAAATAAAACTCGTCATCCTCCGGCTTGACCGGAGGATCCAGAAAGCAAAACAAACAAAAACTTTTTTCTGTTTCTGTCTGGATTCCCGCCTACGCGGGAATGACGAAGAAGAGAGCGGGAATGACAGAGAAAACGTTTGAAGCATTAGAATTTAGAATTTAGAATTTGTTTAGGATTTAGAATTTCGAGTTTAGGATTTTCTGGAGGATTTGGAATTTGTTTGGGATTTAGAGATTAGAATTTAGATTTTTTATCATTTATGAGGGCTTACCACAAACAAGATTATTATTTAGCAATTACCACCATTATTTTGGTAGTGTTCGGATTGGTGATGGTGTCGTCGGCATCAGTGGTGCAATCGTATCAGGCGACTGGTTCGAATAATTTTTACTTTTTTAGACAAAGCGGCTTTGCGCTGGCCGGAGTTGTTGCGTGGTGGTTTTTTTCAAAATTGGACTATCATTTCTGGAAGCGATGGGCGACTACCCTACTGATCATTGCCGGAATTTTATTAGTGCTGGTATTGATCCCAGGGATCGGAGTAGAATCCGGCGGAGCGCGACGGTGGATCGCCATTGCTGGTCAAACATTCCAAGCGAGTGAATTTGCCAAATTAGCGATTATTGTTTATTTGGCGTATTGGTTTGAAAATAAGGGGCACAAAATTACTGATTTTTATGCGACCTTTTTACCGTTTGTGATGATATTAGTGGTGGCATTTTTGTTGATTATGCAACAGCCGGATTTGGGAACGGCGATGTCATTGGCGTTGACGGCAGGAACGATGTACATGGTAGCTGGTGCGACTTGGGGACAGCTAGCGGCGCTGGTGGGAACTGGTTTGGGCGGAATATTCTTGCTGATCAAACTGGAACCATATCGGTTAAGCCGATTTTTAACTTTCTTAAACCCGAGTTCGGACCCGTTGGGAGCAGGTTATCATATTAATCAAGCTTTGTTGGCAATTGGTTCAGGAGGATTATTCGGGCTGGGTTATGGTCGGAGTCGACAGAAATATAATTTTTTACCAGAAACGGCGTCAGATTCGATTTTTGCGATAATTGGTGAGGAACTAGGGATGATCGGTTGCGTCGCTTTAATTATTGGATTTGCGATCGTGATTTGGCGGGGATTACTAATTGCCAGAAGAGCGCCGGATATGTTCGGGCGGATGCTAGCGCTGGGGATTACGTGTTGGATCGGCTATCAGGCGGTATTAAACATGGGAGCGTTAGTGGGGCTATTCCCATTAACTGGTATTCCGTTGCCATTTATCAGCTTGGGGGGCACGTCACTATTGATGATTCTGGCGGCATCTGGCATTCTACTTAATATTTCGAAACAGACGATAATCACGCATAAAGATGAAAATCTTGTTGGCGGGTGGGGGGACTGGTGGTCACATCTTACCAACGCTGGCGGTCGCAAAGGCCTTAAAAGCTAAACTGCCAGAAGTTGAGTTGCTATACATTGGCTCTAAACGAGCTGAAGATCGGCAGTTGGTAGAATCGGCGGGAATTAACTTCCGGAGTATTTCGACGGGTAAACTGCGGCGATATTTTAGTTTCGAAAACGTGGCTGATGTGGTTCGGTTTTGGATGGGGATTTGGGAGGCCGGCAGGATATTAGGCAAATTTAAACCGCAGGTGGTGTTTGCTAAGGGTGGATTTGTATCGTTACCGGTAGTGTTAGCGGCAAAAAAGTTGGAGATCCCGGTGATCGTACATGAGTCGGATAGTCATTTGGGATTGTCTAACCGGATGGCGTTAAAATCCGCTAAAAAATTAGCCGTAGCATGGCCGATCCAAACTTATTGGCAGAATGCGTCTAATTTAGGTAAATATGCTGACAAATTTGTCTATACTGGTTTACCGATGGTTGAAGAATTATTAAATTGGCGAGGAGAAAAATTATTTGATAACGATAAGCCGATGATTTTGGTAACTGGTGGTTCGCAGGGGGCGCAGACAATTAATGTAACGGTTTGGGAAGTATTGAATAAATTATTGCGAGAATATAACGTAGTGCATCAAACCGGGAATTTGGACATGGAACGGGCGAATCAGATTAAAGAAAATCTAGCCCCAGAGATAAAAAATAGCTATATGCCGTTTGCGTTTGATCGGAATATCTTCTTGGCTGGTTTACATCAAGCAGATTTGGTAGTGTCGCGGTCAGGTTCGTTTATATTTGAATTAGCGGTATTAGGCAAAGTAGCGATCCTGATACCTTTGCTGGGTTCGGCTAACGATCACCAACGCAAAAATGCCGAGGCGTTAGCGAAAGATGGTGCGGCGGTAATGATCGCACCAGAGTTGTTGAACGGTGAGGGACTAGTGAATACAATTAGTGCGTTGATGATGGATAATAATAAAAGGAAGAACCTGTCGGAGAAAATTTCTCGATTTGGACAATATTCACGACAAGCAGCTAGAACGATTGCGGAATTAATAATTGAGGTTGCCCATGGCAAAGAAATTAATTAATCGATTTTGGATTGATGTTGCGCAAACCGCTTTGGTAGTGATATTAGCGATCGTAGCGGTAAATTGGAGTTATTTTGCCAAACAAGTTTCGGCTTGGTGGTTGTACGATGTGTTAAACACAACGTCGACTGATATGACGGTGATCGATCAGCCAAACCGGTTGGTAATCTCGAGTCTGGGCTTGAATGTACCGTTGGTGGAAGTGGAAGCGACGGATGAGGTAACAGTACAACATGGTTTAGAACAGGGGGTGGTACATTATCCAAACACAGCGGCGCCGGGAGAATTTGGCAATGCGTATTATTTTGGTCATTCTTCGGATTATGCGTTTAAAGACGGTAATTACAAAACTGTGTTTGCGACTTTGCCGAGGATCGAAGTTGGAGCAGAGATTTTAATTACTAATTCAGCGGGACGGCAATTTAGTTATGTGGTGCGGGACAAAAAAGTAGTGGAGGCGAAAGACATGAGTGTATTGTCACAGGGCGATCGGACTCAAAAATTATTGACCATGCAAACCTCGTGGCCATTAGGAACGGCTTTGAAGAGATATGTGGTGGTGGCAGAGTTGGTGAAATAAGTTTTCTTTTGTGGTTTTGTGTTTTGTGTCCCCGAGGAACCGAGGGCTATCTTTAAGCTCGTCATTCTGGCTTGACCAGAATCTTATAATATTTTCTTTTTTCTTTTCAATGGTCTGCGCGACCCTTGTACCGCGGTTACTTTGTCTTGCCAAAGTAACCAAAGCGTCCCGCCAGTCGTCGGGTCTGTTCGTCTAAACAAATTAGCTTTCTTCGCTCTCGGCGAACTCTCCCGCCGGTCGCCTTTAAGCGACCGGTCCCCATCTCGCCACAATGCTGTGGATGGGATGGCGGGATCAAACAACGCCTTCGCCTGCGCTAATTTGTTTGACTCAATACGACCCTCCTCCGATGGCGGAGAAGGGGTGTTTGGCTTGTGGGGAGGGTTTCTCTTGTATAATGGCTAGGTGAAACAACCCAAGAGCTACTTTTTGGTAGGGATCGGGGGGATCGGGATGCAGGCTGTAGCTCGCTTGTTAAGCAAGACTGGAAATCGGGTAGCGGGGAGTGATATGACTGATTTCGAGGCTCGGCCAGATTTAGAGACCGAGGGGATTACGGTATTTGTCGGTCACGATGCCAGTCATATTACAAAAGACATTGATGAAGTGTTGTATTCAGCGGCGATACCGGAAAATAATCCGGAGATTCAACAAGCGCAGAAATTGGGAATTCCAACTCGGAGACGACTAGAAGTGATCGGAGAATTGATGAAAGAAAAAATCGGGATTGCGATTAGCGGAACTCATGGGAAAACCACTACCACCACAATGATAGCGATTATTTTGCGGGCGGCGGGCCGAGAGCCAACCGCATTGATCGGAGCTGAAGTTAGAACAATGAAGTCTAATTTTATGATGGGTAGTGGTTCGGCGTTGGTAGTAGAAGCCTGCGAATATGGGCGAAGCTTTATGGATTTGCGGCCGAAAATTATTGTCTTAACGAACATCGAAGCCGATCATTTGGATTACTACAAAGATATGGAAGATATTAAGCAGGCGTTCGTAGATTTTGTAAAATTACTGCCGAAAGACGGTGTAGTGATCGGCAATGGTGACGATGCTAATGTTCGAGAGGTGGTGGGACGGGCGAAACCGCCGAGAGTGGTTTGGGCTGGTTTTGGCGGAGATAACCTGATCCAGGCGAAGAATTTGGAATTCGTGGAGGGGAGTTTATATTTTTCGATGAATGGTTCGCGGCTTCATTTGCATGTGCCGGGGCGACATAATGTACACAATGCGGTGCTGGCGTGGGCGGTAGCCAGAGAATTGGGGATTGATGATGCGACCGTGGAACATGCGTTACATGATGAATTTAAGGGCGCGGCGCGGCGATTTGAAATTTTGGGGACGACCAAAGGAATTACCTTTATGGATGATTATGCTCATCATCCAACGGAGATTCGGGCGTTATTGGAGGGAGCAAGGCAGTATTTCCAAAACCGGCGACTAATAGTGGTATTTCATCCCCATCAATACAGTCGAACACGATTGCTGATGAATGATTTCGCGGAGAGTTTTAAAGATACTGATATGGTAATAGTGGCGCCGATTTATGCGGTGCGAGATACGGACGACGATAAAAAATCGGTTAATAGCGAACAATTGGTATCAGCGATTAACGCGATCAGCCACAATGCTCAATATGTTGGTGATTTCCCAGAGATAAAAGATTTTGTGATGCAGAATATTCGATCAGGTGATGTGGTAATCACTTTGGGGGCCGGTCAAGCGGATGTATTGGGTCGGGAATTGCTGGAAGAATTAAGAAAATCAAAGTGAAATTACAGTGGGGGAGAATTAGTCTACGAAGCAGGCGCACAAAAATTAGTGGAGTGGCGCCTTTAGTTCAAAATGAGGCGGTGCGTCACCGGATGGAGTTTCGGAAACAATTACAAAAAAATACTCCGTCACAGGCGACGCGGTGGAAGTGGCGAGCCGGACAATTACGGGGTGGGAAGTGGTATCGCTGGTTAGTGATCCCGGGGCTGATGGGAGTGGTGTATTTGGTGTTTGGAAGCAGTTTTTTTTGGTTGGATGAACTGAAAATTTCAGGTAACCACTTAGCGGTGGAAGAGCAGATTACCGAAGTGTTATTCCCAAAGGGCTTTAAGGGGGCGAATGCCGTGAGCTGGCCAGAGGGAATGGCTAAACGCAGATTGCTGACGAAGATCCCTCAAATTAGCGAAGTAAGTTTCCGCAAAAATTTAATTAACAATACATTAACAGTAGTGATAAAAGAACATCAGACTTCGATCGTGTGGCAGACGGCGGGAGAAAAGTTTTTGGTAAATCGCTACGGGGTAGTTTACGATACGGCAAGTGATAACACCCCATTGATCATGGTGGAGGATTTAAAAAATGTGCCGGTGAGTATTAATCAAAAAGTGGTAGCGCCGGACTTTATTGAATTTGTGACTAGTTTTGTGGCGAATTTGCCGCGAAAAACAAACATTACGATTTCGCGAATTACGATCCCGGAAACTACATTTGAAGTGGAGATGTACACCAATCAGAAATGGCGGATTATTTTAGACACGACTCGACCACCGGATGATCAACTTAATAGCTTGGTGCGAGTATTGAGGGAAATGGGAGATAATACTCCGCGGGAATACATAGATTTACGAATCCCAAACAAGGTTTTTTATAAATAGCCATCCAGCCTAAATCATCCACATGGTATGATTGGAGGTGCTTTTGGCCACCCTTCGCTAAAGCTACGGGGTGGTCTCCGAGGGGTTAGAGGAGGTGAATAAGTTATGAGGCAGGCGCTTTATCGTAAATATCGGCCGAAGACGTTATTTGATGTAGTCGGGCAAGACTATATTAAAGTAACTTTGGGGAATCAATTAGCCAGCGGGCAGATCGGCCATGCGTATTTATTTACCGGACCAAAAGGAACGGGCAAAACATCAGTAGCGCGGATACTGGCAAGGAGCGTAAATTGTTTAAATAGTGAGCATGGTGAACCTTGTGGCAAATGTACGCATTGTGTCGCGTTTGATAATAATCAAATGATGGATTTGATCGAGATTGATGCGGCATCAAATCGGAGTATTGATAATATTCGGGAATTGATTTCCAAAATTGCGCTGGCGCCAAGCCAAGGCAAATATAAAATTTATGTGATTGATGAAGCGCACCAGCTGACAAAAGAAGCTAGTAACGCGCTGCTAAAAACGCTTGAGGAGCCGCCAGCTCATGCGATTTTTGTCTTGGCGACTACCGATCCAGATAAATTGTTGCCGACGATAATTTCCCGCTGTCAGCGGTTTGATTTCCGATATGTGCCGATGAACGAGGCGGCGAAACATCTGGCAGAGGTGGCGAAATCAGAGAGTATTAGTATCTCGTCGGATGGATTGGAATTTATTGCGCGACAGTCGGGTGGAAGTCTACGGGATGCGATGGGTCTGTTGGAACAAGCGTCCTTTATGGAAGGTGAAATTACACAAGCGAAATTGACTGAATGGCTGGGGTTGGTGGACTGGCAGACGGTATACGAAATGACAGAATGGTTGGTCGACGATAGATCAAAAGAGATTTTAGCAAAAGTGGATGAGTTATATCACAATGGCTACGATCTAAATCGACTAACGGCGACATGGATCGCATTAGTGCGACAGATTTTGGCAACAAAGTTGGGTAATCAGGGGCAGTTGCCAATTACCAAAGAACAGGTTCAACAATTAATGCGTTTGGCAGATAAATTATCGGTTCAAAAAATTGTGGTGATGATGCAGGAGTTGATGTGGGCAGGACAAGAAATAAAATCGGCAGTAGTGCCACAGACGCCATTGGAGATCGCGGTAGTAAAACTGGCGGGACAAGGTAGTCCCTCGAACAGAGATGACAAGGTAGCCCCTCGGTCCCTCGGGGGTACATCTTCTGACTCTAAAGGAGTTTCTTCGACGGACGGAGGAGATACAGTGGCAAATCAGACGCCAGCCAGTTTGGCTCCAACAGGCGTGGTAAAATCTCAACTAGCCGCTCCTTCGACGCTGAACTTGAGTGAGCTACAACAGATTTGGCCGAAGGTATTGGAACAGGTAAGATTATTGAGTCCGACTTTGGCGGGGATGTTGAGTCGGGTACAGGTGGAACCGTCGGAAGATGTGGTAGTGATAAAATTTAGCCAGAAATTTCATAAAGAAAAAATGGAACAACCGGCTAGTTTACAACTATTACGCCAAGCGTTCGAAGAGGTTGGGTATGTTTGTAAGATTAAATGTGTGGTAGAAGAATCAATGTCCGAACAACCAATCGATATTCGGAATATTAGTGAAGTGTTCGGAGAAGCAATCTAAGCCAATAGTGGCTAATAACCAATAATCAATAACCAATAATCAAATAAAAGTAAAAAACGATTGAAATTCCGGTTTTACCGGAATACCAGAACTTATTACTATTCACCTTTAACTTTTAACTATTTGTGACACAGACACTACCCCCACAAAATTTGGATGCGGAAAAATCGTTGTTGGGCGCTTTGTTGCTCGATAAAGATATTATTGTGCGGGTAGCGGATGTCGTCCGGCCAGCCGACTTTTATGATGAGAGAAACGGATTGGTGTATTCGGCGATTTTGGAATTATACGAAGATCGACAGCCGGTTGATTTAGTGACAGTAACAGATAAGTTATCTAATCTAGGAAAATTAGAGATGGTGGGCGGGGCGACTAAAATTGCGGCGCTGACTGCCAGTACACCAAGCACAGCTCATGCCGGACAGTATGCCGAAATTATCGCGAACAAAGCTACTTTGCGTCGATTGATCAGCGCGTCGGCAACGATTGGCGAATTGGCACTGACTTCTGAAATGAAGTTAGATGATGCGTTGGATAAGTCCGAACAGGTATTGTTTGCGGTGTCGCGGAAACATTTGAAAAATAGTTTCACAATGGTGAAAGATGTCTTGAACGAAACTTTTGAAAGAATTGATAGTTTGCACGAAAATCGGGGACAATTGCGCGGTGTGCCAACCGGATTTTCGGATTTGGATAATATGCTGGCAGGTCTACAAGGATCTGACTTGATGATCATTGCCGCTCGTCCGAGCATGGGTAAAACTTCACTGGCTTTGAATATGGCGCTAAACGCGGCTCGGGACGGACATTTTGCAGTCGGAATTTTTAGCCTGGAAATGTCTAAAGAACAGTTGATCGATCGATTATTGTCTACCCAGTCGGGGATTGATGCATGGAAACTGCGGACGGGTAATCTCGCGCCGGATGATTTTGAAAAATTGTCGGAGGCGATGGGTAAATTAGCCGATGCGCCGATTTATATTGATGACACCGCATTTATGACAGTGATGGAAATCCGCACCAAAGCGCGGCGGCTGAAAACCGAGAAGGGCTTGGATCTGTTGATCATTGATCACATTCAGTTGATGGAAGGTTCGCGTAGTTATGAAGGGCGGGTACAGGAGATTTCGGAAATTTCTCGGTCATTGAAGGCATTGGCTAAGGAACTGAATATTCCAGTGATCGCAGTATCGCAGTTGTCTCGGGCGGTCGAGCAACGACCAAGAAAAATTCCCCAACTATCAGATTTGCGAGAGTCTGGTTCGATCGAACAAGATGCAGATGTGGTGTTGTTCGTATATCGAGAGGAATATTACGAACCAGATACCAGCCGAAAGAATATCGCCGATATCTTTATTGCTAAACATCGCAATGGACCGACCGGTAAGGTGGAACTTTATTTTGACGCTAGTCGGATGACGTTTAGAGATTTGGAACGACGGCAGATGGAGGAGCCGGAAGAGGCTCTGATCGAAACTCCGGTGTAAAACACTCTTGGAGGAAGGGGAAACTGGGGATGGGGCCCATGCTTCGTCCGTGCGTCGCTTAACAGCTATGCAGGACTACGCAGGGCAGTCTTCGCTTTTATTTTTTATGTGACATTAGTCAGGCTTGGTTGCTCTAGCGAAAATTAGAGTGGCGTCAGCCAGGCGTAGCTTCCTACTAAGGAAGCGAAGACTGGTATAATGGGAATGTGAATAATCGCCATTGGTTAGTTGAATTTTTCCGGTGGGATATCAGGGCGGTACTGGCCGCGGTTTTAGGGTTAGCAATCTTGGTTGGTGTAACTTGGGCGGCGACAGCGACTACTTTGTTGGTTAGTTTTGATTTTGGTGGGGCGTCGTTATCAGACAAAGCTCCTAACATGGTGCAGGTGAAGGGCGGGTTGTCGATGTATCCGCAAACTTCGGGAAATTATAAATTTGGTTGGGTAACGGCGGGAATTAATGAATTTTCCAATAAAACAGTATCAGATTTAATGAAACGAGATAGTAATAGTGGGCCAACGGGTGCGATTTTTAGAATTAGTGGGTTAGAACAAGGTATTTATGCGTTTAAGGCGACGGTTGGATCGGCTGATACTAAATTGTCGACTCGAATGCGGGTTGGATCGTTGGCGACTGGTACGACAACTATAGCGGACAGTTGGCAAGTGATGACATTAACAGCCCAAATCGATACTGGTACAGCTGATTTAGTATTTTCGAGTTTTAATGGATCGGATGCATGGGGAATTTGTGGCTTGAGTGTTTATGACACGGTCGGAACAATATCGACGGCAGGATTTTCGGTAACCGCCACGCCATCGAGCCAACCGATAAAAGCAGGTAACACGGCAGTATTTAGGATCGGCGTAACACCAAGTAATAATTACGCCAGCAAGGTAACTGCTCAAGTTTCGGGATTGGTTGGAGGGATGACGGCGAACTTTATGCCGGCGCAACTGGGCGATTTGCCGGGGGAAATGGAATTAAATATTTATACGGCTGATACGGTACCGACGACGAGTTATAACTTAGTGGTGACAGTAGTGGGGGATGATGTATCGGCGGTACAGGATAGTGTAACCATAACATTAACGGTTACATCTGGGGCGACGGTGGGGCCAGACAGCGGCAATTCAACGATAGGTGGCAATTCAACGACGGGCGGGACGAATGAAGTACCTTCGTTAAGTTTGCGTACCCCGACCGAGGTGAAGGCAGATTTTGTGAAAGTTGACGATTTTGTGGCGGAACAGCAAGCAAAAGCCCTAAAGAAAAACAATTTTGCCGAGCTCAAGGACATTAGCGATGCGTTATCGAGTGTACCAGTATACGAGGACTTACCGCAGGCTCAAACCACCACAGAGGCGATTTTACAGAAATTAGTGAAAACCGGTATAATTGGTTCGACTAGTGAGAGTGCCCCACAGGTTGATCAGACACCAGCACCGCCGTTGGGATTCTGGCAAAATCTGATAAAAAGTATATTTAAGCCAGCCCAATAGCCATTAGAGAAGAAATACCAACTACTAGCTGGCTAACGAGAGAGGAAGATGAAAATCGTGAGCGATGAGTTTGTTCGAGCGTTTAAAGCCGAAGCCAAACGACAAGAGAATTTTACGAATTCCTTTTGGCGGCAGTTGATCGTGATTTTGGTTTCGATCGTGTTTATCAACTGGGCTGGTCCGAAAATTATTTTCTGGCAGACGAACATTTCGGCTGATTGGGGGATGTTGTCGTCGATGAATAATAAGTAATCTAACAAATCGGGTGGGGGCTGGTGAAACGAGCCGGTTTTGCTGTTAACAAGGAGAAAAAATGTCTAGAAGATCACGCGAAAGAAAAGCACGAAAATTAGCTGAAGAAAAAAATATCCGGCAAGAGTTGCGGGCGCGGGCGAGTTTGGAATGGGCGCCATGGCGAAAATGGATGTTACGAATTGGTTTGGGTTTTGGCGGGTTAGCCGTATTGGGAGCGTTGGTTTGGGCCGGAATTTGGGGGTTTCAACAGGTTGATTGGAACGGTTTGGCGGGAAAAGTGAAGGGTCCGTTCGGAGAAATTACAAAAGAGGAATTGGCCCAGAATAAATTCGCGACACTAGAAACCAGTCAGGGTAATATCAAGATCGAGTTAGATACAGATAATACTCCTAAGACAGCGGCCAGTTTCGTGTTGCTGGCGAAGAGGAATTTTTATGACGGCATTAAGTTTCATCGGGTAATTAAAGATTTCATGATCCAGACTGGCGATCCGAATTCTAAAGACGATGATCCGAGTGATGACGGAACTGGCGGACCGGGATATCAGTTTGATGATGAAAAAATAGTTGGTGAATATAGCCGTGGAACGGTAGCAATGGCAAATTCAGGGGCGAATACCAACGGTAGTCAGTTCTTTATCGTGCATCAGGATGCCACAGATTTGCCAAAAAGTTATGTCATCTTTGGAAAGGTAGTGGAGGGAATGGATGTGGTGGACAAGATTGCCGCAATGCCAGTAGAAGATAACGGTCAAGGAGAGGTTAGCCGTCCGAAGACACCAATCGTGATTAATAAGATAACTCTTAGTGAACAGTGAATAGTGAACAGTGAACAGTTAACAATTGAGGAATTTGATTTTTACCATAATTATTCACTTTTAACTGTTAACTTTTAACTTATTTTCTATGGTATTCGATAAAGCAAAAAGAATGTGGCAGTTACAGAGTAAGGCTCGAGCAATTCAAAAGGAATTGAAGGAGTTGATGTTTGAAGGTATCGAACTGGGTGGCAAGGTAAAAGTGATAGTAGATGGAGAACAAAAGGTACAGTCAGTTGAAATTGCGGAGGATTTGTTGGCACCGACTGAAAAGGCGGCGGTTGAGCGATTTGTGAGACAAGCGGCCAACGCGGCAATTACTAAGGCTCAACAGGCTTCGGCGCAGAAGATGAAGAGTGTAGCGGGGGATTTAGGACTGAATATCTAAGGGAGTGAAAAGTTAATAGTTAATGGTGAATAATTTTGGAAGCGCCTGCGGCGCTTTACCTAAATACAGATGCAGACTTTACCAAAATCGATTGAGCGATTAATTAACGAGTTAAGCCAATTACCAGGGATCGGTCCGAAGACGGCTTCTCGGTTGGCTTTCTATTTGTTAAGAAATGCTAATGTTGATCACAAGAGTTTAGGTGAGGCGTTTTTGAATTTAAAAGAAGACATTGTGTACTGTGAGACATGTCACAACATTGCCGATCAGAACCCGTGTAAAATTTGTGAAGATAAACTGCGTGACCAGTCGATGTTGGCGGTGGTGGAAGAGCCGCTGGATGTGATGGCGCTGGAGCGGGCTGGTTTTGGCGGCTTGTATCATGTGCTAGGTGGGCGAATTAGCCCATTAGACGGGATCGGGCCCAATGAATTGCAGATCGCCAGTTTGCGAGATCGATTAGCAAGTAGCTCGGAGATCAAAGAGGTAATTATTGCGACCAATCCAAATGTGGAAGGCGAAGCAACGGCGACTTTTGTAATCAAAATGCTGTCTGGAATGGCGATTAAGGTGTCGCGGATCGCAAGAGGACTGCCGATGGGCGGAGATTTGGAATATGCTGACGAGCTGACCCTAACGCGAGCATTAGAGGGTAGGAGTGAGATAATGGGGACAGGTGAAAAAGTTAATAGTGAAGAGTGAAGTCACCCTTCGCACAAGGCTTCGGGATGATCTACGAAGTGAAGAGTGAAGAGTGAAGAGTGAAGAGTGAAGAGTGAAGAGTGAAGAGTGAAGTCCTGTGGTAGCCGTCATTCTGGTAAGCGAAGCGCATCCAGAATCGTATAGATATTCGATAAGATTCTGGTCCCTCCCAAGGCGGGCAGGCAAGCCAGAATGACGAACAGAAATCGTGAAGGAGTAGTTCTGTCTATGAAATCTAAATTACCATTTCTACTGCAGGGGCTGTTCGTAGTATTTATCTGGTCGGCCTCAAAAATTATTTTGAAGATGGGATTGGAAGAGATCCCGCCATATTTCTTTGCGGCAGTATTGCAGTTGGTGGTGTTGGTTGTGCTGCTGATTTATATGTGGTTTGAGCGAGAGAAGTATTCTTTTAAAATTTCGGTGCGGGACAAATATTTGATGGTGTTAGCGGGGGCGGTTGGCTATGGCGGTGCGACTTTATTTGTAATGATTGGTTTGCAGTACGTGACCGGTGCCACGGCTGGTTTGGTTGCGGCCACCAGTGTGCTGTTTACTTTGTTGATGTCGGGTATTTTAGTAAAAGAAAAACCACGCTTGGAACAGTATTTGGGAGTGGTTTTAGTAGCGACGGGCTTGGTAATTTTCTTGGGCCATCAGGTATTGGGCGGAACTTTGTTGGGGGTAGCGTTGTTGATATTGGCAGAGGTGGGATATGCCTTTAATAATTCGGTTGGTCGCATAATTGCTAAAGCTCATACTGATAACGTGACTCTGCCGTTAATGCTGATTGGCAATGGGGTGGCTGCGATGGTATTGGTGCCGATTGGTTTATTAACTGATGGGATGCCGGCAATTAACTGGGATATTCGGCTGGTAGTTAGTTTAGTAGTGGTGGCACTGATTTTTGCTTTTGGTGGATTGATTTGGGGAAATGTTTTGGACAAGCTGAAGGTGTTGGAAGCATCTATTCTGGATAGTACGATGATCATTCAGGTGGCAATTTTGTCAGTAATATTTTTACACGAGAGTCTGACCGCTCATAATATTTATGGTGGGTTGTTGGTACTGTTGGGCGCATTGATAGTAGATGGGCGATTGATATTTCCACGAATCTTTGGATTAAAAATGGTGTAAATACACCCAGAGGGGGAAAATAGCTTAATACATATTATTTATCATTCTGAACTTGTTTCAGAATCTAGATCCTGAAATTAATTCAGGATGACCAGGCGAAAAATACTAAAACTATTTAATACATTAAGTCGTTCCCTTCTCGTCATTCCCGCGAAGGCGGGAATCCAGAAAGAAAAAATATGAAGCTATTCAATACACTAGGTCGGAAGAAGCAGGAATTTAGGCCTTTGAAGAAAGGCCAGGTTTCGATGTACACCTGCGGACCAACAGTGTATCAGTATGCGCATATCGGTAATCTACGAGCATATTTGGCGGAAGATATTTTGCGCCGAACTTTGGAATACAACGGCTACAAAGTGAAACAGGTAATGAATATTACGGATGTTGGGCATTTAACGTCTGATGCGGATACGGGCGAAGACAAGGTAGAACGAGAAGCAAAGAAAGAGCACAAAACCGCGAAGGAAATTACCAAGTTTTATGCCGAGCAGTTTATGAAAGATTTGAAAGCGTTGAATATTGAAATGCCGGTGAAATTTGCATGGGCGAGTAAGTACATCAAGGAACAAATAGCTTTAATTAAAAAATTAGAGAAAAAGGGATACACATACAAAACTACTGATGGGATTTATTTTGATACCGCAAAATTTAAGGGATACGGCAAGCTGGCCCCCCTTCGCCAAGGCTTTGGGGGGTCTTCGAGCAGAGCGAGGGTGGCGCACAGCAAGGAAAAGAAGAGGCAGACCGATTTTGCGCTGTGGAAGTTTTCTGGAACAGAAAAACGGCAACAGGAGTGGAAATCTCCTTGGGGGGTGGGGTATCCGGGCTGGCATATTGAATGTTCGGCAATTTCTACTAAAGAATTAGGTCAACCATTTGATATTCATACTGGCGGAGAGGATCATATTGCGACACATCACAATAATGAAATTGCGCAAAGCGAAGCGGCATACAATAAGCCGTTGGCAAAATATTGGTTCCATAATGCCTTTATGGTAATTGATCCATTGAGTTTTATTGGCTGGGTAAGCAATAAAATGGTATGTAGCAAGGGGCATGAAACATCTATCAGCAAGAGAAAGCTAGTTAGAAAGAGACTACCAGATGGTACTTTGGTTTATTGTGGCAAGTGCGGAGTTTGCGGTGAAGAAATGGGTATGATTAAGATGTCAAAAAGTAAAGGCAATGTTATTAATCTGGCTGATTTAGTAAAAAATGAAGTTGATCCAATTGCTTTTCGTTACTTGGCGATTGGTAGCCATTATCGTAGTAACCTTGTGTTCTCGTTGCAGGCATTGGAAGGTGCTAGCAATTCCTTGAATAAACTTCGAGCTGTATTCAGCATCTCTTCCTCGTCATCCCCGACTCGATCGGGGATCCAGACAGGAAAAACAAAAATGGATTCCCGTCCTGCTGTACAGCAGGAGAATGGCAAGGGGAAAGTGGACGCAACATACAAAAAACGGTTCGGGTCGGCTCTGAATGATGATTTGAATATGTCAAAGGCGATGGCGGTAGTTTGGGAGTTAGTGAAATCAAAAAAGTCATTGGCTGATAAGCAGACCACCCTACTGGATTTCGATAGAGTGTTGGGGCTGGGGCTGAAAGATGATAAGCCATTAACGATTCCCGTGGAGGTGAAAAAACTGGTAGCAGAGCGGGAAAAAGCGCGTCAGGCTAAGAATTGGAAAAAGGCAGACCAGCTTCGCACACAAATTAGTAGATTAGGTTTTGCGGTAGAGGATACCTCAAGCGGTCCCAAAATGAGTCGAAATTAAGTCTTGGGGATTGATGTTTTTGAATACACGTTGAGTTATGCGGCCGCTTTAACTCAACGTGCTAATGATAGAATGAGTATATGGGGGAGAGAGCGGAAAGGCTAAACTTGGCGAGAGATATTCTACTCGGCATTGCATTGGCAGGCGGAGTGTTGGTATTGATAGCAGTAGCACCTGGCTTAGCGGCGTTACTAAAGCCGTTTGCGAAACAGTATCGTCGTCGTAGTGTAGAGCCGGCGGTGATTAAGCGAAAACTTCAACAGCTCGAAGATGACGGGTTGATAGCAACGAGTGAACAAAACGGCAAGACCAAACTTTATTTAACCAAAGCTGGCAAACAGAGAGTGTTGGAATATCGGGCTGACGAAATACAAATTCCCCGACAAGATCCATGGGATGGGTTGTATCGCTTTGTGATGTTTGATATCCCAGAACGAAAAAAGTTGGCAAGGGAGGTATTTCGCGGTCAGTTAGTTCAGTTGGGTTTCAAGAAGATTCAGCATAGTGTCTGGCGACACCAATACCCATGTCAGCGGGAGATTGAACTTCTAATCAACCTTTACGATATCGCCAGATATGTTGATATTGTAGAAGGCAAAAAGGTACTGTAATTTGGTTATTTGGCAGTAGTTTTGGTAAGAAAAATTGGAATAAGCGAACACGTTGAGTTATGCGGCCGCATAACTCAACGTGCTTAGTTTAAAGTTTGGCTTAGTAGAGTAGGGTGGGGGCGGTTGGCTTGTGTCTAATTTGTTTCTCCCATTGCGGGGGGGCTAGACACAGGACATCGGGGTTAACCTAAAATGAATTTATTTCTTGGCTTTGAGGTTAACGGCGAAGATGTAGATGATTTCCAGCAATCCCAGAGTGTTGATGACCATTAAGGCGATAAACCAGCCAAGGTGATCAACGCGGGCGGCTTTCCAGAGAGCGACACCTTTCCAAGGTAGCGTCCAGATGATAGCGAGCCAGATTATCCAAGGGTAAGTGGTGATAAATTGTTCCATGGTGTTTCGTTATTAATTTATATAATCGGAGTTCGTGATTTTATGTCATTGCGAGGAGTCCCGAAGTACTGATGAGGGACGACGCGGTAATCTGGTAAGAGATTGCTTCCTGCCCGAATCGCTACGCCCGCCAGAAACGCTGTATCTACTGCGGGCTGGCGAATCGTTGCGGGCGGGCGTCATTGTATTGCTCGCAATGACGGCCGGTGGAGGTTATTTATTACCTTGTTTAAACCAGATGAAGGACATCAGAATCGGTAACCCACCAGCGAGAGCGACACCAACCATCGGAATGTAGAAATTAAATGGAGTTGGCAGTAATGGTGAGAGCAAGAATAACACACCGCCGAAGGCGAAGGTATAAGCGCCCAAGCGGTGGGTTTTTTGCCAGTTGTCTTCGCTGTCTAATGTCCAAGGCGTGCGGATGCCCATAAAGAAGTTGGATTTTACTTGAGTTAAGTAATTGCCGATGAAGACGAACAGGATGCCGATAGAAATGGGGACAATCTTGCCAACAGCGACTTCACTAGCTGTAATAGCGGCGTAAGTAGTTAATCCGTACATAAAAGTGAAGAACACCATCATAAAGTTACGGATCATCTGATAAAATCCCCATGATTCAATGAAGTGCTGACGGCGTGGTTCGATGTGGGGCAGGATCAGAAATAGCAGGTACATTCCGATCATCATGCCGGGGAACATCAAGACATGACCTAATGGAGTAGTCCAGCCGTCAACTTGTCCGTTGACACCCCAGTGTGATGGCACTTGGTCGGGCAGTAGGGGGTATGCCCAAATGGCGGCAATAACGACGGCAACGATTAATAGTACTGACAGCCATTCGGTCTTGAATGTGAACTGAATTTTTTGCATCGATAGTCCTTTCGTCCTCGAGCCGATGCGAAGCATCGACATCGGGGATCCAAACATTAACAAAAATCTTGATATAAATCTTTCCAGCTTGGGTTTTTTGTTTCAATGAGTTTTATTTTCCAGCTACGGTTCCATTTCTTGAGTTGTTTTTCTCGGGCAAATGCGCTTTCTGGCGTGAGGTGTATCTCGTAATAAACTAATCGGTCAACCCTGTGTTTATTTGTAAAATGGTTTAGATTTTCTAGCCGATGATGATAGACACGATTCTTTAGGTTTCCAGTTGCTCCGACATAGAGCGTTCCGTTAATTTGAGTGGTTGTGATATATACATATGAATTAGTCATTTTCTTGTTTCGGTTTGGACCTCCGATTAGGTCGGAGGGGCTTCATTTAAAACTTTCCATGAAGCCATTAATAATATCGTAGAAGACGGTGGTGTTAATTGAGTAGAGAATGTTTTGGCCATGTTTTTCAGCGGTGATGAGGTTGGCTTGTTTTAAAACACTTAAATGGTGAGAGAGGGAGGGACCGGAGATAGGGAAGTGGATGGTCAATTCGCTGGGTGTCATATCGTGTTTTTTTAATAGTTGAAGAATGTCCCGTCGGGTTGGGTCAGATAAGGCTTGAAAGGCTTTGGAAACAGCACTCATAACTAGGAATTAGGGGTTAGGGACTAGGAATTAGCGGGTGGGTAATATAATTAGATATTTAGTCAACTGTCTAAATGATACTAAGAGAGGGAAGGAGTGTCAAGGGGTATAAAAAAGCGTCTAAATTGTGATTTAGACGCCTCTACTGGTTTGTTTGGGTCCTGTTTGACAACTATTCATCGTCTTAGTCTTTTGTCTTCGACTCTTTCAAGGCGAAGAAATGACTACATTTGGGACAGGTGGCATGGGTTGGTCTGGGGGTACATTCGCCGCCAACCCATAAAATTATGAGCAGTGCCCATAATACGTTGGGATCATGTGTCCAGAACAAGCCCAACCCTACTGCGGTACAGATGCCCAGATCAATCAGGGTGACACTAGTGAAAAGGTTCATTCTATGCTCCATTGGCAAGTTGCCGAGATGCCGTTATGATACAGCTTGTCCCTATGGCTGTCCATGACCAAGGTGGGGCTAAATTATTGGTCGCAGTAAGGTATAATCTAGATATTGATGGGGCGTAGCCAAGTGGTAAGGCAACGGGTTTTGGTCCCGTGATTCGCAGGTCCGATCCCTGCCGCCCCAGCCAGAAGGTGCATGAGTCAAGCGACCCGTGTGCCTAGTCAAATAAAATGGGTTGATAAATTAAATTTTATTGTTATGGGATTTTTATCTAAACTTTTTGGGACAGAGACAGACGAGTATTTAAACGAACTACGAAGAAAACCAGTTGAGTATCAACGCTTTTTCGAACAAATTGAAAAAGTTGCTGATGCCAAAGCTTGGGCTAGATTTATTTTGAATTCAAAATTTGCTCTATCGGAAGAGGGTGTAAAACAAATTGAAGAAGAGGAAAAGAAAACAGAGCCAATCTTTAAGCGAGCGAAAGAAGAGAATCTTAATCAGGTTGTTCTGTTGGTGGTCTATCTTCAGTATGCGACTGCGGATCCTTGGTTCGATCAAGATGCAAAAAAGTCGTGTTGGATTTCGGTAGTCCAAAATAGAAAGTCGGTAGATTCTTTCCCGGATCCCTATGCAATTGCAAATTATTTAAAACATTATGGGTATATTGGAGAATGAAAACCCAGACAAAGAAAGACGATTATACCCCCTATGATTTATGCCATCAAAACTACCCAGGTTACAAAAGAGTAATAAAGGAAAACGTTATCATTGGCTAGTTATGCCACAAGCTTATCTTGCGAATGCATTGCATACAGCACAAGAGATATGTCCGCGTAGTGATTTTTTGTCACACTCTGACCTTAATGATACGAGCCGCAGTATTTTTAGGAAATTAGGATTCCGTTCAGGGCATTCTAATTATGAGTTGATTTGGCCGATTATTTTTAATTTTAAACAAGGAATTGAGCTGTGGTTGAAAGGACTTGGGAACATCAATATCCACAGTCAGTATGGGGCAAGTCATGATTTGAAAGTATTGTTCGAGCTGGTTATTATAGAGGCAAAAAATAAACATAAGAACAATTACAATATCCTACTTGATTTACGTAATGCGACTTGGTCTACTATTGAAAAATATTATTATGGAACCTATGACCCCGAAAGAAAGGATAAAAAACATCCTGACAGATTGAACGAGAAAGAAAGATTTCCCGAGCGGCTAAAACAAAAGAAATCTGGTGGGGGCGTGTATCAAGTTCGTGAACCTTACGAATGGGTTAATTATGAGGTTATTACTGACATAATTTCTGATATAAAAACAATAGAAAAACATTTTGCCGAAGCAGAGAGAAGAATTAAATAGAAACACCATTGTCTCAGCTAATGTCTAGATGCTGTAGTAAGCCTATCTCCCTGTCTGACCATTCGCAAAGAGTGGTATTTTGAGCTAAAGTGTAGGGCTATGGCTATTTATGACCCACACGCTCTAAAAATCTACATTGATGGATCTGCCTATAACAATCCTGGTGGCGTAGGCGGTATTGCTGGTTGGGTGGAATACCCTGATTCCTGGATGACAGAGGATCAGGAGATCTTTAACGAGGGATTTGATAAAACCAATATCAGTCGGGCGGAGCTGATGGCTTGTATTAAAGCCATGAGATGGGTTCGAGAGCATTTGGCTGGCGTGGATATAGGTAGAGTTTTAATATTCACCGATTCTGAATATGTCAGCAACAACCAGAATAGAGCTGAGGCATGGAGAAAAGCTGGATACCGCAATGCTTCAGGGCGACCAATCGAGAACCCAGATTTATGGAAAGAATATTTATCGGTCAAATACAAAACTGGTGTTCGGACGGAAATTCATTGGAATAAAGGTAAAACAAGCCCAATCCTGAAGAGCGTAGATAAATCCGCTAAATCTGCAGCCAAGCAATCTCTTAAGAAAAAAGATTGGGGATTCCGTGAAAGTGCGGTGGCTACGAGCAAAGTTAAGGGTGGTTCATCTGAGATGTACCCCGCCAGTGGGCAAGAAGATAATATTTACGTCTACCGTAAACAGTTAGCGGGGCGCTCGAGGAATAAAGAGTATAAACTATTTTTCAACTTGTTTAACCCAGGTAGCTCAACCTATTTCGGAAAGTATGTTGCCTATATTACTGACTCAGTGGAGAGAGAATTACATAGACAGCATTACTATCGGGTTCTGTTTAACGATGACCTAAAATATCCCAAGATTGTGTCTCTGGTCTGTGAGCTTGAAAAGCCAAATCCTGAGCCGAAAAAATAGCAGAATGTTGGCTTGTTTGCCCTCAGGTTCTACAATAAACCAGTCCCTCTCCCGATCTTGTCAGAACCTCTAAATTATCTCCTTTGGGTGGCAATCTCAACCCGTCTGCCCAGCCAAAGAGAGATAGGTTGTTCCGCTCGAGAAGCTGTTTTTGATAAGTGGCTAAAATTAAAATAATGGGAGATTATTCATGATGAATTTTACAGAGGTAAAATCAATTCTGGAGTCATTGACAGAGTTAGTGAAAAAAGCCGCTACTCTTGATTTGCAAGAAAAAATCGTAAGCCTACGAGAGTATATTGTCGCTCTTAAGGACGAGAATATCGCGCTAAAAGAAGAGAACCAAATTATTAAGCTTCAACTAGAAGCATCACAAGACTTTGACTTGAAAGATGGTCTTTATTGGAAAGAAGACGATCCGGTGCCTTTTTGTCAGAAATGTCTTGATGGTTCGCGTAAAAGGATACGACTTCAAGAATGGGGTGACGGCTGGAAGTGCTTTGAGTGCGACAAGTGTTATACTCCGTCTGGTCAGCAAGGAAGGGCAGGGATTATTTATCCGCGCTAGTTGACTTGGGATGGTGTCACAAAACTAGCTGAAATATAGCTGTCTGGGTTTGTCTTTCCAAAAGTTCCAGCTTGAGACACTCGGCCAGAAGCACATAGTTATATGGAATCAAAGAAATATACGGACTATCCCGAATTGGATGAACTTTTTATTCAACATGCAAAAATGTTGCAGGTTGGATTAGGCGATAATTTTGTCGGTTACTATCTGCAAGGATCGTTGGCGACTGGTGGTTTTGATCAAACTAGCGATGTGGATTTTATTGTGGTTGTGAAAAACGAGTTGTCGGAAAGTGAAGTTAAAAAGGTGCAAGCTATTCATGACGATATTTATCAACTGAAGACGAAATGGGCGAAGCATTTGGAATATTCATTTTTCCCGTTGCTATTATTACAACAATCGTCGTCTCCATTTACTGAATCTGGAGTGAATGAAGATAATGAAAAACTGTGGTATTTCGATAATGGCAGCCAAACTATTGAGAAAAATGATCACTGTAATACGTTAGTAACACGGTGGACCCTGTATAACAAAGGCATTGCGATCGCTGGACCACCTGCTAGTGGTATCACAAATCCAGTTGATCCCAACGATTTGAGGAGAGAGATCCGCAATACCATGTTGGGTTGGGGGCGGGTCATATTTAACAATCCCGACGAGATCAATAATCGGTTCTATCAGTCTTATCTGGTGCTAAATTATTGTCGGATGTTGCACGACCTCCATACTAGTACGATCGATTCCAAATTGACGGGTATGATTTGGGCGAAGGAGAATCTGGACCATAACTGGGCAGATCTGATCGATTACTGCTGGAATGAGCGTCAAGATCCTGATATTTCTATCCATCAGCCAGCAGACCAAAAACGATATCTGGAGACGCTGGAATTTGTAAGATACGCTATTACGCTGGCGGAGAGGTTTGTGATCGTGCCATCTAGGTAAGTTGTCCCCAAAATGGATTCTTGACTTGTACGGTACAGAGCCAATAATTAAAGGGTTATACCAGATAAGTTATGGGGACTTAAGACATGGCACCAAAGAAGAAGAAGGAGAAGAAGAATAAGAAGAAGAAATAGTTATTTCTTCAGTTGAACTTATATAACAACAAAACGGCGAAGATTCGCCGTTTTGTTATACTGGGGATATGCTCCGTAGAGAAATTTAGTACTGTTCGTCTAAAAATATCTGCGGTGATGTTGACTAGAAGATGTGGGGGTAGTTGCTAGTTTGTAAGTTGACCGGAGATGTCGAACAGAAAGAATATATTGCTAAATTATTCTACAAGATATGAAAAAGGAATTATTGATTTTGCAGAGTTATATTCTGACATTTGGGGTAATTTTCGCGGGATACAATACGGTCTTAATTGCACAGCGGTATTTGGCGCAGGGCGGGACGTGGACACAGTTTAGAATTCCCGATGGATTAATTAATCCGTTGGCTACACCATGTTTTTGGGGATTGATATTTTTTATTATTGCATTGGTTTGGACAGCCAAATTGCGCGCGAATTATAATGCTGTAAGTCAGTTCCGATTAATTTGGTTGTTGGTGGCGGGGACAATGTTCGGTTGGGGTAATTACAGTTATACACTAGCCAAACTTTATACTAGCGAAGCTTGTGATTTGGGTTGTAGCGCTGGTTACTTTGGGATTCCCCAATTTACCACTTGTTTGGTGGGGGCAGTGGTTTTTACGCTGGCGTTGATTGCGGCGGTAAGGCTATATCGGGCAAGATAGGTGAGATGAGATTGCTTCGTCAGCCGAGTCCGAACGGCTTTCTCGCAATGACAAAAAACGGGAGGTGACGAAATAATAAGGTCGCTTGACTGGTTGTGTCATAATTAGGTTATGGCAATTTTGGGTTGGATTTTGGTGAGCTTGGTGGTGGTAGGGTTAGTCTCGCTGGTTGGAGCGGTGTATTTGCTGTGGCAAAAAAAGCGAGTGGAGCGATGGTTGCCACTGATGGTGGGGTTTGCGACCGGTGCGTTGCTGGCGGTCAGTTTTTTTGATTTAGTACCGGAGAGCTTTGCAATGTTAGGGGAAGTGGCGTCAGCCTATATTTTGGGTGGTTTGTTGGTGTTCTTGTTGTTTGAACAAGTATTACATTTACATCATGAACATCGACACGATTGTGATGATTGTAAACCAAAAAAAGTAACTGGTTATTCGATATTGCTGGTGGATGGGATGCATAATTTTTTGGATGGGGTGTTAATCGCCTCGGCGTTTATGGTAAGTCCGATTTTGGGTATGACAACAACTTTGGCGGTCATTATTCACGAAGTGCCACAGGAGCTGGGTGATTATGCGGTCTTGGTTCATAGCGGGTTCAAACCAGCGCAGGCGTTGGGATGGAACTTGGTGTCGGCATTGACGGCAATGGTCGGCGGTTTATTCGGTTACTTTTTCTTAAGCGGAGTAGAGAGATTAGTGCCGTATTTTGTAGCGGTGGGGGCGGGTGGACTGATGTATATCGCTTTGGTGGATTTGATGGGTGAAATTCGGGCTCATAGTAAAACGAATGAACGGTGGGGGCAGATCTTGGCGATGTTGGTTGGTTTGGGGGTATTGGTACTACTGATGCGAGTGTATGCGCACGAATAAAGCATATTTGGAGCTGACGCAGAGCTTCTCGGGAAAAACGAGAAGAAATTTCCCGATCAAGAGATTGACCACCATGAAAGTAGGTGGGGTGGCGGATGTGGTAGTCGAGGCAAAAACGAAGGCGCAATTAATTGAAGTGTTGAAAGTAATTCGGAAACTAAAATTAAATTATTTTGTGATCGCTGGTGGAAGCAATTTGGTGTTTTCTGATCAGGGATTTCGGGGGGTGATAGTACATAATTTGGCAGACCAAATTAAAGTCGATAAACGTCAAGTGGTGGTGGATGCTGGATGTCGGTTGCAAAAGTTAGTGCGGGATTTGGCAAATAAAAATTTGGGAGGAATAGATTTTTTGGCGAATATCCCGGGGAGTGTGGGCGGTGGAGTAGTTGGGAATGCCGGATGTTACGGCAAGGGGATCGGTGAATATGTAATTTCGGCAATGGTTTTTGATATGAAAACCGGCAAAGAGAAAGTATTATTGCCAAAGCAATTGAAATTTTCATATCGGAATTCTTTATGCAAAGCAAAACCAAATTGGATAGTAACGGAAGTGAAAATGAAAGTGAGCCCGGTGAAAAAATCGGTGGTGTTAAAGGCGATCGAAGCCGAGCGGATGGAGCGGTGGCACAAGCACCCGCATCAGCCATCGGCCGGGAGTTTTTTTAAAAATCCGTCGGGAATAGCAGTCTGGAAGCTAATTGATGCGGCGGGATGGCGGGGAAAGAAAACCGGTGGAGCGCAGATCTCAACTAAGCATCCGAATTTTATTATCAATACTGGTGGTGCGACTGCGAAAGACATAAAACAACTAGCGCGGATGGTTCAAGCCCAAGTAAAGCGCGACAGCAAAGTTACTTTGGAGACAGAAGTGAGAATGGTGGATGAAAAAGGCGTGGTGAGTTAGCCGAGGTTAGTTAAAATAAATTTAATGGCAGAGGAATTTGATTGTTTGAGCTTGATTCGGAAAAAAAGTAAGCGTCGCGCAGGGACGGCGATATTGATTTTCCCAGGGCTGATCCCGACTTATGAGGATTTGGATAAGGAAATAGAAATGTTCGCCAAATTTGGGGATGTGTTTGCGTTTCATTATCCAGAAGATAAGTTCGATATTTTTAAATTTTACGAACGGATCACAACGACGATTAAACAGCTGTATTACAAGCGGGTGGTGTTGGTTGGGGTGTCATTTGGAGGAACGTTGGCATATTTGTTGTTACGATATTGGCGCAAGCGGCGATTGAATATGGGAGTGAAGTGTTTGGTGGCATTATCCAGTCCGTTTGAGCCAGAGAATCTAACTCCGATTTCTCAATTTCAACTAGATTTTGGCTCGACGGTAGATCAATATGCGAGGCGAGTGTTTATCTGGATGGTAAGAATTATGCGCTGGATCTGGCGATGGCCAGTACAGTGGATGACGATTTACGCTCGAGACAACACTTTTCGCCAAACTCTGAATGCGTTGTGGATGGCGGGAGATGTGTTGCAACGCGATTGGTTGGTGAAAAAAAGATTGTTGGAACCGCCAGCGCTGTTACTAAATGTTAGAGATGATGTGAGAGATAAATTTATTAGGCAGACTAATGAGTTGGATTTTAAAGATATTTTCCCTCGCGGTAAGATTTTACGGGTGATGAAAGACCACGCTGATATTGGTGGAATGTCTCCGGCGGCATATCGGCAGGTAGAGGAATTTATCAGGCTGGCGCTCGATCGGTAGAGGGTCGAGTTGGTGCTTGAAAAGAGACGGTTTTTCAGATATGATTAGGCTGATTTAAATCAGCCAAGTCAATGAAATTTGAGGAAGAAATTACCGATGCTGAAACCGAAGAGATCGAGGCGGAGGCAAAAGCAATGAAAGTGCGACCACGTCCCAAAGCGCCGGGGCTGTTGTTGACGGTATTTGGGTCAGTTTTGGTGGTGTTAATCGGCGGACTAGCATCGTATTACTACTATAGTTTCCAAAGCCAAGGAGCGGCTGGTGAAAAAGCGCTAAAAACAACTTGGTCGGAGGTGGTGAGCGACACTACCGCAGTAGTTAACAAATTACAGTCGGTGGATAGCTTTGACCAACTGGGTGACACGGGTGATACGGCGCTGATCAAAGTGGTGAATGTGGCAAATCAGACTGTCCGAGACGGTTTATATGATGTTCGGGCGCAGGTGGGATTAAGTATTAAAGCGAGTACAGTCGCTAGTAAATTGAGCATCTTTTTGGATGATTACAGCGTGATGTTGGCGGAATTCAGACGCATTCTGGGGCGAGTTGCGGAGATCAGCGAGATTAAAGAACTAGATACGTTAAAATCGACGACAGCCAAAATGGAACAGTCTTATGATGAGTTGTTGTTGGTGGGCGGCGGGATGATCCAAGCCAAATTGCCGCGAGATATTTTTGATACAGCGAGTGATGTTAACGCTCTGTTGCAAAAGAAGATCGATGATGGTGGGACGCAAACAGAACAACAAAAAGCGGCTCAACAAGCGGCCGAACAGGCAGTGAACCAATTTGTTCAGGCGTGGCAAGACGGCGATGCGACTGGGATGTCAGCCAAATTGACCAAAGCGGCTAAGGCAGAGTTTTCGCCAGGGATCGTGGAAGATTCAGTACAGATCACGAATTTTAGAATTACTGCGTCGGTGGTGGATGACGGTGTCGCAAAAGTAACGATCGCCGGTCAACTGGAGAAAAAGACGCCGGACAAGCAGACTCTGACCGAAACTTGGGAGTTCGTGGTGCTGAAACAGACGGATAGCTGGCTGATAGACAGATGGCAGAAGAAGGCCTAAAATATGGGTATTAGCCAACCTGTTGGGAGGCTTTGCTGGTCTGCAGGTAAGCACTTGGAATTGAGGAAGGATAATTTCTTATGGATGAAGACAAAAATATTGGGAAGGTAAATCTCCGATCGATCAACACCGAAATGCGGCAATCCTATTTGGATTACGCAATGAGTGTGATCGTGGCGCGAGCGCTTCCTGATGTGCGGGATGGCATGAAGCCGGTTCACCGGCGGATTTTGTTTTCGATGGGGGAATCGGGGTTACGACACAATGTCAAATATCGCAAAAGCGCGGAGGTGGTTGGTGGTGTAATCGCGTTCTATCACCCCCATGGTGATATGGCGGTCTATGACACGTTGGTGCGGTTAGCTCAACCGTGGAGTATGCGGTATCCATTAGTTGATGGTCAGGGAAACTTTGGTTCGATCGATGGTGACAGTCCGGCTGCTATGCGATATACCGAAGCCAAAATGACAGCCATCGCCGAAGAGGTGTTGGCGGATTTGGATAAAGATACAGTCGATTTTCATGATAACTATTCCAACACCAAAAAAGAGCCGGATGTGTTGCCGACCAAAATTCCCCAACTATTACTAAACGGCACAATGGGGATCGCGGTGGGTATGGCGACGTCGATCCCGCCACATAATTTGGGCGAAATGTTGGATGCCATTATGTATCTGATCGATTTTCCAGACGCAGATGTTGATAAATTAATGGAGTTTATCCCGGGGCCGGACTTTCCGACGGGCGGGATCATTTTTAATTCCAAAGACATTCGGGAAGCTTATGCGACTGGTAAGGGCAAGGTGGTAACGCGAGGGGTGGCAGAGATCGAAGAAGACGGAAATGCTCATCGGATCGTCATTTCGGAGTTGCCATTCCAGGTGAACAAGGCCGAAATGGTAACGAGAATTGCCGATTTGGTGAAAGAGAAAAAATTGATCGGGGTGGCCGATCTGCGGGATGAATCGGATCGGGACGGAATTCGGGTAGTAGTAGATCTGAAAAAAGACGCTTATCCAAAAAAGATCCTAAACCAATTATTTAAGCTGACGCCGTTGCAGTCGACTTTTCATATGAATTTGCTGGCGTTGGAGAACGGTATCCAGCCGAGAGTATTTAATTTAGCGGAAGCATTGTTACAGTTTTTGAACCATCGACGAGTGGTGATCACTCGTCGAACTCAATTTGAATTAAAGAAAGCGGAAGAGCGGGCGCATATTTTGGAGGGGCTCAAGATCGCTTTAGATAATCTTGATGCGGTCATTTCGACGATCAAGAAATCGGCGACCAAAGAAGAAGCGCATGCTAATTTGATAAAAAAGTTCAAATTATCCGAACTGCAGGCTTCGGCAATTTTGGAAATGCGGTTGTCGGCTTTGGCTGGTCTGGAGCGGAAGAAAGTTGAGGATGAATATCTTGAAAAGCAGAAGTTGATCGCAGAATTGAAAGCAATTTTAAAAGATCCTAAAAAAATTGATGGCTTGATCAGAACCGAGTGTCAGGAGATCAAAAATCGGTATGGTGATAAGCGTCGGACACAGATGAGCGGCAAGACAGTAGGTGATTTTACGGACATGGATTTGATCCCGAACGAGGAAGTTGTGGTGACAATGTCGGTTGGCAATTACATTAAACGTCAGTCAATTAATGAATATCGGACACAACGTCGTGGTGGTAAGGGCGTGATCGGGATGACGACCAAAGAAGAAGACCAGATCTCGACGATTCAGGTAGCGAAAAACCATGATGATATTTTGTTCTTCACTAATCGGGGTCGGGTTTTCCGCCAGAAGGTATTTGAAATTCCACAGGCGTCCAGAATTGCTCGTGGGACAGCGGCAGTTAATGTGATCCAGCTAGCGCCCGAGGAAAAAGTAACGGCTTTACTGGCGATGCCAGAGAAGGCTTGGTCGGGTGATTTTGTGATGATCACCAAACAAGGGGTGATCAAAAAGACAGCGACCGCGGCTTATGCCAACATTCGTAGTAATGGCTTAATTGCGATCAAATTGGATGAGGGAGATGAATTGAAATGGGTGCGCAAGAGCCAAAAAGATGACGAAGTGATGATCATCACCAAAGATGGTCAGTCGATAAAATTCAAGGAGAGCGATGCGAGGCCGCTGGGACGATCAACTCGTGGGGTGCGAGCGATTAAACTGCGGAAAGATGATGAAGTGATCGGGGCGGATGTGGCCCGCAAGGGGATTCCGGCGGCATTGTTCGTGGTGTCGGCGAATGGTTTGGGTAAACAGACTCTGTTGTCGCAATACACTTTACAACATCGTGGTGGTGTGGGGATAAAAACCATGCAAGTAACAGCCAAGACTGGGAAGGTGATTGGGGCGAAACTGGTGGAGAGAACTTTGGTGGCGGATGTGATCATAACTTCGACCGAAGGTCAGATCATTCGCTTGCCATTGAAAACCGTGCCAACGCTAGGTCGGGCAACTCAAGGTGTCCGATTGATGCGAATGAAGAATGCTAGCGACCATGTGGCGTCATTTACGGTACTGTTTATGGAAGAGGCGGATGGTAAACTAACTAATCCAAATGAAGAATTAACTGAAGCAGAATTGGCAAAATTACCCAAGCCCGAGGTTCATGAAGCGGAGGTGGAAGATATGGAAGACTCTGGTGAGGAAATAATTGAGGAAGAGGGCGAAGAACCCATGCTTCGTTCTGCAAAAAAGCAGAACTATGCAGGGCGAGTATCTGACAATTCAAAAGGTGTCTCGGAGAAAGTAATAAAAGCGAAGCCAACTGCGACTAAGGTTAAAAAAGTAAAGCCGGCAAGAGTGGTAGCGACTAAAACAGCGATAGTAAAACCTGCAGCTAAAAAAATTAAGCCAGTTGCTAAGAAGAAAGTCATTAAACCAGTTGCCAAGCGGGCGGTTATTAAAAAGATGGTTCCTAGTCGAGTAAGCAAACGGTCAGGAGTGGTCAAGAAGCCTGTGCCAGTATTTAAGAAAAAGGTGTTATCGAAAAAGCCAATTGTTAAATCAACCTCGAAGAAATCTGGTTTCACGACTCGGAAATTGGCTAAGCGAGCAACGGCTAAGGCAACTTCCAGGCTGCAGACCAAAAAGAGTTCGAATAGTTTTGTTAGAAGGAGATTGAAATAGAGTGAGGAGTGAGGAGTGTTCTCGTCATTCTGGGGAGCAAAGCGACTCCAGCCTGTCTGCGGTCGCGGCCAAGGAATCGGATAGGATTATACGATCCTCGACCCGTCCTTCGCTCTACGAGCTACGGAGGGCTAACGCAAGCGAGGATGACGATACAAGAATATATTGTTATTGATAAGATTCTGGACAAGCCAGAATGACGACTGGGGGTAAGATTCTGGTCCCTAGTCGGGCAGGTAAGTCAGAGAATGACGAGAAAAATATTTAATCTTAAAAGTTAAACTACTATGTCTTTCGCTAATATCTTTAACTGGACTTATTATTTCGACAGCAATTTGTCGATGACATTTTGGGGTTGGGGATACTGGGTGATCGTGGGGTTATTGGTAGGGTTGATCGTGGCGGTGATGATCGTACCAAACCGAACCAAGAAATTAGCATTTTTGCAAAGACAAGTGATTCTGAAGTCGGTGGCTGCAGCAAATGTGTTTGGTTGGTTAATGCTGGTTTGGCTGTTTTTCCGATATGAGGGAATTAGGTATTTGTCGTGGAGGTTTTGGCCGGTGCTGATAATCATTTATGCGTTAGTACAAGCGGGTTTGATCATTAAGTTCGCGCGGGTAGATTTTCCGAAGAAGCGGGCAAGCAAAATTACCGGACAAGAGAAGGAAAAGTATCTCCGTCGGTATTTGGATAAAAAATAAAGAGAAGTTTAGAATTTGGATACGAAAAAGGGCGCCCAGAGGGGCGCCCTGCTTAGACTATTCGTCGTTGGTCCACAAGGTTCAAACAATGTTGCTGTTTAGGTTGTGTTTTTCGGGGTTCGTTCTCCCTTCGGGAGGCTGGAGGAAATTCGATGTTACCGAGTTGCCAATGGCCTCGGCAGTATTCCTCACTAGCGTCGAAGGAAGAGTTCTCCCTATTGTCCCCCGCACCCATTACAGGCCGGGGGTCGAGTACACAGTAGCTGACTGTGTTGCCGCTGGTTGTTACTGCGCATTTTTTCCAGTCTCCTGGTGGGCGTCAGGCTCAAAGGCCTTGGTGCCCCTGCGCTTATGTCTCACCACTCCCACAACCACGTCGTTATTTATACAGGTTGGGGAGTTATTAACTAGTCCGGTGGATTATACATCTAGCCTCCTCTTGGTTGCTGCTTGGTTGTTTGCGGGTTGCAGGGTGTCACCGAGGAGCTTTGCCTGTTTGGCACTCCGCGCTGCTAGTTCTCGTCAACCCGCACCGGGCCGCGGCCGTTCAGGACCTGGTCCTGCTGCCGTCGCTCGCGTCGCCGTTGCCGGCGTTCCGTTCGGTGTTGTTCACAATGTTAAGGTGAGGGGAATTCTGCGATAAAACATTCATACCTTGCTCCCTACGCCCTATAGTTTTGGTCGAATGAACGACCAGGGCATATTGGCTTTAGTGTATTACAGAGTATTCTGGTTGTCAACACTTTTTTGGGCGTCCAGAGCCAGTTTATTGGTTTTTCTCCTATGAATAGGGGCAAGAACATTCTTGAGTGGAGTCCATTTTGCCCGTTTTTCTCTTGCAAAAGGAAATAAAAACCTCCGGATAAATCCGGAGGTAGACGGGGAATCTGTTTACAGGTGCAACTAAGGTGGTCGCCTGTTCCCGAGCAGCGAATACCGCGGTTATTGCTGATTTCTTCCTTGGGAAGAGCACAGTACTGCGGCCGTCTCCCGCAGGACCATAGCCACGCAGGCAATAAACAAATAGTAGATACGGAATAGGTCACACTCCGACCCTAGAGACTTGAGGTGGACGTTGATTTCCCCAAGTGCTTGTAAGTTAGCACAACAAACAATTCTTGTCAATATTGGAACCGTGGGCTGTAGGCGTAGGTTTTTTAAAAATCTTTCCTACTCCGTCATTCTTAGTTTGCTTGCCGATGGGCGGGCAGCAAGCCCGGCCTCTAAGGAGTCCCATTGGGACAGAGGAGAGAGGGCGCATCTAGAATCTTAATATACGATTCTGGTGTCGTTCTGTTGCCCAGCAGAACTCCCCAGAATGACGACTGGGCTGTTAGAGTCACTAATCCACTAGTCTTTGACTGTCCATAAGCTTGACTGGGACGACCTCCTCCTTTATAGTGGCAAAGTATCAGGAGCTATATTAATTAACTAATAGATAAAGATGGCCAAGACGAAAGTCTCCGATGGGGTTTCCCCCAAAGGCGCAAAGACAGCCTTCGCTAAATACCTCGACAGTAGTGCGGGGGATTTGAAGATTTATCAATCCGGTGATTTGGTGGCAGGTGAAGTAACAGCAGTAACCAAAAATCGGATTTGGATCGATATTGATGATGGTCGGTTTATTGGTATTATCAGCAATAAAGAATTAGCCGAAGAAGGGATCTCGGCGCCGGATTACAAGGCCGGTGATCGGGTAACAGCTTCGGTGTTGATGCCGGAGAATGACGAAGGCTTCATGATTTTGAGTTTGCGTGATGCGCTGGAAAATCAAGGGTGGACGGCTTTGGAAGAGCGCAGGGGCAAGGACGAAGTCTTCGACGTGAAGGTGGTGGAAGCAAATCGTGGTGGTTTAATTGTCGAAGCGGATGGTTTGCGAGGTTTCCTGCCGGTTTCACAATTGGCGCCAGAACATTATCCCAGAGTCGGTAACGATAAGGACGAGATTCTAAATCGATTAGCCAAATTTGAAGGCGAGATGATGCAAGTGAAAGTTTTGGATTTGGACAAGAGCACCAGCAAATTAATTTTCTCGGAGAAAATCGCGCGGAAGGGTGAATTTGATGAATTAGTTTCCGACATCAAAGTTAATGATGTGTTGGAAGGTTCTGTCTCTGGCGTAGTTGATTTCGGGATTTTTGTGTCGCTTGGTCAACTGGAAGGGTTGGTACACATTTCTGAAATTAGTTGGGGTAAAGTTGATCATCCGAGCAACTTTGCGCAGGTGGGCGACAAGGTTAGGGTGCAAGTGATCGCGATTGATGCAGACAAGATTTCTTTGTCAATGAAACGGTTGGAAGCCGACCCATGGCTGACAACGATCAAGAACTTTCAGATCGGGCAGGAGGTGACGGGGAGAGTAACACAGATCATGCCATTTGGTGTGTTTGTATCAATTGATGGCAAGGTTGATGGCTTGATCCATATCTCCGAGCTGTCACATGAACACGTGGTGGATCCGAGTGCGGTCGTGAAGGTGGACGACAAGCTGAAGCTGAAAGTGATCGATTTGGGGGCAGAGAGCCACCGATTGGGGTTGAGTTTGAAAGCCATGCAGAAGCCAGCGGTAGTTGAGAAAACCGAAGGATTAGTTGTAGCTAATGACGATGGAACAAGCGATTTGGTGGCTTTGGGGCTAACTCCAGCGATGATCAAAAAATTAAATACAGCAGGGATTACTAAACGAGCTGATTTGCAAGGTAAGACCAAAGAAGAACTGATAGCATTGCCGGCGATCGGTAAAGCAACCGCCGATAAAATTATTTTGGCAATGGAAAAGCAATAATTAGCCCCGAGATTAATTTCGGGGTAGGATGAAGATGTATGGTTGCTGAAGATGGGTTTTGGCAGTCATTTTAATGATTTTTTATCCGTCATTCCCGCGAAGGCGGGAATCCAGAAAAGAAAAATGTTTTTGTTTCTGTCTGGATCCCCGATGTCGACTCGCTAATACTGTCGGCTCGAGGATGACATTCGAAAATGTTATGAATGAAGAAAAGAAAATAGTCTTGCCGGGATTGATGACGGTCAATGAATTGGCCCAATCATTTGGTGTGCCGGTAACGGTAGTCATTAAGCAACTGTTAGCCAATGGGGTACTGGCGACGATTAACGACAATATCGATTTTGAAACTGCGGCGATCGTGGCGGATGATTTAGGTTACAGCGTGGAACAGAGCGCGGAGAGCGAGGCAAAACGCGAAAAAGAACGAGTGGTAAAGCGAGTGGAAGGTGGAGATCAAAGACCGCCGGTCGTAACAGTCATGGGGCATGTTGATCACGGTAAAACTTCGCTGTTGGATTACATTCGGAAGACCAAGATTACTGAAAGGGAATCTGGTGGTATTACCCAGCATATTGGGGCTTATCAGGCAGAATACAAAGGTCACAAGATTACTTTTTTGGACACACCGGGGCATGAGGCGTTTTCGGCGATTAGAGCGCAGGGTGCGAAGGTAACGGATGTGGTGATTTTGGTAGTGGCGGCAGATGAAGGAATAAAACCGCAAACGATCGAGGCGATCGAATTGGCACGAGCGGCGAATGTGCCGATCGTAACTGCGATTACTAAAATTGACAGACCAGAAGCGAACATTTTGCGGGTAGAACAAGAGTTGGCGACCCATAATATCGTAACGGAGAAATGGGGCGGTAAGGATGTCATTATTGGAGTATCGGCGAAAACTGGTGAAGGTGTGGATGAACTGTTGGACTTGGTGTTATTGACAGTAGATCTACAGGAACTGACTGCGGATAAAAAAGCGCCGGCGACTGGTTTTGTGATCGAAACTAAACATGATCCCAAGGTTGGTTATACGGGAACTTTATTAGTACAAAACGGTACGCTAAAAATTGGTGATCCGTTCGTGGTGGGAGCTCAAGCCGGCAAAGTAAAATCAATGGAAGATTATTTGGGACGGCGAGTAAAAGAAGCCGAGCCGGCGATGCCTGTCAGGGTCACGGGGTTTAGTGCTGTGCCGAATGTGGGAGAATTTTTTGAAGTAGTGGAAAGCGAAAAACAAGCGCGGGAATTGGCGATGCAAAAATCAAAACAAGCAACGGCTCGCAAGATTTCCGTCAGTGCTTCGGATTTGTCCAGACTGACAGCCCAGATCCGAGCGGCGCATGCATCACAAATCGCAGTGGTGTTAAAAGCGGATATGCAAGGTTCGTTAGAGGCAATTAAAAATCAATTATCAAAAATCCGGACTGACAAGGGAGAAATAAAGATTATTAGCGAGGGGATCGGTAATATTAGCGAGTCCGATATTCTGGCGGCGGAAGGTGAGAAAGCGATCGTGGTGGGATTTAAAGTGGATGTTAGTCCGTCAGCCACTAGTATGGCGAAGAAAGATAAAATTCAGATCTTGGGCTACGATATTATTTATAATTTGACGGATGATTTGACCAAGATTTTATTGGAATCAATTGAACCAGAACGAATTGAGACCCAATCGGGTAAGGCGACTGTCTTAAAGATTTTCCGCGAGGATCGGCATGAAAAGATTATTGGGATGAAAGTATTGTCGGGCAGAATTGGGCTTGGCAATGTAGTGAAATTTATGCGTGGCGATGAAGAAATTGGCTCGGGTACGGTAAAATTGATTAAACATTTAACAGAAGAAGTAAGTGAAGCGACACAGGGAAATGATTTTGGATTTTTGGTTACCACGACTGCCAAAGTGATGCCGGATGATGTAGCGGAATTTGTGAAAGTTGATTACAAAAAGGCAAAGTTGGCATAATATCTAGTATCTAGTATTCAGTATCTAGTATCTAGGGAGATAAATTCGAAATCCGAAATCCGAAACAAATTCGAAGCACGAAATACCAAACAAATCCTAAATCCGAAATCCGAAACACAATTTAGTATCTAGTATTCAGTATCTAGTATCTAGGGGCAAAGACAAAAATAAAAAGCTAGTCATTCTGGTAAGGTCAGCCCCGAAGGAGCCCCGTTGGGGCAGGACGCACCCAGCCTGCCTGCGGTCGCGGCCAAGGAATCGTATAAATAACAAAATTTACCTATTTATTGTCATCCTGAATTTAGTTCAGGATCTAGTCTCCCCGTCGTCATTCCCGTGACCTGTCCGCCTTGGGAGGAAAACGGGAATCTAGAAAGAAAAAAGAAAAATGTTTTTGTTTCTGTCTGGGTCCTCGATATCGATGCGCTATCGCTATCGGTTCGAGGATGACAAAAAACATTTAGAACATTGGAATTTGGGATTTGTTTGATATTTGAGCTTGTTATTTGTAATTTAGTCATTTATGTCTGACAAAAATTTACGCAAAGAAAGAATGGCATCGGTAATTCACACAGCGACGGCGGAGTTCTTTGTGGAACATAACCGCGATTGGGGAATGGATACATTGGTTTTAGTGGAACAGGTATTCGTATCGCCAGATTTACATCATGTGGAAATCTGGATTAGTTTTGCGCCGTGGAAAAGAGACGCGGCAGAACGGGATTTTGCGGCGATTGGACGACACATAGGAGAGCTGAAAAAGTGGCTCGCAGAGCGGATAGATTTACGCCGATTCCCCGAAATTGAGCTAAAACTGTCCGATCCAGAGAAGTCTTTCCGGATTATGGATATCCTTGGTACGATTAGTGGTCATGGACAATCTGACCAACCAAATCAGGGAGACGCTCACAAAAGCCAAGAAGATTCTGCTGACGATTCACATTAATCCCGATGGGGATGCTTTAGGGAGTATGGTGGGATTGTATGACGCATTAACGCGTCATTTTGGTTTAGAGGTAGTAATGGTGGCGGACGGTGAGATGCCAAAGAGTTTTATGTACCTGCCATACTATTTCAAAATTCAGGACGGATTTGAACCACAAGATTTTGATACGGTCGTGTTATTGGATTGCGCGGCATGGACAAGAACGGGTTGGTTTGAGGATGATGAATTGAATATCACGTGGCCGGATAATTTGATCGTAATTGACCACCATGCTACTGCTACATTGACGCCGGGATTACATTACTTGGGTCCGGCTACTTCATCAACTTCCGAGATGGTGTATGATTTGTTAAAGATTTGGGATGTGCCAATAAATATAGAAATTGCCACAGCTCTATTGACTGGTATTTGTTTTGATACTGGCTCCTTCCAACATGTGAATACTTCAGAGAAAACTCTTCGGGTTGCGGCGGATTTGATGCAAAAAGGAGCGAATTTGCCAATGATCGCGCAGAAAATGTATGTCGGAAAAAGTGTGGAGCGACTGAAGTTATGGGGGATTGTGCTGCAACGGATGCGGTATGACGAAACAACGGGGGTAACTATGTCGGCGATTACACGCGAGGATATGGAAACAACCGGGACTACCAAAGAAGACGCAGAAGGGCTGGTGAATTTAATGAATACAGTTCCGGGGCTGAAGTTTTCTTTATTGTTATCCGAGACTCCCAATGGGGAAGTAAAGGGCAGCTTGCGAACGCAGAATGAACAGGTAAACGTAGGACGGCTAGCTCAATTAATGGGTGGTGGAGGGCATGCGCGAGCAGCAGGGTTTTTATTGCCGATCGATATTGAAGCTAATCCAAATCAGGATTGGCGGGTGATTTAACTCATTATTTACACGATCGTGTAAATAATGAATAAATGAAGTCATCCTCGATCCGCCCGCCCGCCCCTTCGGGGCGGTTTTCGATTTCTAAAATCTGCTCTGGGAGCGGGAAAACTTGACAAAAAGCCCCCGATGGGGTTACAATGACTCTTTCTTTGACAATGAGTAGCATGGAGAGGTTCTCCACCATCCTCAATCCATGAACCCCACTTGGGGTCGCGTCTCTCGTGGTAATCGAGGGCTCGGTTGGCCGTTGCCCAATAGGGCACGAGTACTCGTCCAAGACCGACATTCAAAACTCGGTGGAGTAATGACACAAACATCAGCAATGATGGCACTTGGCTGTCCACGGAGGTGGTTCGATATGTGTCGGACATCCTATGGCCTCTCCAAAGAGGAAGAGACTGACATCTTGACCGATAGTAATGGCATGATTTGTGTTGACGATGCACGGATGGCTGCCATATTGTCGATGAGTCCAAAAGCGGAGCCGATGAAGATGACGCGGTATGGAGTGTTGGAACATAAGGGGACAATCCATCCCTTCATTCGCAACAGCTCTTATAACCCTATAGCAGTATTCCTGGACGACGGCTATCTGCTGGTTGTCATCGCTGACCACTCTTGGTCGCGACTTGATCCCACTGGGTATCTCACGGTACCTGGTGACGTCGAGACGGCGATGGCTTGGCTGGGCGCTCTAAAATTGCGGGCGGTAGAACTGCCTCGCAGTTTTTTGGCGGAGGTGGCGGTCAGGGCTGGTTGCTGGTTGGGTTAAGCTGGGACCATCGGCGTAGACAGCCATTTCTTGAACTAGACCGACATTCAAATTACACCGATTGCGGTGTGAGGAGAATGGTCGGTCTTTTATTTACAGTTTCTCTAACGCTTTGGCGGCAGCGGCGGTTTCGGCTTCGCGCTTGGATTTGCCTTCGCCTTTGGCAATTAACTTGTCATCAACATAGACGCCGACAATAAAGTTTCTGTCGTGATCGGGTCCGCTAACCTCTTCGGTTTTATAGTGCGGAGTAGCGCCGTTTTTTTCTTGAGTAATCTCTTGAAACTTGCTTTTGGCGTCGATATGAGTTTCACCGGCGATGATACTTTCCAAACGAGGCAGGAGAAATTTATTAATAAACTTTTCAACAGCTTTTAGCCCTAGGTCTAAAAATAACGCACCAACAAAAGCTTCGGCGGCATTAGAAATGATCATAGCCTTGGCCTTACCTTCATTGCGGGCTTCGCCTTTGCTCATTCGCAAATAATTTTCAAAACCTAATTCTTTGCCGACTTCACTCAAAGTGTTACGGCGGACTAGTGCGGCGCGGAGATTGGTTAGCTCACCCTCGGGTTTCTCGGGGAATTTGTCATATAAAAATTGAGTAACCAATAATTCAACGACAGCATCACCCAAAAACTCTAACCTTTCGTTATGACCTAGGGCATCAGTGTGCTCATTGAGGTAGGAACGATGAGTAAAGGCCTGTTCGTAAAAGGACAGGTCTTTGAATTTGGTGCCGAGTTGTTTCTGAAGGGAAGAGAAATCAGCCATTTCGTCAAAAGTCTTTCATTTTAATGACAAATCACATTTGCTGTTTGTCTTTTGGGGCTCAAGGATTTCCATTCTTGACGCCGCTTATTTCATGAGAGCGTCGCGGAACCCCGTAAAATATTTATTCTAAAGGTTTGGGACGAGAAGTTTTTTCGTCGGTCTCGGGGTTGTATTTGGTGGAATTACGAAAAACGGTGCCAAGTACACCATTCACGAATTTGCTGGAGTTTTCTCCGCCGAAGGCTTTGGCTAGTTCAACGGCTTCGTTGATGGCGGCCTTCGGTGGAACTTCGTCATCGAATAATAATTCAAAAATTGCCAATCGCAGAATGGCAAGGTCGACTTGAGCGATTTGGGCGATTGGCCACTCTGGCGCAGATACGGTGATGACTTGATCGATTTCTTCCGAATGTTTTTTTAGGCCATCGACCAATTTGTGAATGAATAAGAGATTATTTTCTTCGAAATCGTGCTTGTCCAAATGGCGCTTCATGATTTCGGTTAAATCCAAACTGTCGCGCTGTTGCCATTCGTAAAGCGCTTGCATAACGAGGATACGGGCGAAGTGACGGTTGGAAGCCATGGGGTAGTTAATGGTTAACAGTTAAGAGTGAATAGTTATGGAAGAATCTTGTGGATACTGCGTCATTCTGAACTAGGTTCAGAATCTATCACTATCAATTTACCAAATCTGGAGGCAAAAAACTATTCGTCAGCTTTGTATTCTTCGCCAGAACGGGCAGGGGTCTGAATAATTTTTTTAGTACTTCTTGGTTTGGCTTCAGCCTTCTTGGCTTGTCTGGCGGCTTTGTCAGCTTTGACTTTCTCGGCTCGTTTCTTTTTTGCTTCAGCAGTTTCTTTGGCCTTTTCGGCTTTAGCTTGCAATTTCAAGGCTTGAGCGATTTTTTTATCTGCTTTGGTATTCAAAATCTTGGCTTGGCCGTAGTAACCACATTCTGGGCAGGCCATATGCGCCGGTTTCTTGGTTTTACACTTGGCGCAAGCAACTAAAGTCGGCATAGTAATATGCTGATGAGCGCGGCGAGTTTTCCCGCGAACTTTGCTGATTTTCTTTTTTGGTAATGCAGCCATATGGGGGTAGAGAATAGAGATTAGAGAATAGAGAGTAGAGAAGAGAGAACAGAGGGCAGGGGTTTATCCCTTGGACTCTATGCTCTCGTCTCTAAATCTACAGAGGGAATTATAGGAGATAAATTGAGGGCTGGCAAGAGTGCTTGACAGAGGGAGGGGTGAAAGCTAAAATGCCCTATGTATATCGGGTAAGCTGAAATGACTTGTTAGTACTCCGTTTAGTCCGTACCGGTCGCCGGAATCAGCCGAAATTCCGTCTGGTGGCTGCCGAGCAGGGCGAAAAATTAGATGGTAAAGTGGTCGAGATCCTCGGTCATTATGAGCCTGCGGCAAAAGAGAAGCCGTTCGTTTTTGATAAAGAAAGAGTTCAAGCTTGGTTATCAAAGGGAGGGATGCCGTCTAACACGGTGGCCAAACTTTTGAATATGAATGGGTTTGATCTGCCAATTAAGATGAATGCTGAAGCCAAACCAAGAAAGAAAGCCCAGGCGAAACTAGATGCGGCAAATAAGCCATCCCCAGCTGTTATTGAGTCGGTGGATAAGGCAGAGGACTCCGTTGTCGCTCCTGAAGGAGCTATGGTAGACCAAGAGCTAGTGGCAGATGAGGAGGCGGCTCCAGTAACAGAATCAGGCGAAGGAACGGTGACAGAGGTACCAGTAGCCGAAGAAACTTCAGCAGTAGTGGAAGAGCCAGCAGTTGAAGCTCCAATCGAAGAAACTAACAAAGAAGCTTAAGTTATAGTCATATAACTAATCAACAGGAGAGTTATGGAACGCGATCAGGAATTTGTGGAATACGTGGTTAAAGCCATTGTCGACAATCCGGACAAAGTGACAGTCAAGCGGAGTGTTGATGAGATGGGCGTTTTGCTCGAACTGGGGGTAGACCCAGCGGATATGGGCAAAATTATCGGTAAAGATGGTCGGACAGCCAAAGCAGTACGCACATTGCTTAGAGTATTGGGTGCCCAGAATCATTCCCGAGTGAATCTAAAGATTACCGAACCAGAAGGTGGAACGGGTGGCAACCGTCATGTTGATCTAGATAACGTGGGAAGTGATAATGATGCAGTGGTGGATATGCCGGAAACTACCACCAAGGACGATTTGAAAGCAATCGCCGAGGAATAATTACTCTTAGAAATTAAGTTATCAAAAATCCCGACTCGGTCGGGATTTTTGATAAAGAATCAATCAAACAGGCGTGATCAGAAAAAATCATATGCCGCTTCAGAAGACGGCCGTCTCATAAAGCGGCAGAGGAGGGAGGATGGTAAAATGGGCAGATTGCTTCGTCATTTTATTTCTCGCAATGACGATGTGGGAGAAAACTGGCTCTGGGGCGATAAGGCTGGTATTCTTTAGCTATGCGTTTTACAGTTATCACAATTTTTCCGCAGTTGATCGAGGATTATTTTAAGGAAGGGATTTTGTCCCGAGCTTTAAAGAAGAAACAAGTTCAGCTTAAAACTATTAGTCCAAGGAAGTTTACGAAAGATAGGCATCAAACGGTGGATGATATGCCGTATGGCGGAGGGGCGGGACTAGTAATGACCTTGCCGCCGCTTGTCGCGGCGTTGCGGTCATTACGGTTAAAAGTTAAAAGTGAAAAGTTAAAAAGGGGGGAGATTCCGAAACAAGTTCGGAATGACGGTAAAAAGGTGCGGATTATTTTATTAGATCCAAGAGGAAAGAGGTTTACTCAAAAAGAAGTGAAGAGATTATCTAGCTATGACGAGTTGGTGTTTGTGTGTGGGAGATACGAGGGAGTAGATGAAAGGATTAAATATTATGTTGATGAAAAATTATCAGTAGGTGATTTCGTATTGATGGGTGGAGAATTGGGCGCGCTGACGGTAATGGAGTCGGTGGCGAGATTATTACCGGATGTATTACACAATGAGGAATCAGCTAAGTATGAAAGTTTTTCAGTAGGAAATAATTTGGAACATCCGCAATACACTCGACCAGAGGTGTTTGAAGGGCACAAGGTACCGAAAGTTTTGTTGTCGGGGCATCACGGGAAGGTGGAGGAGTGGCGTAAGAAAAATAGTCGCTAGGAATGACAGAGAGGGGACGCAAAATGACAAAAGTAACGAAAAAATTTAAAATAATCTCGAAGTGGAAGCCGGCCGGTGATCAGCCTGAAGCAATTCAGGAGTTGGTAAAGGGGCTATCCGTCTTCGCTAAAGCTACGCCGGACTGCGCCAGCTAACTTATAATTTCAAAAATCATCGATGAAGTTCAAATTAAAATCTGCTTTTAAACCTGCGGGGGATCAACCAACTGCCATAAAACATTTGGTAGCTGGCTTGGAAAAGGGGTATCAGTACCAGACATTGTTGGGAGTAACTGGTTCGGGAAAAACTTTTACGATGGCGAATGTGATCGAAAAAATCCAGAAGCCGACTTTGATCATCGCTCACAACAAAACTTTGGCGGCGCAATTGGCGAGCGAATTTAGAGAATTTTTCCCCGATAATGCGGTACATTATTTTGTATCGTATTACGACTACTACCAACCGGAAGCGTATATCCCACAGACCGATACTTACATCGCAAAAGATTCGTCGATCAATGATGAAATTGACCGGTTGCGCAATGCGGCAACCGAAGCTTTGCTGACTCGCAAAGATGTGATCATTGTGGCGTCGGTGTCGTGTATTTATGGTTTAGGAAATCCGGAAGTGTATAAGGATCTAAGCATTGAGTTGAAAGTAAAAAAGTCTTACAAACGGGAAAAATTGCTTTTACAACTAACGAATATCCAATACCAACGCAATGATATAAATTTTATTCGCGGAACATTCAGAGTGCGCGGCGAAGTAATGGAGATCCTTCCGTCATATTCAGAAACGGCGTACCGGCTGGAGTTTTTTGGTGATGAATTAACGCGGATCCGACAAGTTGATTATCTTACTGGCGAGATCTTGGAAGAGCTGAAAGAACTGATAATCTTTCCGGCTAAACATTTTATAACTCCGCAGGAGAGGCTGAAGGGAGCGATCGAGGCGATCCGTGAGGAGCTGAAGATTCGGCTGGGAGAATTAAAGGCGGCTAATAAATTATTAGAAGTACAAAGGTTGGAGCAGAGAACGAATTACGATATTGAGATGCTTCAAACGGTTGGGTATGTGTCGGGAATCGAAAATTATTCTCGATTTATGGATAATCGTCCGGCGGGCAGTCCGCCAGCCACTTTGCTTCATTATTTCCCTGATGATTTTTTGATGTTTATTGATGAATCACATATGACAGTACCCCAGATCCGGGGAATGTATAACGGAGACAGGGCGCGTAAAGAAGTATTAGTAGAACACGGCTTCAGATTGCCGAGTGCGTTTGATAATCGCCCTTTGAAAGATACCGAATTTAACAATCTGATCAATCAGGTTGTGTATGTGTCAGCGACACCAGCCCACGAAGAATTAAGCAATAGCAAACAGGTTGTTGAACAGATCGTTCGACCAACTGGACTGTTGGACCCAGAAATTGAAATTCGACCAATAGACGGGCAAATAGATGATTTGATGGAGGAAATTCAAAAACGAGTAGTGGCGAAACAGCGGGTGTTAGTAACAACGCTAACAAAAAAGATGTCAGAAGATTTGACAACATTTTTGCAGGAAGCCGGAATTAAAGTTCAGTATTTGCATTCGGATGTGGAAACGTTGGAGCGAATTGATATTCTTCGGGATTTGCGATTGGGCAAATATGATGTGCTGGTGGGCATCAATTTATTACGGGAGGGTTTGGATCTGCCGGAAGTATCGCTGGTAGCAATTTTGGATGCGGATAAAGAAGGATTTTTGCGGTCGGACACGGCGTTAATCCAGACTTTCGGACGAGCCGCGAGGCATTTGGACGGAAAAGTAATTATGTATGCCGATCATGTAACTGGTTCGATGCAACGAGCAATGGATGAATGTTCGCGGCGGCGGGAAAAACAGGTTGAGTTCAATAAGCAGCACAAGATCACACCAAAATCGATCGTGAAAGATATCAAAGATATTCATACGACGAAACATGAAGATGTGCCGGAGGAAGAAGAGCTGAATCAGTTTGCCAAGAAGGCCAATGCGGAAGAAATCGCGTCGGTGGTGCGTCAATTGGAAGATGAAATGGATTTGGCGGCACGGAATCTAGAATTTGAAAAAGCAGCCGAACTACGAGACCGGATAGAGTTTTTGCGACAAGAAAAGGCTTAACGGGAGCGGGCTGGACGAGCGATCCGACTCCACTCTTTCAAGATAATATAGAATACGGAAGCGATCGGGACTGCCAATAGGATGCCTAGAACACCCATTAATTTGGCGCCGATCAACAGGACAATAATAATCGTAACCGGATGCAGACCGACAGTTCGTTGCATAACTTTTGGCACTAATAACTTATTTTCCAGCTCTTGGGTCAAGATATAAAAGCCGGTGACGATTAACGCCATAGTTGGGCTGATACTTAGGGCGATCAGAATGGCGGGAATGGCGGAAATGATGGGACCGATAATCGGAATAATTTCTAAGACGCCAGCCAGTAGCGCTAAGGTCAGAGCATAAGGCACACCGATAATGATCAAGCCGATGTAGACCATTAGACCAACGATGACTCCCAATAGCAATTGGCCGCGCAACCAAGCTCCTAAGCCAGATCCGATTTTGTTGGCGATATTAACCAATTGACTCTTTTGCTTGACTGGCAGGAGAGCAACAAAAAAGTTTTTAATACCATTTTCATCTAACAGTAAATAAAGAGTGAGCACGAAAACAGTTAAGACGGCGGTGAAACTGCTGATGAAGCCGCGGGTGGTGTTGAAAAGGTTACTGGTAAAGTTGTTGAGAAAATCGGACACCGCGTTGATGCCGGATTGAGAGTCGGTGATAAGATGGTTCTCAAGACCGAACTCTCTGATGTTGTTCACCAGATTTTGGAAGTAGCTAAAGTAACTGGGGAGTTGATCGGCTAGTTGGCGGAGCTGGGTGATAGCTGGCGGTAAGATGAAATAGACCAAAACGCCAATCAGGCCAATTAGTAGTAAATAGGCAACCAGAATGGTGAGTACTCGAGGGATGCCGCTTTTGGCCATGCGATCAACGACAGGAGAAAGCGCGGCAGTAACAATGAGGGCAGCAAAAATGATGGCGATGATATCGCGAATTACAAATACAAACCAAAGCCCCAGTAGGACGATGAGAATTTTAAAAATTGTGTTAACGGAAATGTCGAGGGCCATGGGGGATAGTGAATAGTGAATAGTGAATAGAGAATAGAGAGTAGAGAAGAGAGAAGAGAGAAGAGAGAAGAGAGAAGAATTAAGAATGACGAGTGAAGAAATAAGAATGAATAATGGAGAGTGGGGACAGGAAACTAGATTTGGTCAGGGGTGATGGTGAAGAGATTGGTAATGGTATTGTTATTGATAAATTTTACAGTCAGAGTGCTGGAAGCGATTAACCGAGTGCGATCAACGACAGTCAATAGTACTGGATAATTGGTGGTCGGAGTAGATCGGGGAGTAACGGCGTAATGGAGGTTGACATCAGCACCTTGCCGTCGGAGACTGGTTAATTCAAGTTGGTCGCTGGATTTGGTTAGCCCAAAAAAGGCGAAGACGACTTGATTTTGCCAATCGATTTGAGCATCTTTAGTCAGATGGCAGAGTTTGGCTAGTTCGGTGTCACTAGTGATCAAATGGGCTGTACCAGCCTGTTTTTTATCAATCAATGTACCAACTAAATTTGAATGGTCGAGATTAAAACCGAAGTAATTTGTGCGATAGTTTTTTACACCCAATAAGACCAGAGTGAGGATGAGGATAAAGGCGATTCCCCAAAAACTACGGACAAATGGTTTAGGTTTCATAGTAAGAGAGTAGAGAGTAGAGAGTAGAGAGTAGAGAGTAGAGAGTAGAGAGTAGAGAGTAGAGAGTAGAGAGTAGAGAGTAGAGAGTAGAGAGTAGAGAGTTCTATGTTACTGCGATCATGGTCTGGTGGATTAACATGGGGTAGACCAATCACATATATTATATGTATTCTGAAAACGTTATGGAAGTTGTAAACGATATTCGAGTAGTTGATATGACTGATGCAGAATATCCTGCCCAGTTGAAAGAAATTTCTGATCCGCCACAGAAATTGTATGTGCGGGGGAATTTAGATTGGCGAGGTGATGAAATGGTGGCTATGGTTGGTTCGCGTAAACCGACTCCATATGGGATCCAAGTGGCGACAGTTTTAGCAGAAAAGCTAGCCAATCGATGTGTGATCGTGAGTGGCTTGGCTTACGGAGTGGATAGTTTGGCACATCAGGCGGTGGTCAATCAAAAAGGAGTAACAGTGGCGGTGTTGGGTTCAGGGATTGATGATGAATCAATTTATCCGCCTACCAATAGAGAATTGGCTAAGGTGATCCTTCAAAACGGAGGAGCTTTAATTTCGGAATATCCCGCAGGGACGCCGCCGTTGAAACAACATTTTCCACAACGAAATAGGATTATTGCTGGTTTGAGTCACAAGATCGTGGTGGTGGAAGCGGCAGAAGGAAGCGGGGCATTGATTACTGCTAGATTGGGGTTGGATTATAATCGAGAAGTTTTAGCGGTACCGGGGCAGATTACCAATCCAAATGCTTTTGGTCCGAATCAATTGATCGCGGAAGGGGCTAAACCAGTTTTGGGACCCAATGATGTGGTAGAGGCGCCAATGGTGGCAGTAGCGAATGATTTGACGGAATTGGAACAAATCATTTATGACACACTTACCTCTGGTGCCAAGACAATTGATGAGATTGCCCAATTGACAGAATTGACGACATCGGAGATAAACGTTATCGTAACCTTCTTAGAAATGCGCGGAGTTATTATTAATGCTGGTATGGGGAAGTTTGGGGTGAGGGGTTAGCCCGACTACGTTCTGCTCTTCAGCGGAACTACGAAGGGTCTGCGAGGGCTAGGGATCAGGGATCAGGGATCGGGGAACAGGGGGAAGAAAAAATTTATGACCAAAGATTTAGTTATTGTGGAATCACCAACAAAGGCAAGAACAATTGCCAAGATTTTGGGTGATAAATATAAAGTGGAAGCGTCTTATGGGCACGTTCGGGATTTACCGAAATCAAAATTGGGGGTGGCGGTGGAGGATGATTTCCAACCGGAATATGTCATCCCAACTGCGAGTCGAAAAACAGTAACTAAATTAAAAGAACTGGCGAGTAAGGCTAATGAGGTCTATCTAGCAACTGACGAGGATCGTGAGGGAGAAGCGATCGGCTGGCATATTCAGCAAGTTTTGAAAAAGGCTGATGAAAAAATCCATCGGGTGGCGTTTCATGAAATTACACCTGAAGCAATTAAGGAGGCGTTTAAACATACTCGCAAAATTGATCTGAATTTGGTTGATGCCCAACAAGCGCGGAGAATTTTGGATAGGTTAGTGGGCTATAAATTAAGCCCGTTATTGTGGCGGAAGATCTTTAGGCGGTTATCAGCCGGACGGGTGCAATCAGTAGCGTTGCGATTATTAGTCGAACGAGAACGGGAGATCGAAGCATTTGATCCTCAAGAATATTGGACGATCGAAACGCAATTTCAAACTACTGGTAGCGAACAGTTGGTTGCCGAGGTCATCAAAGAAAATGGTCAGGTTCCGACTTTGGTGGTACAAGCTGACGCTGATCGGATCGTGAAGATATTGGAGAATGCTACCGAACACAAGATCGTTGGCATTAAGGATGATATGAAAGAACGTCATCCAGCAGCACCGTTTACTACTTCAACACTTCAGCAAGCGGCAGGAACGCAGTTGGGGTTTGGGGTAAAGCGCACGATGACGGTAGCCCAGCAACTATACGAAGGGGTGGATGTTGGAAGCGGACAGGTTGGTCTAATTACTTATATGCGAACTGACTCAACGAGTTTGGCAATGTCGGCGGTGATGGTAGCGAGACAGACTATCGAACAGATGTTTGGAGGGGAATATCTGCCGGAGAAACCAAGATTCTATAAAACCAAGAGTAAAGGGGCACAGGAAGCTCATGAAGCAATTCGGCCGACTAATCCAGCGCTAACTCCCGACCAAGTGCGAGGCAAACTAACCGATGAGCAGTTTAAATTATACAAATTGGTTTGGCAGAGAATGATCGCGTGCCAAATGAAATCGGCGCAGATCCAAACCAAAGAAGTGATCGTGAGGTCGGACACCGTGGAGAGTAAAGCAAATGGGGCAATAATTATTTTCCCCGGTTTTGCAAAAGTATTTGATAGGTGGCCATTTCAAGAAAATAAACTGCCAGTAGTATCTAATGATGAGATACTAAAATTGTTGAAAGTTTCGCCGACCCAGCATTTTACTGAACCACCGGCTCGGTATACTGAACCATCGCTGGTAAAGCAAATGGAAAAGATGGGAATTGGCCGACCGAGTACTTATGCGCCAACGATCGTAACTTTGGGTGTGCGAGGCTATGTCAAAAAAGAAAAACGAATGTTGATCCCGCAACCAGTCGGGATGATGGTAAATGATTTTCTAGTAGAACATTTTCCCAATATCGTGGATTATAATTTTACAGCGCGGATGGAAGATGATCTGGATGAAGTGGCGGAAGGCAAAAAGAAATGGGAGCCGGTAATACGGGAATTTTATGAACCATTTATTAAGCAAATACAATTAAAGGACAAAGAAGTGGTCAAACAAGTAACAGAAGATGAAGCGACTGATAAAGTCTGCATCAAATGTGGTAAACCGATGGTGATAAAAACCGGTCGGTTTGGAAAATTTATGGCTTGTTCGGGATTTCCGGAATGTAAATATACCGAACCAATTGATGGTCATGGTAAGAGCACGGTTGAAGCAACTGACAAAGTGTGTAGTAAGTGTGGAGCGCCGATGGTGAAAAAAACTGGCCGGTTTGGTCCGTTTTATGGTTGTAGCAATTATCCGGAATGCAAAAATATTGAAAATATTAATTTGCCGACAGTCGATATGGCTTGTCCGAAATGTAAGGAAGGACGAGTAGTAGTACGTCGGACCAAACGTGGGAAAGTATTTTGGGGATGTGGTAATTATCCGAAGTGTGATTTTGCTTCGTGGGATGAACCAGTAGAGCAGCCTTGTCCAACTTGCGGAGAAATGATGACTAAACCAGCGAAAAAAGGCTATCCGGTTTGTACGAAGTGTGGATTTGAAGAGAAGTCTTAGGTTTTGCCTTCGGCTTTGTTTTTGTTTCTTTTTTCCTTCGTCATTCCCGACCTGATCGGGAATCCAGACAGAAACAGAAATGTTTATTTTTCTTTCCAAGGGTCTACGCCACCCTTGAGGGGCGGATACTTTCCTCTTGGGGAAAGTATCCAAAGCCGTGGCCGTGTTCGCTCGGTCTGTTCATTGGACAAATTGCCTTACCGCTTAAAGGGCAAACTCCTCGGTTGCCACCTCGTCAAACATGCCCCCGCGACGGCAATTTATCTCAATTCAAGACGACTTCGCTCCAATGGCCAAATTAGGATAGGACGCAATTGGCTCGAAGGGGATTCAAAACCCAAGACGCTCAAGCTCCAATGGCCAGATGGGAGAAAACTTGACTGGGTGGGGTGTTCGGCGAAGGCTGGTTAGATCGTTTAGATTCTCTCTGGGGATTGAAGAGAGTGGGGTTTTCGTGTACAATACAGCCTGAAATCAGGCTAGTGATGATGAATAAGAAGAATAATCACAAACTGGGCTGGGCGAAGTGGTTGATCAAGATCTACTGGGGCGCCGTGGGGCTGGTGGGATTGGTATATGTATCGCAAGCTAGCGGATTGCTGGCAGCAGTGTTGGCGGCGACTGGAGATAACGCAAGTAGTACCACTACCAGTCTGACTTTTGGTCAATATGTGTGTACGGCAATTGATCTTGGTTCGACGGTATTGGTAACACTAGCAGTGTTGATGGTAATTGCCGCAGGAATTATTTATGCCACTTCAATGGGAGCATCGGGGGGAGAATTAAGTGTTGGATTATCGAAACAGATGATCGTCGCGGCGCTAACCGGATTGTTGCTATATATGATCGGTGGCTGGTTGATCGGGGTGCAATGCAAGGGTGGCGATATGGAATATGGCAATGGATTTTTAACTAATCAGCTAGATTTGCCCGGTGGAAATTGATACGAGTACGGATACGACTAACACTTTGGATTAACTGGGGCTGGTGAGTAATAAAATTTTTTCATTAGCGGAACAAATGAAAAACTATATTGAGGTTCGCGGGGCGCGTGAGCACAATCTTAAAAATGTTAATGTAAAAATCCCCAAGAACCAAATGGTGGTGATTACTGGAATGTCTGGTTCGGGGAAGAGCTCGTTGGCGTTTGATACGATTTATGCTGAAGGACACCGCCGATATGTTGAATCATTGTCGGCATATGCTAGACAATTTTTAGGTGCCAGTAATAAACCGGATGTGGATAGTATCGAAGGGCTATCTCCGGCGATTTCAATTGATCAAAAGTCGTCATCGTCTAACCCCCGATCAACGGTTGGAACAATTACCGAGATTTATGATTATTTGCGGTTGTTGTATGCCCGTGTCGGTGTGCCGCATTGTCCCAAGTGCGGACAAATAGTGGTACGGCAGAGCATTGATCAAATTTTGGCACATGTACTGGGATTAAAATTAAAGTCGGCCATGATTTTGGCGCCGGTGGTGTCAGACAGAAAAGGGGAGTACAAGCAGGAGTTGGCGGATTTGAGGAAAGGTGGTTATGTCCGAGCTCGGGTGGATGGGAGTGTTTATGAACTAGAAGAAAAAATTGAATTGGACAAAAACAAAAAGCACACCATTGAAGTAGTGGTGGACAGATTGGACTTAGCAGATGCTAGTCAGGATACTCGGACGCGATTGGCCGATTCGTTGGAGACGGCCTTGAAATTGGGACAGGGGAAATTAAAAGTGTCGGATGGGGAACAAGATTGGTTTTTCTCGGAGAGTCTGGCATGCCCAAAGTGTGATATTAGTATTCCGGAATTTGAGCCACGACATTTTTCATTTAATAGTCCACATGGCGCATGTCCAAAATGTACGGGGCTGGGAGTAACGCTGGAGTTGAATCCTGATTTATTGATGCCAAATAAAAAATTGAGCATTACAGAGGGGGCAATTCGACCGTGGGGGGCGCACATGGTCAGCGGTGGAGGATGGAATAACCGAATTTTGGAAGCGGTAGCGAAGAAATTTAAATTTGATATTAATGCGCCAGTGGACACATTATCAGAGAAGGCGATCGAGATCGTGATGTACGGAGCGGGTACGGAAGAAATAACAGTCAAATATCAAACCCCGCATGGCAAAACTAATGAATATGTTGTGAAGTACGAGGGAGTCGTACCAAATTTGATGCGGCGGTACAAAGAGACTGATTCCGATTTTATTCGAGCGGAAATTGAACAGTATATGACTAGCAAGATGTGTCCGGAGTGTAATGGTAGCCGATTGAAGCCGGAGGTAATGGCGGTAACGGTAGGAGAAAAATCAATTGTGGAAGTATCAAAATTGCCAGTGAGAAATGCGGTGGATTTTTTTGCCGAATTAAAACTTAGCGCACAAGACCAGATGATCGTGAAACAGGTTTTGAAGGAAGTGTCAGAACGGTTGGGCTTTTTGCAAAATGTAGGGCTGCAGTATTTGACCTTAGACCGGTCGGCTAATACATTATCGGGTGGGGAAGCCCAACGAATTCGGTTGGCAACTCAAATTGGCTCGGGTCTGTCTGGTGTAATTTATATTTTGGATGAACCGTCTATCGGTTTACATCAATACGATAATCGCCGGTTGATCAAAACTCTGATGGGATTAAGGGATTTGGGAAATACAGTGCTGGTAGTAGAACACGACGAAGAAACTATCAGAACCGCGGATTGGGTAATTGATGTGGGACCGCTGGCTGGTAAGTATGGCGGAGAGATCGTGGCGGAGGGTACGCCTAATGAGATTGAAAAGAATAAAAAGTCATTAACGGGTCAGTATTTGGCTGGGACAAAAAAAATTGAAGTGCCGAAAAAGCGTCGGACGCCAAATGGGAAATGGCTGGAGATCTTGGGAGCGAGCGAGTTCAATTTAAAAAATCTGGATGTGCGGCTACCATTGCAGACTTTTGTGTGTGTAACAGGATTGTCGGGTTCGGGTAAATCAACACTGATCAATGAAATTTTGGCGAAGCGGTTATCGCGTGATTTTTACGGGGCGCATGAACAGCCGGGGCAACATCAGGCGATTAATGGTATCAATTATTTGGATAAGGTAATTAATATTGACCAGTCGCCGATCGGTCGGAGTCCCAGAAGTAATCCGGCGACTTATACAGGCTTATTCACGTATATTCGGGATCTATTTACGCAATTGCCGGAAGCTAAGATGCGGGGTTTTAAACAAGGAAGATTTTCATTTAACGTGAGAGGCGGTCGGTGCGAAAATTGTCGCGGAGATGGAGTTATAAAAATCGAGATGCATTTTTTACCGGATGTGTATGTGCCGTGTGATGTGTGCCAGGGCAGAAGGTATAATCAGGAAACTTTATCGATCCATTACAAGGGCAAAAATATTGCCGATGTCCTAGACCTGACAGTTGATGATGCATCGGAATTCTTTGCCAATATCCCGCCGATCAAAAATAAATTGGATACTTTGCAGGAAGTCGGTCTGGGCTACATTAAACTTGGTCAACCGGCAACACAATTATCCGGAGGTGAAGCGCAACGAATAAAATTGGCGACTGAATTATCACGACGGGCAACTGGAAAAACTTTGTATATTCTGGATGAGCCAACGACCGGTTTGCACTTTGAAGATGTGAAGAATTTATTAAATGTGTTGCATCGGCTAGTGGAAAAGAATAATTCAGTAATCGTCATTGAACATAATCTAGATGTCATTAAAACGGCGGACTGGATTATCGATATGGGCCCAGAGGGCGGGGATATGGGCGGTGAAATTATCGCTGAAGGGACACCGGAACAAGTGGCAAAAATTAAGCGAAGTTATACCGGACAGTACTTGTCGAAGTTGTTTAAATAGGGCTTGACGCTGATCGGATGGATTGCTAGATTGGGCTGTACGGCTTGAGCGAGATGCTGATCATCTGGAGTAGACTCTGAATAAGACAAAGCTCCGCGGGGGATGGTTAGCGTGATCGCTGAAGCCGTTAGGAGAAGCAGTTGGCAACTGATGCCAAGTTGGGATTCACGATGGGTCCATTAGCACTTGCGTCAGCCGAGATCTACCAGAATACGGTAAGCAAACTGCTTCTCCTCTCTGCTCCTTAAATTTGCCCGCAACGTGTGGTGTTGGGTAATCAGCGTTGCGCGTGTGTCGTGGAGGCCTTCCACGGAGGACGAGACGTGGGTTAAGTGGAGATGCGGAGAGATACTAATTAAGTGGTCCCTCCGTAATTATGGAAACGTTGTTGATGACAGACTGGTTGGTTTGAGCGTGCACCAGCACCAACTGTCCCGCATCAGCAGATAACCATAATCAATCTTCCCCCAGTGAGTCTCGTGATGTTTTTTCTGGGGCTGCTTAAGCGCCGGATCACTGTGGTTAGTTGACGTCCCTAACCCATGTTTGACCGGAGGGCCGATACAACCCTTGTCCCCGCCCGATTGATTCGGGCGGGGTTTTTCTTATGTATACAGTTGCAAAAATGCTAAAATGAGAATGCGGATTGCTCCTTGTAGGGGTTCTGCTGGTCATCGGGGCAATTGAGTTGCGCTTGGGGTTCTTGGAGATATACCGCGAGACGGGGCATAAGGTAGTTGAAACCCAACAGAACCCCGCCCCTTTCGGAAGCTAGCTCCTACTTTTGTGGGGGAGACATCCGGAAGGGGCTTTTTGTTGAAATAGCGATAGGTCTCTGAATGGATTGACGAGCGATATTAGCTATGGTAGTTTGGCGGTGCGGTTGGTGACTACAGCATTGGCTGTGGCGACAACGGTGGCGTTGCCTGTAAAGGTCGGCGTAGCTCCTTTGGGGGCTGATATGTCGGCCTTCGGCACGTACCTTCCACTTTTCGTTCTCGGCTTGGCTGTGAGTGATCGGACTTTCGAGTTCGGTCTCAAGCGCTTACTCATGGCGACAGCTCTTTACTGCAATAGAGAGCAACCGCGTGCCGGTATGGGAAAAGTGGATGAGGCGACTACGGTCGTCGAGCCCCCCTTCCGATGGGGGGCTTTTTTATATCGGATTGTAGCTTGGCTTCTATAATGAAGAAGATGGCAAAAATGTTTAAACCTGATTTGAAGAAAATCCCGAGTGGGCCGGGAGTGTATTTGATGTATGGATGTTCCACTCCGCGTCATGCTGAATTTATTTCAGCATCTAAGATCCTGAAACGAGTTCAGGATGACAGCAAGTTGGTTCGGGGAGATCGGGAGGAGAAGGTGATTTATGTTGGGAAGGCGAAGGATTTGAGGAAACGGATAGCGAGCTACTTTAAGGGAGCCACTAGCCATAAGCCACTAACCAATGGTGTTGACCAAAAAACGCGAGCACTTGTGGAGCGAATTAGCAAGATTGACACGATTACAGTTAGCAACGAAGTCGAAGCATTTATTTTAGAGAACGAGCTGATCAAGAAATATCGACCGCAATTTAATGTGATGATGCGGGACGATAAGAACTATTTATATATTCGAATTACGGTTAATGAAGAATTTCCGCGGATTTTGTTGGCGAGGAAGGTGGTGAGAGATGGAGCAAAATATTTTGGGCCGTATGCTTCTTCCGGATCAGTCTACGAGGTGCTGAAATTGATCAAGCGAACATTTCCGTTGTGTAGCGCCACTAATCAAATCACGACGGCTAGTCTGAAAAGCGGGCGTGGTCGTGCCTGTTTGAATTATCATCTGAAAATTTGTCCGGGGGTGTGTATCGGCAAAGTTGAAAGTAAAGAGTATCACAAAACAATAGAACAAGTGGTGCGATTTTTGCATGGTAATTATCAGTTAGTTATCAACCAATTAAAATCGGAGATGCAGAGATTGTCGGCAAATAAAGAATTTGAGCGGGCAGCGCGGATTCGCGACGGGTTGAAAGCGATGGAAGCGATTAACGAGCGGCAAAGTGTGGTGAAGACCAATTTGTCGGTTAGTGAAGATGCGATTGGAGTAGCGCGAGAACTGAACAAGACGATGGTGGTGTTATTACAAGTCCGCTCCGGCAAATTGTTAAATTATCAGCAGTATGCGATTGACTCGAAATACGAAACGGAACTGTCTGAGATTTTGGCAGGGTTTTTACGGGATTATTATAGTGAGGCGGCGGATTTGCCAAAGGTAATTATGTCGCCTGAAATGATTGACGCGAGCAAGGGATTTGAGAAATGGCTGGAAGGTGTGACTGGCAAAAAGATAAAACTGATAGTTCCAACCAAAGGTCGACAGCGGGCAATCGTGCGGTTGGCACAGTCGAACGCAGAAATGAAGTTTAATCAGATATCTGGTCGGTGGCAATTGGAAAAATTAGTCGCAACCGAGGGAGTGGATGGATTAAAGAAAATTTTGAAATTGAAAAAATTAGAGCGAATTGAAGCGTACGACATTTCTAATTTGCAGGGGACTGACGCGGTCGGGGCGATGGTGGTGTGGGAAAAGGGACAAATGGATAAAAAACAGTATCGCCGATTTAAAATAAAAACTGTAACTGGGCCAAATGATTTTGCGTCTCTGGCGGAAGTATTGAAACGGAGATTTGCGTATCTAGCATCAGAAAAACAGGTAGCCCCTCGGCAAGCTCGGGGTGGCAAGCTCGGCGACACTGCGTTTGCCGGCTTGCCAGATGTGGTTTTGATCGATGGCGGCAGGGGCCAAGTAAATACGATCGCAAAAGTATTACAGGGATTTAAAGTGGCAGTGATCGGGATTGCCAAGGGCAGTCATAGTCGGACGAAGGCGAGAGATGAACTAATATTATGGAGACCATCCCCCTCCGCTAAAGCTATGGGGGATCTACCGAATAATTCGCCGACTAAGATTTTATTACAAAATATTCGTGATGAAGCTCATCGGTTTGCGATTGCTTATCATACTCATTTGCGTAAGAAGCGGACAACCCAATCTGGGTTAGAAAAGATCGGCGGCATTGGAGCGACGACTCGCAGGAAATTAGTGAAAGAGTTTGGCTCCATGTCTGGTGTAAAAAACGCTACCGTGAATGACATTGCAAAGATTGTGGGGAAACGACTGGCAACCAAAATTCATCAAGAACTGTAAAGAAGTATTTAGTAAAAATATTGTGACAAGGTGCACTTATTTAGTAAGTGTGATTTTATGACTGAATTGAGGGATTGTTTCCGGGAGAGTAGATTTTGGTTAGCATGAAAGTACGGCATTTGTCACATCGTGACTACTTAGCGCCGGAGAGATGAACCTTAATCCTCACTCGGACCTCCATTGTGGGTGCAAACGCAGTGGAGTTCTTTATTTGTGATAGGATGTGTCTGTGGATAGCAAGGCGACCAGGACGGCGGGGGTGATTGCCGGCATCGTAGTGGTGCTGGGAGTTTTGGTAATTGGGGCGCAGTATTTACCACAGATCAGCGGGGGAGCCAGTGCGCAGGTGATTAATACTGTAGATTTGCCTTCGACGATTAATGTGTCAAAAGAAGATTTTATTACCATTCAGTCGCTGTTGGATAGGTACACGATGGTAACAGATTTGGCGACTAAAAATCAGATCGTTAAAGAGATTCGGACGATTTTTGGTGAGCTAGGGCAGTAATTTGTGTCGACTTGCAGTCGACTAGAACCAAACGCAAGCTGGCGTTTGATCCAGCCCTACTTTCGTCTTGGCGAAAGTAGGCAAAGCCGTGGCCCGCAACTGCGGGTCTATTCAATGGCAAAACTACCTTACTGAACTTATATTTGGACGAACTCACCCTGCCTCTTGTATCGGCAGGGCTCAAACATGTCCGCGCGTGCGGTAGTTTTGCTCATTTCAGAACGACCCTTCGTTGAAGGGCCAGTGGGTGTAATAATAGGGGACAGTAGCTTCTACTGCCGCTTTTTCCTTTAATATTTTGACGGCTGGGTTGACAAAGTAGGTGATGTATGATATAATCGAGCGGAATTGGGGAGTGGGGACTTGCCTGTGGTTCATCTTGTCGCAAATGGGTCATTAACCTCTTTGAGATGTAGATGCTACTGGGGACGGGCAGGGAAAGGATAAAACCCATGGAGGAATTTGAACACAATCAGTCGGAAGCCAGTTCGGTCATAAAATCAATTATGGTTGAACAGGAAGAAAAAAACCGCGAGTTGTTGGATCCGTTAGTAGTGGTTTCCGGCGCAGTTAATGCGCTAAAAGATCGTGAGCGCGAAGTGCTAGTCGCGCGGTTTGGTTTATCTGATGGTAAAAAAATGACACTAGAAGCAGTGGGTCAGAGATTTAACGTAACTCGTGAACGAGTGCGACAGATTGAAACATCAGCCATTATAAAATTAGCAGAGAAGCCAAGTAAGGATCTGACTAGGTTGTTAAAAATCATTGCTGGGGTGATAACCGAAACTGGCGGGATCGTATCGTTGGATGGTTTAGCGCGGTATTTTAAATTGACACCAGATCAGCGATATGAAGCAGAGTTGAATGCGTTAAGACTGTCGATGGCGTTGGACAAAAATGTAGTCAGTCTACCCAAAATTGGTGTGATGAAGATGGGTTGGGTAAAGAAAAACTTGTCTGATAAATTAGTAGAAAAGATCTTAATTGAAGTAGAAAAAATTCTGGCGAGTGTTAACAAACCAATTGCGGAAGAGGAAATCTGGACAAAATTTAGCAGTGTTTCAGAAACGATCGGACAGCCGGTAACACCGAGTATGTTGGCAGGAGTACTCCGAGTGGGAGCAAAATTAGCCCAGACACCAGATGAGAAATGGGGTCTGACAATCTGGCCAACAGTAGTGCCAAAACGAATTAGAGATAAAATTTATTTAATTTTACAAAAAACTCATCAACCAATGCATTTCCGTGATATTAGTGATGCGATTAATCAACGATATCCTGATAAACTAGTTTTGAGCCGGACAGTGCATAATGAATTAATTGGCGATGCGAGGTTTGTGTTGGTGGGACGAGGAATTTATGGTCTGAAAGAGTGGGGGTATCAGCCGGGGGTTGTGGCTGATGTCATAATGAAAATAATGAAAGAAGCCGGTCGGCCGCTAACCGTAGAAGAAGTTTCCGAGGCAGTTTTGAAAGACAGACAAGTGAAACGCAATACGGTGGTAGCGAATCTGCAGAATAAAAAGTTGTTTCAGAAAGTCGGCAAAGGAACATATGTACCGACGACTGATCAACAATAAAGTTAGCTGATAGTTTTTCATGTTAGAGAACTCTTCCAACTTGATAGCGCTGGGTCTACTGGCAGTGGGGTGGCTGATATTTTTTGGCCTAGTGATTTGGTTTTGGCAGAGGAGTCGAATAGGCAAAGTAGAGCAACAAAAATTCACCACAGTTCCGGTGATCGGGAGTGTGATGGGGCCGCAGGAAGGAGTGCTGTTGGCGATCGAAGTGCCGAAAGATAATGAAATTACCGCTTTGGCGGCAGAATTGATGTTCTCCAGCCTACATGGAATTTATCGACCAGATAGTGACAAACTGCGGGCGGGGCAGGAGCATATCAGTTTTGAGATGCAAGCCAAAGAGAAATCGATCCGATTTTTTGTTTGGGCACCAAAACATTTACAAGGATATGTTGAGGGACAAATCTACGCACAGTACCCAGGGGTGACGATCCATGAATTTAAAGATTATGCTGATGCGACTAAGATACCAGAGAATTTAGCGGTGGCATCGGCGAATTTGCAATTGGTACGAGAAGATCTTTTCCCAATTAAAAGTTTTGAGAGTTTTGATGTTGATCCATTGGCGGCAATTACTGCGACTTTGAGCAAATTGCAAGGTGATTCGCAGATTTGGGTACAGATATTGATCCGGCCAGAAGGGGATAGTTGGCGGAACCGAGCGGTGAAATATATTGCGGATGTGAAAGCTGGCCGAAAAAGTTTTCGAGCGGCATTAATGAAAAGTTTAAGTGGTTTGGCTTCGGATGTCATGAGAACAGCGATTAGTGGCGGAGCCACCGAGGCGACGAGCAGTCCGGAAAAGGACAAAAAGATCGAATTAGCGCCAGGGGTAGAAGAATCACTCAAGCGGATCGAAGAGAAAAGTACCAAGCTAGGTTTCCAGACCATGGTGAGAATTGTCGCGGTGGACGATACGGTCGCTGCGGCGCAACAGAAATTAGATTTAGTAGTAGGCTCATACAAACAATACAACACTACTAATCTGAATGGGTTTATAGCACTGCCGGATAGTTTATCGCGACAGGAAATATTAACAGAGTATGCTAATCGATTATTTGTCCGACCGGGATTTATTTTGAATGTGAGCGAACTGGCAAGTATTTACCATTTGCCAAACAAAACAGTAACCACACCGCACTTGGTGTGGGCGGGAGCGAAAAAAGGTGAACCACCGGCGAATTTGCCGTTAGTAGATGAAACTCCGGCGGAATTACTGACGAATCTGGGGGTAACCAATTTTCGCGGGAGTCAGGAAAAATTTGGTGTCAAAATTGCTGATCGGAGACGACACGTCTACGTGATCGGGAAAAGCGGTACTGGTAAATCAACACTCCTGCAGAATATGGCGATCGATGATATCGTCGAAAACCGAGGGGTAGCGGTGGTAGACCCGCACGGTGAATACGTGGATTATGTATTGGATCGAATTCCGGATAACCGGATCGAAGATGTGGTGGTGTTCGATCCAAGCGACAAGGAGTTTCCGATCGGATTTAACATTTTGGAAGTTGAAGATCCAAAATATAAATTAGTAACAGCTAGCGGAGTAGTGGGGGTATTTAAAAAGATCTTCGGTGAATCTTGGGGGCCACGGTTGGAATACTGGTTGGCGTCAGCGATTTTGGCACTGCTTGATTATCCGGGTGCGACTTTGATCATGGTGCCGAGATTATTTGTGGATGACGCATTTCGAGAACAGGTGATCGATAAAGTGCAGGATCCGATTATTAAAAATCGGTGGATTGGTGAGTACAACAAACTTGATCAGCGGCAGAGAAGTGAAACGATCTCACCAATTTTAAATAAAGTTGGTCAGTTTTTGTCTTCGTCAATTATTCGCAATATTGTTGGTCAGACCAAAAGCTCGATCAATATTCGTCGGCTGATGGATGAAGAAAAAATTGTGATGGTGAAGTTGTCGAAGGGTTTGATCGGAGAAGACAATGCCGCGCTATTAGGGGCGTTAATTATTACTAAGATGCAGTTGGCGGCGATGAGTCGGGCAGATGCGGCAGTCGCCACGAGAAAAGATTTCTTCCTGTATGTAGATGAGTTTCAAAACTTTGCGACTGATTCTTTTGCGACGATCTTGTCGGAAGCCAGAAAATACGGTTTAAGTTTAACCATGGCGCACCAGTACATTGCTCAATTGTCGGAAGTGGTGAGCAAGGCGGTATTTGGCAACGTGGGAACGTTGATCGCGTTTCGAGTTGGGAGTGATGATGCGGCGTTTTTGACCAAAGAATTTGCACCAGTTTTTACCGAACAGGATTTGGTGAATTTGGATATCTATAATATTTACGTGAAGTTATCGATTGATGGGTTGACGGCAGGGGCGTTTTCAGCGGTAACATTACCACCGAGTGCGGATAAAAATAACAACAAAGCCAAGGTGCTGGCATGGTCACGTCAACAATATTCAGCTAAGTCAGAACAGGTGGAAGAAAACATTCGAACATCACAGACTGGTGCAATGGTTCAGCCGGCGCCAAAATCTCGACCGTCGGGACAACCATTTCGGTCAGGAGTGGGAACAGGTGAGCCTAGACCAGTTCAACGGGTGAGCGGAGTTCCAAAGATGGGTCCGGATCTAACTGGCTTGAAGAGCTTGATCTCTAATATCGAAAAAAAGAAACAGGAAAAGCTTAATCCGGAACAAAAGGAAGAAATCGCTAAAACGATCACGGAAGATCTGAAGGGTGAGGCTAGCTCATTTAAAGAGGCGCTTGAGAGGGCGAAAAGAGTAACGGGTGATGAGTCGCGAGTTGCGAGTGGGGAACAGGAGTTACAGTTGCCGGCGACGGAACAACCAAAGCCGATCAAGACCATTGACGATGATCGGACTGATGAGCGGGGGCCAGACCAGCCCAAGGGTGATCAAAGTCCGTTATAATAGACGGGTGATAACTAACGGACAACTAACGATGATCGTTGGGCCGATGATGAGCGGCAAGTCTTTTGATGTGGTCGCAATTTTTGCGCCGCTTCAACATACTGACGCGGTAGTGCGGCTGTATCAGCCGCGATTGAATGTTCGAGATACTAAAATCCAGTCTCGGGTGGGGATAGGAATTGCGGCTGATAAAATTGCGAGTTTGAACGAGATCCCGATGGTAGGACTCACGCATGTTGGTATTGATGAAATTCATATGTTTGATGTCAGTGAGGCAGAGGTGATCCAGAAATTGTTGCTTAATGGGGTGGACGTGGTGGTATCGGGATTGGATATGGATTATCGGGGAACAATGTTTGCGATCGTTAAAAAATTATTTGAATTGGCACCCAAGGAAGTTCGATATAAGCGGGCAGTTTGCTATCAGTGTCGCAAACTAGAGGCTGCTTATACTCAAATTTTTCATCGGGGTACACCAGTAACACAGGGATTGCCGGCGGTAGTGCCGGAAGATGGGACATACGAATACAAACCGACTTGTCGGCGGTGTTTTGTGAGAGAGCCGGCAGAGATACCGGCGGAGTGGTAAAATTGGCTTATGGACAAATCGTCCGCCCGAAAAGAGGTCGAGAAGTTAAGAGAGGAGCTGAATCACCACAGCTATCTTTACTATGTGCTGGATAGCCCAGAAATTTCCGATGCTGAATACGATCGGTTGTACCACCGGCTGGTAGAGCTGGAGGGGCAGTATCCGAATTTGGTAACACCAGACTCGCCGACCCAAAGAGTGGGAGATAAAGTTTCGAGTGAATTTGCGGAAGTAAAGCACTCGCGCCCACGAATGAGTTTGGACGATATTTTTTCATTGGAGGCGGTAGAAGAGTTTGAAACTCGGGCCAAAAAAATTCTCGATGAACACTTTGATTATGTCTGCGAATTGAAGATCGATGGTTTGCAGATGGTGTTGACTTACAAAAAGGGATTACTAACAACAGCGGCAACCCGAGGTGATGGGGTGAAGGGTGAAGATGTAACACACACGATCAAAACCGTCCGAGAGATCCCCTTAAAATTGAGCGAGCCGTTGGATGTAACGGTGGCTGGTGAAATTTACATTGGTAAGAAAGATTTTGAAAAGATCAACGCTCAACAAAAGGCTAGTGGCAATCAAAGTTACGCCAACCCGCGTAATTTAGCGGCTGGGACGGTGCGACAATTAGATCCTAGAATCGCATCAGTGAGAAGGCTACGCAGTTTTGTCTATGACATCGAGGGAGATATTGAGCCGAAAACTCAAGCGGAAGTTTTGGGGGTATTGGAAGAATTGGGTTTTGCAGTTAATCCGGAACACAAGCTAGCGCATAGTTTGGCGGAGGTGGAAGACTTTATTAAACATTGGACGGCTAAACGGAGCGGTTTGCCATATGAAGTTGACGGAATCGTAATAAAGATCAATGAGTTGCGTCAACGATTAGCGTTGGGGGCAACAGCGAAAGCGCCGCGTTGGGCAGTGGCTTATAAATTTCCAGCGGAACAAAAAGAAACCAAGATTTTGCGGATCGATGTGCAAGTGGGTCGGCAAGGGACTTTAACTCCGGTAGCGATTTTGGAGCCGGTCAAACTGGCCGGTACAGTTGTGAGTCGCGCTACACTTCACAATGAGGATGAAATCAAACGCAAGGATGTGAGAATAGGCGATACGGTAGTGGTGCAGAAGGCGGGAGATATTATTCCCGAGGTAGTGGCAGTAGTAAAAAACCGGCGGCCAAAGTCGGCTAGACCATTTAAGATGCCAGAAGCTTGTCCGATTTGCGGTGGCAAAGTAACACAAGCAGCGGGAGAGGTGGCGCATAGATGTTTGAATAAAAATTGTTTTGTAGTGCAATTAAGAAAGCTGCAACATTTTGTATCGCGGGACGCATTTGATATTGAAGGTTTAGGCGAGAAGATCATTGAACAACTTTATAAAGAAGGATTGGTGCGAGATCCGGCAGATTTCTTTACGTTAGAAGAAGGTGATATCGAACCATTGGAAAGATTCGCGGAAAAAAGCGCCAAAAATGTGGTGCAGGCGATCCAGTCAAGGAAAATGGTGGCATTAGACCGATTTATTTATAGTTTGGGAATTTTACATGTGGGTGCCCAAACGGCGCGAGATGTGGCAATGGCATTTGGTACTTTGGAAGAAATCAGGAAGGCATTCAAAGATGATCTATGGGAAGTCGATGGCGTAGGAACAAAAGTTGGTGAGAGTATTTATAATTTTTTTAAAGATGAAACCAATATCGCTTTGGTAGAGAAACTATTAAAAGCGGGTGTGAAGATCGAACCGCCGGAGAAACCCAAATCGAATAAATTGAACGGTAAAACTTTTGTGATTACCGGTATGTTAGCAGCCATGAGCCGAGAAGAGGCGGAGGCAAAGGTACGATTGGCCGGTGGAAAGGCCAGTAGTTCGGTGTCAGCTAAGACTGACTACGTGGTGGTGGGGACGGAGCCGGGAAGTAAGTATGACACAGCCAAGAAATTGGGGGTGAAAACAATTAGTGAAGAGGAACTTTTGAAGTTGATTTGATTTTTGGTTGTGAGAGCGGATTTTTATTGTCAAAAACTCGGCGTAGCAGTATGCTACGGTTGGTTTGTAATGTACCTTGGCGAGGTGAAAAGAAGATGGATCAACAGCGTGTCGATGAGTTGGCAGAAGCGGAGAAAGATCTGCGGTCGCAGAGTGGCATGCTTGGCTTGGGAGGACCAGACTACCATGGCACCGTTGAAGAGGTGCGGAGGGATGTCGAAATACTACGAGCAGGCGGGGATTTGCCCGATGAGGCAGTAGCTGATGGCTAAGGGCTAAGGGCCAGATCTCGTATGTACCAAGCAGGAATAAGACCCGCGTATAGTTGCGGGTCTTCGATTTAGGTATAAATGAAAACCGGCTCTTGGGAGAGCCGGTTTTGGGAGGTAGGGGATTCTTGATTGGGCGGTTCCAGCATGGTCTACGAAGGGGCTGCTGTAGCAGATTCTCCCAAGATGTTAGTGGAGGGGACGGAGAAAACTCCTGTTTTGGTGCTAGCAGCAGTTTGGTGTGGTATCCATGTCGTGATTATGACGTCAGGGCCACAGATCTTCTTGATTTTGTCCCAGTCAGCGGTAGTCTTGATGGTCGCGGACTCTGGCAACAAAATCACCAATCTGACCCTGTAAGATTCTTCTCGCAGATCCTTGATGCATTGTTCCAACTCATCGGGAGAGCGGGTGGTTACCCACCCAGCACCGCCTCGCTCGTAATTCGATGCTTGGCGCAGTTGTGTCTGATTTGTGCCAACTATGATGACGACATCTTTTTCATCGAGAAGGAACCCTCGAGTCAATCCAAGGATGTCAGCTTTCGCCACTCTTTTCCTCCCACGGTTTGTAATAAGGTGCACCTTACGGTGTCGCTCCCAGCGTAAATTTGAGTGGGCTATTTGTCAACTTAGTGTTGGGGGTGCTATGGTGGAGCCATCAATGATTTTGGGGAGGTGCACCTTTGCAGATAGTACCAGAGGGAATGGTCGTTATCGAGCGAACGCCTGGGGTTGACTTAATGCCCACAAAGGTTGCCGAGAATTGTGTGCAAGAGTTAAGTCGGGCTACTACCGCCGAGGAGCGGAGAAAGATTTGGGAGGGATATCTGGCCAGCGGTGTATTGAAGGAAAACGATCTGCTCTACATTGCTGAAGCTGGGGAGAGGGTGTCGCCGTATGATGGGATTGCGAATTAGCTCGTGGGTAGATTCATGACAACTGGTTACAGGAAGGCAGCGGTAAATATACCAGAGGAAGAAGATGTTACCTCTATGGTGGGCGTTCACTACTAATCTCGGCTGGGCCCCCGTGACTGTTAGGTTACGGGGGTATTTTTTTACGCTATAATAGCCCTGTTGGATTGGGGGTTAAGGTAGGAATTTTATGGTATCTAAAAAATTATCACAAGAAGAGGTGGAGTGGGTGGCCAAGCTGGCTTATATCGCTCTAACTGATGCTGAAAAGGCTGAATATACCAAGGAACTGTCGGCAGTTTTAGGTTATGTTGAAGAGTTGGGGAAGGTCGATACTAATCAGGTGGATGGAAATCCCTCGTTCTGCTGTCCAGCAGAATCGGGACAAATTACTGGCCAAAGTGATGTAATGGATGGGGATTATGTGCGACCGTCAGAAATTAGTCGGGAGGAGTTTTTGAAACGGGCACCGGTTAGCGAGAAAGGATATATAAAAGTGAAGAGTGTGTTCAGAAGATAATCTAACCAATTTATCCAATCTAACCAATCTAATCAATCGGACGAGTAGGAACAATGAAAATTGAGGAAGCGGGAAAAATAGGGATTGAGAAAGCAGTGGCGGAATCGCTTAAAATCATTCACGACAAACAAGGCTTGAATGCAGTTTTATCAACTAATGAAAAACCAGCATTGGCAAAAGCCGGCAAGCTTAATGTGCCGTATATTTGCAAAGATAATATTATGACGCTGGAACTACCAACTACGGCGGCGTCAAAAATGTTGGCTGGTTTTGTATCACCGTATGAAGCGACAGTAGTGAAAAAATTGCGGGAAGCTGGAGCGGTGATGGTGGGAAAATCAAACTTAGACGAATTTGCGATGGGTTCTTCAACTGAAAATTCAGCCTTTGGTGTAACCAAGAACCCAGTTGATGAATCACGAGTGCCGGGAGGCAGTTCGGGGGGCTCGGCGGCCGCGGTAGCGGCCGGAATGGTGCCATTTGCGCTAGGGAGCGACACTGGTGGCTCAATTCGTCAGCCGGCTAGTTTTTGTGGAGTGGTCGGGCTGATGCCAACTTACGGACGGGTGAGCCGGTATGGATTGATCGCGATGGCAAGCTCGTTAGATAGAATTGGACCGATTACCACAACAGTCCGAGACGCGGCGAAGGTTTTACAGGTGATCGCCGGGCATGACGAGTATGATTCGACGACAGTTGATATTCCAGTCCCAGCGTATGAAGAATTTTTGGATGGTGATATTAGTAAGTTGAAGATTGGATTTTTAGACGATTTCATCATGGAAGGCGGTAGTGGACAGGCGATGTTGGAGCCGTATTTTAAAGCATGTGATTTATTGAAAAAGATGGTTAATCCGAGTAACTACCAATCGATAAAAATGCCTCATTTCAAATATGCTTTAGCGACTTACTATATTCTTCAGCCCGCTGAAGTTTCGGCTAACTTGGCGAGATATGATGGAATGAGATATGGGTTTTCGACACAGGTGTCGAAAAAATCTCACCAATCTAATCAATCTAACCAATCTCACCAAAACGAACTTGGATTGGTCGAAATGTATTTTCAAACTCGGGCGGAGGGGTTTGGGGCGGAGGTGAAGCGACGGATCATGTTGGGAACTTATACGCTCTCGGCTGGTTTTCGCGATGCGTATTATGACAGAGCGCAAAGGGTGAGAACACTAATTAAAAAAGATTTTGATTGGGCATTTGATAAAGAGAACAATCCCAACTATGTTGATGTGATTATTTCGCCAACTACTCCAACGGTGGCTTTTAAGATCGGCGAAAGAGCGCAAGATCCACTAGCGATGTACAAAGCGGATTTATTAACTACCCCAGCGAGTCTAGCAGGCATCCCAGCGATTTCGATACCGTGCGGTGAAGTTGATGGTCTGCCAGTGGGTCTGCAGATTATGGGTAAACAATTTGATGAACCAACGATATTAAAAGTGGCAGATGCTTACGAAAGAATAAGATGAATCCAATTATTATTGTCATTAGCATTGTGGTAGTAGGGATTGTAGCAGTTGGTCTGCTGGTGTTGATATCGAGAAAACGGGCGCTGTCAGCAGCAGACCGAGAACGGATTCGAGAGATGTGGAATAACGTTGAGCTCCTCATGGCAGATGAGAATGAATCGTCGTGGGTGAAGGCAGTGTTTGAAGCGGACAAAATTTTAGATTATGGATTGAGCGTGATGGGAATTGCCGGCAATGGTTTGGGCGAGCGATTAAAAAATGGTAAGAGTTTGTTTAATAATGTACAAGCGGCATGGGACGCGCATAAACTACGTAATCAATTAGCACATGAAATTGATATGAAATTGGCGCGGCACGAAGCCGAACGGGCGGTTAGATTATTTAAGGATAGTTTGAGGCAGTTGGGAATTATGAATAGTTAATAGTTAACGGTGAATAGTGAATGGTAAAAGATGGCAAGGGCGGACTCAATGATATGAATACGACGACAGAAAAATATCAGGCGACGATTGGATTGGAAATTCATGTTCAGTTGGATACTAAATCCAAGATGTTTTGCCGATGCGATAATAATTCAGAAACTGCGGAACCGAATACCAATGTCTGTCCGGTGTGTATGGGCTATCCGGGGGTGTTGCCGGTGATGAACGAGCAGGCAATTGACTGGGGAATTAAATTGGCCTTGGCGTTGGGTTGTACGATTAATCCTTTGCAGAGGTTTGATCGGAAGAATTATTTTTATCCGGATTTACCGAAGGCTTATCAGATCTCTCAATTTTTCTATCCGGTGGGCGAAAAAGGTAATTTAGATGTGGATTATTTGGCACCAGATAGAAAGACCAAAAAAGAGTTTGCGGTTGGGATTACTAGATTACATTTGGAAGAAGACGCGGGAAAGTTAGTGCACGAAAAAGAGGCTACGTTGGTGGACTTGAATCGATGCGGGACACCGTTGGCAGAGATCGTGACCGAGCCGGATATCAAATCACCGGAGGAGGCGAAAGCGTTTTTGCAAGAATTACAGAGATTGGTTAGAAGCTTGGGTGTGTCGAAGGCGGATATGGAAAAAGGGCATTTGCGAGTAGATGCGAATGTGTCGGTTCGGCCAATGGGGCAAGACACGTTGGGAGCTAAAGTAGAAGTAAAAAATATGAATTCATTTCGGTTTATGGAACAAGCTTTAAAATATGAAATTGAAAGACAGATAGAGTTGTTGGAAAAAGGTGAGCGGGTGATGCAGGAAACTAGAGGTTGGGATGAAAAAACCGGTACGACAGTTTCGCAACGGAGCAAGGAAGGCTCGGTAGACTATCGATATTTCCCAGAACCGGATTTGCCGCCAATCTACATTGATAAAGAAAAAATCGATAAGATTTCCGAGACTTTGCCAATGTCTTTATCAACTTTGCGATTGAAGGCGGAGGAATTTGGATTGCCGTATGCGCGGGTAGGCGAACTACAAGACATTGATATGTTGTTCAGTTTTGTGTGGATAATGCATGAGCATAAAGATTTTGATCCGGTGTTAGTGGCAAATTGGCTTCCGAAAAAGTTTTCAAAGGGAACAGGATTTGACGAATTTATTGCGGTGGTAATGGCAAACAAACTGTCTAGCAACGCGGCGCAAAAATTATATGAAGCGATGCAGAAAACTGGCAAAACGCCGGCTGAATTGGTTGGCGAACTCAAAACGATGGGAAGTGATGAATTGGAAGCGCTAGTCAGAACGGTTATGAACGAGAGCCCAGATGTGGTAGTAAAGGCAAAAGCGGGGGACAATCGAGTAGTAGGGTATCTGGTTGGGCAAGTGATGGCTAAGAGTCAGGGTGCGGCAGAACCAGCTCTGGTAAAGGAAATTTTAGACCGTCTATTGACAGAATAAAGTAAGTGTGGTATAATGAAAATAATATCGGATTTTAATTAAATCCAAATGACCCCAGAAAAGTTCAGTTGGGATTCACGGGAGGGGGAAAAGAGAATTCAAGAACAAGTTGAGCGGCGACAACGACACGATAAGTGGGCGGCTCAACAGTTGGATGGTGATGTTGATGAGAAGAACTTTGATCAACATTCGTTGTTGATGCCGGATGTTTATGATCTGGAACGGGTTTCTGACGAAGCCTCTGAACCAGCGGCGACACAATCCCCAGAGCTTCCAATCAGAATGGTCAACGAGGTAATATCAAGGGATCCATATAGTGGTCGTGCTCCGTATATAATTGTAAATAGTTTGAATCATTCTAATTAATGCTTTGGTTTTACTTAATTTTAACCTTGGCTTTAATCTCGGTTGGGGGAGTGTTTTTATTTAGAAAAAGTGGGCGGGTGAGCCAAGACAACATTCGGACTCGAACTAATTTGATGATTGCAGTGCCGCGGCCAAAAGATGATCCGCAGGCCGATTTGAAGTCGATGATTGCTCCAATGGAGGCAATTTTTAGTAATCTGGGAGGAATTCGAGATGTGGTAGGGGAGCGGCATCTGACTTTTGAGATAGCAACTGAACAAGAGTTGATTACTTTTTATATGAATGTACCAAGTGAATTGGTAGATTTTGTGGAAAAGCAAATCACTTCACAGTATTCGGACGCAATTGTAGAAAAAGCACCGTATCCGAATTTTTTTGTAAAAGAGGGACGGGTAGCCAGTATTCAGTTGCAGCTAAAGAAGCCAACTTATTTTCCGTTGCGAACTTATCAAACGTTGGCGGTGGATGGATTGGGGGCATTGACTAATGCTTTGAGCAAATTGGCCGATAGTGGTGCAGGAGCGGCGATCCAAGTGGCGTTTCGACCAGTAGCAGACAATCGTTGGGCGAAACAAGCTCATCAGGCGGCTAAGAATCTGCAACAGGGCAAAGGTGGCGGCGGAAGTATTGGCGAAGGAGTGTTAAAAGGATTGGGGGGATTAGTAACAACTACCCAACCAGAAGAAAATAAATCTGCGCCCAAGCCAATTACGTCTGGTCAGGAAGATGTAATTCGGGCGGTGGAGACTAAAGCATCAAAGACTGGTTTTGAGGTGGTAATTCGATTGGTAGCGGCCGCGGCGGATGATCTTCAGGCGAGGAGTCATTTAAAAACATTGATAGATAGTTTCTTGCAATTTAATGCGCCGGAACTCAATGCTTTGGTGCCAGCAAAAATTCCAGAGGGTGAAGTATTGAGTAATTATGTTCTACGTCAATTTGGTAATTCCAGAGATGCAGATATTTTGAATACGGAAGAGTTGGCGACCATATTTCATTTGCCAACGGCTAAGACCGAAACTCCGAATGTGCGATGGTTGAAAGCTAAACGATTGGTAGCACCGGAAAATCTTCCCAAAGAAGGAATACTGCTGGGGAAAAATGTTTTTCGCGGTATGGAAAAACAAGTGCGGATTTCCCGGGATGATAGACGCCGGCACATTTACGTGATTGGTAAAACTGGTACCGGCAAATCTACTTGGATGCAAAATTTGGCTCTGCAGGATATTAATAATGGCGAGGGAGTGTGCGTAATTGATCCTCACGGCGACATGATCGAGTGGTTATTACAGAGAATACCCAAACTACGAGTTGATGATGTGATTCATTTCTATCCGCCGGACATTGACCGACCATTGGGCTTGAACTTGTTGGAAGCAAAGACGCCAGCCGAAAAAGATATGGTGGTGTCGGAGATGATCTCGATCTTTTATAAATTATTTGATCCAAATAGTTCTGGGATCGTTGGCCCGATTTTTGAACATTATATGCGCAATGCCATGTTGTTATTATTGGCAGACGAAAGGGGAGGAGCGACCCTAATTGATATCCCGAGGGTGTTTACTGACAAAGCGTTTCGAGAGGCGAAATTGACTTCGGTAACAGATCCGACAGTACAGCGATTCTGGAAAGAGGAATTCGTCCAAGCCGAAAAAAGTAATCAGGTAGGGGAGTTGTTCTCCTACATCATCAGTAAAATCGGCCGGTTTATTAGTAACGAAATGATGCGAAATATTGTTGGTCAGGCTAAGAGTTCGTTTGATATCCGTGATGTGATGGACAACAAAAAGATTTTGTTAGTCAATCTGGCTAAGGGTTTGACTGGCGATATTAACAGCAACCTATTGGGCTTTATTCTGGTCTCAAAGATGCAGATGGCGGCGCTTAGCCGTGCGGATATGCCGGAGAGCGCACGTCAGGATTTCTATTTATATATTGATGAGTTCCAGAATGTAACCACGGATTCGATCGCGACGATTTTGTCGGAGGCGCGGAAATACAAACTAAATTTGACGATTGCGCACCAATTTGTTGCCCAGTTGGAAGAAAAGATCCGGGATGCGGTATTTGGCAATGTGGGTTCATTGGTAGCGTTTACGATCGGTGCGCCGGATGCGGAAGCGATCGGGAAACAATTTGAGCCAGATGTTAGTCAAAATGATTTGATCAACATTGAAAATAGAAATGCCTACGTCAAATTGATGATTGACGGGATGTTGAGTCGGCCATTTACTTTGCAGGCTTTGCCGCCAATGGGTGAAGGTAACCCAAAGATTGCGGAAGCGATCCGTCAGTTGGCGCGCTTAAAATTTGGGAAAGATAAACGACTAGTAGAGATGCAAGTTGGAGAAAGGATTAAGTACACCAAAGATACGGGATTAGGGGGAGTCTAATCAATCTATTCAATCTCACCAATCTAAACCAATGTGGGAGATTGACAGTGAAGGCGAGATCAATTACAATGCTTCGGAACGTCAAACGTTCCAAAGTTGGAAAAATAGAAGTAAGGGAACATAAAATGTCCCAAGTGAAAGGAGAAATAAAAAATGGCAGACAAAGCAAAAATCGAGATGGTAAAGCAGTTGTTGGAAACAGCGACCGCTAATTTGGCATCAGCCAAACAGGTTTTAACAGAACTGATAGGAGTCCAATTTGATGATGTGGGTGGTAGAGCTGTTAATTTGAAGTCCGAGGGCAACGTGGTTGAAGGTGTGTTCGACGGTCAGTATATGTTGGACCACGACGGCAAGAAGTATCCCGTACCAGCTAACTACGCCAGCAAATCTAAATTGGTGGTAGGGGATGTGTTAAAGCTGACGATCCAAGACGATGGCTCGTTTATCTTTAAACAAATTGGACCAGTTGACCGTAAAAAACTTTTGGGCACGCTGGTTTATGAAGATGATGAATATAAAGTAGTCGCTGGCGGCAAATCCTATGCTGTTCTGTTGGCCTCGGTGACTTACTTTAAACTAACGCCGGGAGATCAGATAACGATTCTAGTTCCAGAAAGTAATGAAGATTCACATTGGGCGGCGGTTGAAAATGCCGTAATCCAACCGGAGGGACATTAAAACCGCGAGGCGGTTTTAATGTCCAATTCGCCAATGTCCAATCTCCAATTATAGGGACATCACATGAAGATATCGGTATTAATTGTTGCCCACAATGAAGCGGGTAATATTGCGCGGTGTTTGAAATCAATTCAACAGCAGACTTTGATGCCGGATGAGGTTATTTTGGTGGCGCATAATTGTAGTGATAAGACGGTGGAGATCGCGAAAAGATTCTGGTCAAGTCAGGATGATGATAAGGAGCAAAAATGGATTCCTGCCTTCGCAGGAATGACAACGGGGCACGCGAAGGACGGGACAAATTGGAGAGTTGTTGAGGAGAATGGGCCGAGCGGAATTGTTTATGCCAGAATTAGAGGCTTTAAGGAAGTGCGGGGAGAAATCGTTGCATGCATTGACGGGGATTCGGTCGCATCTAAAAACTGGCTCCAAAAGCTGATTTCCAGATTTGATGATAGATCCTTCGACTACGCTCAGGACGACGAATCTAAAAAGTCAAGGAGCGTCGTTTCAGCGGTCGGTGGGGGAGTCTGGTTGACTGGTGGGCTAGCCTCCTGGTTGATGAGTTTAGATTTCTTCTGGTTGAAGCCGATTTATGTTCCGATTTTAAAGATCCTGAAATTAATTCAGGATGACGGGAGTAGATTGCTTCGTCGTAAAACTTCTCGCAATGACAAAGGTTGGCTAGTAGGCCTTTTCATTGGCCCCAGAAGACCTGTATTTAGCTTTACGAGTATCAGAGGTCGGGGAGGTGGCAATTGAGCCTTGGGCGATAGTAGTCAGTCCATCTGCAAAAACGAATTGGAAAATTCGAAGTCGGATTCAAGGTCAAGATAAAAAGAAATTGATAAACGCTTTGCTGGATTCTTCGTTTCACTCGGAATGACGAAGGAAGGGGTGTTCTCCTTATCCTTGATGTAATGTCGTACAAGATACAATGTGCGACGTTGTCTATCTCCAGAGGAGGTGTAGGATTTTATTTCAAATTGTTTTGTTCTTTATTTGAGATTGATAAAAACTATTAAGGGAATAAACAGAATTAATAAAAAGAGGCTCCGTTTTTGACAGAACCTCTATCTTTCCGTTTGCGCCGTAGTCCCCTATCGATCTCCGAAACCACCTCCGGCATGATTGCCATTGCGGCCAGTATAACTGCCTCCGTGGACAACTCTTTCCGCCGGAGACAGCGAGCGATTGTGCGGTATCTCGAATTGCTGCACAAAGATTGTCACTTTTTCCAACGTTATTACTGGCTCTTTGAATAGCAGATGGAAGGGTATCTGGTAGCGATCGGATGGTTTGTCATCGTCACCGACCCAAAAGCGGATGAGAAGAGTGTCATCTTCCTCCGTTCTCCTTCGCTCGACCAAGATTTCGGCCTTAGGGTGAGAACATACTAGCAGGCGTCGGGATTCTTCTGGGTGGTGAGTGAGTCGTTTTACGGCTTGTATCACCTGCTCTATCATTTTCTTGTCTACGATCATGGCAATCATCCCTCCACGGTAAGGTTAAGGTACTGGTTGATTTTTACAGATTTTCTGCTTTCAGTCAAGATAATCTTATAAAGAGAAAGGGTCAGAGTAACATTACTCTGACCCTAGAATTACGCCTTTCTCCTCGAACCACTAAACTTGAGCGGACTGGTGGCTTTTGGAACGGCCTGCTACCCAGCAAGGCTAGGTGTTGCAGTAGCTGACGGTGATGAAACCGACGACGGTAGAATCAATCGACTACTGTCCGGTGCTGGTCTCTCCTCTTTTAGGAGAGCTTGGAGTAGCCCAGCCCATTCATTCAAGCAGCACTGACTGATTCGACGTTTGTCGGGAATGATGGCGGGACTACCTATTTCTTTGTCACCAAGCCGAAGCGTGGCTTGATAGTGGCTACTGTCGAAGCGAGAAATCTTGACGGTAAAATTACGCCCGTTAACTTTCACCGGTTCTCCGGCGGCATTGTTAATGGGATAATCCGTCTTCTCGTTGGCACAGTACCACATCGTGGTAACCGTCAAGACGATCAGACCTAGCAATTCCCTTGACCCTATGGCCATGACCATGACGCGTGCTCCTCCTGCTTAAATGGTGAGACAACATAAAGACTACAAGGATGGTACACCACTGCCGCTCAAGTGGTTACTTTTAAGATACTCCCCTTATTTGATTCAAGTCAAATTATTGGCTCTAGACTAGGTGAATTTGCTCTACTAATCTGGTCAGTCCATCTAGCCAATCGCCACCAAAATCAGAATGGTTGAATTTGATGTCCTTCTCCCCTATCTGCAAACTGGAAAGTTGACCAACAATAGGTTCGAGAGTTTTGGGTTTAAGTGGCTTAGTAAATTGAATCGTAATTTGATAAAGGGGCGCGAGATTGGATGGATTCAGATTCCGAGCAGTAATGGCAGTAATCATCTGGGTGCTAAGAGCAGTCAGTTTGAGATGAAGAAGTTTTTTGAGATTGGCAACTTCGACTGGCAGTTTGCCATAGTTTTCCTCCAATCGCTTGAACTCTTCGTTGAGTAACTTTTTATCTTCAATCGTACCGAGAGTCTGGTAAATCTTGAGTCGTTGACTTTCGGCATCAACATATTTGACCGGTAAATAGGCGCTAACCGGCAGATCGATAGTAACATCAGAGACATCAATTTTTTGGCCGCTGCGCATTTCTTCAACGGCTTTATTGATCAGTTTGGTGTAAAGACTTAGACCAATGGCGGTAATGTGGCCGTGTTGTTGTTTGGACAGGACTCCGCCAGCACCGCGGATTTGCATATCCCGCATCGCGATATTGTAACCACTACCGAGATCAGTATGTTCTTGGATGGTGCGTAGACGTTCTAAAGCTCGTTCCGACATTTTACCTTTGTTGTACATAAAAGTGGCGTAACCCTGAACCTGCCCGCGACCAATTCGACCGCGAAGCTGATGAAGTTGGGAGAGGCCAAAACGACCAGCATCATCAACAATTAAAGTATTGACGTTGGGATTATCGATGCCGTTTTCAATAATCGTTGAAGCGATCAACACATCGTACTTGTGCTGATTGAAATCCTGCATGATTTTTGCCAGCATGCGTTCACTCATCTGACCATGAGCATGAACGAATTTGATCTCCGGCATGAGTTGTTCGAGCCGATGTTGAACGGTATCGATAGTCTGAACCCGATTATGAATAAAGTAGACTTGTCCGCTACGTTTGATCTCGCGCTCGATAGCATCTTTGACGGTGTTGCTACTATATGGCACAACAGAGGTAATAATTGGCAATCGATTGGTAGGCGGAGTTTCGATCACGGAAATGTCCCGAATACCAGAGAGTGCTAGATTAAGCGTGCGCGGAATGGGGGTAGCAGTAAGAGATAAGACATCAACTTCACTTCGAAGTAATTTGAGTTTCTCTTTGTGCGCGACGCCGAAGCGCTGTTCTTCGTCAATAATAATTAATCCGAGATTTTTGAACCTGATGTCTTTAGACAATAATCGGTGGGTACCAATTACGATATCAACTTCACCGAGTTTGACTTGAGCAACAGTTTGCGCTTGTTCGGATTTAGATTTAAAACGAGAAAGAGCAGCGATTTTCACATCAAAAGACTTTAACCGTTCAGTAAAAGTCTTGTAATGCTGTTCGACTAAAATAGTGGTGGGGGCGAGCACAGCTACTTGGTAACCGGAAGTAGCAGCTTTAAAACCGGCGCGAATAGCCACTTCGGTTTTGCCAAAACCGACATCAGCCACTAATAGCCGGTCCATCGGCTTGTCGCGTTCCATGTCCCGCAAGATTTCATTGATGACAGTTTCTTGGTCAGGAGTTTCCTGATAAGCAAATGAATCAGCCAAAGCCTTCTCCCAACTTAAGTCGGCATCAAAACTGATGCCGTGACTTAATTGGCGTTTGGCATATAAATCGAGAAGTTCTTTGGCGAATTTGTGGGATTCTTTGCGGATTTTACTAATAACTCGTTTCCATGACTGACTGGAGAGTCGAGTTAATTGGGGCTCACGACCATCAACAGAGACATATTTAGAGATTTTGTCGATTTGATCAACAGGAACGTATAATTTATCGCCTTTGGCATAATCTAGGATCAAATACTCACGCTCGATGCCACTAAGCGAGATCTTTTGGACATCAGTCAGCCGGCCGATGCCATGATCAGTATGAACGATGTAGTCGCCTCGCTGAATCTCGGCCATAAAAACACGCTGTTGTTTGGTAGAAGTTTTTACATCGGAATGAGTGACAATAGCAAAAATTTCTTCATCGGTCAGGATCAGAGTTTTTAACAATGGGATAATAGTGCCAATTCCACTAATAGCTGGTAGCAAGATCGGGTTAACATCGACAGCCACGTTGGCTTCGTTGAAGATTTGGGTGATCGAGCGATCCTTGTCGGTCGCGATCGCAACTGTCCAACCTTCAGCAAGATACTTTTTAGTATCTTTGACTAGCCGATCAATTTGAGAGGAATAGATCGGTGGAGTGAGAAATTCAAAATTGAACTGATCAGTCTCGGTGGAGGCAATGGTTTCGATCTTGATAATTGGCAGACGATTGAGGGATTGATTTAGGCTTACTAATCCGACATTTTCACTGGCCATGAAGATCTCATAAAGTGATTGAAGAATTTCTTCGGAATGATCCATCACTACTAAGAAATCTCGGCGATGCTCTTCCAGAAATTCGGCGAGAGTGGGAGCGAAGTTTTTAATTTTGAGTGACGGGACTTCAATAGTTTGATAAGACTCCCCTTTCCGACCGTCAAGCGGATCAAAAGTATAGATTTGCTCAATTTTGTTACCAGCAAAAGTAATTCGCCACGGAGTGTCAGTAGAGAGTGGGAAAATGTCTACCACCTCTCCCCGATTGGCAATTTCACCGATTTGAAAAACTTTCACCTGACGCTCAAAACCGAGGGCGGACAAATCCCCCATGAGTTGGATGGGCGAGATGTCATCCCCGACCGATAAGCGAAGACTAGTCGAAGGAACACTTAAGGGCTCAATGAGATGCCGACCAGAAAATAATGTAATCACGCCAGCCCGATGCATCTGCTCTCCGACTAAAATTCGTTGTTGGAAATTAGTAATAAATTCCTGACGATTGAGTGAATCGGAGCGAAGCGGTGGGTAAATTAGGGCTTCGATGTTCCAGAGTTCACTAAGTAATTTTTGAATTTTGAATACTTCCTGATCGTTTTTAGTGATTAGGACAATCGGTTTATTGTGTTGTTGACGTAGGCCGGCCAACATTAACACTCGCCCAAATTGATTGAGCCCAGTTAAAGTTAGAGATTTGGTACCGGCAACAGTTACAAACTGTCGGAACGGCTCAATGTTGATAAAGCGTTCCAGCAACGACCGGTAAAAACTTTCACCCACTTAAGTCTTGACTAAATTGTTTTTATGTGTTATAATGAAATAATTGGCAATTATGAAAAAGCCAATCACAAGCCGGTAGAAGTTTGGTCACAAAATCAGCTTTCCCTCGGCACCTCGGGATCTGATAGTACGAGGTTGCGAGCAAACTTCTCCCTGCTTATTCCAACCGGCATCCCCACCCTTGGAAATTAAATTTCACATAAGGGCTTGGGTAAAAGGCTTTGGCTGATACCGGACAAGCTAGGAGAATTACGGCAAAGGGAAGGGCATAGTTCCTTCCTTTTGCTTTTTTAGCCTACAATTCTTTAAGTAACAAATCAACAGCTTTTTCGAGGGCTGGCTTTAAGTCAGTCAGTTGGGTTTTGGTAAATGGCTGGAGAACATAACTAGCGGGGGTGATGCGGCCAGTTGGTCGATCGATGCCGATTTTGATCCTGGCAAAGTCTTTGGTATGGAGTTGTTCGATGATGGATTGGACACCATTGTGCCCCCCGCTACTGCCGGATAGTCGGCGACGAATAGCAGCAAGAGGCAAATCAATGTCGTCGTGGACAACAATAATATCTTCAGACGGAATATCAAAATAGCGGGCGGCTTTGGCAACAGCGCGGCCAGAATCATTCATGAACGTTTGGGGCTTGAGGAGTTTAAAGCCTTTGCCGGCGGCGATAACCGATTCAGTACGGGCATGATTGGTAAATTCTAGATTGAGATGTTTGGCCAGCAAATCTAAAACCATCCAGCCGACATTGTGACGAGTGGAAGCATATTTAGGGCTAGGATTGCCGAGACCGATAATGAGTTTCGTCATAGCTATTCTAATTCTTCTTTTTCGGTGGGGTCAGGAATTTCGTCTAAGTTTTCTGGTTGGGTAGGTTTATTTTCTTGAGATTGTTTAAGTAGTGCATAAGCTTTGGGGCTGATGGTGACAGTATCGGTATCTAAATTCGGTTCTGCGGGTGGTTTGGGTGTAGACGGAGGAGTTTCAATAGTTGGTGGTGGAGGAACATGGTTCTCTAAATCCTTAGCACTCCGCTGTGCTTCGGTAATTTCTTCGACTTTTCTAGGCTCTCTTGGGCCTTCGATACCTTCAACCATGTTTGCGAGAAATGTGCTTCTGTATTATACTTCTGGTGCTAGTCGTGAGATTTAGCACGCTTTTAGTGTACCACATCTGTAAGGAGCCATGGTATGTCAGGCACTCGTTTGAATAAGGCGATGGTGCTGGTGGTGGATGACTCCAGAGGCATCTTGGTTACAGCCAGAAAACGTCTTGAAAAATTGCAGCGGGGTGGGATTATTGGGCGTTGCGATCTCTGTGACGATGGCAGTATACTCCTAGGTCTGTATCGAGAAGCAGTAACAACGGGATGGCGTACTGTGATTGCGATATGTGATTATGACATGCCGCAATTGACTGGCATCCAAGTTATTCAGCAATTACAACAGATTGCTGTCGAACATGGATGGGTGCCACCGGTTGTCTGCATTGCTACGAATGGTGACATTGAGAAAGTCGTGAGTGAGTGGACAATGGCAATGCCAGACATGACTCCCCGTGTGTTCCCCAAGGACGATTTTGTTTTGGGGGATATCCGAGTTTTTCTCGAGAAGTTGCTAGGTGCTTCTTAGGGTCGTTCACTTCAAAAGCTCCGTAATATTCACGGAGCTTTTTACTTTTTTAGTTACTTTTACGCGTAGACTTCGGTACCTTCCTTTAAGGGCTCGTCGACTTTAATGCCGACAACATCTCCCTTTTTGGCCGATTCTACCGCCGCGCGTTCGATCTGAATTGACTCGATGGTTTCGGTTTTTTCCGTGTCACCTTTTTTGAAAGTGACAGTATCGCCAAGCTTAAGATCGCTTGCCAAATCGATAATGGCTACGCCAATCTTGTCGTAGTAGTGTACGACTTTGCCGATTTTTTTATCTGCCATGTTGCCCTCCTAAATGGTTAGGATATGACGTGTTCATTATACACCCAAGGGGAGATTTCCCCTTCAACCCCTAATTTTACTTATTTTTTCTTTTCTGAACGGGCCCATCCCCGTTTAATCGGATGGGCACTTTTTGCTTGTCCAAAAAGTGCCTCAAAAAAGACACCCCTGCTCACCAATTACTAGCCAAAATAGAAAATCAGCCTTTCTGGACTATACGCTATACTCCTCCCTTCGGTCGTCAAACAGACGCTATCCATACCGGCTGATTTTCTAATTGGCTAACGCAATTGGCTCAAAGGGGATAGAAATATCACGACCTTGCTCCAATGGCCGATGATAAAGTCGGAACTTATATCAGAGAGTTTTGGTATAAAAATAGCCCCTTAACCCCGGGGCTGGGAACAGTCAGTTGTTAGCTCTTGGATTTTCCTGGAGGTTCGATGCCAAGCTCTGCGTAAACTTCTGCAAGATGGCTCTCGTCGCTCGGAGTCAGAAGCAGGCCGCGCCTTTCGGGATGCTGGAAGTACCAGTGCTTGTCGTGAGCCTTCTTGAGCGATTCCCGCGCCTGCGATAAGCAGTTGTGTTCATAGGCTGCCAGAAGAACTGACAAGATTAAAAAGTACCCCTCTCTGCAGTACAGAAACTCGGTGAGGAAATCCCGTGCCCAATCACGTTCCGCCTCAGGCAGAAATTCGGTTTCAGAGTTCATCCTCTGCTTGTCGAACTCTTCTTCCGAAATGCCGGATGTGGGATTGTCGCGTGCAGCTAGGATTTCTCCAATACGCTTCTCGTCCTCCACAATTTCGATTGAATGTACATTCGAAGTTGTGATACCTTCGTCACTCTCGAGATTGTGCATTCGCAGGCGGCTGCCCACCTTGATTACGATGGGAATAGCGGTGAACTGGTCACCAGCTGTGTTGTAGAACAATGGGCCGGGCCAGCGAGGATGAGTACTGCATACCAAGATGCCGCTTGTTGCGGGGTCAACAACAAGTAGCTCATAGGTATTGTTAAGTGTTGTAACGCGAATGAGAGTTCTTGCTGGAACTTCTGCTACTGAAAGCCCCTTGCTTGAACTTGCCTTATCCGCAAAGTCCTGTGATTGTGTCGCGGACATTGTGCACCTCCAAAGTAAGGGGCATCAGAGCCCCCTATGATGGGCATATTATGTTCCAACAGCACTTTGGTGTCAAATAAAAAAACCATTCTCACAAAGTAAATTTTGGATATCTCTCGCTCATAACTCGATACCCGTGACTCGCGACTATTTTCTTTGGTGGCGGGCACGAGGACGGGGGGCGAAGATAATCGGGACACCCGGCAGGGGCCAAGTTTCACGGAGTTTGTTTTCTAAATAACGAAGATAGGTAAAGTGAAGACCTTCGGGATGATCAGCGACTAGCTCGATTTTGGGCGGATTGGTCGCGACTTGACGAGCGGAATGAACGACGGGAGTGACATATTTACCACTCGGGGTGCGTTTGATGACGGCTAGTTTAATGATGTCGTTAATTTTTTCGTCAGTAAGCTGAATATTGCGGAGAGTCCAAGTGTCAGTAACTAGTTGTTTAATTTTATCGACACGTTGACCGGTTAAAGCGGAAACATAAATTTTGGGGATCCAAGTAGCGAAGCGATATTTTTGATTTAAATATTTATCGTAGTCGGCAGTAACTTTGCCAGTCTTTTCGATCAAGTCCCATTTGTTAACAACTAAAATTGGGCTTTTGCTAAGCTCCAGCACCATCTCGATAATGTGTTGATCTTGGGCGATGACACCTTCATCGGCTTCCATTAAAACTAAACAAATGTCAGAAGCTTGGACAGCGCGAAGCATCCGCAGGCTGGAGAATTTTTCAATTCCAACTTCAACTTTTCCACGTCGGCGTAGGCCGGCGGTATCGACAAATTCTAAAGTACAACCATCAAAGGCAACTCGTTCATCAATAGTGTCGCGGGTAGTGCCGGCGATCTTACTGACCAGACTACGATCTTTGCCAATTAGTTTATTGAATAAAGTCGATTTACCGACGTTGGGCCGACCAAGAATAGCTACCCGAATTAAATTTTCATCGACGACAGTGGGAACAATTGGTCGCTTGATCTTATTTAATTGAAAAACGGTCTCATCTAAAACTTCGCCAATGCCCTTGCCGGTGATACTGGAAGTTTCAAAAGTTTGTTTGAACCCAAGGCGAAGGAAATCGGCGATGACATCTGGACTAACTTTTTTATCAGTTTTATTGATCAACAATAGAATTGGCTTGTTATGCTTGCGAACTAATTTAGCAACGGCTTGATCATCGGGGTGAATCCCCTCTTTGGCGCTAACCAGAAATAAAATTAGATCAGCGCTGGTGAGAGCAGCTTTGGTCTGAAGCATAACATTTTTGGTCAGCTCGGATTTGTTGTCCAATTCAATGCCAGCCGTATCGGCGACAGTAAAAGTAATTTTGTTCCAAGTAACATTGCTAAATAACACATCTCGAGTTGTACCCGGTTCTTCAGCCAAAATCGCCCGCTTTTCTCCGATCAAGCGATTAAACAAGGTTGATTTGCCGACATTGGGTCGGCCGACGATAGCAACGAGATAGGACATAGCAATAAAATTATAAGCACGAAATACAAAATCCTAAACAAATCATAAATTACAATTTCCTAAACATTTTTTTATTTCAGATTTTTGATTTTGGGTTTGTTTAGTGTTTAGGATTTAGAAATTCGAAATTGGTCGTTCTTAGAGAGGTTCGATCCAAGAGTAGGCTTTCAGAGCCCAGTCTAGCGCCTTTTTACCCTCCTGGAAACGGTTGGGGCTATCAAGGAGTACTACGATGACCGTTTGGCCGCTATCACCGCTTACAGCGGCTACTAATGACTCACCTGCCTCATCGGTCGTGCCGGTCTTGATGCCAATGACGTTTTTATACTGGCTAAGGAGTTTATTGGTGGTGATGAGCTGATGAACGAATTTGCCGGTAACATCACGGACGGTAGCTTTGGGTGTAGCAACGATGTCGGCAAAAACTTTATTGTCCATTGCGGCACTAGCCAATTTGACTACATCTTCAGCGGTGGAATAGTGTTGGTCATCATCAAAACCAACTGGATTAGTAAAGTGAGTGCCAATTAGTCCAAGACTACCAGCCTTTTGATTCATGCTAGCTACAAAATCTTTCGGATTACCATTAATTGTATAAGCCAAGGCAGTTGCGGCGTCGTTGGCGGATTCAATTAACATCCCTTTCAATAAATTATGAATAGTAATTTTTTCGTTGGCATAAAGTGACATCTTCGATCCGGTAACATTAACTGCTTCTGCTGGGACAGAAATGACAGTATTGAGTTGATCGCCGTGCTGATCTAGGACAACTAGAGCGGTCATGATTTTTGTGAGTGAGGCAATCGGAAGTTGAGTAGTACTGTTTTTGCTATATAAAATTCGACCACTATGGACATCAGTAATAATGGCAGCTTTGGTATCGAGAGCAAGATCGGCGTAACTTAAATTGCGGATTGGGCCAATAAGATAGTTTAGGCTTTGGGCAAAATCGGCAACTGTTTGATTGCCAGAGAAAATGTCAAAAACTCCCAACAATTGTTGTTGGGCGGTATCAAGTGCGCCGGTAAAAAATCGCAGGACAACTAGTAGTAAAGCGAAACTACTCATAAACAGTTAAAAGTTAATAGTTAATGGTGAACAGTTAAGGAAATTACTTATTATAAAAAAATCGTCGCTTATGACACCATCGTTATCCACTATTCATTTTTAACTTTTCGTTCTCTTAAGCGTTAAGCCTAATTCGTTGAGAGTGGCGGTATCAACTTCTCGCGGGGAATCCATCATTGGGTCGCGGCCTTTGTCAGTCTTGGGGAAAGCGATCACTTCACGGATATTGGGTTCGTTTTGAAGGATCATTACCAGTCGGTCAAGTCCCCAAGCGATACCGCCATGGGGTGGAGCGCCATATCGAAAAGCTTCAAGCAGATGGCCAAAATCGGCTTCCGCTTTTTTTGTGTCATACCCCATGATCTTTAGAGCGGCTAACAGAGCGTCGGGTTTATGGTTACGGATACTACCGCCGCCGATTTCAAAACCATTTAGCGCAATGTCATATTGAGCAGAAATAATCTTGTCGATATTTTTACCATCCAATAGATCTTTGGTTGATGTTTCAAGCGGTGCAGAGAATGGATTGTGGGTGAACGTCCACTTGGTTTTCCCCTCGTTCTGCTGTTCAGCAGAATCGGGACGGTCGCTCTCGACACGCTCAAAGAATGGGAAATCAGTAATCCAGCAAAATGCTAACAGGTCGGGGTCATTCTTGTCTTTCCGCAAGTCAGGACGGTCGGTGCCATATTTTTCCATAACTTCCGCATAAGTTAGCTTGGGGAAAGGCGTGGTTTGGATTTTTTTGTTGGGATAGAGAGTAGTAACTAAATCAATTAGTAGTTCTTCATTTAGTTTGATGACATCTTCACGATCAACAAATGACATTTCTAAATCGAGTTGGGTAAACTCTGGCTGACGGTCACCGCGGGAATCTTCATCGCGAAAACATCTGGCAATTTGATAATATCTCTCCAACCCAGCTACCATCAGCAGTTGTTTATATTGTTGAGGAGCTTGCGGCAATGCATAAAATGAACCCTTATATTTACGACTGGGTACCAAAAAGTCGCGAGCGCCTTCGGGGGTGGGAGCAGATAGTAACGGTGTTTCCACTTCGACAAATTGGCGGTTATCCAAAAATCCGCGGATAAAGGCAATAATTTTGTGACGCATGATGAGATTTTGGTGCATGCGTTCGTGGCGGAGATCGAGATAGCGATATTTTAGACGGGTTTCTTCGTCTATTACATTTTCCTGACTAATTTCAAATGGCGGAGTTAAAGATTCGTTTTTTACCTCAATACCCTTGCCTTGAATTTCAATTTTGCCGGTAGTAATTTTTTCGTTGATATTTTTGCCTCCCCGTTCGACAACTTCACCAGTAATCATAACCACCGATTCTGGCTTGACTGTTTCGATGGATGATCTCATCTCCTCACCAAACACGACTTGGACTAAACCAGAGCTGTCGCGGAGATCGATAAACACGGTCTGGCCCATTACCCGTTTGCTGTGGATCCAGCCATAAACAGTAATGGTCTCGCCAATGTGGTTGGGGGTGTCGGAGATGAAAATTCTAGTGTTAGCCATAAAGAGTTAATAACCAATAATCAATCACCAATAGCCAAAATATCAGCTAGATGAGGGAAAAATCTCTTCCAGCATACCAAAATATCTAGGATATAGGAAAAGCGGCCTAAGCATTACTGCCGGCCGCTTTTTTGGTTTCTCCAGAATACTGACTCCAGTACTTCTAGAACAGACTGGACCAATTGGAAGAAACCATATGTTACCCATCCCGCCATCCAGCCGACAAAAGCACAGAAACAGCAGCCAATTTCGCCTACTGTTCGTAAAATTGCTCTTGAGACCGGGAAGTGAAGATGGGAATGGACGATGGGAGGGTACAACTACCTACGAAGCAACATGGGTACCTTACCCCCTGGGTGAATTTATCAGAATGAAATGAAAAATTTATGACATCGGCTTGCCGATGAACATGGCCGTCAATGAATCGAAAATATTTTTCAAGATCGGTAGAACGCCGGGGAAAATAACGACCAAGAGAATGATCCAGAGCCAGTTCTTTTTGATGAGATTAAAAAGAAAGGAAGCAATAGCAAGGATGAGGACTAGGGAAACTACCCATTGAAATCCATCGGGGAACATTCCGACAAACGCATTGTAAGCATTAAAAATCCGCTCAAAGATACCTTGAGCGGCGGTATTGGCTGCTTGTTTGGCCTGGTCAGTGGCAGTATCGATAACGGCGTTGACGATTTGATTATCCATTCCGTTAGAAATTTGTGCTTGGTATGCCTAGAGCTGGGTTCTCGCTGGTTCAGACTGCCCGTTAAATTTCTAACGGGACAAGTACCAATTCGATTATATCACTAAAATATCGGGTAATTACCAATCAGAAGACGGTCGTAGGGTTACGGCGCTACGATTTTATCATTTAAGCGGGATTACTTTCTCTTGGCTAGCCCGTTCAAATTAGCGGTCGCAGAACTCAACGGGCTGGAGTTGTTACTCATTACCGACTTTGAGATACACCGGTTTTTAGATACACCAACTTTTTGATACTAAGTATTAGACGCTCTTTGCTGGTTTTGTCACTTGGAGCGGGCGAGTTTTTTGAGTAGAAGAATATCTTGGAGGTCTTGTTTAAGGTTACCGGAGCGGGGGGTTTCTAAAATAAAGGCAACTTTTTTCAATTTGGGAGACTTCAACCAATATTTGAAAGCAGTTTGACCAATTTCACCTTGGCCAATGTTAGCATGGCGATCTTTTTTGGAGCCGAGTCCAAACAAAGCATCGTTGGCGTGAATGAAGTGGAGATGGTCTAGTCCGATGAGTTTATCAAATTTGCTCAAAATTTCCTGTACATTTTTCTTGGTTCGGACATCAATGCCTGAAACGAACATATGACACGTATCTAAAGTAAAGCCAAAACGTGTTTTGTTTTTTAATCCTTTCCAAATGATACCTAGTTCCTCAATGGTGTCGCCAATTCGATTACCAGCACCAGCATCGCTTTCAATGATGAGTTTGACCGGCCATTTTTCATCAGTTAATTCAGCCAGGCGGTTCAAAGTATGAATGGCATTGAGTGTGCCAGCTTGGTTGCCGTCCTGATTACTGCCGCAATGAAAATTGTAGCCATCAGCATCAATCGCGTAAGCGATCTTTATTTCATCTTTCATTTTTTTGAGACTAAAATTGCGTAAACTGGCTTTGTGGCTAGACGGGTTAGGCAAATAAGCAGCATGGACAAGAACTTTTTTGACTTTGGATTTTTTCCAAGCCTGTTTAAATTTTTCCACATTCTTAGCAGAAATGGTTGGTGTATTCCACATTTGAGGACTGCCAACAAAAATTTGGATAGCGGTACAATCTAAAGCTTCAGCTTCTTGAAAGGCTTTGTACAATCCCCCACTAGTTGAAACATGATAACCTATTAGCATTTAGTATCTAGGGATTAGCATCTAGTATCTAGTATCTGGGATCTAGGATTTAGTAAGAGGCGGAATATTGGGGCAACGAACTTTAGTTTCGCCACAGCTCTGCTTCCGCTATTCGGTCCGGATCGTTAGTAACATGCCAACCGTCGGGACCGATATAGTGAACGTATCCGTTCGGCGGGATGTTGGTGGGATAAGTAAACTCACCCGATTTGGGGTTTAGTGTACAGGCGTAATCAAAAAGAGCGGGTGGTTGCACTGTCGGTTCGGTTTCAGGAGTTTCGATCTTGGCTGGCTCTTCTGCTGGAATTGGGTTGTGAATGCCTTCTCCAAACATAGTAAAGATTAGACAGGTATACGATTTTAGTGTATCAAAGATGGCGGGCTGATACTGCTATAATTAAGTTGTTAGGGCGCCATCGTCTAACGGTTAGGACGCAAGATTCTCATTCTTGTAACCGGGGTTCGATTCCCCGTGGCGCTACCAAATGGGATTTTTCACCAGAATATTCTCGATTTAGAGCATACAGAGCTGACAATTTGGTGGTTCCAAACTTTTTTCCATCAAATTCGATATTCCCCTTAAATATCAATTTCTGAAACTGTAATTTGTGAGGGAAATCAGCTTCAAGCCATGTTTTAGAGGTTTGTTTGATAAAGTTGAAGCAATAGTTTAGAGCCTCTTCCATATCAAATTCTTCTACTGCCTTTTCGTGAACCAGAAGACGTTTTTCATCTATCATTCGATTAATGAAGTTTCTCTGCTCATCAAACTCGCTGTCTGTATATATCCCTGTTCTGTGAAGATCAAAAACCTTTTGACGTTCTTGTTCCAACTTTGCGATTTCTCTTCGAACTCTGGCATTGTCCTCGTCAAACCTTTTGTAATTGTTTTGCCAAATGTCCAACACCACTGCTTTGAATAACTTCTCATATTGGTGGTCTGGGGTAATGTTGTTCAAAAACTCGACGAATAGTTGTTCAAAGTTCTCTTTTGGGACTGATTGTGCCAGAGAGCAATGCTGATGTGGGTGATGATAATAGGGATATTTCTTGCCACTATTGCCCGTGGATTTGCTACCAGTGATCGGACTGGAACACTCCTTACATATAACTCCTCGCAAAGGGAATAGGGGGTTTCTGGACATCCTAGGGGCTTTGTGTGATAAACCCTTACGGCTTACTTGGCACGAATCAAATAGCTCCTCTGACACGATTGCTTCGAACGATCCCTTGTGTCCACCCCATGCTTCTATAAATCCTTTGTAAATTGGATTTTTTATCATTTTATCTATGAATTGATGAGAGGGCAGATATCCGCCTCTGGTTCTCAACCCTCGGTCAGACAAAAATTTGGCCAAGCTTTTGTAGGTGTAGATTCCCTTTGAATACTCTTCAAACCCCAATCGAATTAAAGGAGATACTTCTGGTTCTGGTGTAATATTAGAGCCCTTGAATGGTCTGCAATAACCCAATGGAGTCGGCCATACCCACATTCCCTCTTGGACGCGCTCTAGCATACCTTGTTTAGTACGCTCGGTTCTAACATTGTTATCAAATTCAGCGAATACAGATAGCACTCCCTCCATGGCACGGCCAATTGGAGTTTGGTCAATCGGTTCCGTGACGGATCTCAATTCTACCTCCGCACGGCGTAGTATCGCTTTTACAGTGACATGATCATCTTGATTGCGAGCAAATCGATCTAGTTTATAAACAATGAAATACTGAATCTTATTTTTCTTATCAGTACAAAAAGCTAATGCTTTATTAAACTCCGTTCTATTGGCTGTTTTTGCGCTTTCCCCTCGTTCGACAAAAACCTTAATAACCTTGATACCATGATTAATTGCGTATTCGGTAGAGAATCGCTCTTGTGTTTCTAGGCTGGTTCCCTCTAGTTGGTCTTTTGATGATACGCGGCAGTAAATAATGCCCCTTTTGTTCTCCTGCTCTGTTGTGTCTGAAGTACGCATAGTCTAAACGTATTCCACTTTTAGAAGTCCTTCAATAACCCTAATGGGATTTTTGGAACTGTCTTTGTTCGGACCATTGATCAAAGGCTAGCTGCCCTAACCCGTACAGGTCATGCAAAATAACTAATATATCTTTGTCTGACAATTTCATTAATCTGGGGTCGATCTTCCGACATTGTTCAATGGTCAGTCTCCCCGTTGCATTCCAACGATTTAGGGCTTCTTCATCAGACAGGTTAGACTGGTTTGTGAGCAAACCACGGGTTTGGGTACGCATAAATGACGGCATTACAAAATAATTGCCGTCATTTTTCTAAAAACTAACTGTGCCGTCAGCGATATGTCGAATGGCCCAAAGGCCAGCTACTTGTACATTCAGTCTATCAATATTTCAATAGGCGTCAATATGGATAACTATTCTAGGGCCATAAAGATTTCCAGTCACCCTTTTTAAGTCGATCTATTTTGCGACCCCAAGATATGGCTGCCATTCCTCCAATTAACCAACCTCCCACGATTACGCCTATCGAAATGCCGTTGACGCCGAACCCACCAACCCACATCATCGCCCAGAGATTACCCAAAAGAAACATTTCTCCAAACCGCATAAACTCTCCTAGTCTTTTCTCTTCAAAGAAACTCTCCTTTTTGGCCATCTTTGTCAGCTCCTCACGTGTAAAGGGGAACTTTAAAGTGGCCTTGTTGCGGTTTTTGTTATAAGGAAGATTGGGGCGAGGGGGTAGATATAAATTCATATCAAAAGTGGGCAGACCTCTAGCGGTTCACCCACAACCTCTTGCTCCGAAGAGTAGATCGTCATGGACGCCGAGCATCTGCCCGCCTTTATCCATGACGAATCTCTTCATATAGAAAAGTTCTTCGGTTTTATTAAGTTGTGGGTGAACGCCTCCATATTAGCACAGAGGTATTCCTTGCCAAGAGGGCACTATTGATACCGGCCATTATTAGGGGTCGACTAGGTCAACTGGTGGTAAAATAGATGTAGCGGGGGCAACCCGCTCTTTGCGTAAATAACTCCATAACCAATGACCGGATTACAAAATTACTACAATAGCTTGCTCGGCATCGAAGTAGCGGTACTCGGGATTTGTGTCGCTGTATTTTTTGTTTTCATCCAAATTATTTACAGTAGATTTTCTGATCGAGAAGTGCAATTGATACTGAAAGACACCGTTCTCATAATATTTATGCTGTTGAGTGTGGTTTTGCTAGGGTGGACTGCTTTTGCCGGTCTCTCGTTAACATTGGGGCAATATGATTTTGTTCCCCAGTACTATTTTCACACACAGGAACTCGTAAGCGCTGGTTGGATGCTAGTGCTAATTTGGATAGGGTTGGGAGGGACGGTTGCATTGTTTCTTGGAGCAGTTTTGCGAAATTTTCGATATCTGCAACCAAGTCAGTTTCTTTTGGATAGTCTCAAGAGGGCAACTACGAATGCAATCGAAAGCTTCTTACATAAAAAATATGGGATTGTTAGCCCCAAGGATAACCGCATGTGGCGTATGAGCGTTGTACTCGCACAATTTGACCAATCGGGCAAGGTTCAGGAAGAAGTATTGGATACTGAAACAACACAGTTAAAAGCGCAAGAAGAGGAGCTTGAACAATCAATGGTCTTTGATCGCCAGATGAAAAGGTATTCATATTTGACCAAAATTTCCCAAAAAGCCACTGATCCGTTTGCGTCGGCCAATCAGATTGCTATTGATGCTTTGGTGCGTCTTGACCTAGTCACCTATAATCGTTTTCTCGAATCAGTTACTGCCATTAGTGATCGGTTTATAAAAGTGCGCAAAAAGATCGAGGGATGGCCTAATTGGGACGCTAACCGAGGGCTGCTGTCTCATTACCTAGAACACTTAATTGATATGTTCAATGCTCATGCAGAGGTTATACAACATCAAGGCCTTGGCTCGGTTATTTTATCTATATTGGACACCACCCAGTCCATTGCGGAGATGTTGGTTGATTCTGGAAACACGGACTCACTAAAGGTATTAACTAATTTTTGGAAACGTATCGCCGAAACTCGGGTAACTTCACACCCGGTAGTCGTTAAAAGGGTAATAAACCTTTTTGAAAAGACAGCAGAGCGGATTATGGATCAACACAACGAAAAGGATAATGGGTTAGATGAAATGTTTGTGTGTATTGGTTGGCTCGGCGAGAAACTCTTTATTGGACAGTCTTACCACGAGGAGCCTCTAATGCCCGACGACTGGGAATACAAAAATCAAACCCAAAATCTTTTTGCCGCCCTATTTAGTATTAGTGCTATTTATGATCAGAATCATCCAGACTGGTACCCCCTAATCTACTTTGATGCAGTAGATGTTGTTTTCAGGCGTTTGATGATGCTGACGCCAGAAGAAAGCAAGCATATAACAAACTTCCCCGATGTAGTATTCCAGCTTTATTACATTTTTTATTCGTTTGGTGTTGCAGCCATCAAGGTAGGTAATCGTAGCGGTGCTGATCTTGCTGCCACAAACCTTCGTAATGCGATAAAGAGCATTGTGGCATCATCTTTTAAAGATATGGCTGCGGAAGCATTAAAGATGCTGTTTAAGTTGGGTGCTACAGCTGCGGGGCATTCTGATAAATTTACCACAGCTGGGTTCTTGAATGATCGCTTGGATGACTGGATACACAAAGAACTCGTCGGTATGGCCTCTGCCAGCGACGTTTATTCGGAAGGGCTCGAAATATACCTTCACGCCGATGGAGACAGAAAGGCCGTCGAACGATACATGTTTCGGGTGGGTTATGACCTTCATACGGACTTTGGTTTGAATTTAAAAAATCCAGATGAGACTCAACCAGACTCGTCTACTGAAGAAGATGGGCTGTCCTAGGAGTTGGACTGTAGAATGATATCCAGATGGTCCTTATCCTCATCACTTAAGACATGTTTGTCCAAACCGATCTGAACCCGTTGACCCGTGCTGAATTCTATCCGCATTTTTCTTTCTAAATACTTGAGTGCTAAATCTGGATTGGTCTCGAGTGCCTTTACGACTGTTCGTCGAGCTCGTAGAACAGGCTTCAGTTTTAATAGCTCTTTACGCTCCAGAAATGCGGGATTTCGCTTCTGGTAAGCATATAGGGCAGAGGTTGAAATATCTGCATACAGACAAGCTTCTCCATCGGTAGCACCTAGTATAAACGCTTCCTCTAATTTCTGGAGGACCGAGTATTTATCTTTGCCATCGAATAATTTTCTACCCGAGTTGCCTTTGTCCATTATTATACGGCCCAATTGCCCCGCCTCTTAATTTAGATTCGTAACTCAAATAGTCGGATTCACTGTTGAGAGAATGTAAGGCCTCTGCGATTTTAAGCAATTCGTTGGTTCCGACACTCCATTTACGAAACCTTGCTCTCTTTTGAGAGTTGCTGTTCACAATTTCAAATAGATTCGCCCGCTCTTTATCAAGAGCGGATGGATTGATATTGTCTATACCTCCCAAAAATGCTTCGCTGGATAAGGCCATCAGTACCGCAACGAAGGCCTCTCTACTTGCCTTACTACCAAACTTTTCCTCTGTTGGTTTAGCTGACGGGTATGTTGGATTTTGACCGTAAAAGACGTTGAGATCCCTGTGCAAGCGCAACAAGTAGTCATGTTCGCTCTGATACTCCATTGCCCTTTGGTTTCTTGGGTTCGATATTGGGTTTATTTGTTTTTTAAGTGTTTTCAACCGATAGGCCACTATGCTAACAGAGAGAGAGGAGGAAACCAGCATCTTTAATATTTCTTGTTTGCGAGTATCAGATAATTTGTACTTTGGGTTGAAAAGCAATGGGACAGCTTCACGAAAAACTCCGTAACTAATCAGCCCATCTAAAACATCTCTGATTTCTGATCGACTTTTAAAGTGTTGGTGAATGCGATATGCATAGCTTCCGAGGTCGCGGGTGATGTAACTCATCTTCACCATGCTATAAGGATCGTAAATTTTGTAGAGCAACTCATGGAGCTTTAGATTGTTCTTCTTAAGATATTTGCTTAAGATCCCACCAAAATCCCACATTAGCTCGATTTTTGACACAGCATCACGAGTTGCTCGGAATTTATTATTAACAGGAGCTAACTCATCAATCAATGCCACAAGTAAATTGTCGTTTGGTACTGACATAATTATTTGATTATCCCTATAGATTGTAACGGTTTATCGATGAAGTCTTTCATGCGATCTTCCATCTTAAAGATAAAGTCAATTTGCTGGTTCAGAATATCGGCACGTGGTGGTTCTATGTGTTTCTGTTGATAAAAGACTTCTTTGAACTCACTAGAAATTATAGCCGCCAAATAGTTTGCCAATCTAGCTGTAATCTTCATTGATCCTAGCTCCGCAAGCTGTGTATCACCCTTCCGATCTTGAAAATCTTTATGTTTTACGAATATGGTAATTACACTATCACCATAATGGGTTCTCAAAGGGGAAGGTAACTGACTGAACTCAATTCTTATACCCTGCTTTTCTTTTTCAATTTTAGTTCCCTCTACGGAGCCATCTGGATCACTGATGGCATTAATAATTTCCTTATGTGGGTTGGGATGGATGGGACCGGGGCCATCGTAAATTATTTTTTTATCAACCTTGTAATCTAAACCATTCGGATCTGGCGTAATGGGTTCCTTCTCCCCTTTTTTATTTTTGTCACCGTTCTGTTGATACCTTAAATTAAGCTCCTCCTCTTTCGCTAGATCGGAAAGAATGTCTGTTAAGCGGGACGCAAGGTTGCGAAAACTCTCATCGCTCTTACTGTTGTTCACTGCCTCAATGGCATCATGAATTTTGTCTTCCAGCTTAACAACCTCCTCATAGATACCTGTTCGGTTCTGCTGTCTTCCCGTCCCTCCCGCAAAGTCATCACGGGTAATAACTGGCTCAAGATTGTCTTGGACTTCAATATAGCCAGTCAATAGGTGATGCCCCCAAACTTTCCTGCGATGTTCGGTTTTAGCAATAAATGAATCAAGCTGTGGAATATAACTAATTCTCCTACCCTTGCAAGCAAAGTAAGGGGCTCTATTGTTACCTTCTTCGGTACAAATCTTTAGATGAACTATAATCCCTCTCTCGGTTGGCTTAATAATACGAGTTTTGCCAGCATTCCAAGTGGTAATAACCTCATTGATTTCGATCCCCTTTAATTTTTCATAATCATAGGGTTCGCACGCGTAAGAGGTGTCTCCGTCTACAACAATAATTTTCAAGTTTCGCCACAAAAAGCCTTCAAAATATATTTCAATTTCTTTCGCCAACTCAACTGGGTTTAAATGTTTGAGTCTAGTTTTTTCCACACCACACAACTGCACCAGTGTTCCGCTCGGTGTTAGCCCTACTGCGGTCGGCTTAAAAAGTTCTGCTTCTCGCCTGTCTTTATCGATAACGATAGCTGTTGGCTCTGCGCCTTTACATTGCGATGTAACCTCCAATGCTTGCGCCACTAGTCGAAAAGCATGAATACCCAATCCAAACCGTCCCGTCACCCAAGCACGAGCTTGTGCAGGTTTGCCGGACTCATTCACCTTATTAGCCAAACCACCAACTGTAATCTTGTCCATGCCCTCACAGTTGTCTCTTATGCTGACAGTGTTGTTCTTGCGATCAATAGCAACCGTTATGGATATATCACGGCCATACCGTTTAGTATCTTCATCAAAAATGATTTCAGCACTATCGAGCGAGTTGTCGATGTACTCCATCAACACTTTCTCAATTGACTGGTACCCCTCTGCTATGCGATTCAAAAGAGTATGTTGATCTTTAATGACGATTGGAATAGACGAAAGTATTTGATTCATATTTAATCCTCACAATTTAAAACCACCATGACTTTTGGGGAAGTGAAATTTAGATTTTGTCTCTCTCACCTTCCGTTCGATCTCTGAAAAAATTTTGTTTATTTCGTCCTCGGTATATTCATAAGCACTGCGGTTTGAGCAGTTACCAAGAACCTTTAACCGTTTAAGAACTTCATTTGTCCGATAAACAGCTAGTTTTTTAAACCTTTCTCGCTTACTCGGCTCCATACCTTAAATCTGTTATTAATATATCCTTGATCAGGATATATCATATGTACATTATTTGTCAAGCCCTTATTTTATACACGACTATCAATAGTATTATTCTAGGTCCACTCCAAACCTGTCACAATAGCGGATGTCGCCGGTTCTAATCCCATGTGGTAGTCGCTCCTAGCTGGCATAACTGATCTCTTTTGAGAGATCCATTAAAGCCCTAATCTCCCCCATTAGTTGGTTCCAATTCTGTCCCACTAGGGCTACCAAGACAAAACTATTGGGCTTGCCCTAGGTATTTATAAATCCATATGAAAAGCCGCTCTGGTTAGGAGCGGCTTTAGAAAGATGGTCAGACCTACTCGGGGTTAGGCGTGTGCAGCGGTTTGTTCAGCGGCATGTCCTCGGCAATCCAGATCTCCAGTGAACCAGGCAAGTTACGAGCGTGCTTCAAGTTGAAGCAGCTGTCTCGAACCGACAGATCCTCGTTAAGAGGTATCAAGAACAGCTCGAAATGTGTGCGTGCCCAATCGAGCCAAGCGTCTTCGTTCTGGCCAGCGGATTTAGCAGGGAAAAAGGCGAATAGCAGCCGGCACAAGCATTCTTTTAATGCAATGTGCGTATCACCATCTTCGATTTTGCAGATGTCGGACTGGTTCTGGTCGTAGAGACAAATCAGATAAAACGATTGGCCACCGGCGAGATAGGTGGTGCCAGCCTGTACTGCGTTGATGATCCATGGTTCGTGCTGACGAAGGCTCTGGAGCAGCTCGTCAGTTAACGTGGCTCGCGAAAACTCTGCCATATGGACAAGCAAATGGGAATCGGATGCTAGCCATGTGGCAATACCGCCTGCCATGGAGTTATAGGACGTTTGCTGACCATGCCGTCGTATACGGGCGATGATGGCGATGGTTGCAATAGCGCCAATCGCTACGATGACACATAAGACGACTAGGTTCAGGATGGTTTCGATGGACATTTGTTACTCTCCTTGAGACACAGCGGGTGACTTAGCGTTTTGCGCTAAGAATTTCTCGATTGCTTCGCAAATCTCGGCAGTTAACAGAATGTTGACACCATGATCGTGAGTGGGTATCGATAGACAATCATCTGATCGCTGAAATACCCAATCGCTACCATAATTACTCTTTGCCTCTGTGAAGGCACAACGGAGTTCGTTGGTGGTCATAATAACCACAATCGAGATTTCACAACAGGGTGCCCATTCTGCTCGATAGCTTACACGCCAACTTGCCTGATCGCCGTTACTGTGAAAATGCTGAACTAGCAGGGTGGGACGGCAATGAGGCGAAGGTGTGCCAACGAATCTGACGGATTTGGGATTAAGTTCTGCGAGTGTGAACTCGGTGCTGGGAAAGTGCCAGCCTGCCGGAGTTGATTCACTCCGATTGTTGGAACCGATGATCGGTTCACCATCTTTGTAGCCCATAGAGTTAACCTCCAATCTTGTTCAGGTGCAAATCTAAGATGGCTCATTCTAGCTACTGTTTTGTTTGTTGGTCAAGTACATAAAAACACCCGCCCTTACGAGCGAGTGTTTTTTAAAATAGACGGTTAGGCGCTGAAACCCTGGCCGAGCAGGCAAGTTCAGCATGACAAAGGGGTAATTATCCTTTGTACAAAATTGGCAAACCAGTCCGGGCACTTTCCTTAACTTTGTAACCAGCTGGGACGGCGTCACAGGCACCGGCCTTGACCTCTTTACCGAAGTAATAAATCCGTTGTTTGCGACCACCCTTAAGGGTGACTTCTTTTGAGTGCAAGAAATATGTTGAACCTTTTTTGTTCTTGTAGCTGAAAGCCATGAGGACTCCTTTTTTAAGTGCTATAACTACAATGGTATTGTACAGGTGGGCTTCTCCTATGACAAGGAGATTATCAGATGTGGACAAATTGGCAACAGGGTAGATCGATTAGAATTGTCTCCCAGAGCGAAAAAGAAGGGCAGCCCATTGGGCTGCCCTCTTGAGGAAGAACGAGTAGTTAACGACGCTTGCCTCTGCCTGCGGCGTACTTCCCACCCTTGCCACAGCTGACACGGCGTATGGTTGGCGGCTTCTTGCTCTTTCCGGCATCAGCACTTTTGTCGTCTCTCGTCGGTTTACGACTACAACTCATCGATCCACCCCAAGAACAAACTCAACCCAGGGTGATTCCCCCTAGGCTGGCAATTCGAATTTAGCGTAAATTATTTTGTCTGTCTAGTCTGACACGATTCGGATATCAGCACCCAGACTACTTAATGTTTCAATGATAGCGGTGTATCCCCGATTAATAACGTTCGCATTATTTAATGTAGTAGTACCATCGGCAATCAAAGCGGCAATTAGTAACCCAGCACCGGCGCGAATATCAGGGCAAGTAACTGTTTGACCGCACAATTTGGTGGGACCGGTAATTTTGGCACGATGAATATCCAATAGATCGATATCCCCGCCCATTAATTCAAGATCTTTGATATATCCCAAACGAGCATCGTAGAGAGTTTCAAAAATTTCGGTTGTGCCATGGCATTGAGTAGCGAGTACGCCAAAAGGAGCTTGAACATCGGTGGGAAAACCGGGGTAAATATCGGTCCGTAACCGAAAAGATCTTAGATTGAGATTTGGTTTGATTCGAACTTGAGTAGAAGTGATAAATTCTAGATCTACGCCAATATGTGTCAGTAGTTGACTGACAGAGTCTTGGTGATCTCGAATATAGCCATCGATAGTTATCTCGCCGTGGGTGGCTGCGGCGATAACAGCATAAGTGGCAGCCTCCATACGATCGGGAATTACGGTTAAAGTGGCTCCATGAAGTTGGCCCATTCCTTCAATGGTCAAAGTATGATTGCCAATCCCAGAAATCTTGGCACCCATTAACACTAGATTATTCATGAGATTAATATTCTCCGGTTCGGCGGCCATCAGATGCCACTCGGTCGTACCTTGGGCTAATACAGAGGCCATGACGGCATTGGCGGTGCCAGTGACACTCATTTCATCTAGAACTACACGAGTACCGGTGAGATGGTCAGCAACAATTTCATACCGTTCGCCATCAAATTCAACTTTTGCTCCAAGTGCTTCAAACGCATGGAGATGGGTATCAATAGACCGAGTACCAAGTTGACAACCACCCGGTTCGACAAAGCGAGCTTTGCCAAAGCGAGCCAGCATTGGCCCGACGATCATCAAGGACGAACGAATTTTACGAATTTTTTCAAAATCCAGTTCAGCATAATGAAGATGAGTATTATCAATAGTAAGTTGATGATCACCAGTCCAAGAGACGAGAGAGCCTAAATCCTTTAAAATTTCAGACAAGACATCAACATCACTAATTTGGGGAACATTATTGATCACAAAAATATCATTGGCCAAAATTGTTGATGCCATGATCGGTAAGACGGCGTTTTTGGCACCGTGAACTTTTACACTTCCCTTCAATGGTTTACCGCCTTGAATAACAAATTTAGTCATAAGAAGTTTTTTAAATAGGGATAGAAAATAATAATACCAATGATCGCGGCACCGAAGGCAACGATTAGAGTGATGCCAGCAAGCATGTCTTTGGCGGTGCGAAAACGGGGAGAAAAATTTTTACTGACCCCGTCTAAAATATTCTCCAAAACACTATTAGCAGCTTCGGCGGCTAATACAAAAGTAATCATGATCACGATCGCGACTCGCTCAAGGGTGGAGAGATGAAGGGCATAGGCTAACCAAAGTACAAACAGTGCAATCGTCAGTTCGATAACAAAATTCTGCTGGGTGCGAATCAGGTCACGAATCCCCCGAACAGCGTTAATTAGACTATGTTTAAATTTCAACATAGGGACTACCACATTATAGGCTTGGAGTGGATTTTTGGCATATAGGGAAAGCCCGCGACGAGGTGGGCTGTCGCGGGCACTAGCAGGAGGTTCGGGTTGCGGGGAAGCAACCCAGAGATGGGCTAAAAAGCTTGGTAATAACTCCCCTAAAGAACGATTGGGTTTACTTTTTCTTGTTAGATTCTAGATGTTTGAGGACTTTCAACATGGTCTCATGTTGACGTTCAAGATGGTCAATGATGCTAATAATCTCTCTTTCGGAGCGTTTGTTGACCTGAAAATCCGCTTCAGCGCGTAATTCAGCATGTCGACCTTGAAGGTTTTGCCCGATCATAATTAACGGCATTAACATGATCTGGATCATATTGGAAATAAACAGCCATAAGACGAAAGCAGGAAATGGATCAAATCGCAATTCAATGGGGGCCAACGTATTCCAGCCTAGCCAACCGAAGGTCCAAACGAAAACGACCAAAAAGAAACCCATAGTGCCAACGTGGTCAGTAACCCAGAGGGCAGCATGGTCGAGCGTAGAAAAACTATCGCGGTGTTCTTTATTAACATCGCGAACTCGACGAGGAGTTAGTTTGAGTGAATTGCCAGACAAAGAATGAGACTTAGCCATAACGGCTTTATTGTATTAAAAAATACGGCAAAGAGGAACCGCTGTAACTAGACCTGAATTTTGTGTCAAGTTTTTGACGGAAATGATTGGCGTCATTTAGAAGCTTGAGCTAACGGCAATTTTACAACAAAAGTTGAACCTTTGCCGATTTCACTTTTGACCTCAATTTTGCCACCGTGGGCATCAACAATTTTTTTGGCAATAGATAAGCCGAGACCATAGCCATTAGTCTTGGCTTTGGAGCGAGAAGTATCTGCCCGATAAAATCGGTCAAAGATGTGCGGCAGATCAGAAGTCTTAATCCCCTGTCCTTGGTCAGTAATCGCTAAAGAGACGTTGGCGCTAGATCGTTGGGTGGTGAGATCAATTTTTGTGTTCGGTCCACTATACTTCACAGCGTTATCCAGCAAAATCACTAGTAGCTCAACTAGACTTGTTTGATCACCTTGAAGTTGAACGTTCGTGGTTTGATCAACGATTTCGATCGATTTTTGATCGGCCAACGGAACAATAGATTTGAGTGCGATGGCAATTAAATGTTTGAGCTGAAGTTTTTTCCAAGAGTCTTGAGAGCCGCCATCGCGGGCTAACTTCAATAATCCATCGGAAAGAGTTTTCAATCTGGCAACTTCTTCCAGATTGCTGCGCAAGAGCGCTTCAGTGTCGACTTTGGTGAGGTTATCATCACGGAGTGCGACCTCAATTTCTGTTTGCATAGCAGTTAAAGGAGTTCGCAATTCATGCGAAGCGTCGGCAGTAAAGCGACTTTGGGCTTCAAAAGCTTCACTAATAGGTTTAAGCGTACGCCGCGCAAAAAGATAACTAGTAGCACCACCGGCGATAAAAATAATTAAATTAAACAGGGCTAAATTGCTCTTTAGTCGGCTTTCCCCTTCGGTGATTTGGGCTTGACGAAATTTCTCAAACCCCGGCAAGCCTCGCGGGATAATCTCATTAAAAAACGCATCTTGGCGACGAATCCCCCGCGCAAATTCTGCGCCATATGTCTGATATAAGAATACGCTGAACCCGATACTCAACGCCATGATAATGGCGAGATACCAACCAGTTAATTTGAGAACAGCCGAATCGATCATGGGGATTTGGAGACTAACTTATAGCCGAAACCTCTTAAAGTATGAATTAGTTTGGCAGATTTAAAAGGACGATCAATTTTATTTCTCAAATAGCCGATGTACACCTCCACCGTATTTGGCAGAATATCGGCCTCAAAATCCCAGACATGGCTGATGATATTATCTTTAGATAAAACTTGGTTTGCGTTTCTCATCAGATATTCCAGTAGAGCGAATTCTTTTTGGGATAATTTAATCGACTGGTTGGCTCGTTTAACTTCGTAGGTAGCCGGATTTAAAGTTAGATCATCAACTTGCAAAATTGTGCCGATGGTCTCTTTGGGGCGACGCAGAAGGGTACGGATGCGAGCTAACAGTTCTTCGAACGAGAAAGGTTTGACGAGATAGTCATCAGCACCAGCGTTTAATCCTTCAACTCGGTCACGAATTTGATCTTTGGCGGTGAGCATCAAGATCGGAGTATGCTTTTTTGCCTGACGCAATTCACGACAAATCGCCATGCCATCAACGGAGCCGGGTAACATTCGATCAAGAATGATCACGTCGTAATCCTCGGCTAAGGCTCCCGCCAGCCCTTCGTCGCCATCGTAGGCCACATCAGCGGCATAGGATTCCTGTTCCAACCCTTTCTTGATAGAGTTGGCAATTTTGTGCTCGTCTTCAACGATTAGTATTCTCATGGGTAGACTAATAGACTTATGGACTAATAGACAGATAGACTTATAGACTCATCGAATTAACAGATCGGGCAGTTGGTTGATAAGGCTAGTTTCTAACAGTTAGCTGAAAATTAGCTGAATACTCCTCTGCCTGTAAGATTACCACTATTACAGCAAACTGTCCTACCGGAGTAGTAGGACAGTTTGCGGGAGGTCACAATGGGAGACGATAGGTTAGTTTGCCGGGGTCGGTGGCATTTCACCCCTCATTCCATGACCGCCAAAACCTTTGCCACCAAAACCGCCAAGAACGTACTTGACGTCGATGCCGTTGGTTTTTGCCCAAGCTTCCAATTCAGTTCTGCTGGCTTCCATTTGAGTCTTGCGCTGTTCGGCAGTTAAAGATGAGTCTTTGACTGGTTCGGTTGAACGGCTAGCTTCTAACTCTGCCCGTTTAGCAACAATCAGTTGCTTCTGGGCTTCAGTAATTTTGCCGTCTGTTACTAGCTGGGTTAGCTGCTCTTCCGTTTTTGCCTTCATTTCTGTCTGACGAGCGGCTTTATCTTCGTCAAATACCGCTTGAACGTCAGCTTCCTTTAGGCCAAACTTTTCCACCAATCGTTGAATGATCGACACATGCTGTCCGGAATCAGTGGTGGTTTGGGCGTGGACAAAACTTCCACCCAGTAATGCTACTCCGGTCGCCATAACTACTAGCGCTGGTAGAATGAATTTATTTTTCATACATTCATACCTCCTTTCTAAAAATTAATCGGATATCATTATTAGTTTTACGCGGTTAACTGAAAGAACGCTTAAACAAAAAATTATTTTTTGGTATCGTCCGATGTCACAGGAGCTGGTAGAGACGGCTCACCGGCTGGTCGGACACTAACAGTGGTGGCGCTGATACTGCCATCGGTATTGGAAGTACCGTTAGCACTAACTTGCTGCCCAACGCTAAGATCGGCAAGCGAACCGGTGGCTGATTTCATAACCTGCGTAGAGTCAGATACAAAAACTATTTTAGATCCACCATCCTGTAATTTGATGGTGATACTACTGTCGTCTTTCGATAAAATTTCTCCACCAACAAAATTATTGTTAGCGGTGGTTAAATTGGTCAGCCCGCTGGGACGATTGCCCATACGCGATGGTTGGCTGGTCTGACCGTATTTCATCCCGCCATAGAAAGTTCCACCAAGTACTATAACTGCCAGCCCGAGCACTACTAAACCCGATTTAGATTTCTTCATACTTTTCCTCCATCAATTTTATAAATATTATTCATACCTTAATGCTGTAATTGGATTTAAACTAGCTGCGCGGCGAGCCGGATAATAGCCGAAAGCAATTCCGATACCGGCTGATACGCTAAAAGCTAGCAGAATTGATCCCCAAGAAACTGTTGTTTGCACACCGCCTAATTCTGAAATCAAAAAGGCAATTAACCAACCTAAGACGATCCCAACTAAGCCGCCAATAAAAGTTAAGGCAACTGATTCTGCCAAAAACTGTAAGCTGATATCCCATTTTTTGGCACCGATCGCTTTACGTAGCCCGATCTCGCGGGTTCTTTCAGTAACAGTAGTTAGCATCATGTTCATAATGCCAATACCGCCCACTAATAAAGAAATTCCGGCGACTGCTCCCAACAAAAGAGTAAATGTTTCGGTTACGCTGGACGCAGTTTCAACTACGTCAGCTAAATTCATAATCCGAAAGTCGGCAGAATCTTCGTCGGCAATATTATGACGAACCAACAAAAGATCGGTAATAGCTTGCTGCATGTCAGCAATAGAATCAGCATCGACTGCTTGAACGCTAACAGTTGTTACATATTCTGAACCGGCGAGAAATTTTTGGGCGGTAGTTAAGGGAATAAAAATCATATCGTCCTGACTTCCTCCCATACCGCTACTACCCTTTTCCTCGTTGATACCAATTACCTTGAAAGACGTGTTTTTTATCTTTATCGTTTTACCGATCGGGCTGACATCTTCGCCAAATAAATCTTCGCTGACCGCAAAGCCGAGTACAGCTACTTTAGACAAGCTGGCTAAGTGCTGCGACGCGATCGGTGTGCCTTCTGCCAACACAACGTTACGAACAGCGGGGTAGGTTTCGGTGATACCAACCACGGAAGTATTAGTGTTATTGCCACCCTTGGCGGAAACTTGATAGCGACCAGAAAGTTCTGGAGCGACCGACGAAGCAAGATAAATTTCTGTCGCTATTGCATCAGCATCGGCTTGGGTTAGTGTTCGCGCTGAACCCTGACCAGCGCTAATCCGTGAACCAGTACTTTGTTGAACCCCCGGCATAATCTGAACTAGATTAGACCCAATGGATTCAATACTTGATTCGATTGAACTTTGGGAGCCTTGCCCAATAGCTACCATTGCAATAACTGAACTAATTCCAATTACAACTCCCAGCATAGTCAAACTAGACCGAGCTTTGTTCGACGAGATAGCGATATAGGTCTCTTCAAAAATATCTGAAGTAATCATAAGTTTGCCTTGGCGATTCGGCGAGTATGCGTCTTTTTATCTGATACGATTTTGCCATCTTTGATAAGAATGATTCTTTGAGCGTGTTCCGCGACATCTTGTTCGTGAGTAATTAAAATAATTGTCCGATGTTGTTCTTGGTTTAACTTTTGAAAAGTACTTAAAACAATTTCACTGGTCTTGGAATCAAGGTTACCAGTTGGTTCATCCGCTAAGATTAGGCTGGGGTTGTTAACCAATGCTCGGGCAATGGCAACCCGTTGAATTTGACCACCAGAGAGCTGATTAGATCTCCGATTAAAATGAGTCTCATCTAAACCAGCGGCTAGTAAAACTGCTACAGCTCGCCGTTTGCGTTCTTCTGGCAAGATATTGGCGTAAACCAATGGTAAAGTGACATTTCTTAGAACAGAGGCTCTAGGCAATAAGTTAAACGATTGGAACACAAAGCCGATTCGATCACGACGAATGTCAGCTAATTGATCATCGGTTAAAGTTGAGACATCGTGGCCATCTAAAATATAAGTGCCTGAAGTGGGAGTGTCGAGCGCGCCCAAAATATGCATTAGAGTTGATTTGCCCGAACCAGACGGTCCCATGATGGCGACAAATTCGCCGTCTTCAACGGTAAAAGACGCTTGATCAAGCGCTACAAAATCTTCAGTCCCAGTTTGATAAATTTTACTGACGGTTTTAACTTCAATCATGGACTTATTTAAGGCATTGGACCCATCATCGTGCCACCGCTGCTTTGAGGACGAGAGCCTCCACTACCCCCTAATAGACTATTGGAAGTGGTGGTAGCCTTTTTGCTACTGGAGGTTGCTTTAACTGTTTTAATAATAATTTGATCACCTTCAGAAAGTCCGGAAATGATTTCAGTGTTAGTGTCATCAGTGATCCCCACTTCAACAGTTTGTTGAGTAGGAGCAGCATCGGAAGTGATCCCGGCAGCGGCCTCGGTATCTGAATAGATCTGGTTAAACTTGTCCACGTAGTACATTTCACCCTGCGATTTCACGGCACTGCTAGGAATAATTAACACATCTTGTTTTAAATCGGTAATGATAGTTGCGCTGGCACTCATACCAGGCTTAATTTGATCATCCTGGGTATCAAAAGACAAAGTGACAGTATAGTTGACTACACCCTGTTCAACTGTTCCGATGTAGTCAATGGAGGCTACTGAACCGCTGATACTCAAATCCTCGATCGCGTCAAAAGCAATCGTGGCTTTGTCGCCAAGTGATACTTTGGCTACATCAACTTCATTGAGCGGTATTTCAACCAAACTTTGTTTGGTGATAATGGTTGCAACCACAGTTCCACCAGACGCTGAATCTGCTACTTGGACATTAACTTTAGCAATTACGCCGTCGAATGGGGCTTTGACGGAGTAATCCGCTAATGCTTGGAGGGCATCATTTAAGGCATTACTGCGTTGTGTAACATTTAACTGGGCCGTGGCCAAATCTAAATCCGCATTGATAGTCTTGGCTTGCTCAAGGGAATTAGTTTTCATGCTAACAGAGGTTGCGGCATTATTGACCGCGTTAAGATTGTTCTGGATGCTGGTCTTGCTGCTATATAGACTATTGAGATACGAGTTAGCTTGGGTAGTAGCAGAGGCAATCGTGTTTCGATGAGAGCCAAGGGATGCCGGAATGATCTGGTTATAATTAGTAGCCTGGCTATTCACATAGTTAAGATAATTATTGGTAGTCTTGAGGGTTTCCAGAATTGTCTTAACTGAAGTGTAGGTGTCTGATACCAATTGGCTGATAACGTCATCATCTGATGTATTAATAACGGAGTTGTATCTAGAGCTAATGTCATCATAGGCCGTTTTGGCGGTGTAGTAGGCGCTGGTGGTGCTGTTGCGGTATGAGTCTGCTAAACCGTCATAACCCTTGCAGCGCTGGAGAATGTCAAAGTAATAATCAGCATTACTTTGTGTGGGGCTATAGTCTTGTCCAAAAATAACATCTTCTAAAGTATCGACTATAGTTGACAAGTTAAGAACGGCTGTATCAATAGTAGCCAGACTGTCGTCATATGATTTAGCCAGACTGGCCCGAGATTGGATTTGGTTTTGCTGGGCCTGTGTTAGTGAATCTTCAGCCTGAACTACTGATTGAGTAATTGAATTCTGGGTTTTTTTGAGAGAAAGTTGGGCACTGGCCAAACTGGCTCGAGCATCCCGAACGGTCTTGTATGCATCGCTGGAATCTAATTGAACCAATAGAGTGCCAGCTTTGACTGATTGTCCGGATTTAACTTTGACCGCAGTAACTTTGCCTGAAGCTTGAGGGGTTAAATCAATTTGGTGTGAAGCAGACACCTGTCCGGTCCCAGTTACGGTGGACATGATAGTGCCTTTTTGGACAGTAGCTAAAATGTAGCTGGTAGGACCAGCTTGTGCTTTAATAGCCCAACCTCCCCAAACCAATAATCCTAAAATGACCATTCCAAGAGTAGTGCTGATCAGTTTGTGCGCCAAAACCCAAACCTTAATTTGGCCATAGGTTTCACGCAACAGCAATTTGTCTAATAGGTTTCTCATAGGCACTAGGGGGCACCCCCCATGCCCGCGATAAACCTGTTATTTCATTACCACCTTAGAAAAAGCTGAAGAACGGACAAAACAAACCGCCGATCAGTAGTTTCGCCGCCAAATTCTTCTGGCCCCACTATAGTTTCTGTCTTAGTCGCACAGGTTGTGCCATCAATATACTTCGGTAAAGAGTAATAAGTGAGTGGGTGGGGAAAATAGATTTTTGCTTTACAGGAGCGGATAATTGTAGTATTCTCCTGATATGAATGAGAGGTTTCAACAATATGAATATGGAAAAATTTCGACCAGAGAACAGCTGGTAACACAGGCTCTGTGTGGGCTAGAGGAATCATACGCTCGAGAAAACAAACCAAGACAGGCAATTGCCTACCCTGTTCATGCCGAGGTTCGTTGGTTGCCGGGTGGAACAATGGCCGAAATGACTCCAATACAAAGATATGACCATCTGTGTCGGTTGGCTGAAGACCCAGACTATATGATAAACCAATTTACTGATGAAGGTGCATTACTTGGAATAGTAAATAAGTTTATAGTTGCCGAACCAACATCTCCCTATAGCGGACAGCATATTACTATTTTTCGAGAACCAGCCGGTCTGGGTGAGATAGGACGAGCATTTGATAACCTTACCGGACTCGACCCGCAAGAACAGACCGAGTTTATTAGTTTAAATTTGGCAATTAGAAATAAGCTGGCAGAAGAGTTCCCTGACCAACAATTTATTATTGGTGTAAATCGAAGTGCGAGACCACGTTTGGAAGAAACCAACAGCGAAAAACCACAATTAATTGTTGGTGCCCAAAGCGTGCCAATCTTGCATAGTCATATCGTTAATCGTCGGATGGTTCCAGAGGAGCAATCTTTTATTGAGCTGTACAATCCTGATACTTCCCCAGAAGATAAAATAAACGCAAAACTGCTTTCCCTGCGAACAACGTATGTCACCGATCGTCTACAACAGATTTTGCAAAATTATTTAAAACAATACACTAACCTGTCGGTGTTTGAGAATACTGGCAGATTTATTGACATCAATCTTGACGAAGATTGTACTGAAATGACACATCAGATTGCTCTGGTGGTTGGATTGGCGGAAGACATGTTTGAAGAACTGGAATGGGGTAAGGTATACGATACCTTACCAGAGGTTTTGCAAGGTGATGTCAATTTTGGTTACTCTTGGGCGATTACTCCAGAAAATCATTTACGAATTGGGTTTACGCCGCATAATTCAGGCTCGATAGAGCTGTTTGACGTGGTACTCGATCGGTCATTACTTTATACATCCACAGAATTGCAACAAGCCCGCCAAACTACTCGCGACGTAGTGATGGAAATTCTTTCCTCTCTGCAAAGGGACTAAGTACAACAACTTATTCTACGCTACCACAACGGTATTATTCCGTGGTCTTGCCGTCAAATTCTTCTGGTTGAGCAATGGCGTCGGCTTTGGTGTGGCGAATGGTACCGTCAATGTGTTCTGGAGGAGAGTAAAGAGTGTAGAGTTTCAGAGGTTTATCCGACGTATTGATAACATTATGTTCGGCACCGGCGGGAATAACAACCCCAAATCCATTACTAACGGAATGTTCAAATCCATCAATAACAACTTTCCCTTCGCCTTCATCAAACCGGAAAAATTGATCAACGGTTTGATGAACTTCTGAACCAATTTCTTCGTTTGGCTGAAGCGTCATCAAAACCAACTGGGTATGGTGCCCGGTGTATAACACCCGTCGAAAATCGCCATTGGCGATAGTTTCTTGTTCTAGATTAATTACAAAACCTTTCATAATCCCTCCTTTTATTACTTAGCTGTTTAATTGTACCAAAAGAAAAAGCGCCACGTGAGAGCACGAGGCGCTTTAAGGGGCAGTACTACTGCGGATTAGCACTAATTAAAGGTGGAGGATCGTTCGGGAAAAGAGTGCCAAGGCGTTGTTCCATAACAGCAAACGCTTCTTGGAACTCTGGGAGTTCACTAATGCGTTCGCGAACTGCGTTGTTCCCGACCACTAGGAGAGAGAAATTGATTTCCATGCATCCACGAAGTAAGGGACGGAATCGTTCGTCTGCCGGAAACTCCGACTGCAGAGGTATACCATAAACTGCCGGTAGTTCATGATGTACCCATTCAACAGGCTCGGGATGACGACCCATTGCTCCATAGCCGTAATAATACCAACTTTGGTAGCCGTCATGGGTGGGGAAATTTAATTCGCGCCTTTGCCCTCCAACAAGTTGCTCTCCCGTGAGGATACCAACATGCAACTCATAATCTTGGTGAGTGTCTTGTTCGTTGGGACCGGGTTCACGATAGGCAACCGTGTGTAAACCGACCTCCCACCTAGCGACCATGATGAGCTGACCACATTTTCCGGTGAGTGTGCGCTGAAGCGACAGGAAATATTGGTACTGCTCTTCCAGCTGGGTTAATAAATCCTCTCCTTCTCGACAATAAGCAGTTGAGAGGACGTAGTCACGGATCGGATCACCAGTAGTGACAGTACCATTGACCAATTCCGCTCTTAATTGTTCTAGAGCGGCTTTGGCTTGGGAGGTAGCCCTTACGCTTTTGGCTTGAGCAGTGGTTGCCTTGGCTTGCGCACCTAGAATCACCTGTAATCGTTGTTGGATGTCTCCATCTGGCATCGTACTTTTCCTCCTCGTAATGATGTCGGGGTGCTAAAATTATCCTTGCGCTATCGCATGGACAGTTCAGCATAGGCTAAATCCTGTGCCAAAACAAGCCGGCACAAAGTGAGGCGCCCCATAGGGGGCGCCGGTGACAGCCTATTATCCTTGCTTTTGCGTAAGCCAACGGGGTGGTGGACGATCTCTCCGAAAGAGATCAGGATCTTCCAGTTCGCCCGGTGTTTCGAACAATCCCTTGCTAATCCAGAAGTCGAAGTAGGCGTTGTGGGGTAGCAAGGAATATTCGGCGCTATCGATGTGAAGAAGCCTACCTTTGCTGTCAAAGACTAGTTCAGCGACGCATAGGTAACGTTTTGGGGTGATCCCTCCGATGTAAGCGTTGCCGTTGAACCAAATCCGATCACCCCGTTGGCCGTACCCATCATATTCACCAAAAGTGGGTGGGTCGAAGGTGACAGCGTTGGGATGCAGCTCGCAAAGATACTCATAGGCTTTGGAGCAAAGCTTGTGAAATTCGTGCCGATAGATTGATCGGTAAACGGATCGCTTTGATGCCATAGCCGACTCCCGAGGTACTAGTTATGAACAGAATAAGCTCCTCTGGGAGATAGAACAAGTCTTTTACAAACCAAAAAGTTCTCCAATGGTGGTTTTGAGCGCTTTGGCGACGTTGTGAGCTAGTTGAAGTGATGGGTTGTATTTCCCCTGCTCCAAAAACACGATCGTCTCCCGACGCACTCCTGCCATTTTGGCCAACTCATCTTGGGTGAGATCAAGTTTAGCGCGAAATTGTTTGATCTTGTTTTTCATATTTATTTTTGACAATTAGTAGTTGGCATCGAAGCAGACGGATGGCCATGTTCGACCCATTGGCCATTTTGGCACATCCAAGTGTCTTCACCGCTGAAAAACCGAAGGCCCATGATCGCGACAATAATTAAAAGGACTACTCCGGCAATAATGTAGTAGGTTCGGCGTTTCATGAATCTGATCTGATCGTAATAACGAAAGAGGAGCGAATACAAAAGCATTAGAACGCAAACAGCATAGGCCAAGACATATGCGACTACTTCAAAAGTTGGGTTAAGCGCTTTTTCGTAATACAGAAGGAACATCGCAATGACTGCGGTCCAGCTGAAGATCATCATAGCCCAGCGAGCGGCATGACCACCGATCTCATAATCTCGTTCATCAGCTATTACTTCTTTCACTCGGCTTCGCAAATACACAAGCAGAATAATGGAAAAAGCGATACTGATCATCGGGACAATATAGTTGTCGACAGTGATGCTGTAGCTAATAGTCCCCGCCACTAGCGCCGCAATGGTTAGTTTAACGATTTGGAATTGTTTGAGTGTCATAAATATAGGAGTTAGAAATATATCACAAGTCCTATGTTATACATTTCTAACATAGTGTCAAGCCTTGACTGACAGGTACGCCTGTCAGTATGCTCTGAATGAGAAATTTCATTGGGGGTTTGCGCTATGCACTTTGCTGACTGGATCGGAGTTGAGTTAAGAAACGAACTAATGCGTTTCATTGACAAGCTAATCGTGGCAATCAGCCGTTGGCCAGTTTTCTGGAGAAAGTTGGCCGTGTTCGCTGTGAAACCTCTAGTCGCGATCAGGGTGAGGGATATGGCAAGGATACTTAGCACGGAATGCGACTGGCTGCCAGAAATTCATTGGGCCTTTGTAGTCAAACATGGCCACAACGTTGTGTACGTACCTAACGTAGATGGTACGAACACAGCTTGGGTGGTGGACTATCGCTATCGCACCGTACGAAAGGTTCGTGATGTACCTGATAAATTCCAACGAGTCAGCGCGACGTTTTAGACTGATTCGATTAATGCCGCCAGCTTGGTGGCATTTTTTCTTTCCAGATGATGAAACAAAAAACCGCCACCTGGTTGGTTTCAGGTGGCGGGGTGCGACAGGTACAGCTGTTTGAAGGCAGTTACTGCCCTCCATGGGCTTGCCGATAGGCAAGCTTCTTTTCCATATCAAGGATAAGCTCGGCTGCGCACTTGACACCGACTCCCTTGAAGTCCTCCTCGGTTAACTGCGCGTTCTGAACCTGATCGTACAGTTCAGTAAGCCGGTGCTTCTGCTCCTCGGTTGCTGGTTCGGAGTCATTAAGGTTGAGGCCAGAGTACTCCTCATCCCCAATACTCAACCCGTAGTCGATGCGGGCTACCTCTGCGTAGTAGCTTGGAGAGAGTAGTGTGGCCTTCGCATCGAACTCCTCTGCGGTACTGGCAATATGCCGGCCGACCATGAACATCACGTTCACCTCCTACATATGGGTTAACACCAAGATACGACGAGTTTAGTGTGATTCCGCTCCTTTGATGGCTGTTTCACGATTGCAGAACTCGTTGATCGCTCTTAAGCCTTCAAAAATTCTGCCATCTTCCAGTTCCAGAACCGGCTCGGTATCATACGGTCCAGTCTCGGAATAACGTATGTATTCAAGGCCAGCGCGCTGAAGATACGATTCGGCGACCTCTGCCGCGCGGTTAGGAACCGCGAGTAACCACATTTTCATGGGTTTCTCCTGATTTTGAGATAGGTACAAGTGATAGCTCCACTCTACTTGAGGGAGGTGTTACAAGTCAAACTGATGCTACGATTTAGGGAGACTGGCAAACCACTAGTTCTTACTGCCCGCGGAGATGTTTCTTGCGGTCGAGTTCAGTTAGATACTGTTTACGCAATCTAACAGCATCGGGGGTAACTTCGATAAATTCATCATCATTCATAATATCGATAGCCTTTTCCAGCGTTAATTCAAGCGGCGGAGTCAATCGAATGGCCTCATCAGTACCAGAGGAACGAGTGTTGGTAAGTTGTTTGCCCTTGATCGGATTAACACAGACATCGTTGCCTTTAGCAATATTGCCAATCACCATACCCTCGTAAACTTCCGTATTGGCTTTGATGTAAAGCGTGCCACGATCCTGTAAATTAAACAGGGCATAGCCCAAGGCTTTGCCGGTCATCATGGAAACCATGGAACCATATTTAGTTTTGCTAATTGCGCCGACATACGGTCTGAAGTTGGAAAAGATCGAAGTGAGAATCCCCTTTCCTTTGGTGTCGATAATAAATTCGTTGCGATAACCCAAAAGTCCGCGGGTTGGAATATCAAAAGTAATTTTTGACTCGCCATTTTCGGAAATTAAACTTGTCATGATACCTTTGCGGCTACTTAATTTTTCGATGACAACACCAGAGAGGTCATCTGGGACGAGAACTGACACTTCTTCAAATGGCTCGAGCTTTCCATCCTTGGAGCCGGTGGGATTGGTATCAGGTGTACCGTCAGCATTTTTTAAAATAACTTCCGGCTGGGAAACGGCTAGCTCAAAACCTTCACGGCGCATATTTTCAATTAACACGGCAAGATGTAACTCACCGCGGCCATGAACTTTGTAGCGAGCATCACCAAAATCAACTTTCAATCCAACGTTTACCTCAAGCTCTTTTTCTAACCGTTCCTTAATTTTGCGGGAAGTTAAGAATTTGCCAGACTTGCCAGCAAATGGTGAATCGTTGACAAACATATAAATCGATAGGATCGGTTCATCAATAGCAATCGCTGGCATGGGTTCACCGGTTTCACTATCAAGCAAAGTCTGACCGATAAAAATTTCCGGAAGTCCTGCCAGCATGACAATATCGCCAGCACTAGCTTCGCTGGTTTCTTTTTTTGCCATACCTTCAAAAGTATACAATTTGGTAATTTTGCCGGTAAACATTTGGCCACTGGGATTCTTGACGATCAATTTTTGACCATCCTTGACAGTGCCTTCATAAATCCGGCAAATGCCCATCCGACCAAGATAATTATCGTAAGCCAGATTAAACACCTGCATCTTCAACGGCTTGGCAGCAAGATTGTCGCCAGAGGCGGCGGGAACAGTTTCTAGAATTGTATCCAAAATTGGGGTCAGATCTTCAGCCTCATGGCTCATGTCCTTTTTGGCCAAACCATCCCGACCAATGGCGTAGAGAGTTTCAAAATTGAACTGACTGTCGGTAGCGCCCAAGTCTAAAAATAATTCGGCGACTGCTTCGCTGGCAGTTTCGACATTGGCGGCAGGTTTATCGATTTTATTCAGGATCAAAATTGGCTTTAAACCTAGTTCCAAGGATTTTTTTAAAACAAATTTGGTCTGGGGCATCGGACCTTCGGCGGCATCGACAACAAGCAAGACAGAATCAACGGAGCGCAAAACTCGTTCAACTTCCGAACCGAAATCGGCATGGCCGGGAGTGTCGAGAATGTTAATTTTTGTCCCTTTGTAGAAAACTGAAGTATTTTTGGAATAGATCGTAATTCCTCGCTCTTGTTCGAGAGCGTTAGAATCCATCGTCATGCCGGCTTCTGCCATACCGGTTTGCTTTAAAATCGCATCAGTTAATGCGGTTTTCCCATGATCGACATGAGCAATAATAGCGATGTTTCTAATTTCCATAGAGATAATGAAAAGTTAAAAGTGAATAGTGAACAGTGAATAATTTGAGATAGCAGAAAGTTAAAAGTGAATGGTCCTCCTCCGCCAAGGCTTCCTCCGTCGCTAAAGCTATGGCGGACAGGTCGAAGGATCTGCGATGAAAAAGTTTTGGTGGTGCCTGCGGCGCTGTTTTTTGTTTGTGTCATTCTGGCTTGGCCAGAATCTTATAAATATATTTTCTACGATTCTGGTCGCTTCTGCCGTACGGCAGAATTACCAGAATGACGGAGGGGGCTTGCCAGAATGACCCGGAATAGTTGATTACCCAATAAAAGTCAGGGCTTTACCGAGATGAATGCCACGACCAGTCCGACCGATGCGATGGATATAGTCTTCGCGAGATTCGGGAAGCTCGTAATTAATAACATGGCTGACATTATTAATATCCAAACCACGAGCCGCCACATCGGTAGCCACTAGCACTTGAACAGTGCCATCTTTGAATTGCTTTAAAGACCGTTGACGACTGCCATGATTCTTGTTGCCGTGAATCGATTCAGCTTTGATGCCACGCTCAATTAAAGTTTTAGATAGTTTTTCGACGCCGTGTTTAGTTCGACCAAAGACTAAAACTTTGGTGTAGTCAGAACCTTGGAGTAAATCCTGTAAGACGTCCACTCGATTCCGACCGTTCAAGCGCACCACATTTTGTTCAATATTGGTGGGGGCGGCTTGGTGGCTGACAGATACAGTTATGGGTTCGGTTAAAAATTCATCGATCAATTTGCTGATAGTTGGTGACATAGTGGCGGAGAAAAACAAAGTCTGACGGGAAGTCGGCATTTTTGACATCACAAACCGCATATCATTAATGAAACCCATATCCAACATACAATCAGCTTCGTCGAGCACGATGGTTTTGACGTCATCAAGTTTTAGAACACCCCGTTGCATTAAATCCAAAATCCGACCGGGAGTACCAATAATAAATTGGTGATGGTAACGCAATTCGCGAATCTGGGAACTAATGTTCATTCCACCTACACAAGCGACAGAATGCATCCCAAGTTTAGTAGTAAAACTTTTGAACTCCTGATTAATCTGGATGGCTAATTCACGAGTCGGAGACAGAATTAAAATTCGTTGGTTACGATTCTGATTAATTTTATGAATTAAAGGTAAGAGGAAGGCGGCGGTTTTACCGGTACCAGTATTAGCCAAACCGACTAAATCTTTGCCCGCCATAATTAAAGGAATTGTCTTGTCTTGGATAGGAGTTGGATCGGCATAGCCTTTTTGCGCGATAGCTGCAAATAAAGCTTTATCTAGCCCAAAATCAGCAAACTGATGTTGGGGGTGAAATTCTGTAACAATTGATCTTGAAGTAGCTTTATTGATGAAAGTATCGATATTTAACTCGGATTTTCCAGCCGAGCGAAATGACCGACGGCCACCACCGCTACGCCCGTAGGACGAGCGATGAGGAGCTCCACTACTAAAAACTGGCGGTTTTGAGCCAGTGCTGTGGGTTCCGCCAAAACTTCTACGAGAAGTAGAGTGGCGAGAAGAGATCGATTTGTGAGAATTCCGATACATTATTTTGCTTTGTTGAAATATGTGGGTCCATCCTTCGCTTTATCTCATCAGAAACAGGTTATTTGTCTCTTCTGATATAGATAACGCTTAGGAGGACTCAATCAAAGCTCTATCATCTAAACCATTACAGAGGTATCTGATCGAGTAATAAAATACGACCCCGTTCAAGAGGTCGCAATGCCCTTTCATCAGTACTTGGGGAGTATGACACAAATTGGTGAGTGTGTCAAGGGAAAAAGGAGGTTGGTAGGCTATTTCCCAACTGAAATGAAAAATTAAACCTTTGCTTGACGGAGGACAATTTAACGAGCCATACTGGGCTGACTTTAACAAAAGGGGCGCGCCGATGGATAATACCTGGCTCTTTGGAAACCCAGGAGATATCTTCTGGTGGATTTTCAGTATAGTGACCGGACTAGGTCTAATCGCAGACTTAAGTCGCGGTGCTGGACTAGGAGCGATACTGTTGGCAATTGGCGAGATGTTTATCAGTCTGTTCAGCATAATACCGGCGTGGGTTATTGGAGCATTGGTTTGTGGTCTTTTCAAAATTGAGCCGGTTGGGTTTTTGTGGTGGGCATGGCTGATCACTTATTCTTGCCTACGGCTACTCTGGCATATCGCTCCAGAAGCTCGTAAGGGATACTGATTTGAAATCAGTATTTGCAACTTTAAAAGGACATCTTAGGTGGATGTCCTTTTTATTAAGCTGACTATTTTACTGGAGAATCAAAAAAATCTTTAAAAAGCATCGTCCCAACCAGTCGGCAGTAGTACGGGTGTGATATTGGCTGGTGGAGTCGGTAATGTAGGTACTGGCGGGATAGGGCGAGGTACACGAGGTATTGGCGCAACCGCAAATTTGTTAGAGATGACGTATTTATCATTCCAAATTCTACCCCTGAACCGTCCTCGAGAATCCCACACAAAATTATCTTCAACCCAACCCAAGTACTCTCCGTCTCTAGAATAGAGAAGATTGCTAATAATAAAGCCTATGTATATACCGTTGGATTTAAAAATTGGGTTCATGGTTGTCTTAATCTACTTATCTTTATCAGTTGACTGGGGAGTTATGATAGGGAGCTGCCCTTCAGCTAACTCTTTATGTTCGGGAATATACGAGGCGGGAACGGCATATCCAATGCCAAGCTGTACATTTGATATGAGAGCTTGATAGATTTCTACTAAGTCTACCCCATGAATCGCAACGGCGCCAAGGGCCATCCTTTCTACTTTATTAAGAAGATCAGCGCGCTCTTGACGCTTAGCGTTCACAACACCTATCACTCTTCCCTTGTTATCCATTAAAGGGCACCCACTATTACCGGAATTAACTGTGCCATCTATTAAATAAGTGGTTATGCCAACCGCATCCGTAGTAATTGACGAGAGAATTCCCTGATGAGTAGTTAGTGTTTCGAGGTTGAGGGGATAACCAGAGAAAAGAACTGACATACCGGCCTTTATTTCATCTTGTTCTCCTTCAGCGAGAACTGGACGAGCTTCTGCATCTTCTACCTTCAAGAGAGCCAAATCATGTTCTTGGTCGCGAACAACTAGCTTGGCGGTGTAGAATTTATCTTCATCCGAAAACCGACAGACTAAAGTTTCGCTACCACCTACCACATGATCGCAAGTAACCATGATGCCAGCTTTTGAGAACAAGAAGCCAGAGCCAGTTCCAGAAACCACGCCCTTGTTGAGAGTGAATATTTTGGCGACACTTGGCGCTATTGGTTCTACTACAGCTACATAGTTCATTAGCTATTCCCATTTTAACATACCCTACTAGGCCGAGTAATTACGACTCAACTGGGCACACGGGTCGCTTGACTCGTGCCCTTGCTGGCTGAACAGCTTAGTCTCGGTGGTTCCCAAGGAGTAAAATTGGGGTGGTTTTTAGCTGTTTGCGCCACTACGAATAATTATAGGTCATTATAGGAGAAAATGAGACAAATGAGACAGTGGCAAGAAGTCACGATGGATTTTGAGAGAGTTTTGTGACTCTATCTACGCTTGCATATCGAACTATTGGAAAAATAGTCTTGAAATACCGAAATCCCAATAAACTATTGACAAAAAGATTCTCTGCTATACAATGCTTTGGTTGGGTAGGCATTGTATATACCTAATCCGCCATTAAGATATGGCGTTCTCTGTATCGTAAATTGACAATCTAGGAGGATATATATTGCGACTTGGACAAGCCGTTTTGGCTTTAGCAATGACAATATTGCTAGTAGCCAGTGGCTGTGATAGTAACTCAGTTGTCAACAATCCTGACCCACCGGACCCTATCAACATGGTGGCCAGGGAACTTTATTTCGGTTACGATGGCTCGTCACGGGTTATCCCCGCTGAAACTAGTCTCTGGGCGACAGAAACATGGGTTGACGGAGGATCAGTGGTTGTGACAGGTACGACCTATGTTTTACCTGTTCCAAAAGCTGAAGGAACTCCTTTGGCCTACATTCACCATGCAGAACAATTGTCTTCGGGCGGTTTGGTTATCAACACTTCAGCCACGCTGGTAAGTGTTTGGCAGGATCAGACCTACTCTCATCCAGATATCAATTTCTGGAAGTTGAAGGTCGACAGCGCAACCAGTTTGCCGTCGGTTCTTAAAATCGAATGGCAAGCGTTGGACGTGGAAGGTAATGCCTTCCCATTCAAACTATACTATCGTGTCTCGACGCGATAACACTACATTGTTCGTATCCTTAGGAGGATACCATGCGTTATAGTTTGTTTATTATCATTGCCATCTTGATGGCATTCGTAGTTTCCTGTGGCGGCAGCAACAGCGTAACCTCGGATCCGATGTCACCCGACGTGAACATCGACATCCCGGACATCACGCCTGATACCGGTGACGCACGATTTGTCACGGTGACGAACTACTACCCGTCGCCTACCCGTGATGGGACCGGCGAGATGGGCGACGGCCAGATTGCTGAGATCCAGATGCTCATCGACCTCAACGACTTCACTAGTGGCAACAAGGATCTGTCGGCCCTGACGAATGAAGACCGCGAGGCCATCGAAGCCACAGCCAACGGCATCGCTTACCTGCTATATCTGCAGGAGAGTACGAACGTCTTTGGTGGTTGGCCCCACGTGTTCACATGGGAATCTGGTGGCACGACTGCACAGCGCAATGTTCAGTCTGTTATCTGGATGGGGCTACTTCAGTACGTAGAGCTCTACGATCTCTACGACCCGAGCGACTCCACGAAGACGCCTATCAACGCTGACGTTTTGGACGATCTGGCAGAGTTCTTGAGCCCCACCGGCTTCTTGGGCGACGCCTACGCCACTTCTATGGCAGCCAGCGACACGGACGCCAGCACCAGTGCTGATCGTCCCTACGCTTGGGATGTTATCCTGTTAAGCCGGTCTGCAAACGTGTTCAACAACTCGAACTACCAGTACATGGCGGAGACCTGGTTCGCAGAGATCGCCGACGAATTCACTGGTGCTGAGTATGCCACCCGCATGGTGGACGCTCGCAACAGTTTGGCCTTGTGGGATTCCACGGCCTATATCTGGGCGGCGGCACTCACTGGCTTCAACGAATTCGCTGACTACGATTCCGGTACCGATGTCGGCCTAACTGCCCTGTTTGATGCTGTCACCGACGAAGACGATGGCATGATCCAGGAGCTGGTGGCTCGTCGCTCAGAATGGGAAGGCATCCCTCTGGGAACCTGGGATTACACCGATTTGGGTTGGTGCTTCCTGCCTGCTGGTCTCTCAGAAGTGCAGAACTACGCCACCCTCACCACCGAAGCCGACAATCTCTACGCCGAAGCCCTGGACGAGATGAAGGATAATTCCTTCCGTCACCGTAGCTATGGATACTTTGGTTATGAAGAGGGCGGTCGCCTCTATGACGATTCGCAGTACGGCGCCTATGGTTTGACTGGTCTTGGATTCGCAGATCAGAATGACTTCTCGGGAAGCGATCCTACCCTGTTCGGCCCCATGGACGGACAGCTTGAGTGGTTCAACAGCCGAGTCGGTAAGGACATCTTGTTCGATACTGACATCGACTTGGACGGCAACGGCGACGCCGGAGCAGTTCGTAGCCAGTTCCGTGGTAATGTTACCAGCACGACTGGTGGATGGAACTGGGAAGTCACCAGCGAAGTATTGGCCGGCATGGTCATCTCAGGCGAGCAGTTCTTCCGTTATCCTGACGTACCTCTCCCGTAGGCTCCATGCTTACTAGCAATTCCACAGGAATTGCCCCAAGCCCCGCCGAGTATCACACTCGGTGGGGCATTTTTTTATACTGGTGAGACAACACGGTTTCGGTTGGTTGTAAGGAGTAAAACTAAATAACCCACTCGGGTCTTAATGGGTTTATAAATTTCTAAGGAGATAATTGAGTAATATTCTACTTGGCTGGGGTGCCTGGATTCGGACCAGGGATCACGGGACCAGAACCCGTTGCCTTACCACTTGGCTACACCCCAATAACAACGGATGGTAGTGTATCGCTTTATAAGATTCTGGACAAGCCAGAATGACGAGAAAGGGAAATGGGTGGTCCCTCTGTTCGTCGGGAAACCAAATGTTTTGTTTTTTCTGGATCCCCGATGTCGAGTTGCCTACGGCACTCGGCTCGAGGATGACGAAACTAATGGAATAAGCTGGAGTAGACGGATTCGGTTTGTTTCACCATTACGTCAGCGGAAAACCTTTTCAGAGTAGCGGGATAGTTGCCGACTAATTTGCGTTGGAGACGCTTATCATTGATTAAATTCAAAATTGCGGCGGCTAGTTTTTTGGGTTGTTTCGGTTCAACTAAAATGCCATTGAGTTTGTTGGTAATAATCTCGGGGATGCCCCCGACTCGAGTGGCAATGATTGGAGCTCCGGCTTGCATTGCTTCTAATAGAGTAATACCAAATGCCTCCGATAAAGAAGGCAAAACAAATACATTAAAAGTCTTCATTGCCGGAAAGATATCTTCAACATTACCAGCAAAGATAATTTTGTCCTCCAACTTCAATCTTTGGGCGAGATTAGTTAAATCACGCTTTAGAGGACCGGAACCAATTAAAATTAACTTTGATTGCGACCATTTGGCGGCAATCCGAGAGAATGCGTGAATGAGAGTGGCAGTATCTTTGGCGTGATTAAATGAACCAACCGTGCCGATAACAATGTCTGTTTTCTTCAGGCCAAACTGATCGCGGAATTTTTCGATGTCGGCCTCGGCCACTCTGGCGGCATTGGGGCTGATACCGTTGTAGATCATCACAATTTTATTTGGCTTGGTAAGCCCCGCGTCCAACATAAATTTCTTTACTGCATTGCTGACCGCAATGATTTGATCGGTCCAGCGATCAAGTCCTTTCATCCCCCGAAGATGACTCCAGTGCAGAAGTGGGTTATTCAAACGAAACTCGCGGGTATAGGTGTGTTCGGTGTGTATCTTTTTGATAGGTAGGTTTTTGGCGGCCATCCGGCCGACCAATCCAGCGCGCTGACCGTGAGTGTGAACAATATCGGGATCATATTTCTTTAAAATTCTTGCCACAGCATTGATGGCATTAATATCCGCTTTACCGCTCATCGGAACTTGAAAAACAGGAAACTTGAGTTTTTTAACTTCAGCAACTAAAGGGCCGGGGGGGCAAATAACGCTGACAACAAATTTATGACGATTGACACCAGAAAGAAGCGTCAGTAAATGACGAGGGGCACCGGTGAGAGAACTATCGGCAATGATCTCGAAGATACTGTGAGTTGTTTTGGTTCGTTTCATTTGCGCCCCATAAGTTAGTTGGTATGTTTAGTTATTTTGTTTCTGTCTGGGTCCCCGATGTCGAAGCGCTACGCTTTCGACTCGAGGATGACGACAGAATTAATTGCCCAACTTATTAATAGCGGTTTTGATCCTTGCGATAGATTCGGTTTTTCCAAGGGCGTCTAACAATTCAGTCGGGCTGGGGCTGGCATCGCGACCAGATAAAGCTACTCTTACCGGCCAGAACAAATCCCCCGGCTGAAGTGATTCGGCTGCTGTCGCCTCGTCTAAGATTTGTTGTAACTTTGGTTGGGCCCACTCTGTCTCGCTGATGGCTTCTAAAACCTTCAAAGCGGTTTTCAACCCTGTCATAGTTTGTTCGGGACTGGATTTTTTGAAAACCAGCAGGGGAGAGTCATATTCCGGTTGGGTGAAGAAAAATTCAATTAAAGAGGGGATTTCACCCAGAGTTTGGGCGCGGTCTTGAACCAGACGCAGGGCGGAACGAAGAAGTCGCGAGTTGCGAGTTGCGAGTTGCGAGAGACGAGAAGTAGCTAGTGCGGTGTATTCGTCTAGAGGTTTTTGCATCAGGTAATAGTGGTTCAGGTGATTGAGATGTTTTATGTCGAAAACTGCTCCGGCTTTTTGGACGCGAGACAAATCAAAAAGTTTGATTAGTTCGTCTAGGGAATAGATTCCCGCCTTCGCGGGAATGACAGAAGAAGAGGGGTCAGACCAGCCAAGTTGAACAAGAAAGTTAATTAAGGCTTCGGGTAGATATCCGGCTTGTTTGTAGTCGTCCAAATTGACGTTACCGGCACGTTTACTCATCTTGGTGCGATCTGGATTTAGGATCAGCGGGATGTGGGCAAATTGGGGTGGTGTAGCATCTAGTGCCTCATAAAGCAAAATATGTTTTGGAGTGTTGCTCAAATGATCTTCGCCACGAATAACGTGAGTAATTTTCATTTCAATATCATCTACAACATTGGCAAAATGAAAGGTCGGTGAGCCATCCTTTTTAAATAAAACTAGATCGTCAAAATCTTTACTTTCAAATTCCACTTGGCCGCGAATAATGTCATCAACAATGACCTTTCGATTGTCGGTTGGTAATTTGAAATAGACTCCCCCATCATGTTCATAAGTAAGTCCCCTATCGGTCAATTTTTGTAAATACGAGCGATACACTTTTTCGCGTTCGCTTTGATGATAAGTTTCATCAGTCACAAACCCCAACCACGCTAAACCCCCTAAAATGTTCTCTTCAAAGACTTTTTGACTGCGAGCGGTATCCGTGTCTTCAAAACGTAAGACAAAAACACCGTTAAATTTTTTAGCGTACAGATAATTGAAGAGCGCGGTACGCGCACTCCCAATATGTAATGGTCCAGTCGGGCTTGGAGCAAATCTAACTCTAACTTTCTCTCTCATAGACCCATTTTAACACGTATAAGATAAAGCCCCGTTTACTGACGGGGCTTTGAAGCTAAGTGGTTCTGGGCATATCCCTTGATGGCAGATACTCCATGGACAATCCGTCCGTCATCAAGTTCAAGTCTGGGCTCATAGCCATCATCACATCCGCCACTTGGGCAAAAACCTTCAACTGGGATGATGTGACGAAACTCAATGCCACACTCTTGCAGAATCTCTTTGGCGCGTAGACCAGAGAAATCATCCAAGCACCACAGAATGACTGGCATGGGCTGCACCTCCAACCCTAGGTTCAATTTAATCAACTTTATTTTAACACGGATAAAAAAGTACCCCACCACTGCGTAGTGGTGGGGTGTTATTGCTCCTACACCCCATAGTAAGGTCAGTGGTGGCGTTTCGCTTCGCCAAAGTTATATGCTGTCACCAGCTTGATCAAATCCTCGTTGAGTGCATCTCTGAGCTCGGGGTCGGAGTCAACTAAACGGCTAGAGTCTTGTTCCGCTAGCGCTATAACCTGTTTCGCAAGTTCTACATATCTGGTCGCCACCTTGGCCAGACTGTCTATCAACTCTGCGAAAGGTGGGAGGAGTTCTGCAATACGCCCCCATGTTGTGTGGCCATACAACAAGTTCACTCTGGCCGTTTCGCACAAATCAGCCGGGTGCACATTCCCCGTGTGTGCGTTACCAAACACAAGCCTATTATGCAGTTTCGACATCTGGCTCACCTCCGGAGCAAAAATTGGTTGCCTGAATAAATTTCAGGTGCAAGATTCGGCTTTATATTGTCTGACTTTTTTTACGAAGTCAATTGTAGCGGTCTGGATGCGCTTTTTGCGCCACGGTTGAGTAATATAACGATAAAACCATTCCAATCCCCTTTCTCGCATCCATTCGGGGGCTCTTTTGGCGGGAGATTTGTCCTGACCGGCATTGATAGCCGTGCCTCCGGCGATAAAGTCCAACGCGCCACCGATACCGATCGCGATGACATCTTGTAGTTTTGGTAATTCATCACGCATCCAGCGCATTTGTTCTTCGGCCGGAAAAGCTAGAAAAATAAATTGAGGTTTAGTTTGTTGAATTGCCCGGATAACTTCTTCTTGCGATTCATAGGGCGGCCCAACCATAATTTCTACCACATTGAGTTGAGGGTAGAGCGCTTGCATAGTTCTGGCCGCTTTTAAGGCAACCCCCGGTCCAGCTCCTAGCAGAAAAATCCGGTAATCGCGTTCGGAAGCAAGTTTGGCAATTTCCCACACCATATCAGCGCCAGTTAGTCGTTCCGGAATTACGTTCAATAATTTGGGTGCTAAAACAACCAACGGCAGAGTAAAGATAAATTGGAAGAATTCTTGAACCTGCTTTAATACTGGGATTTTAGTTAGCGGAAAAGATAAATATTTAGCCGCCCATTGTAGGCCGACACCGTCAGCCAGAGCTAGATCGGCGTTATTCAGAACTTCCTTAAACCAAGGGTGAGAATCGGCGTACATCACCATTTCTGGATTGGGGGTGACAATATAATAATTTTTTCGCCCTCGCACCAAATCCACAATTCGCCGCAAAGCTTGTGGCAAAGTTAAGCAATCGACTTTAGTACCTAAAATTTTAATTGTTTTACGATTTTCCATAGTTAATATTTTGTCATTATGAGCCCTCCTCTTCGTCATTCCCGCGCCCGCCTGCAACGGTGTAGCACTTCGGGCAGGTAGGCGGGAATCCAGACAAAAAAGAAAAAGTTTTTGTTGGCTGTTTCTGTCTGGGTCCCCGACGTCGAGTTGCCTACGGCACTCAGCTCGAGGATGACCATTGCGCTCTGACAAGCTACACATGACTGACACAAGCCAGAGAAAATGAGGAATGGTGTACATCGTCACTTATACGATTCTGGATGCGGTCGCTGCGTCGACCTTACCAGAATGACGGTGGACTTTTGGTTATTCTTAAGTTTCTGTTGTCATTTCCCAACTTGATTGGGGAATCCAGCCAGAAACAAAAACATTTTTTCTGTTCTTTTCTGGATTCTCGGATCAAGTCCGAGAATAACAAAGGGTGGGACTGGATCCTCTGGTTCCATCCTTCGCTCGTTGAGCTACGGAGGACTGACGCAAGCCAGAGGATGACGAAAACTATGCTCTGCTAATTTTTCTTCAACTAGTTTTCTAAGTTCAGTTTGGAAACGTTGACGAGAAAATTGTTGAGCGTGCTGGGAAATGGTAGCTGGATCGAAAGTCGACTCGATTTGAATAAATTTTTGGATAGCTAATTTAAGACTTTCTACCGTCTGTTCAGGGAAAAAGATGCCGGTTTCGCCATCAATTACAGTTTCCAAACAGCCGCCTTTGCCAAAGGCTATCACTGGTTTACCAGCCGCTTGAATTTCCACCGGTACAATTCCAAAATCTTCTTCGGCAGGGAAAATTAGGGCGCGAGCACTTTCAATATATTTAATCTTTTGTTCGTCGCTGATCCAGCCAGTAATAGTGACTGTCGGCCCAGCTAGTTTTTTTAATTCGGCTTCCATTTCACCAGTACCGATAACTATTAATGGCAGATTTAATTCATTACAAGCTTGGACGACTAAATCTAGTCGCTTGTACTGGCTTAAGCGAGCAATGGCGATGAAGTAATTTTTATGCTCGTGAGAAATTTGAATTTTATCAGTATCAACTGGTGGGTAAATAACAATTGATTCCCGACGATAAAATTTGCGGATACGATCCGCCACGTAGTGGGAATTAGCCACAAATTGGTCTACCCGCGATGCACCCAGCCGATCCCAAAGTCGCAAATGGTGCAGAATATTGACAACAGTATTGCGGACTAACCCTACTCCTAAAATCCCATTCAAACGACTAACTCGCTGACCAGCTAAATAAGAGTGCCACGCATCCCAAACGTAACGCATCGGCGAATGAATATAGGAAATGTGAATTGTGTCCGGATTGGTAAGAATATTTTTCGCGAATGAATGAGAACTAGAAATAACTACGTCAAAATCATTAAAATCAAAACTCTCAATCGCTTGAGCATAAAACGGGATTAAAAATTTAGCCGGAACCCAGCTCCATTTTTGCAAATAGGACGTGAGGATTTTTCTTTTACCGAACCAAGGATTGAGCTTGATATCGTAAGTCAAAGAATAGATCGGCGCATCGGGATAAAGATCGCTGATCGCCAAAGTAACTCTTTCGGCACCACCGAAGGATTGGAGGAAGTCGTGAACGATGGCAATTTTTGGATTAGACATAAGACAAGTTAATCGTTAAAGGTGAACAGTTTTGGTGGCGTCTTCGGCGTGGTTATTTATTTTGTCATTCCGGGCTTGACCCGGAATCTAGACAAGAAAAGAAAAAGAGTTTTGTTTGTTGTTTCTGGCTGGATCCTGAATCAAGTTCAGGATGACAAAAAGGAAGGACGTGGGATGGCAGAAGAGAGAAAGGATTCATTAGCTGGCGGATGACTAGACAAATAAATATTACAAGGAGTTAATTACTGCCAACAGTTCTTCGGCTGATCGTTCCCATGAATATTGGCGTAGACGCAAAGTCCCCTTTTCAATTAAGGTGGTTCTTAATTCTGGTTCTTCTAACAGTCTAATCAAAGCACGACCAATCGCCAAAGTATCAGTTGGTTCGACTAATAGAGCGGCATCACCAGCCACTTCAGCAACGGCTGGAGTATCAGAGGCAACCAAAGGAACTCCATATTGGAAGGCTTCCAGTACTGGCAGACCGAAACCCTCATAAAGTGTTGGGAAGAGAGCGATGCGAGCATGGGCATACAAGTTGGCCAAGGTTTCTCCATCAACAAAACCCAAAAACTGAATTCGATGCGATAATCCGAGAGTGTCAGCTAATTGTTTGGCTGACGTAGCTCCCAAACCATCACCGCCAGCAAAAATTAGTTGGAGTTTGGGATAATCAGCGGCAATTAAGGCAAAAGCTTTGATGGCGGCGAGAGGATTTTTGCGTGTTTCCACCCGACCAACTACCAAAATATAGTCATCTAAAATTAATGGGGTGACAGTAACCGTTGGAGATTGCGGCAAGGCATTAGGGACAACTACTACGCGATGGTCTGGCAAATGAAATTTTTGAATTAAATCCTGTTTAGTGTGATGGCTGACAGCAATAATTTTGGTGGCTAATTTAGTCGCTCGCCAAACCGTTAACCATGACATTAACCAACTGCGCCACGAATAAGCTTGGGGAAAGTGGAAAAACGCCAAATCATGGACAGTAGCAAGACGTCTGGCAGGCAGTTTAAAAGGCAATAGATTGCTGGGTGACCAAAAAAGATCCAATCGATCTTGGTGAATAGCGGGACCGAGTTGAGATAAGAGCCATCGACGAGTTGGTGGTAAAACCCGATTGGAGACATTGGCGAACATCTGCCAAGACCGATCCAGAGGGGTGGGAGTGTAAAGATAGTACTGGTTTGTCTGATCTAACGTCAAAAGTGCCCGAATCAGTTCTCGAGTAGCGACTTCAACACCAGTTGGTTGGAGGTGGGTCAGAGCAGTAGCATCAATCCCGATCTTCATCCCGTTGGAAGGTTGGACAAGATCGTCGGATGTGGTTTTTGTGCTTGAAAATGACATACTATTTTCTTTCTAAACTTCTAACGGAACGAATCTCCCCTGATAGCCTGTGGCATGAGGTCTAATCTGGGCTAATCTCACAGGTTAGATTATGATATTTACAGACCGGCGGCAACCGATACTTCAGCATCCCCCCGGCACCTCTTATTGTAAACGATATGACCTATCAGAAAAATTGGCCGACACTGCTGGCTTATGTGCTGTCCACGTTGGTTTTCATCGTGGTGGCAGTCTATGCCATAGGATACGCGACCGGCTATCGGCTGGATTTGGCGACTTGGACGATCCAGAAGACTGGTGTGTTGGCAATCAGCAGTAAACCAAGCGGAGCAACGGTATACATTAATGATCATAAAACCTCCCGGCTGACCCCAATTACAATGCGCAATGTTCTGCCGGGGGCATATAATATCAAATTGGAGCTGAAGGATTATCGGCCGTTTTTTAAAACCATAGACGTGGCATCAAGACAAGTGGTAGAAGAACACAACTTGGATTTGGTGCTGACCGATATTCCGAGTCAAATTTTGGTAGAGGATGCCCAGCGAGTAATTAGCGTGGGAAACGATTTATTATATTTTTCGAAAGACCGAAAATTTATCAAATACGCTAACGGTACAGCGACGCCGCTGGACTTTAGCCGATTACCAGCCAATGTAAAAAGTGTGTTGCAGGCAACGACTGACGTGTATTTGGCCAAAAAGTCGGATGGCAATACTTGGGCGTTGGGAGTGATTTCAGGGGGAAGAAAATGGTTAGTGGTAGCCGATTTTCAAGAAGGTTATCGAGGGCAGTTATTTGGTAGCCCCCTGAATCAAGCAACGGCAGAAAAATTAAGCTGGTTAGACAATGATCGACTAATGGCAGTAATGGGGACGACAGTATATGCAGTTGATCTGAATCTCAACCGAATAAACCTTTACGCTAAAAATATTTTAGGGGCGTCTTATAGTAATAGTCGGTTGTACTACATTATTCGTAACAGTAACGGAAGTATTTCGCTGATGCGAGACAGTAATTTGTTTGATGACAAAGCGGGAGAAGCGGTAACTAACGATTTGCCGGTCGGAAAAAGCTACGAAATCGTCTTTGTGAATGACGAGAGAATTATCGTAACGGCTAAAAACAGCACAGCGGGGTTGTGGTTGTGGGATAAAACTGTTGTTGGAAAAAACGAAGTTCCGATTTGGACAAAAGTAGCTAGCAATATCGGTGACGTTTACTACGAACATCATAATTTGAAACCAAGATTGTTTTATACGGTTGGTCGGAATTTAATGAGCCATAATTTCGTTAATCAAACTGAAATGACACTAAAAAATTTCCCCGCCGCAGTTGAATTGCTAGGCAAACAAGATGAAAGCTTGTTTTTAACTACTAATAATCAACTTAACGTTAGCGACGTTAGCGGAACAAATGTTTATACAGTAGCTGATGTTAACAAAACTACAGTTTACCTTGGAAGTGATGCGAAAAAAATCTGGCTGTTAAAAGCCAACAAATTGGTTGAACTAATTTTGCGTCAGAATGATTCCAATATCTTTGGCGGGCTTGGACAGTATCTAGTATCTAGTACAGTCAGTATCTAGTATCTAGTATCTAGTAGCTAGTAGCTAGTAGCTAGGGGCAAAGATAAAAATAAAAAGCTCGTCATTCTGGCGAATTGTCGAATTTCCATCCTCCTCTCCACTTCCTTTTTGGTTAGATTGATGAGATTTTTCTCCTAGTACAGCGGCAGGATGGTTGGCGGCTTGGGCAAATTGAATAGGTTAGAAAAGTCACTACCACTAACTGGTGGTTGGCTAATTAAGTCTGCCCGAACAATCAGACGCTTAAGATTGGTGCCAACTGGAGTGCAAGTCATGAGAGTTAAAATTGGTTCAGTAGTGGCCTGCAGGACTTCGACTTGCTCTGGTTTAACAACAAAGCTCTGGCTAACTCGATAAATATATTTGTTGCCCTGATAGTAGAGGTAGATCAAATCCCCTGCTTCGAGTTTGTTGAGTAAGGCAAAAACTTGATTGTATTTGCCGCCCGACCACCAGTAATAAGAGCTGTGACCAGTTAAGAAAACATTGCCATTTTGACCGGGGAGAGCGGTCCCCTGATAATGACCGACACCGTTCTGAATGGCTTCGATAATGTCTGTGTTGTTCGTAGTTTCTAAATAAAGTAGCGGCGCATCGACGTTGATTTTAGGGATCACAATAGTATCTTGACCAAAGGCAGATTTACTTTTACTGACTTGGTCGGTCAAATCTCCAATTGCCGCTGGATCGTCGGTTACTGAAACTGGCAATTCATATTTTTGTGAATAGTTATTAGTTGGTTTGGTCCAGAGATACGCCAGTTTAGCATAATAGGTTGGGCCCATCACGATCAGCACGAGACCAGCAAAAAAGAAAATAAACAAACCCAAAAATTTCAATACTTCAATAAACCAATTTCGCCGGCGGTAACGAACTGGTGGCATAGTCGGCTGGAACCAATTAGGTTGTGGTTGATTGGGTAAGGTGTACATAAGGTGAATGGTGAATGGTGAATAGAGAGGAGAGAGATGGGAATTCGACAATTCGCCAATTGAGCAATTAAGCAATAACGAAGGAGATTATAAAATGTCGGCAGGGGTGATGGTCAGTTCTTTTAGGCTCGGATTTGCCAGCAATGCATTGGCAACTTTGGTTTCGATTTGGTCACGGATTAACCGTTCCAACGGTCGAGCACCAAATGCCGGATCATAGCCACGATCGGCCAATTTGTGAAGGGCGACGTCATCAACGATTAACTCTAAACCTTTGTTGGCAGACAAGAATTGTTGGAGTTTTTTAAGTTTAAGTTGAGCAATGGCAAAGATCTGTTCGGGAGTAAGAGGTTTAAAGATGATCACGCCGTCAAATCGGTTGATAAATTCTGGTTTAAAACTTTCTTGGACCAGCAGCCCTCGCATCTGCTCCTGAATATCAGTATAAGGCTGATTGGAGCGAATAGCTTCCTCGATAAATCGGGCTTGGGCATTGCTGGTAGCAATGATAATTGTATGCGTAAAATCAACCATATTGCCAAGATTATCAGTCAATCGGCCTTCGTCTAAAACCTGCAAGAAAACATTTAGAATATCGGGGTGAGCTTTTTCAATTTCGTCTAACAAAACTACCGCGAATGGCATTGCTTTGACGCTTTCCGTGAATTTGCCGCCGGATAAAGCAATATCGCCGGATGTCGCGGGTGCACCCAATAACCGATTAATTGAGTCCGCAGTTTGATATTCGCTCATATCCAACCGAATCATTTTGGTGTCGTCGCCAAAATATGCCCAAGCTAAGCTTTTGGCTAATTCGGTTTTACCAACACCAGTGGGGCCAAGGAACAGGAATGTCCCGATCGGGCGTTTGGTATTGGCGGAAACATTTAAGCGGGCACGTTTGAGGGCTTCACTAACAGCATTGACCGCTTCGTCCTGACCAATCATCCGGGTGTGAATTTGGTCTGACAAATTCACCAGCTTTTCACGTTCGGAAGTATCAATCTCGCCAACTGGCACGTTAGTCTTGGTACTGATAACTGCTTCGACGTCATTGGCACCGACCAATTGACGTCCTTGACGGGCGGTATAAACGGCGGCTTCGTCCAAAAGATCAACTGCTTTGTCTGGCAATTGTCCCTGATGAATTAAACGTTGAGAAAGAATAACTGCCGCTTTAACTGCCGCAAGGGTAATCAAGACCCGCTGGCGATTTTCAATTTGGTCGCTTAAATCTTCTAACACTAAAATCGCCCGACTGGTATCGAGCTCGGGAATATTCACCCGAGTGAATTTTTGAACTAGGTTAGAGTTATTTTCAATATATTTTTTGTAATTTAACGGATCAGACGTACCAATAATCTGCAGACCGGGTTTGTCTAACGCGCTTAACAAAATGGCTGATACATCAAAACCTTCGCTAGTACTGGCTTTGCCAAATTGGTCAAGATTACCAATAAATAAAATCGTGTTGCCCGACGAACTAGCTTCATTGAGAGCGGAGGAGAAAACTTTATCAAAAGTACCGAAGGCAATCATTGCGCCAATATCCAGCGCAATTAATTTGTAATCATCTAGTGCGGTAATTTGTCCCTGAATCATTTTTAGAGCGATATCGCCAACAATGGAAGTTTTGCCGACTCCTGCTTCGCCCACCAAGATTAAATTATTGCCGGAACTACGAGACAACACCCGAATCGCTTCATCAACTTCTTGAGTACGGATTTTGGCAGAGGTTAATAAACCAACCCGAGCCAAGTCAGTTAAATTTTGGCTGAAGCGATCTAAAACTGGAGTGGGACGGGCAGTCCAAGTTTTATTGAGATTGCGCCGTGGACCAAATAAATCACGGAAGAGAGTTCGCCCCGCGCTGGTAGGATGATGATACACATCACCACGGCTCCAATTCACAACGGCGATGGCTTCATCGGTAGTAATTTTGTAGTCCGCCAGCAGTTGTTTTAATCCGGGGGAGACTGTGAGCAAACTCTTTAACAAGTCATCCCACGAGACATGGGAATGTTCCGCTACGGCAAATTCGGTCGCTTTGGCCAAAATGTCGGTCAGGGGAAGAGATTCTACAACGGTAGCTTGGTGAATATCGTCAGTAGTTAATTGAAGACGAATCAAAGTCAATCGAGTGCCTTGATGGGTCAAGACAGCGTCCAATAGATGTTGAGATGTCATCGTAGCAGCATGACTGGCATAAAACCGGCGAACAGCACCCCAAAAGATTTGCCGACCATAAAAACTAAAGTAATTACCAAAGTCTAAATTGGGATAGAGATGAGGTTTAACCCCTTTGAGTCGGTCATTCCAATACAGCCAGATAATCCACATCAAAATTAAAATACCAAGTCGCGGATCAGTAGCAACAGAATTATCCAACCATTGGCCAACTGACGACCAAATAAGTGATAACCCCAACACCAACATCAGCCATTGCCAAGCTAATCGGCTGGAAGTCAGCCAAAACAACCAACCACGGGATGGCAATTTAATTTGCTGGTTTGAAAATGATTCTCCCATTTAGAAAAATGACCTGAATGATAAAATCGGCAGAAGGTACCAAGCAATCAATAAGCTAATTGCTAGTCCGAGCAGACCAAGATACAGCGCCGCAGTAACGATAATCCTCATACCACGGAAAATAAAACCAATCAGCCGCCCCTTCCAGCCGTAATCGCCGAACAATGGCTCTAACGCAAACCAGAGTCGGATATTACTAAAGAGCCGAAGATTATCTTCCGCAGTCAACAAAAACCCCCAACCAATTTTCCATAACCGGCTCGGCATCGTCATCACCCACCAAACAATAAATCTAGCAAATTCACGGAGTGGGGTTAATAAAATATTGTCTGTCATCCTATGAGAAATTTGGGTTGGTGTAGCAAGTACTAATTTGAACCTTTGAACAAACCATAGGTTTTATAAATTTCTAACAAGACAATTTAAGTTGACGGTTGATAATCAATCTTTTGGGCGAGTTCATCGAAGCTCATCACACGTTCTACCCGAGTACCATCGGCGAAAATCCAAGTGGGATATCCCTGAAGACCGGCAGTAACACAGGCTGGTGATTGTACGGAAGGATCGTTTTTATTAGGCGAACATTCAACGTAGGGGGCAGATTGCCAAGCTGAACCGAACATTGCTTTTTGCGCCTGACAATGACTACACCAATAGGCACCATACATTTTGGCGCCAGCGGCCGTGAGAGCCTTAGCCAAATTTTCCCACCTAGAGTCGGTTGGTACTACCACCGTTTGTTCACCCTTAACCGAATTATCAGTAGTTGAGCTTGAATTATTGGTAACTGCGCAGCCACTTAAGCCGCCGATTGCTACAAGGCCGATTAGAATTAAGATAATCTTTTTCTGCATCATGGATTGATAGATTAATTGTAGCATTGGTATAGGGAAAACCCGACTTTCTTCTTTATACCACAACTAAGCCACTCTGTCAAGAGGGATGAGCAGAATAACCTATGTTGAGAGCTAACTTTCTATTTTGGTGGCCGAGGAGAGACTTCCGCCGTCATTTAATCTCATCGCAAATAGATCATTCGTCTCTTGCGATATAGATTGCATTGTGGCGGACCTTGCTTCTCGTCTTTTTTAATCTACCAAGAGCCAAGATCCAAACAAGTTGGATTCTCGCTCTTGGTGGCCGAGGAGAGACTCGAACTCTCAAGGGTTGCCCCACACGATGGCGCCTGTCCGCCAAAGTGATATCTATACTCCAAGAGGCAAATGACCTAGTTGGAGTGAGATTGAACGACGGTGGAAGTCGTTGCGTGCCCCGTTGAATTTTTTGGTGGCTCGGGTGGGAATCGAACCCACACATCCTTGCGGATACACGATTTTGAGTCGTGCGCGTATACCAGTTCCGCCACCGAGCCAAAAAATTTTATGGGGTGCACTATACCATTCCACCACTTGGCCATACGTTCGTCATTCCCGCAAAGGCGGGAATCCAGACATTAAACTAAAATTTCTTGGTATAGATCTTTCCATTGTGGATTATTTTTCTCGATCAATTTAATTTTCCATTCTCGATGCCATTTTTTGATATGTTTTTCGCGAAGAATAGCGTTTTCTATATCGTCAAATATTTCGTAATAGACTAGGTCGGTTGCGTTGTATTGTTCAGCGAATCCAGAAATAAATTTGCTCTTGTGTTCGTACACCCTCTTGACCAATGGTACTGTCACGCCGGTGTATAAGGTCCCATTTTTGCCATTGGCTAAGATGTAGACATAAGCAGACATTTCATAGATTGTTATTTTTTCTTTCTGGATTCCCGCCTACGCGGGAATGACGAAGAGTGGAGCGGGAATGACGAACAGGGAGGCTTATGACGATGGAATCGGGAATTTTATGGTCAGTTCGACTACTCGCTTTTTCGCTTGTGATAATACGCTTTTACTGGTTGGATTGGCAAGAGTGTCATTGATAATAGATGCCAGCTCCGCCATGTCCGGTTCGGTCATACCACGAGTAGTAATGTTGGCGACACCAAGTCTAATGCCAGAAGGGTCAAAGGGAGAACGCAGATCGCCAGGAATCATATTTTTGTTAACGATAATCCCCACTTGCTCTAGTGCTTGTTCGGCTTCCATGCCGGTAATTTTTTTATTGTTCAAATCGACCAACATTAAATGAGTATCAGTACCGCCACTAACTAACTTGAAGCCGAATTGAGTTAAGTTAGAGGCAAGAGCGTGAGCGTTGTCGATGATTTGACGAGCATACTTTTTGAATTCTGGCTTGCTGGCCTCTTCCAGACAGATTGCTTTGGCGGCAGTAATATTATCATGCGGACCACCCTGAAGGCCGGGGAAAATCGCTTTGTCAATTAAACTGGCAAGTGGTTTTTTGCACATAATAATAGCACCTCTGGGGCCGCGCAAAGTTTTGTGAGTCGTAGTCATTACGACATCGGCGTGTGGGAAAGGCTGTGGATGAACACCACCGGCAATTAATCCGGCAATATGGGAAATGTCGGCCAATAAATACGCACCGACTTGTTTGGCGATTTTAGCAAATCGAGCAAAATCAATTTCACGAGGGTAAGCCGTCGCGCCACAGACAATAATTTTTGGCTTAAAAATCTTCGCCATCGTTTCGATTTCGTCGTAATTAAGCAAGCCGGTAGCTTGATCCACTCCATATTGGATAAATTTATACGCTTTGCCACTAATACTGACTTTATGGCCATGAGTGAGATGACCACCGTGGGCTAGGCTCATGCCCATGATGGTGTCGCCAAAATTGGCGAGTGCGGTGTAAGTGGCAATATTAGCGGGGCTGCCAGAATAGGGCTGAACATTAGCATGCTCGGCGTGGAAGAGTTTTTTGGCTAGTTCAATCGCCCGCTCCTCCACCTCGTCAGCTATCTCATTGCCGCCATAGTAACGTTTATTTGGGTAGCCTTCGGAGTATTTATTCATCAAAACCGAGCCGACCGCTTCCCGAACGGCTCGGCTGGCAATATTCTCTGAAGCGATCAGAGACAGGGTCTCCTGCTGACGCTTGGCTTCTGCCTCGATCAGTTGTTGGATCGTTTTCACCACCTCCTTATTCTATCTGATTTTACGGATTGCGGTTAACCTTAAAAAAAGCTATACTACGACTGACTTTTCCCATTATGGAAATGACTAAATACGCATTTTTGCTGGGGTCTCATCCGCTGATGAGCTTCCTCGAAATCCTCAACGTTTTGGACGTGGAGCGAATTCCGCATGGCGGTTACCTCCGGATTGGCGAGGATATTTTGATTTTGCCGATGAAACTAACTGACGCAAAATTGCAGAAGCTCCAACAAACCTTGGGCGGGACAATTAAGATTATTGAGATTGTGGATGAATTTGACGGGACGATTTTTCAAGTCAGCCGAGCCTTGACGCCGGAGAGTTTGGTGGAAAAATATTTTGCGCAATCGACCAGCAAAATTAATTTTGGGTTTTCCGTTTATTCGACCGCTCATCTGGTGTATTCGGAAATCAACTGGCTACGCAATTTTGCGTATCAAATCAAGCGCCGATTCAAGTCGAATTACAGCATCCGATATGTAGATGAGAAAAACTTTGAGTTGTCTTCGGTGATGGTGGCCAATAACAAGCTGGTAGAAACTGGCGCAGAGATTGTGATCATTAAGCAGGATAAAAACTTTAAAATCGGACGGACCCGAACAGTACAGGATTTTCGAAGCTACGCTCATCGGGATATGGAAAAACCATCACCTAACCCGAAATCGGGAATGCTACCACCAAAACTGGCTCAAATCATGGTGAATATTACGCGGGATGCTGACCACAAACAGATTTTTGATCCGTTTTGCGGTAGCGGGATTATTCCACAAGAATCGTTATTGCTGGGATTGGATGTATTGGCATCTGACATTGATGAAGACGCGGTAAAATCGACCCAAGAAAATCTGACATGGTTAATTAAAACTCACAATGCCGCCGCACCAAAGTTGGGTCATGAAAAAATTAAACCATCTAAACTGACGGGGCGAATTCGACTGGCAGATGCCACTCGTTCGCGTTGGATTAAAGCGAACCAGAGTGATGTTTGTATCGTAACCGAACCGTATCTTGGCCCGCCGCAACGAGGGACGATCCTGTTACATCATGGAAAAGAATTGGCAAAAGAATTAGAGAAATTGTATTTGGGTTTCTTTGAGAATTTACACAAAAATTATGGCAAAATTGATAAAGTCGGAATGGTATTGCCAGTGCTGAAAACTAACGAAGGGTTGCTGTACATGAATATTCTTGACCAAGTAAAAGAGCTCGGATTTACCCCAAAGCAGTTTTTGCCGCCAGAAGTATCAAAGAGGGAGGCCTTGGCGACTCATCGCGGCGGGCTAATCTATTCCCGTCCTGACGCGTTTGTGTCGAGGGAGATTTTTGTATTGGAAAGAAAATAGCCGATTGCCATCGAGCAGAGACCAAACGCAAGCTGGCGTTTGATCCAGCCCTACTTTCGTCTTGGCGAAAGTAGGCAAAGCCGTGGCCCGCAACTATGGGTCTATTCATTGGCTAAATCTCTGGGCGTTCTCGCTGAACTCTCCCGCCGGTTGCATTTAGCAACCGGTTCCCAGCTCGCCTTTGGCGAGCTGGCGGGATCAAACAACAGCTTCACCCACTAGAGATTTAGCTCATTTCAAGACGACCCTCCGTTGAAGGGCCGGGGTGGATAAGGATGTTCAAGCTCTAATGGCGGAGAGCGGGGCAGAATCTTGACTGGGAGCTAGGTTTTGGGCTAGGATGCGGGCGTGGCCTACGGGACCACATTGTAAATCCTGCCTACTCGAGAGAGAGGCTTACAAAAGGAGCTTGACATGTTGATAGGGCTATTGGCAGTCATTGTCGTAGCTGTCGGAATCATCTGGACACTAGTCCGGAAGCATCGAGCCGCATGGGGAAAATCAGAGAAGAACTATGAGGATAATCTGAAGAACGCACATCACCATGCGTACACCAATGGCCGAGCGGACTGTCAATTCGAGATTCGGTTAAAAGCCCTGCTCAAACACACCAAGGGCAACCCCATCCCTGTGTGTGTGACTGACTGTGTGTACGGAGATGAGACGCAGTTCGCCGAAGCAGAATGCCAGCTTTGCTTGCAGTTCGCCCTGCTCGGTTTGAATGCGTACCGCATTAGTCAGACTGATATCCGTACATTATTGAAGGATGGAGGATGGACCAAGGGCGAGAAACTTGCTGTGCTAGAAACTTTTGCCGAACAGTTCGGGGCCAAATATCTCATTTTTATGGGATATGATGCCTACGAGCACCATTCAAGCGGTAAGGGCTGGGCATGTATCTACGGTTTTCAACAACAAGGGGAGGTGGCTACTTACGACTTCCACGATGGAGCGGTAAATGCTGATACTGCAAAGCGTCTTATTTCTCGTCTGTGTCTATCGTCGTTGATTGTTCGGGATCCGTCTCGGTTCCCAGAGATAACGGCAACGAAGTCAGCAGACTAACAACCGCAACAATCGGCAAAAACTGCCGATTGAGTCAAAACTTCGCACACCATCGCCCCGAGTTTACTCGGGGCTTTTTCTTGCTCAAAGGCTTGACTGGGGGCGGGTTTGGTCGGATAGTAAAATCGACTTTAATCCACCTCGAGGAGGGTAGAAATATGTGGTGGGTGTATCTTATTGCTTCTTGTCTATGCGGTGTCATGACAATTTGCCTTGTCATGGTCAACAACTCGGACTGGGTATTTGCCTTTATTGGGATGATTTGACTAGTTAATTCGGCTCGCGTGGCTTACAAAGAAGACATGAGCAAGACTTAGCTAGCCGACTCCCATCCCATTGCCCCGCAAGGGGCTTTTTTCTTGTCTACTTGACTGGGAGCCCTGTTACTGGCTACTTTGTATCTATGCTTGTTCTTTGGAGGCAGAGATGCTCAAGCGAGGATTGTGGTGGACGGCAATAGCCCTGTTCGGTTTAGGTTCATTCCTAATCGCTTTTTGGTGGCTGATTTGGATATTTGAACGAATGGGATGTTGCCAAATTACAGCCGACCTATTCGTAACACGGATAAGTTGGCCTGTATCTGTCGAGTGTCCGCCGGCTATTTCCATACTGGTTCCACCGGTAACTGCATGGGTATTGTTTATCTTGGTAGGCAAGATCTATCGGGATAAGCTCGCGTCCAGCGGTTCGAAAGTGTAGGGTTCTCGGCGTAAGATCTCCTCAAAAGCTTTCCTTGCGGGAAGCTTTTTTATTACCCCTTGACCTATTTCACCAGATACGGTAATCTGGCGGAGTACTATCAGTATCTAGGGGCTAGCATCTAGCGACTAGGTGAGGTGCGTCCCCATCTTTCTAGATACTAAATCCTAGATACTAGAAACTAATTTTCTTCTTATGGCTCATGTAAAAGCTGCGGGGACAAGTAAAAACCTGAAAGACTCCAAGCCAAAAATGCTCGGGGTCAAAATCTATGGAAATCAGTACGCGAAAGCGGGAGATATTATTGTGCGTCAGCGGGGTCAAAAATACCGGTCTGGTGAGAATACGTTGATGGGTAAGGATCACACGATTTTTGCGAAAGCGGTGGGGAAGGTCAATTTTGAAGTGAAGCGAGTCCGCCAAAATGGTACTGGTCATTCCACAGCGACCTACATTAATGTGGTGCCGACAAGGTAAGACGGGTCAATAGTTAAAAGTGAATAGTGAATAATTTTGGTAGCCGCCTGTGGCGGTTTTTTGTGTTCTACTAGATGAGGGCTTCGCGTGGTTCGCTAATCCCATCCAATAGTGAAGTGATCTTGAGAGTGGCACCGATGAAGTCGCGGAAAAGTGGATGAGGTCGGTTGGGACGGGATTTGAATTCGGGATGAAATTGCGAAGCGACAAACCATGGATGGTCTCTTAACTCAATGATTTCAACTAATTCGTTACTAGGTGAAATGCCGGAGAGAATCATGCCGGCCTGTTCGAAAGCTTGGCGGTAAGCATTGTTAAATTCATACCGATGGCGATGACGTTCCGAGATTTCACTCTGACGATAGGCGTTGTAGGCGCGAGAAGAGGGTTGAAGAACGGCGGGATAGGCACCCAACCGCATTGTGCCACCTTTGTTCACGATAGTTTTTTGATATTCCATAATGTGAATGACTGGATGTTGGGTGGCTTCATTAAATTCGGTGCTATTAGCATCAGACAATCCCAAAACATTGCGAGCAAACTCGATCGCGGCGATTTGCATACCCAAACACAAACCCAAATATGGTATTTGATTTTCGCGAGCATATTGAGCAGCTTTGATCTTACCCTCAATTCCACGAATGCCGAAACCCCCCGGCACAACGTAGCCGTCACAACCAGCCATTAATTCCACGACATTGGCAGTTGGACTACCAAGCTCTTCGGCATCAATCCATTTTATGTTGACATCAACATTGTGATACCAACCGGCGGCACGGAGAGATTCGAAGACACAAATGTAGGTATCTTCCATCGTGGTATATTTGGCGACAATACCGATGTTAATTTTTCTTTTATCAGACTTGATTTTTCCAACTAGCTCGCGCCATTCAGTTAGATTTGGCTCGACTGGATCTAATTTCAGACGGTTTTCAACAACTTTGCCAATACCAAAATTTTCCAAAGTTAATGGTACTTCATAGACAGTGCTAGCGGTCTGAAGGGGGACGATATTGGTAACGGGTAAGTTGGCGGCGCGAGCGATCTTGGTCAGTCCACTTTGGGGAATAGGTTGGTCGGAACGACAGAAAATCGCATCTGGAGTAATGCCAATCCCCTGCAACTCGCGGATGCTGAATTGTGCTGGACGAGTTTTTACTTCTTTGGTAACCCCAAGATACGGTAAAAAGACGGTATGACAGTACATGACATTGTCTTCACCTAAGTCATAACGTATTTCGCGGATGGCTTCCAAGAAATGAAATCCTTCGTGGTCTCCCACCGTGCCACCAACTTCGACAATGGCGATATCGGCGCCAACTTTCTGGGCGCCATTAATAATAAATTCTTTGACGACGTTGGTCAGATGTGGGATTACCTGCACGGTTTTGCCCAAATAATCCCCGCGGCGTTCACGGTTGATCACATCGCTATAAATCCGACCAGTCATGATCGAGGAGTCTTGAGTCAGACTCTCATCAATAAATCTTTCGTAATGGCCTAAATCCAAATCAGTTTCCGCACCATCATCGGTGACAAATACTTCCCCATGCTCGCCGGGGTTGAGAGTACCAGCATCATAATTGATGTACTGATCAAGTTTTTGCATAAAAATTTTGTGGCCGCGGGCTTTCATAATATTGCCAATACTAGCGGCAACAATGCCTTTGCCCAATCCCGACAGGACTCCCCCAGTAACGAAGATAAATTTGATGTGAGTATCATTCATAGCGAAAGTCAGTGAAAAGTTAAAAGTGAAGGGTGAATAGTTTTGGTGTCGCAAGCGACAATTTATTAAATAATTTTTCCTTAACTGTTCACTATTAACTGTTAACTATTAATTTTTATATACTCTTTCAATATGTTCTGGCATGCGCGAGACAATTTCATAATTAATAGTGCTGGCCCAATCAGCAATATCAGTAGTGGTAATTTCTTTAGTCTGACTCCGACCGATCAAAACAACTTCATCACCAACTTTGGCACGGGGACGACGACTGATGTCTAAAATCGTCATGTTCATACATACCCGTCCGACAAATGGCACGACTGCGCCCTTAAGCAGAGCAAAACCCATATTGCTCAAATGTCTGGGCAAACCTTCAAAATAGCCAACTGGGATGACGCCGATGGTCATGGCAGATTTGGCTTGATAATTACAACCATAACCGATAAAACTGCCGGCCCGTACCCGTTTGATGTGGACAAGTTTAGTTTTGTAGGTGAGAGCTGGTTTCAGATGAAAATTGCGGGTCTTTTTGCTCCGTTTACACCACAGCTCCACTCCTCGGGAAGGCCATAGCCCATAGAGTGCGATACCAATACGAACACAATTAAACCGACTCTCCGGAAGCATAATAGCGGCGGCAGAAGCGGCTAAAGAAATAATCGGAATTTTAATACCGAGTTTGTCTACCCGTGCCAATAGCCGCTCAAACATTAGTATCTGATCATTGGTGTAGCTTTGGTTTAATTCTTCCACACTAGCGAGATGCGAATATAAACCCTCTAAATCAAATTGGCGACGCTTAGCTACAATCAATTTAATAATCCGCAGAGCGTTATCAAGATTAGTAAAACCAAGTCGATTAGTACCGGTATCAATCTTGATGTGAACAATCGCTTTGCGATTAATAATATCGGCAATTCTGGCAATGGTGCGATAAGATTCTTCGTTATAAACGCTTAAAGCAATCTTATTGCGAATTAACATAGCAATGTTGTCTTTGGGTACGACGCCTAGCACTAAAATCGGTTGGATAATCCCATGTTTGCGTAGAATCATAGCTTCTTGATCGGTAATTACACCAAGATAATCGGCCCCGGATTTAATCGCCTGTCGCGCAACTTCAAAAAGCCCGTGCCCGTAAGCATTGGACTTAACAACTGCCATAATTTTTGTTTCCGGTTTTATGAGGCGACGAAATTGTTTGATGTTAAAATCAATAGCTTTCAGATCAACTGTAATCCAAGCAAGTGAACTAGTCATAACCTCCCATTAACCCAACATAAAAAACCTCCAAGAACCTCCGCGCTCCCCCAAGCGCTACCCTAACATAGTACTACAAGTCAGCATCTAGCATCTAGCGTTCAGTGGCTAGACTAGAGAAAGTAGGAGGGGAAGTAGCGAACTTGTTTTCTTACCTAGGGCAGAGCAAGGAGCAGGTCAGCTTAGTATAGGAGGCTCCAGAATCTACCGCCTGCTCGTCATTCTGGTAAGGTCGCCGTGGTGACCGCATCCAGCCTGCCTGCGGTCGCGGCCAAGGAATCGTACGATAAATTTGCCGATTAGGAAGACGGCCGTCTTCTGAAGCGGCATACTTATCTTTACTAAAATATCATGCGATCGCATTTCCTAATTGGTAAACAAAAAACCGCCGCAGGCGGTTACCAACGCTCGCAACTCATTACCCACAACTCATCACCCGTCCCGTTACACGTCCAGATTCTGGACGAATTGGGCGTTATCTTCGATGAATTTCTTGCGGGGGGCAACGTCGTCTCCCATGAGGGTGGAAAAGATGTCATCAGCGATTTCGGCATCATCAACAGTAACACGGTGAATAATCCGATTAGCAGGATCCATAGTGGTTTCCCAAAGTTGGCTTGGATTCATTTCTCCAAGACCTTTGTAACGTTGGATCGCAATACCTTTAGTAGATGACAAATCTTCGGCGATGGTTTCTGTTTCGGTCTGGATTCCCGCCTCCGCGGGAATGACGATGGCGGTGTCATCGGTTTCCATCTTAGCTTTCTTGCCTTCCTTCTTCTTGGCAGCGGCTTCCTGCATGTCTTTCATTACTTTATCCTTCTCTTCGTCAGAATAAACCCAGCGCACATCTTTGCCAGACTTAAGCTGATACAGTGGCGGCTGGCCAATATAGAGATAGCCGCGGTCGATAATGGCGCGCATGTAGCGGTAGAAGAAAGTCAAAAGCAAAGTTCTAATGTGCGCACCATCAACATCGGCATCAGTCATAATAATTACGCGATGGTAACGAATTTTATCAACATTGAATTGTTCAGCAATACCGGCACCAAGGGCAATGATCAAAACTTTAATTTCCTCGGAAGATAACATGCGATCCAGCCGAGCTTTTTCTACGTTCAAAATTTTCCCACGTAAAGGCAAAATAGCTTGGAACTGACGATCACGTCCACTTTTGGCGGAACCACCGGCAGACTCACCCTCGACAATGAAGATCTCTGATTTGGATGGATCTCGGTTGGAACAGTCGGCTAGTTTCCCCGGCAGGGTCATACCTTCGAGGATACCTTTGCGCAGTACCGTTTCACGCGCCTGACGCGCCGCTAGGCGGGCTCTGGCAGCCAACATGGTCTTACTGATAATCCGACGAGCTTCTGAAGGATGCTCCTCAAGGTAGTTATTGAAATAATCGGACATTACCGCATCGACGGCAGTCCGAACATTGGCATTACCCAACTTGGCTTTAGTCTGACCTTCAAATTGGGGATTCGCCAGTTTGACAGAAATAACGGCGGTCAGACCTTCGCGAACATCGTCGCCCGATAAAGCATCTTTCGCTTCTTTGATAATCCCCGTTTTTTTAGCGTAAGCATTTAAAATGCGAGTTAACGCGGTACGAAAACCAATTACGTGAGTTCCGCCTTCGGGATTGTAAATATTATTAGCAAAAGCTTTGAGCGTTTCATTAAAATCTTCCGTGTATTGAATCGACAATTCAACTTGGACATTGTTGCGTTCTTTGTCGATATAAAATGGTGGAGTGAAGAGCGGAGTCTTGTTTTTATCTAAATCTTCGACATATGACTGCACTCCGCCTTCAAATTTGAATTCCTGCGATTCGCCCGAACGTTCATCGTGAATTTTTACAAAAACGCCTTTGGTGAGATAAGCTTGCTGTTTCAAATGTTCGAGAACGGTTTTCCATTCGTACCCTTCGTTGTCATCAAAGATGGTTTTGTCGGCATGAAAAGTTATTTTTGTACCATGTCCTTTGACATCTTTGTTGATCACTTTGGCTGAACTGGTGGCGATACCTTTGGAATATTCTTGGGCATGAGTTTTGCCATCACGGGTTACTTCTACCCGCATAAAATCAGACAGGGCGTTGACAACTGACACGCCCACACCATGTAAACCACCGGAAACTTTGTAACCTTCGCCGCCGAACTTACCACCGGCATGAAGAGTGGTTAAAACAGTTTCAAGGGTGGACTTCTTGGTTTGAGGATGTATCTCGGTTGGGATGCCGCGACCATCATCAATCACGGTTACCTTGCCGTCTTTGTGAATAATAACTTCCACCATCGTGCCGTGACCGGCCATGGCTTCATCAATAGAGTTATCGACCACCTCCCAAATCATATGGTGAAGACCCTCCACCGAGGTGGAGCCGATATACATACCGGGGCGTTTGCGAACTGGCTCAAGCCCTTCTAGGACCTGAATATCTTTTGCACCGTAGGAACCGCTAGTTTTTTTATTGTCGTCAGGCATTGGTAATAAAACTTTTCTTAGTCGTCATCCCCAACTTGATTGGGGATCCAGACAGAAACAAAAACATTTTTCTGTTCTTTTCTGGATTCCCGCCTCCGCGGGAATGACAGGTAATTAAGACCATACGGAAAGTCGCCTTAGGGGCGAAATTGCTACCTCAATTGTACCTGATTTTATCCTATGGAGCAAGATTTTGGATATGACAAAAAGTAGATTGCCGCGTCGCCCCTCGACACCTCTGGGCTCCTCGCAATGACAGTGGAAAATTGACTGGGAGCGGGGTTGAGATAGAATGGCAAGTGGTTGGAATAGGTTTCCTAACTACGGTGGTAAAAAGGAGGAGGTTACGTTATGAAACCACCCGCGGACTCTTCGGTCTTTTGGGCCTTTATTATTGCCGTTATTGTTCTTTTATGGCTCATCTTTGCTTCCGCTGCTTGCAGATGAGCCGACCACAATGAAACCCTCGGTCGAAATCGACCGAGGGTTTTTCAAATTTAGATTTTAGGATTATTCTCTTAGCTTGGCGTTAAAAGCAAAGTTTTGGGAGAAGCCAAAAAGCTTGACTGGAAGCTGATTGTCAGAGTACGATGCGACGGTGGTTGGGGGATGTCCTTTGACCACTAGGAAGTACAAGAAGGAGGAATGCGAAATGCCACGATGGTTAGTGGCTGCCGCAGTTGCGGTAGTAGTGCTGTGTATGGCGATTGCCAGCCCGGTGATGGCTGGTACGGTTGTCGTGGAGGACTTGACTTACATCTCGCCAGAGAACGGAGGAACAAGTCACAACCTCCGACTGGTGGTGCCAGATGGTCAAGCGTCTTGGCAATTCGACTGGAGCCCCGACATGGACGGGGTTGATATCGGTTGGCGTTTGCCACAAGTGAGCTGGGGGGAAGACTTTAAAGTCCAACCCCGGGTCATTCTGATGTTCCGCGATGGCGAGGATACTGGGCTTAAACTCCAAGGAAAGGTTGATGGTCGTTTTGGATGGGCCATGACAAGCATCAGGTTCGCCAACGGCAAAAAGACCTCTTTTTATGAGCAAGCACAATGGGATGCGTTGGCCGGAGAAGATGCAACCTTGTCCGTTGTCGGTGTGTTCTCCGGTGAGTTTGCCGACGACAGTCGAGTCAGTAGCAATTTGGGGCCGGCCATTACCTTTCATTTCAGCACCAAGGCTGACCTGCAACTCTACTATGGTTGGTCACTAGTTGCTCGGGACAGCGACTGCGTTTGGGCGCAGTTGGACTTGTACTTTCCTAGCGACTAGCATAATGGGAAGTAGAAACTTTAAACCCCGAGCAGAGACTCGGGGTTTTTCAAATTTGGATCGGAGCTATTCTCTTAGCTTGGCGTCGAATCGGACTTTGGCGGCCTCAACAATTTTAGCGTGAATATCATCACGTTCGGTGTTAGTGAGGGTTCTATCATTAGCTCGCAGTTCAATATGGAATGCCACGGAACGATTTCCATCTTTGGGTAGTTCAAAAACATCAAACAACTCAACTGTATCAACTAATTTGTCGATGTCTTGAATTAGAGTTTGTAACTCCCCGATCCTAACTTCAGAACGAATAATAAACGCCATGTCCATTTTAATAGCGGGGAATTTGTTGATCTCAATAAAGTGCTTGGCCGAAGCAATATGAGGCATCAGCCGGCTAATTTCTAATACGAATGCGGCTCGATGTTCATCCAAAGCCGAAAGACTACCCACCACGATGTCTTGGTTGGGTAATTGTAAAAGCAAACCAGAATAGTGAATAAATTCGGTCATTCGCAAATTGAGACCAAGTTCGCGAATTAATTGATCGACAACTCCTCGAGCAATGCGATAAGCATCAGCCCCTTTGATCAGCACTGCCAGTTGTTGCTCTTCGGCAGGCAAGGTCTCGCCGTAGTCATGAAAAGTAGTCCCGAGCTCAAAGATCCGATAATTAGGCCGATTGATATCCAACGCGACTAAATTGGTGCTTAAATTATCGACTAAATAAACCCAACCCTCACTTAAGGGATTTTTAATAGCAACTTTGTGTTTGTCGTTTTTTAGATCATCAAATGGATGAGTGTAAACTTCAGTAAAACCAAGTCGAACCATCAGTTCGCGAATTTGCATTTTGACTTTTTCAATTTCCGGCATTTCAAACGGCTTACCAGTAATTTGCGGCATAACGAAGGGGATTTGGTCGGCTCCATAAATCCGCAAAACTTCTTCAGCAATGTCCGACATCCCAACAATATCAGCCCGATAGGCGGGGACTTTAATCACTAGATCATTGCGACGAATTTCGGTTGGCAAATCAAGTTTATTCAATGTCCCCGCCATTTGTTGAGCAGAAATCGTAATCCCAAGTAATTGATTGATCCCCTCTACTGAAACGCGTAAAAGCGAAAACGGTGAAGGCAATTTGCCGTGAACATCCAGATTGCCGGCTAGAATTTCGCAGGCAGGGGAGTCGGCCTGAATTAAATTGAGGACCCGCTCCATTGCTTTTTCTGGCGAAAGGGGAGTCACTCCCCTTTCAAAATGCAATTCAGCGTCAGTCGCAATTCCCAATCTTTTTGATGTCCGGCGAATTGAGGTTTTTTCGAAGGCGGCGACCTCAACGACTAAATCACGAGTTTGGTCAGAAACCCCGCTCTCCTCCCCTCCAATGATGCCAGCGATCGCAATTGGGTTTTTACTGTCTGCGATAATCAAAGTTTTGTTATCTAATTTGCGCTCAACACCATCCAAACAAACGAGAGTCTCACCATCATGAGCATTGCGCACAACGACTTCCCCATCCCCTACCTTGGCATAATCAAAAGTGTGAATGGGATTACCAAGTTCCAACATGACGAAGTTGGCGATATCGACGATATTATTTATCGGCCGAAGACCAGAAGCATTTAAGACATCCTGCATCCACTTGGGTGAAGATTTGACAGTAATATTTCTGACTACCCGCCCCAGATAACGAGGACACAACTTGGTATCTTCCACCTTTACGGCAAGAGCGGTCATAGTTTTGACGTTGGACTCGATAAATTTAGTATCGATAGTTGGTTGATAATCGATATTCAATACTGCTGCTAGTTCCCGGCTCATACCGACATACGACATAAAGTCAGGACGATTAGAGAGAATTTTGGGCTCGATGATCGTATCAGTATTGGTGTCCAGAATTTCCTCAACTGGTGTACCCGGAATGGCTGATGATCTCAAGACCAAAATGCCGTCAGATTTATCCGCCAGACCAAGTTCGGTTTCGCTACAAATCATCCCAAAGGATTTTTCACCACGAATGACAGCCTCCTTTATTTCTAGTCCGTTAGGAAGCACGGCTCCAACTAGTGCTAGCGGCACTTTTTGACCAACGGCAATATTGGCAGCTCCACAAACCACATTCAAGGTTTCGGTACCAATATCAACTTTGGTGAGATGAAGTTTGTCGGCATTGGGATGATCGCGAATTTCCAAGATCTCCCCTACCACCACTTTGGTAAACGCGGCATTAGCCAAAACCGATTCAACTTCGGTAATATGCAAATCCATCAGCTCCGCAATTTCTTGAGGAGTTTTTTTGAACTTAAGGATTTTTTTGAGGTAGTTGTAGGAAAATTTCATTACTCGTCATTCCCGCGTAGGCGGGAATCCAGACATTAAATTAAAATTTCTTGAAATAAATCTTTCCATTGCGGGTTCTGCTCTTCAATGATTCTTATTTTCCATGCTCGATGCCATTTTTATTGCTGGCAAGAATGTAGACATAAGCAGACATTTTGTGGGTTGTTCTTTTTTCTTTTCTGGATTCCCGCCTTCGCGGGAATGACGAAGAGCGAGGTGGGAACAACGAAAGGTGGAGCGGGAATGACAGAGAAAGCAAGAAGTGACAGTTTAAAACTGCTCTAAAAATTCTAAATTACCAGACAGGAAATAGCGGATGTCTTTGATGTTGTATTTGAGCATGACCAGTCGGTCGATACCGACACCAAAAGCGAAACCAGAATATTTGTCAGGATTAATGCCACAGTTTTTTAAGACAATTGGATTGACCATGCCGCAGCCCATCAGCTCTAACCACTTGTTCTGAAACCAGACATCCATTTCAAAGCTTGGTTCGGTGAATGGGAAGAAGCTGGGACGAAGGCGGATTTTGGCTTCCGAACCGATCACCTGTTGCATCATGGTCTGCAGGGTGGCTTTGAGATTGGCGACCGTAATCCCCTCGTCAACCACCAGTCCTTCAAGTTGATAGAAAACAGAGCTATGAGTAGCATCTTCGGCTTCGTAACGAAAAGTTCGGCCGGGGCTAATAATGCGGATCGGCGGTTTGTGTTCCAGCATATAACGGATCTGAACGGGCGAAGTATGAGTCCGGAGGAGAGTATTATCTTTACCACCATCTTCTTGCTTGACCCAAAAAGTATCCCACTGATCACGGGCTGGATGATCGGCAGGGATATTTAGCATGTCGAAATTATATTTTTCCAATTCAACTTCAGGACCAGTCGCAACGTCGTAGCCAAGACCTCTGAAAATGTCTATCAGTTCATACGTAGTTTGGGTAACTGGATGAAGATGGCCGAGCGGTTGAATAATTCCCGGAATAGTCGGATCAAAGTTTTGTAATTTACCTTCGGCTGGAGATCGTTTTAATTGCTTTAACAGTTCAGTAATTTCAGTCTTCACTTGGTTGCCAAAACTACCCAGTTCGACTTTTTCTTCCAAAGATAGGTCGGCAAGCTGACGCAATAGCAAACTCAACTCGGCCTTCCGGCCAAGATACTTTACTCGCAAATCTTCATACGCTTCAGGTTGAGCTGAAGTAATTTCTTTGCGAGCAGAATCAAGAATTTTTTGGAGTTTATCTTTCATGCTGTATTGGTCATTCTGGCTTGCCTGCTCGGCCAGGGACCAGAATCTTATTTAATTTTTTATACGATTCTGGATGCGCTTCGCTTACCAGAATGACGGCTTGATTGGTTAGATTGGCGAAGGTTGGCTAGATTGGTTAGATTTCTTTTATTCCGGTTTGATCAGCGCATAGGATTCAATAACTATACCAGCCACTACGATGGCGACCCCGTTCCACCAATTTAGCTTGTCCAGAGCCAACAATAGTAGGATACCCGAGACGGCCAGCCCTAACAAGACAGCCTGCCTGATGGTAACACCAAATGAGGCGGGCGTTTTGGCAAAACGATAGCGGAGATAATTGAAAATTAAAATCAATATACCTATTAAAGTAGCCGCTAGACTGATAAAAAATAAAGTGATACCGGGAACGCCAGAAGTGGTTGGATCAAAATAAAATAACACTAACAACCACGCCGCTAGTGTCATCCCAGTCGCAATTCCTATCCCCGGTAAATAGCTGTTGTCCATACTTACTAGTATCTAGCATTTAGCATCTAGTATCTAGAGGATGGGGACAAATCTAATCAATTTTTCCGATTACACCAATCTAACCAATGGGGAATGGAGGAATGGTCACTTGACATATAGAGGTTAAAATGTTCGCAATATACTGGACGGTCGTTCATCTAATGGCGAAATTATTTATGTATGACCATGGGCGTTTGGACAAGTGAAAGGCCCGCCTTGCGGCGGGCCTTGTGCTGAAAGTTACAGGTGTGTCTATGCCACCCAAAGGTGGCGAGCGTCAGCTATCAGTTCGAGTGCTTCATAGCATTCTAGCAAGTAGCTGGCAACCCACGCTCCCTCCCCTCCTTTTGGGCCATAAATCGCCAACTCTGACAGATATCCAGCTTCTTCCGCAAAATCTTCGCCCTTGCCAGCGACTACCAGCAAGAGTAACTTCCCCATTGTATATCCGTCCAATGACGGATATGTTTTGAAAGTTGCCCAATTGGCTTTGGTGGTAGCTACTACCCCCTCGGCCACTTTGAAGGCGGCCCACTGGCACAGGGCTAGTGGGTCTGAATGGCCCTCTAATTGAGGGCGAACCAGCTTAATCATCGCCTCAACCATCTTAGTCTCCTTCACGAAAAATCGACTAGAACTCATGACTTTCTAGCCGAAATTATGGAGTGCAGTCATGAATACACTCCTACTCTCACAATTGAGAGCGGACTACTGTGGGCTAGTCTTGGCTAATCCACAAAATACCGCCCTCAAAAGCTTTTAAGGAATCGTTTTTACTAATTGGCAATGTGCTTTATCAGTCTATCTCCTCTTTTGTGCCGACAACTGGTGTCTAGTAAGAGGTTTAGTTTGCGATCTCGAGGAGAGAGATTTTATCCTTGCGGATAAAAATCGCATTCCAAATCTCATTCCGTTGTCGGCACAAAAGAGGAGATTTAAAGTTGGTTGATTATTGTTCTTTGTCGAAGAGCTACTTGGGCTCGTCTAGCTTGCAGCCACCCGAACGCCGAATTATTTCTTCTGCTTTACCTGATAAGAATTCATATAAGTCATAGAATTCTTCGGGCGTGATGTCCTTATTCCACCACATCGAGTGCAACAAGGACAATATTTCTCTACCAGAATGTTTTAATATTTCTTTATCTAGACCAACATCTACGAATTCTAACAACTGTTCTACTAGAGTCTCGGGTGAAAGGGGTATGTCGTTATAACTGGCATATATACCTCTTATTCCGACTGCTTTCGTCTCTCTCGCATAAACCTCCGGCTCTACTTCTGTGTATTTAGGATCTAGCCCCCAACTATCCCTGAAGGTATATATACCCTGGCTGCGAGAGATGTCGTCCGGTGAAAGTATAAATTCTACTACCAGTTCTCCGAATCGGTTTGCCAACCGATGTCGCAGAGAAACGGCATTATCACAGTCAACAAATTCACTACCATCAAAGAGAGCAATTGTACCGGCAGGTGGTTCGGGATGGGTATCTTTCAGCTTTTCTTCCTCTTGAATGACCGCAAACTCTGCAGTATCCCGGTTCACTTTCCCCTCAAGTAGCAACCTATGTAGCTCTTTCCATGAGATGCCACGTACTCCGAGAATCTTTGACCCAGCTTTAATATCCCGAACCTCTCGATCGGAGAGACGGCGTGTTAGTCAGAGTATGATCTGGTCTTCTTCTGATCTATATTCGTCGAAGGTTGTGTGTTTAGCGACTATTTCTAGAATCTGCTCCATTGTGAGTTGGCTAGATTCGCCTTGAGGAGAGCCAATAATGGTGTCGCTACCGCCCCAACCTGGTTCTAGGGCCTGAAGTTCTACTAGCACTGATTTAAGATCGGCATAGCCAGCACTCCACTGACCGACTGTGTATTTCAGATGAGGTTCACCACCCGCAATTTTAAAGTTGGGATTTGCGGCGATGACAACGGGAGCCTGTTCGTAGCCTATGGCCATAGCCCCGCGATGTTCACCGTTAACTTGGGCAACGCTCCCTTCCACCCAAACATCGGTTTTAGCGATGGCTTCGGCCAACTCAAGTTTGACGATGTCGATGGCAGTGTCACTACCTTCGCAAGTGCCAGTCATTAGCCAATCGGCCATTAGTTGGACACGTTCGGCAACTGGCTTTTTAAAATCAGCCACTATTCGAGCTAATCCGACATAATCCCAATCACGATCGTCAAAGGAACGGGTTTCGGGTTGCCATTTGCCGGTTCTGGCTTTATCGCCGGTAGCAATGCGGGCAATCCGCACCATAGTTTCATCAGAAAGCTCGACACCAATTCGACGCAAACCAATGACTGCCATAGCTCCGATAGCATCATTATCGGCCCGAACTGTTGCAAGTTGGACTTCGGGAGTAGGAATTTCAAAATCTGGGCTGGAGACTGCTTCAATTGCAGAAATGTTTTTCCCTTCACTATGTTGGGGGTCAATATTGCCGACACAATGTTTAGCAATTTCGGGGACGGTCAGTTCGATACCTAGAGTTGGAGTAGCAGACACTAATGCAATCATGGCGTCTAAGCTTTGAGGACGAGGATCAAGCACCACAAAACTTCCTTCAATTTTGGGCTGAATTTCGGGATCGTTAGCCTTGGCTTCTGGGGTAACTTCCATTGTACCGTCAACTTCTGACTGAATAGATGAAGTCCCGATTTCGCCTCGATTTTGTTCTGGATTCAAATCTTGATTACTCATAATATTTTTATTAAATTATTTTATATATATTCCTTTCGTCCTTTTGGACTCATCAGGCAAACTACACAGTTTACGAGGAATGGCTGTTACGGGAGCCACCCACCTATTCTTCACTTGACGCTTTTCCTGTCAGCGGTGAAGTTCTGGGCATAGGTGCCCTGCCCCCTCTGTTTGAAAGAGCAGAGGGGGCCAAAGGTTCAGCTTCATTGGATTTCTCCAGCGCCGTGGACTACTTGGCCGCCACGGCTTCGGCTTGATTTGGTGCGCGAGCGGCTCATATGCTCGCGGGGAAAAGGGAAAGGCTATGGAAGGGGGAAGATGGTCAGGTCGGCCATATCCCCTCCTATAGCCAACAATACCCTCTCCCCGTTGGAGAGGGTGACCGTGTGTAGCAAGGGCTGGCCAATGCTCATACCGTCGGAGCCGTAGTAGGCTCCTCTAATTTCCCCTAGCTCTACCCACTCGGAGCAGGGCGGCAGTAACCGTCCTGCCAGCTCTCCCACTATGGGAGAGTTGGCGGTCAGGTAGGGTCGTCCGCTAGCGTCCACCCCCAACGTTTGGCCGTTGGGGATGGTGTTGTGATACACCAGCCCGTCGACAACAACCTTGCCGTCGACGACCTCGGCGCCGAGGCCAAGGCCTCGCACCTCGCGCGCGACGCGCTCGAGGCGCTTCCCCAAATCCGATGGGGGGGTCGGACGACTTCCGTCGCTAAAATGAGACGACAACCCTGACTTCCCGTTGCTCGCCACCCGCACGAATATGCGGGGCTTAATGGTGGTTGGTGACCCAGTCACCAACCCCCACTCCACTACTACTGTCTCTTCTTCTGTTTTGGTGGCCATACGCCACCTCCCTTTTCAATTTGCTTCCCGATTCACTAACTGTTTCCAATCAGCTTATCGAGGGAATGGTGGAGATGAGTTAGCTCGGAAGACCAAGGGGCCAAAAAATAATTATTTAGTAGCCGGCTTCCGAACAACACTCTCTCCTCTCCACTATTCCTGCGACAAATGATGAGGTTGCTTCGTCGCTCATTCCCCTCTCGCTCCTCGCAATGACAGGGAGCGAAAAAACAAAAAAGCGGCCAAGAGATATCTCTTCTGAAAGGATATAAGTATCCTTGAGAACAGAGATCTCCCAGCCGCTTGTTTAAAGCTAACTAGTATCCATGTTGTTATCCGGATGACAGTAGCAGACCTCCGCTATCATCCTGACCGGCTAAGCCGGCAAACAAAACGTGCCCCGAAGCTTCGGGTGCCACAGACTCTCTCCTCAAAGTGTCTTCGAGTTGTAGTGTGCGCCCCCGCATCAACAGTTTGAGCATACTCCAAGCCTAATTTTTTGTCAACACTTTTTCTGCTCCCAGAGCCGATTTTTGGCTGTTTATAGGTGATTTTAGAGAGTAAAAAATCTTCTGAAAATGGGCTTTTTTGTTGTTTTTGTCTGGATCCCCGGGTCAAGCCCGAGGATGACAAAAAAACGGTTTGGGGTATAAAAATGCCGCTGATAGTTTAACCGTCAGCGGCATTTGGCGTCTGCCCGTTCACACTTCAGGAACAGCTAGAGCTTTCCCTCTTGTCCCGCGCTTGCTGAAGAGCGGTAATCTCATTGTTGATATCCTGAAGTAATTTTGCCAGCTCGTACCCTAAGTCGTAGTATCCCTGTTGTGTCCGTGGTTCCTGCGAACGTTTCAGCAGCCGATAGAGCTGTTGCAGATGACAACGAAACAGCGGTACAGGGGGTCCACATAAACCCAACTGGTGACTTAGGGCAGCTGTTTCACTCTCCGTCTTGGCGCTAGGTTTAAAGAGGTCACCGAAACCGAGTTGATTGCCATATTCGGCAAGCCTAGCCAACACGTTAGACTTAAACTCATCAAAGTTCTCGGCCGTGATTCCATTGGTCTGGATGAGCGTAAGAAATGTGAACATTGCCATACCAAAGCCAGCCAACGTGGTGTTCTCTTCAAACCTGCGTGTCTGCTCGTGACCGCAACCCATGGTGTACCTCCGGCACCGATTTATAAGTTACGAGCGGAGAAAATGTCCCCCGCTACTGGTTTGATTATTTCCCATATCCTCCATCGGGTCAAACTAGTGCAATACAATATACTGAACGGCCGTTCAGTATAGTGCAAGAAATTCTGATATATGGGCATAAAAAAGTCCCCCTGATGGTTGATTTGGTAATCCCCTCGGGGGGACATAAATCAATGATACTTACCCGTCCTACGCGTACATCTCTTCTCGAATTAGGATATTTATCCTCTTCTCGAAATAGATAACGCTACGGAGGGTTGACCCCGAGGGGTCAAAAAAGTCCCCCTGATCAGCGGGCCCAAAATTAAATAACTTTGGCACGGTCAGGGGGACAAGAAGGGTTCACCTCCCGTCCCGCCCCTCCATTCCAATGCTAGTTTCGAGAGATCAGCCGGCAATGATGCCATTTTGCAATTTCGACTGTCTTGTTCTCCAAACCACTATAGGAATGGCGGGGAATATTGTTTCATCTAAGGTACAAAAACACTAAATTTTATTTTAGTTTTGATACGGGACAGTAAGGGAATGCGAGACACCACTGGGGGGAGTGATATCTCGCATTCCCCTACTCTTCCTGCTAACAAAGCTTGTCATGAAGCTATGCGAGCTGGACAGGTGAATTTTCAAAGATTCGTCGGCCCTGCAGTAGAGCAAAGCACACTGCAGGGGTTACCAAATTATTTCATTGTAGCATAGGATGAGCATTTTGTCAACATAAGCACTATATCCTGACTTTGTTGACCAGAAGCGCAAAAAACGATATATTGATCGCAGTTTTATCGTGTGGAGGTGTACCTTGCTGCTAAGGATTTGGCGGGGCATCTTCGGAGGATGCTTCCTTGTCTTACTCGCCTTCAGGCTGGGTTTCTCCAGCGGCGGGTTGGACGGCGATGGTTGGGACTGCTATTCTTCCGGATAGCCAAGAGATCTTTAAAGGGTCGCATGATGCGACCCTTTATTTTATCCGAGAAGTTCTTTGCTAGTTTGGGGAATGACGACGAAGCCTTCGAGGGAGCCGATGATCCGTTCGCCATAATCTTTTTTCACCAATCGACTGTCGGCTAAAACTAGAGTTTTGAAATTCATTAAAGAAGCAGTATGAAGCACCTCCTTGAGTTTCATTGTGGTGCGCGGGATCGTATAGCTATCGAAACCGTTATTATCCCCTTGCATCACTTTGGCTTGCGGTCGGCTGTTGGGATCGAAAGGAATTTTGCCGAGCAGGAGCAAATCAAAATTTGGTAAATACAACCGAGCTCGTTCCAGCCACCAATAGTAAGCCACAATTCCCAGATGCCGATTGGCGCCAACTAGGTCAGGTAATTTCTCCAATGCTTTGGTTGTGTTGGCGCTAGAGAGAGCGATCCCAGCTTCCGTAACGGGAGCCAACAACCAATCAAAGAGCTCTTCGGTATCATAAGCGGAACCAGTTAAAACGAGTGAATAGGGATTGTTGGCGATCATCTGGCTAGAAAATTTACCGATCGCTTCCAGATAGTCATCACCTTCCGGCAAGTCTTTCACTAACAATAATTCCAATGGGGTATCGTCTTTGAGCACTTTACTATTAAATTCACCAAATGATTGGTGCCAATAATTGAACCTGCCCTGAACGGACAAACCAGCGCCTAACACGGTACAGGATTTGCTATCTGTTAAAATTCGCTCTAGTAGTGAAAAATCTGGATGAGCGGGAAGAATATCCAAATAGAATCGATTTTCGATCGCGTTGAGGAAATATCTAAAGCTAGGATCCGTTGTTTCGAGAGCCTTTAAATGAATAATCAATTTTTCAGTATGTTCGATCTGTGATTTAGAATTGGGCAATTTAGCATCAATGATAACACCAAGATATTGCGATAAGTCTTCGATGATCAGATCAAGCTGACTGCGCAATTCATCAGTCATGTTGACACCGGAGAGTTCGGTATTGCGGTCAAAGACATTGCTGGGCGGATTAGCGGCGTACCACGCCACCAACATGGGGCTCAAAGCCGCAAGTTTGCTACTAACATCGTTAAGAATTTTGAATAATGAATCTGCCAGTTTGACATCTTTGGGACGAATCTGGAGATGTACAAAATCCCGACGACTTGAAACTAGTGCGCTAAAGTAATTTAACGACAGAGTGCGAGATTTAATACGCATCGCTGATTCCTCGACACTCAATGGATCAAGCACGATGATATTGTATCTTGCCAAATTTTCCAACTCTAATACGGAACTGGTGGTGGCAATAATTAGATCAACTTTTTCATGTTCGGGAAGTTGAGATTTTTTTACTTCAATGGGAGCAAATTTTTGTTCCCATTGATAGAGCTCATCATTTACCAGATACAATTTTGACGGGTCGCTCCCCCATTCGTTGCGCCACAAGATAACTTTGGTGATCAATTTTGCTTCGGTAGCGGAAATGGACGGCATAGATTTGGCCAATTCCAGTTCACTATCTGCCTGATAGAAAAATTCTTGGCGATCACGAACGGCCAGTTTAAGGTTATGGGCTTGGCCGACTGCTTCCCAATCAATTTCTCGCCAAGCGTTGAATGGCACGACTAATACAGCCGGTTTTTTGGCAATGGCGTGAGCTAGGGCAAGGGACAGTTGGTCAATTGAAAAATGGGTTTCAATAAAATTGATTTTGCCGGTTTCAGCGGTTTTGATGTCTGGTAAGAATTGTTCAGCCTGATTGAGACTGCCGATCAGACTGCTCGTGTGGGGAGTGATGTGCGGACTTTGTCCTAGATTCTTCGCTCCGAACGTCGAACGTTCTTCGCTCGGGATGACAAAAGAAGATTCTGCAAACAGCCAACGCCAGTTCCAAGATTTTTCCGGCAGAGTATCCAAAACCTTTTTGCGCGTACCGGCTTTAAGATCGGCAATTTGCTGGCTTAGGAATTTCATTAAATCAACAGTAGCCAAAACATCAGCCATAGCGCGATGAGACGGTTGATGGGGAAAATTGAACCGCCAGCAGAGACCTTCCAAACTATAAGCTGGTTGTTTGGTAAGAACTGTTTGGGCAAGTTCCAACGTATCGAGCAAGTCGCCTTTCAAGCTCAACCCTTTGGCATGTAAAAATTCAACATCAAAACTGATGTTATGACCCACTATCGGCAAATCGCCGCAGAAGGCTTCGATTTTGGGTAAGACTGCTTCCAAATTCGGCTGACCTTCAAAATCTTCATCTTTAATGCCAGTCAGAGCAACTACTAGTGGGCGAAGTGGCAGAAGTTTGGTGGAAACTAGAGTATCGAGTTGATCGATAATTTCACCTGCAGCATTGAGTTTGACGGCAGAGAATTCAATAATGTCGTCGTGTTTGGAGTCGACGCCGGTGGATTCGATATCTAAAACAATAAATTCGGGGTAAGACATAATGGGGGCAGTGAAGAGTGAAGAGTGAAGAGTGAAGAGTGAAGAGTGAAGAGTTAAAAGTTTATGTTCTTTTCTGGATTCCCGCCTTCGCGGGAATGACGAAGAGAGAAATGGGAATGACGAAGAGTGGAGCGGGAATGACAGAAGGTGGCGCGGGAATGACGAGAGGAAGATTCTGGATGCGTCCTACCCCAACGGGGCACCTTCGGGGCTGGACTTACCTGCCCACCGGCAGGCAGGCCAGAATGACGAGTTAATTATAGATTCTTCGCTTCGCCTAGAATGACCGAGTAAAAAGTATACCGCCATAACATTATACGATAAGCGCCCGCCCCAGAGGGGGCGGGCGCACAATGGTTCTGATGTCAGAGGTCTATTGACCCCACGAGTTCAGAACCGAAAGCTAAGCTGCGTCTGCGAGGACAGCCGCAGGTTCGTTGGAGTGCAATTTGTCGTCGAGCCGGCGATAGTTCCAGCGCCACCTGCCCCACCTGCCCCACCTGCCACCGTCCCAGTAGAGGAACCGCACGCGTAAGTAGCCACTCGAGTCGCGATAGATGGTACCCCAGAAGAAGATATATTTACCCTTCCATTCTTCGGGGATGAACTCGGGATGGGCAATGAGCCAATCAAGGACGCAATCGTTTAAGACCCGCTTGCCTTTCAGCTCACGGCAGAGCTCGTGGCCCTCGATGTCACTGTTGTCATTTTGTGCGTTCGAGAGATAGAGCTGAATCTTCTCTGGGTTCCACTCCAGCTTGCCACCCTTCTGGTGCTCGACCACCTCCCAGTAATCAGGAATAAATAGTTCGGTATCGCAATCAATGATCTGGATGACTTGGCTCAGAATAAACCTTTGTATGGCTTCTGCGGTAGGGAGGAGCGTGTTCTGGGTCAGGATCACACGGACATAGTTCATCCGTTGAAGCAGTCTACCAAGAGCTTCCTCGTCGAGGGTCTTGAGCTGTGTGAGCAACTCTCTCACACGGGCAAAGTGACCTTCCTTGTCTTGTTTGGCGACAATCAAGGCCCCGAGGAATTCCAGGACAACATTAATGGCGGCCAGGAGTTTCATCCCAGTCTCCTTCTCTCACCCCGCAGGCCAGCTTGTGTCGGCTAGTCTTTAAGGTGCTGGTGGATTGATTTTTGCCAGAATCGGCAAACCACCTGACGGATATAGGATATAGAAAAAGCGGCTTTGGGTCAAGCTTTTGGGTTTGCACGGAATCTAACCAATCTTAACAATCTAACCAATGGAAAAGACCAACTTTCTTGATGAGATTGGAATAAATTGGGGAAATTGGCGAGATTATTTTAGAGTCTCGTCAGGACGATTTCGACTTTGTCGGGAGTGAAGGAAACGATCTGAATGTTGGGAGGGGCGGAGAACATCGCCGGCGTTAGGACAATTTGATTGGCGCCAGACAGAGTGCCTTTTAAATCGAGGTTTAGTTTAATATCTTGGCGAGTGAGCTGATTAACAGCTTTAGGGTCGCCAGAAACCACAACTTGGATGCTAGCAGGATTGGTGGCGGTAATGCTGAAACCTTCGGTTACATTAACATACTGGGGCACGATTTCCAATTGACGAGTACCCTCGCTAGAGCCGACCAAGATTTGTGCCATGATCAAGTTGTCGCCAACGATTTCGATACCACTCGGCAGATCGACAGCCACTTGTTCGTTAAAGTCGCTACGATGGTCGGACAAATTAATAGCCGTTGATGAGAGCGATGAGAGAGCTTCTAAAATCTGTTGAGGACCACGCACTTGGACAACCGAAGGATCGAATTTTACTTCTTTGACCCAAAAACCACCCGGTAATTCACCGATAAAAGATGGTTTTAAACCAAGATTGCGAATCCCAGCCCCAGCGATGATCTCGACGGTGATTTTGACATTACTAGGTTCAACTCGGAGTGAATGAATAACGTGGTTATTGGCATCTTCAACCGCAACCGAAGCCGGAGCGGTGAAGGAATTTTTGCGACGAGAAACATCTGCATAAGTGCGAGCTTCCGAGATTTGCGCCAACAATGACGGCGCTCCAAAAACTTGGACCTGACTTGGCACAGCAGTTAGTGAGTAGACACTATATTTGTCATTAGTCATACCGCGAGAGAGAGCCGACACCGGAACAATTTTGCTGGCAACCAATTCGATCGTCGCGGTCAGTTGTTGAGGCTCGATCGCAACCACTTTGACCGATTTGGGCACTAATTTGGGTTTAATTTCGAGAGTGTATTGACCGATAGCGGCAATGGATGAGGCGTCGATCGTAAATTGAAAAGTCTGATCAGTCAGACTGGCAAAATCGCGAATTCCGCCGCTCACAGTAGCATTAACAACCGTAATTGGTTCGGCAATCGCAAAATCACTTCGAAGATTTTCGATCAAAAGCGGAGCGGAAATGGTCGTAGTGCGATCGAGAAATGAGTAAATGTTGATCCAAACCAAAACGGCGGCGATCAGGATTACCCAGCGCATGATATTGGGAGAATTGAGACGCATTTAAATCCGACGATAAACCAATATGTTCTGCAGAAGTTTGGAAAGATCGGCCAAATTGAGATTTTTGTAAGTGTTATCCCCTGCCACAACGTTGATATCGCTAGTGGTTTTGGTGGCAATGATAATGACGGCATTAAGTTCGCGAGCGGCACGCTGGATCATGGGATGGGTGGGATTAAATAAGATGCGGGCATTGGTCCGAAAGAGCGTAGAACCAGCCCCGATAATTTTGTTGCCATCAATGATAGCGGCACCCTTACCCAAAACTGAACCATTAGCAAAAAAATCAATTAGCAAATCGGCGCGTAGAGGCGAATTCATCTTGGTGCCATTATCAACTAACCGAGTGAGGGGTTTGTCTCGTTTAATGACAATTAAAGCCGGCTTGTGAGCGCGAGTCAGCACGGCGAGCGCCTCAACTAGTGTCTTGATAGCGGTTTGATAATCGGCGGTACTAACATTACGGATAGTGGCACGTGGATGATGGTCAAGTTTTAAATCGGTAATCAGAACTTGCTTGATCTCCGGCGCGTACAAGGCGGAGAGCGCTAACAGAGTGATAATAAACAAAGCTCCGCCAACATAAAAGAGCGCCCAAAATCCCAAGATACGCGCTACTAAAATAATAATTAATAAAATGAAAATCCGCGGTAAGATACCGATCAATTCACTACGACGCAACCGGCGATAAAGCCACCAGAGTAACGCGGCCACTAAAATTAAGTCGAGCAATCCGGTAAGTGAAAATTGACTAATTAAACCCGACCAGAATAAACCGGCTGTTTCACTCATCTGGACGAGACCACCGGTCAGATGACTAATAAAAATACTCCACCAATCAGTTACCATAGGTTGTGACTGCATTCATCATACGGCAAAAACTACCTTTGGTAAAAGTAACTATCAGACGCTAAGTAGCGATCGGAGAACTAGTCAGACGACGGGCAGTTCGCCGGCGATCATAGAAGTAAGTAAAGAGCCAGACAACAGTAATAGCAGAGAGATTGATAGCGGTATTAACCCAAAAACTAGTGCTGGGATACGGTAGCAACAAATTGACACCCACCACTACAAAGCTTTCAAAAATGTAAGTCGCCAGCGAATTGCGACCAGCCGGTAAAAGTAACCAGCCGGTAATTTTGGCAACGATCGGTTCTATGCCTCGAACCAACAAATATAAACCGATGAACCAAATTATACCGACGATCAAGTGGCCGGGAGCAAGCGTCCATTTGTCAAACCAGTGAGTTAACCAACCACCTTCATAACCGTAAAAATGTTTAATCCATAAATTGGTCACTAAAATTACCAACGCTAAACTAACACTCGACCAACGCACCCACCGCTGGGCGGTAAGAGATAACCGATGCCAAAATTGTTCCCATTCCGGAAAATAATAACCGCCAGTCAGACCGATAAAAAATAACGCTTGCCATGCCAAGAATGGATTGTGTCCTCGAAATAACCAAATGATAAGTGAGGTAAATAGCACCAACCAAGTTTGACGTTTGTTCATCAACCAAAGAGCGAGTGGAGCAAAAACCATGTACATCGTGTAATAAGGCAAAAAGTCCGTCCAACCATAGGAATATTGAAAAGTCAGAGTTTGCCAAAGCAATTGTAACGTCGATAGATCGTCAGCGAAACCAGATTTAATACCGACGTAATTTGGCAACCAGTAGGCCAGCAAAGTAAATAATAAAGTCAGTCCGATCGACCACGCATATAGCACGAGCGCCCGAAGCCAAAGTCGTTTCCACGCTAATCCAAAATTACCAGTGCGGGTTTCCCGCCCCCGCAAATATCCGACTAAGACACCGGATTCCAAGAAGAAACCATCGGCGGCCGACGCCCAAAGTAATCCTTTGCCGGTGAAAATCTCAAAGAAACCGGGGAACCGGTAGATGTGGTCAACTAAAATTACCCACAGAAAATAACCGCGCAGGAGATCTAGGGTGATGATGCGGCGTTTGGGTGATAAATCCATAGACATATCTTAGCATGTCTGACCATTTGAGCCCCGGAAAACCGGGGCTCATTGATCAACGATGCGTAAACCTAACTTATTTCTTGTGAATCAAATTGTGAACCCAAGCAAAGATATGGCCGAGGATATACCCTACCACTAGAACAACGATCCAGAGCAGAACGGCTGTTCCCCAAGAAAAGGTGATAACAGTAATTGGGTTGGTGATCATATGCAACCCAAATATCCAATCCATCCAAGTCTGGCCAATGCCCAGCGCGATCATGATCGTCCAAATGATGTGGACGACAACGGCAAAGGCGCCCAAGACCATACCGACGTGGTGCCCATTTAATCTATCTTTCATAATGTCTCCGATAAAAGATTAGACCAATATAACTACTACCCCAAATATAGCATAATCCTAGGGTGAAATATAATTTGAGCCCCGATGTATCGGGGCTCAAATTGATCAACTAATAAGACACTTTTTTAATTTGTACGTTTTGACCAACGAGATTCGACTAGTAGTACGGCAAGAGCTAATAGTAACATTACCGGTATGACCCATGGCGATGTACCAGTAACAGGCAGGGTTTGTTCGCCACCGACAGCTTCATCACTAGCGCCGCTACCACTACCGTTGCTCCCAGTTTGCTCGCCCAGTACATCTCCGTCGTCAGGATCAGGAGTTGGCGCTGGAGTGTAATATCCGCTGCTACTGCCTGAACTACCAGTTGGAGTTGTGCCCTGTGAGTCGACAACGCCTTCATGGTTACCAAAATCGATCTCGATCCAATCCCAGTCGTTACCCTCTCCATCTCCAATGATCAAGCTGTAAGCCGAGGCACTCGGGAAGGTTTTGGTCCAACCATCTTGGTAAACTTCACGAACAATGTAGGTACCAGCCGAGAGGTTGGGGAAGCTAAAGACACCAGCATCATCAGTTACATCAGACAATTCGCCGCTATCAAGACTGCCATTGTCATTGGCATCAAGGTAGATAGTCCAACCGGCTAATGGTTGATCATCACTACCGTCTTTTACGCCATCACCGTCATGATCCTCGAATTTGATACCAGTGATCGAACCAAGACGTGGCTCTGCTGGAATTTGGTAGTTACCAAAATCTTGGTTACTAGCTTCTCCACCAGATGGAACAGTATAGTAGTCAACCGGAGCGGGAGCGGTTTGGGTCCAACCAGTTTGATTTTGTTCGGCAATAATGACATCACCCTCGACGTTGAGTAGATCAAATGAATAATTGCCAGTTCCGTCAGTCAGAGTGAAATCCAAGACACGATACAGGGAGACATCGAGTGTGCCAACATTGTTGGAAGCAAAAATGTCATAGATTTGGAATGTAACAGCCGCTCCTGTACCAGTCATGGCATACCAATAAATATGGGCTGGGCTGTAACTACCCCAGTTCGGAGATGTGCCATCCAACTGCAGATCAAGCAAGGCTGGACCATATCCAACGTAGTTTTCAACTATATCAGTCCACTCACTACCGGTGCGAATGGAATATTTAGCATCGGCGGTAATGGAGTCACCAGCGTTAAAGGTATCGCTTACACGAATCAGATATTCCACACCGTTCTCAAGAATTGGTGAATCAACTGGCGTACCAGTAATATCGCCGTGTGAATCGACTTCAAAGCTAGCAGCTAATTGGGCGGCATAAATTTTCCATTCGGCCAGTCCCCCATCATTTTCATCTTTATCACCATCACCATCATGGTCGTTGAACTTCATTCCACTAATCAGAGTGTGAGTATCCTCTGGGTCATCGGGGATGGGAGGATTACAGATATCACTAATAGTGGTAGTAGTGGTATCGCTGGCGTGGACTAGACCGTCATCAACTACTGCTACCATAGCGATCTTCGGAACATCATCTGATGCTGGATCGCCGCTCATTTGAACGGTATTATCAATTGAACATTCGGCAGGCGCGTAGTGTAAGGCCGCTACCCCATCAATGTCGTAACCATCGGCATCGGCTGGGAAATGAGCGTCAGCCTTGTTGGAGACATCAACCAATTTCAGATATCTAGCCCAAGCCAAACCGCTGCCATTGAGATCGAAGTCTTGGTCTTGGATCCCCCTACCAAGCGATACCCAGTCTGTGCCATTACCAGTTTGGGAAGCAAACACTTCCACTTTTTCCGGATAGTTGGTGTCAGATGGCTCGCCATAGCTAGTTTCGGTAACGGCGATATCAGCACCAGCGCCGTCTAAGATGTAGTTGTTGAAATGAAGCACCAAACTACCGCCGAAGCCGAGTGAAACAAAATTAATTGTGTCATTGTTTTCGGCTACGCCCAGAGCTTTATCGGGGTGGCTTCTTTCTTCAACTACTGGAGTATTATCTTTGCGCAAACCTTGGGTAAAGTCGCTGTGACTGTCCGCCCATGGTTCGTAAGAATCGATTGAAACAATTAGATGAATGGTACCCGAATCTGGAGCGGTTTTATCACCCAAGATCCAAGTTACTACTCCAGCGGCAGGGATACCGGATGGATCACTAGGCACATACGTCGTACCAGCTGGAATAGCATCAGTAATAGTAACGTTATGGAGTGTGCCTTCACCCTCAACACTCCAAGTAATGGTGTAATCAATTTGACCAGCCTGATCGTAAACGCCAGTCTTATCGATCGAAAGGGTCGGGACTGGAACGGGACACTCGTCGTTGTATGGAACAATCAGCAAGTCTTGGTTTTCAAAGGCAAATGCCATGTAAGACTGGACCGTATGCCGTTCTGCGAAGAAGATATCGACAATGTGAGTGCCGACCGTCATGTGCGCCGAACCATTATTCTCTTGTGGCTGATGAATGCCAGAGTTGTCTTTGATTAATTCGCCATCAAGATAAACCCAAGCATCGTCATCCGATTTGAGAGCAAAGTTGTAATCCCCTTCTGTACCAACAGTAACCTTTCCGCTCCAATGCGCACCGAAGTGATAGTTGTGACCGCTCCCAGCAGGGTCTTCAACGAGTACAGGACTATCCAATGGGAAGAAATCGTTCCCAAAATTAAGACTAGGATCAACTTGGCTTCTGACAAAGTAGTCAGAATCATACCAATCGGCCGTCCAAGTAGCAGTCTTGCTCAACGGATCACCGTGAGTTTTGTCTGGCCAGACGCCAGTCGGCAAGTTCATGTCCTGATGGTTGGCGGTGTAATCATAGTATTGGCCGAACCAACCGGTCTGCTCGCCGAAATCACACGGATCTTCTTCTGGCTCGGCCAGAACATTAAACGCAACGGCGTAGTAAGTTTGACCTAACTTGATGCCACCGTTTTCAACATCTTCGATCCGATCGTAGTTGTCATAGTTTAATACATCAGTAGTGGCATAAACTTCAGCGGAAAATTCATCATCGGCACTTGGAGTGTTCGAACCATCAGACAGCCAGCTACTAAACGGAACATAGTTTTCCAGTAAGGCTTCACGGAACCAAAGATAGCTACTACCAGCAATGTCGGTGGCAGTAAGAGTAATCGTTGTCTTGCCATCTCCGTCAGTTGCGGGAAGGGTGTTCCAACCACCCGCTTCTCCGATCATGGTGTCTCCGGGATTTGAAGTACCTTCTGGCGCCCATTGGAACTGCCAGCCTGCCTGAAAATGACATCTACCTTGGCGGGAAGTAACAAAATCTTGGGCGGTAGTAGCAGTAATTGGTTCGCCACCGATACCCCAGTTAGGCAAATCTTCTTCTGAATCACAGACAATTTTGTGAGCAACGATCGTCGTTTTTTCTTCGATGCAGTGAATTTGAACATTATCTAGTAGCATCCCAAAGGAATTGGGAATGCCAATGTCGGTAAAGGAAAGATCGGCGGTTAAATCATCGGCCTGAACAGTATATTGGTGATAAGCCCAATCTGGTTGAGTAAGAGACGAACCATCTGTAGTAATTGTATCGATTACGACACCGTTCCAGCTGACTTCGATAGTATTATCTTCTGGACCGTAACCGGGGCGAGGCAAAGTATAAAATTCCAAATTATAATAACAGCCTCCCTTGGTGTTTTTAATATTCTGGGTCAGACGGATGGAAGCGGCTTCGCCACCGATGCTGCCACCGGGGCCGTCATAGTCAGTATCCAATTCTGCCCATTGATCGCCGGCTTGAGCAGACCAGCCGTTGAGCGGGGCTTTCTGTAATTCAAGATTGGCAAAATTAGGTGCACCTTCGCCGGGGGCTACCCATTCCGCGCCCCACCACAAGTTACTCCCTAAATCATTGTTGGGGTCGCTTGGGAAAATGTCCCAGTTGGAATCATTATCAACTACCGGCACTTCGAAACTGCCGTTAGAGATCAAATCCACAGCGGGACTACACACTGGGCCGATATCACTTGGTTGACCGCCAGTTGGATCAATATATGTGGCCCAAGCTGGAGTGGCGGTTAGCATTGGCGCTAACGCTAAGCCAAAAGCTGTCACCCAGTAAAAAAGAGTGGCTACCTGTTTCAATTTACTCATGACTGTATGTGTATTTAGCAAACGAATATAATTTTTAGATTTTTATAATTTAATAATTCATTATACAAAAAACCAAGAAACAACAGGTTTCTTTTATAAACCACTACCGTGATGTGTGTAACTGTTCATCTTGCTTTCAAACCCCAAAGACCCTCCCCTCTCATGTCTTTCTAAGGTTAGCCAGAAATCCTGTCCCCGTCAAGCAAAATCAAAAAGTCTGCCCAGCGTGGGGCAGAGAGACAAATCGGGGCGTCAAAAGATGCCAAATTTTAGTTTATTTTGGCTGGGTGGAAATGGTTTTGGAAGCAATTTTTGCCAACCGGTCTCGAATTAGCACAATCAGCTTGAAATCAACAAAATAAGCAAGGATAGCGACTATCAACATCACCAAGATCGCCCAAGCCATATTCGGACAAATGGGAGCCTGATCGGTGGAATTAACCCAAGGCGTCACGGTTCCGGCTTGGGCAGGTTGGGGTAAAAGACTGATGGACGGCAGAAAATGGAGAGTTGGAGATGAATTGGTTATAGCGCTGTTGGCGATCGACGTCTGAACTGGTTTGACAACAGTAGGAGAAACTAGTGGGGTGGAATTATTAACGATCGTTTGCCCCTCGGTGGTGCCAGCTACGGTCTCAACCAAGGGAGCAACCATAGCAGTTACTCCGGAGACAAACTGGCTCACATCCTTTATTAGTGGAGCGGCTTCGGCTCCAAAATGTTGGACAACAAACAGAGTGGATTGACCGTCATACCAACCTTCAGCCATGCCGATGCCAATATCGGTAAACTGTGGCTCAACTAGATTCTTATAATGAGAAGGGCTGGCTACCCAAGCATTCATTAGTCGAGTAACACTAGAAAATCCTTTGGCGAGGTTTTCGCCAGCCAAGGTATAGGTATAGCCGGTGTTGTTAATCCAATAGGACATCCGATAGCCGTCAGGATTACCGTGATCAAAGTAGCCCTTGGTAGCCATATCATTGGCTTTGGCAGCAGCTGATCGGGCTAGACGAGCCTCAAATGTCAAAGCTGGCAGACCAGCTTCCGCTCGGATGGCGTTGGTTTGGGTAATAATGGCCGACTCCTGACCCAGCAAGGCGTTACCAGCCAAGGCCTGACGTGGGCTGGAAACTGTGAACAATACTAACAAAACCAAGACGGCTGTCTTGGCGGTAGTGAGAATAATACTAAAAATGGTTTGTGGGATTTGATTTTTGTTTTCCACGACTGATTTGTTTATTTTTACTTTTCTATCTAATTATAGCACAAAAACCTCATTATGTCAATAACGAGGGACTGAAGCCATCCAGAAACCTAGCCGAAACAATTTTCGGTCATTGCGATATCGGGACGGCTAAAATGTCGGATAAGTTAAGAAAATCTAAACCTTATTAACGATGATGACAGCTCGTCGGTTGCTGACAATTTTTTCGTGATCTCCGGTCGGATAATCCCGCATGGCGGCAAAGAGAGTCTCGTATTTGTAGCGATAATTTTGCCCTTTACGCGTCCCTGGGTCTTGAGTGGTAAACATGCCGGTTTTGTCGTCATAGCCAATAATGACCAAAAAATGTCGTTCCGGACCGGCACCGGTAAAATTAGGATTGTTTAAGGCTTGGCCATTCATGGGCGATAACAGGATGTGGCCAGCCGCCAGTTCGGTTTTGATATCGGTCATCGTAACGTCATATTTGACTTGGCCTTGAGTTGTATCAGTATATTTTTGGAACAGTTTTAAAGTATCGGCGGCAGAAGAATCAACATAACTGCCAAACATACTCTCGGCTAATTTCGAAAGTGTCAGAAGTTGCGCGAGAGCGTTTTCCGTAGAGCCGATCGATTCGCCGATCATCCACTTTGTTCCGATTAACACAGCGGCTTCTTCACAATCATTCTGTTGACGGTCATCACTCCATTGGCCAGTAGGCGCTTGAGAGGTAAATGGAACATTGGCGATCAGGATCTTATTTGGCAAACCATCTAACTGCTCTTGAGCTGTGTTAGCTCCGGCGGTGTTTTCTGTTCGATTAGTGGGTGTGGTACCGTCATTAGTTTGGGGAGCAACTCCGATACCCAAACTAGCACCATACCAAATTAAGCCAAACAAAATTGGGAGTCCAATAACAGCATAAATAATATTAAATTTTTTCTTGGCCATAAGAATTAACCTAAAATAAATTATTGCTCTACTGCTTAATTATATCTGTTACGGCAAAAAGAGATATGACAAATAAACTTTGATGTTGTTGCGGTAGTAACCGACAACTAAAGCACAAAGACTAAAAATAGACTAACAAAAGTCAGACCGAGGAGAAAGTTGAGCACCATTCCCGCTAATGTGCCCAAGACTCCCCCACTGGCGGCCCGAATGGCAGTTTTAGGTTTGTTGAAAAAATAAATTTCACCAGTAACAATACCGACGAACATGCCGATAAAACCACCAAACGGTGGAAATAGAATGAGACCAAGTAGAAATCCGAATGTGCCAACTAATAACGATTTGCCGGAAGCACCACTAAACTTGGCGCCCAAAAGTCCGGCAAAATAATCAATAAAAATTGACGAGACAACCAAAATAGCTAGATAACCAAGCTCGGCTCCCGTCAGAATGGCGAATTTTGTGATTAAGGCATAAATCAATGCCACCAGAAACATAAATGGAACACCCGGAATAATCGGTACGATTGTTCCAACAAGACCAACCAACATACTAATTCCGGCTAAGGTTATTCCAGCAATCTGTCCCATAAATGTGATCCTTTACCAGCCTAGTGTATCAGCAATCTTAAAACGGTTAAAAAAGAATTGTCCAGTTGTCTGGGTACTAAAATTGTAAATTCCGGCATCTCTAATCAACCTGCCGCAAGAAGTATCGCCTCATAACATATTAAGCTAGGCCACTTTGCCAAAAAGCTTGATTGGAGGCGAGTTTTGGGTGTACATTGACCTTTATGGGAGTAATTGAAGCCAACAACCTGACCAAGTACTATGGGCGTGTAAGGGGGGTAGAAGGTCTTAGCTTCTCTGTGAACGAGGGAGAGATTTTTGGGTTTCTGGGCCCCAATGGGGCTGGTAAAACTACTGCCATCCGCCTGATGCTAGACTTCATCCGGCCTCAAACTGGCAGTGTCAGTTTGTTTGGGTTTGATGCTCATCGGGACGCACTGGCGATTCATCGCTGTATTGGTTATGTCTCGAGCGAACCGTTTTTGTATCCATTTATGCGCGGACAAGAATTATTGAACTGGCTAAGAACTTTTCGCGCTCGCGGTAATGATCTGTCGTTAACACGGTTGTGTGAAATATTGCAATTCAATCCAAATCATTTCGTTAAGAATTATTCAAGTGGCAATCGCAAAAAATTAGCGCTGGTTCAAGCGTTAATGCATCGGCCGCGACTGCTAATTTTAGACGAGCCGACTAATGGGCTAGATCCAATCGTCAAGCAAAATTTTTACGCAGTTTTGCGGAGTTTAAAACGGGGTGGTACAACAATTTTCTTTTCCTCGCATGATTTGGCTGAAGTGCAAAAAGTTTGCGATCGGGTGGCAATCATCAAAGACGGCCGGGTGGTGGCGGTAGAAGAGGTCAGCACTCTGATCAACCGAAGCAATCTGATAGTCGAGGTTACTTTTCAAACAGTACCCACCGAGGCTGAACTGGCCGGATTGATGGTGACGGAGCGTAATGGCCAGTCAGTTAAATTTCAAGTGCGGCAGGGGGAGATCAACGCGGTGTTGGCGCGAATTAACCAGTACCCCATCACCAATATCGCGATTACCCAATCAACTCTTGAAGATATATTTTTAACCTGGTATCGATGATGAGCTGGCCGATTTTTTGGCAAACCCTAAAAAGCTACTGGTCGACCATCCTCTTCTACTGCGGTGGCCTGTTTCTGTACAGTATGCTTTTGACATTTATCTACCCCATCGCTCAAGATTTGGGCACAAATTATACTGAAATATTTAATAAAATTCCGGTCCAAATTCGCGAGGCACTGGGGGGAGGAAATTTTTTGGACAATGGGATGAGTTTTGAGGGATTTTTGTCGCTGGAACATCTGAAGTTTTTCTGGGTGATTGCAGTGTGTGCGTTTATGATTGGGTTTGCTTCTCGAGCAATTGCCGGAGAAGTGGAACAAGGCACAATTGCCTTGCTGTTGTCTCAACCAGTAACCCGAACACAAATCTTTTTCAGCAAACTAGCAGTTGGAGTAATAGGCATAGTGGCGTTGACTACAGCAACTATCGGGGGAATGCTCTGGCAAGCCTATCGTCTAGACATCACGACTGCGCCAATTGAGGGATACTGGACATTTATTGGTGTAGCCATCCTGTTTTTTGTGAGTATTTTCGCGCTCGCAATGATGTTTTCGACCATGGTGGCAGAGCGAGGACGGGCAACTTTGCTACCACTATTATTTGTCATCATTTCTTTCGTGGTGGAGTTGTTTGCCAAACTGAACGCCGATTGGGAAAACCTAAAATGGCTTTCGATATTCTACTACTATGGCACACCAGATGCGATTATTACGACCGCTAGTATCGATAATGTAAATTTGTGGGTATTCGCTGGGATTATCGTAGCGGCAATTATGGCTGGGTTAATTGCGTTCAACCGACGAGATATCGCCGTGTAGTTTGCAAAAGCAAGCCTTGGAGTTGTCGCGACCAAACCACGATAAAAAATCTAAATTTGTCCAAGACGTTCTCGAATATTGGGCAATGCCAGTTTGGCATATCGTTCACCGGCGGAGATCAATTTTTTCGCGTCCCAAGTTACTTCTTCGAGGAGCTTGCCGCCCCGACTATGAATGGTGATAGCGATGTCCGCTGTGTTGGTTTCTTGTTCGGCTAAGTGATATCGCAGAGCATCGATGGAAGTGAGAGCGATCGCCGCTAACCCCGGTCGAAGACTGCGACGATAGTCAAATAAATCACCTTCAATATTTACGGCAATCACAATATCGGCACCCATTTGTCTGGCTATTTCTACCGGCACCGGCATCGACAAACCACCGTCAGCCAAAGTCCAACCGCGATAACTAACCGGCTTAAAAACTAGAGGAACAGAAATGCTGGCTCGGATGGCTTCGATCAAGTCGCCTTTGTCCAAACAAACCATCTGACCAGTCGCCAAATCGGTAGCAATAATTTTGAGCGGGATTTGGAGTTTTTCGATTTCGGCAAATCCAACTTGGTCACGTAAAAATTGCTCCAGTTTTGCGCCTTTGACTAATCCCTGTCTCATACTGGGATCGATCAGCGAAATCGAGGTCTGCCAATCGACCGACAGAGCGATATTCTCGACGATGTTAATGTCTTTGTGTAAAGCGTAAAGTCCGCCGATCATTGCGCCGATGCTAGAGCCAGCAATGTAATCAATCGGGATACCGGCTTTTTCCAAAACTTTGATGACGCCAATGTGAGCAATTCCGCGCGTGCCTCCGCTCCCAAGCGCCAAACCGATAGTCGGACGATGTTTGGATGTATCCATCTGATTGTTTGTTACCGCAATTTTTTAAAAATAGTTTCACTCTCTATCTGTAAGTTTATCATCAAAATCAAAAGGGCGAGCTGGAAAGCTCGCCCAGAGGGTTCATAGCTTATTGGTTCTATGGCCACAATGACAAGCCAAAAACCAGCTCGCAGAACCGACTTTCGGTGGTTGGGATCGGCAGCGAGAACATAGTCTGTCGCCTAGCCTAGTCCTTCTTGGAAATTTGTTGTATCAGATATCGTCTTTGAACTAACTTTTCCGGCAAAAAACTTGTCTGGGTGTATGGGTCATATCCTGCGCCATAGTTCAACTCTTTCATTAGTTTTGTCGGCGCATTTCTGACCAGAAGCGGAATCGGCAAGTTGCCATGTTTTTTCACATCTTCCAGTGCCGCAAAATAGGCGTTGTACGAATCCCGATTTTTGGGACACTTGGCTAAGTACACCACCCCATGCGCTAAATTAATCGCACATTCCGGATAACCAATAGTTTCGACTGCCCGGAATACTTCGTTGGCGACGACTAGCGCCGTGGGTTGAGCGATCCCAATATCTTCGGACGCAAAAACTACCATGCGACGAGCAATAAATTTGGGATCTTCACCCGCATCCACCATCCGCGCCAAATAATACAGCGCCGCGTCAGGTTGCGACGCTCGCATACTTTTGATAAACGCGCTAATGGTGTTGTAGTGTTCATCGCCTTGTTTATCAAACCGCAGAAATTTATTTTGGAGAGCATTCTTTAAATTATCAAGGGTGATCTCGCCATATAACTTTTGAGTATTTTCTAACATGGTGATCGCTTGCCTAGCGTCGCCATTGGCCATGTTGATCAGCCAGTCCCGCGCGGTTTCATCCAGTTTGATATTGGTTTGCAGAATAATTTTCTGCATGTCTGTTTCTGATAATTCGTTCAAGACAAATACCCGACAGCGTGATAATAGCGCCGGAATGATCTCAAAACTGGGATTTTCGGTGGTGGCACCGATTAGTGTTAATTCGCCACGCTCAACATATGGCAGGAGAAAATCCTGCTGGGCTTTATTGAACCGATGAATTTCATCTAAAAATAAAACCTTGGGCTGGTCAGTTTGCTTCGCAACGATCTTACGAATATCGTCTTTGCCAGCCGATACTGCAGACAGTTCAAATAAGTCCGCATTCAAGGCGTGAGCATAAATCTTGGCCAAGGTCGTCTTACCGACTCCCGGAGGACCCCACAAAACAAACGAAAACAGATGTTTCTGTTCGATCGCACTCCTTAACGGTTTACCTAGTCCAACTAAATGGTCTTGCCCGACAAAATCAGACAAGGAAAGTGGCCTAATGCGAGAGGCAAGTGGTTCCATACAGCTTATTATGCCACTTAATCGGTTAAATTGGCTCGGTCACAGATTAGTACGAGAGGGCTCTTAGGGAATGGAACCTGAACAATAAAACACAATTGATTGCGCTGTCGCTCAAGATTATCTTAGGGTTGTGATCGGCCGACTTTGAAGAATATAGAATTTTCCCCCTGCAGTTGCCCACTCTATATCACAAGGGAAACCATAATGTTTTTCAATCCGAAGAATTATCTCTGTCAGTTCTAGAATTTGCACATCAGATAAAATCTGTTTAGTACCTTGCTCCGGAGATATACCTCGCCATTCATTGCTACCATGAGAGGAACGATATAGTCCTTTTGCCTGAACTGAAACATTTTTATCGATGATTTGTCTAGGTTCTTTAGAGACCACATAGCTATCCGGAGTAATTTGCCCAGAAACTACTGCCTCTCCCAATCCGAAACCAGCTTCAATAATGAGTTGGTTCCTGTCTTGGGTGACAGGGTGGACGGAAAACGCCACACCAGCTGATTCGCTATCAACCATTGTCTGAACGACTACGGCAACCGATATTTTTTTGTTACCAAAACCTTTTTCGAAACGGTAAAAAATAGCCCGAGGAGCAAATAGTGATGCCCAACACTTTTTTACATTATCTAACAAATCGGATTCAGTTGTATTTAAATAACTCTCTAGTTGACCTGCCCACGCGGCACTAGCAGAATCTTCGGCGGTGGCACTAGAACGAATGGCGACGAACTGGGCGCCTAGTTGAACGAACGCTTTTTGCACTTCTTCTGTAATATCTTGCGGCATCGTAGCCCCCATGATTAAAGATTGGATTTTTTCGGCAGCATCTTCGACTGTATGAACTTTTTCATGGTCTACTGAATGTAAAATTGCATCGATCTCTATATTAATGTCCGTCTGTTCTAAAAATTTTTCAAAGGCATCCGCAAGTAGCACAAAACCAGATGGCACAGAGATACCGGCTTGGATCATTTCTCCCAAAGACGCCCCCTTGCCACCAGCAATCGCAGTATCGTCTTTTGAGAGCTCTGGGAATTGTTTAACCAGTGTCATTAAGAACGTTTAAGAATTTTTACTATACCCTTATCAGCATCAACTTCTATCAGATCCCCGTCCCGCAATATTTGGGTAGCTATGCGAGTACCAATAATGCAAGGCTTTTTCATCTCCCGCGCCAAAATCGCTGCGTGGCAAGTAACGCCACCTTCGTCTGTCACAAAAGCTAACGCCTTCTTCATCGCCGGTAGATATCGGGGCATAGTCATAGTAGCAACCAGGATGTCGCCCTCCATAACTTTATCTATCGAGTCAAAACTATCGACAATTTTTGCCACGCCTTGGATGATACCAGCTTGCGCAACCTGTCCCCTGAATTCTTGAATATCATCTTGGGAAGGATCTTCTACAACAACACCCAACGTACTTAAAAACTCATCGATTTCAGATCCCGCATAGAAATGTTCTTTGTATAACACATATCCCTTTTTCCGTTTTTTAATAGCCTGTAGCGTTTCAGGATCAGTCGCTTTCCCTTCCCACACTTCTTCTGGCAAGAGGAAACGCCAATCTTTTCCTAGGCTGGGGTATAGAAATAAAAGGGCACTTTCAAAAACCAGCTCGGCATGTTCGCCGTATTTTTGGATTTCTTCTCGGATGGTTTGGCCACGTTCTCTAATTAAAATCGGTATATCTATTTCGGGGACAGCCCGAATAAAACTTTGTAGAAAAAAATAACGACGATATTGGTTATAAAACTCTTTTAATTCCGCTACGTTCGTAATATGTCGCTGGAATGTATAGTAAGGTTTTAGCCAGTTGAACAGCTCTTGTATTTCATCTAACCTCTTCTCGACTGTCTTAATATCGTCATGAGCCATCTCGGTAATCCTTTTGAATATAATTGGCATGACTGCTTCGCTGTGATAGCCATACACCAAACCCTTCCCCCGATAAACTGCATAGCTATTAACTGGCGGCATCGGAGCAAGTTCCTGCGGAAATTCATAATTCATTACATGGTTCAACAGAATGGTTCGGAACAAAGAATATTCTCTGCCATATTCCCTGACTAATTTTGTAAGTTGTTTATCCATTAGCTCTTTTTAATATTTTTACTATAGCCCTGTCAGCATCAACTTCAACTAGATCACCCTCTTTAATAACAAGATTACCGATTTCTGTGCCAATTACGCAAGGAATGTCAAATTCTCTAGCCACAACCGCCGCATGGCTCATTAGACCGCCTTCATTGGTCACAATCGCTCCGGCTCGCTGGATGGCAGGCATAAACTCTGGACCGGTAGTACTAGCTACTAAAATATTTCCTTGGTTGAATCTATCAAAATCAGGGGAGCGACTAAGCGAATAGATTCTCGCAATGCCCTGCGCTTTGCCGGGGCTAGCTGTGTGCCCATGCAGTTCCTCAAGAGATCCGATAGATCTTTGAACACTAGACAATATTTGATGAGCTCGATCATTCGACATGAACCGCCATTCGCCACCCTCTTGTTGGACTGCGAGTAGTTTGCGACGATGTTTCCCGTCTGGCACATCCTTACCAAAAATCACATCGCGAATTTCTTGTATAGTTAATTCGGAAAAGTCGTCACGATTAGTAAGACGAGCGAAAGACCGCATAGTGGCGAGATAAACGCCGTCACCAATGTAGAGTTGATTGATGGTCTCTCTTAGCTCGAAACGTATCCTACCAATTTCCTGAAGAAAATTAGCCAATTGCTTGATCACACTCGAGACATCGCCCTGGTATGTGCCATTAAGTAATTTATTGACTGTCAGCGAAATGTGAGCAGGATGAGTTTGTTTCGCCCATTGGTAGATTTCTTGATCAATTTTCCCAGAATAGAAAAATTCAGTAATGGTATAGAGCTCAAAAAAACGCACTACCAAATCCGTCATAGCATTAAAATAGTCTATAAAATTCTCACGGGATAATGAATTGGCTTTGTCATAAGACTGGTAGAAATTCCTGATTTCCTGAATCATTTTTTGCGCATCTTTGTTAAAGCCGACCACAAAATCTTTTTGTAAGGCGTTCATGTACCCCTCTTCGGAAAGTTGATGTAAAAACTCGGATGGTAAGTACAATTGCCAAAGCCCTTCGTCTACCAAAAAAACGGCCGGGAAACGGCCGTAGGGTCCGTGGATCATGAGATCAGTCATCAAAGCGTTGGAATCGATACCAGAAAAAATTAGAACATACTTAGGCTGTTTCATCATCAGTTATTAATTGAGCGTCACCGCGATCGTCCATACCTAGTTCGACAATTTCAGCATGCTTAACATCATTAAGTTCTTTTTTGCTAAGGCCCGGAACGCAACCAGCGATAGCTATAAGATTAATATCATGAGTAACAGCAATAACGCGAAGGGTCTTTTTATCTAGGCCCCACCCCACTCGTCTAAGTCGAGCTAGTGCTTGAATAAGTTTTATAAAGTGGCCTGTCCGATCTTCAATGCTTTTTATCCCTTCAATATCTGCCTCTTGAAGCTCTTCCTCTGACATTTGTAGCCAGTACTTGAATGGAGATTCACCAGACGGGCTCTGTTTAAGAAATTGCAATATCCCAATCCAAGGTCTTTGCATATCGATAAGGTCTAGATGTTCCCTAGCTCCCAGAATATCAACGCCTTGTTGTTTTAGGGCATCAATGACGACCCCTGCCGATTCCTCCGCTCTTAATTGTGGGCTAGACAACACTATGATTACTTCATTGGCTGGATCAATCTTTTTGGCTAGATGTTCCATGGACATGGTCAGTTGTGCTCTCCCCTCTTTGGTTAAACGACCCTCCTTGCCAGCCCGCGTTCCTCGAAGCTCTGCTGTAGTTTTGGACGCTGGGAAGAGTTTATCATAGGGGTAGCCCTGTGCTTCGACTTGCTGCTCTAGTTCATCGCTATATTCTGCTTCCCCATGCCGAACAAGATCAATCCGAATGGTTGGTTCAAAATGTTCCTTTTCCTGTGATGTTTCTGGTGTTGAGGGAGGTTCTGGTGGTCCACCAGCTTCGGGTGTTCTTCTCATGTGAGTAGATTTAGAGTTGTATAGTAAGAGATCTTTTGGGAGATGGATTGGACAAAAATGTTAAGCATTACCGAGTAAGGCGAAATAGAAAAAGTACCGATTCAAAGATGCCCATTCCGCATTATCCGAAGTGGATCGTTCCAACCACGTCTGAACCAAAACTTCCCGAGCACGGGCAATTTCTCGCAAACGAGGACCGTTGGTCTGATTTTGAAGAGTCAAATCAATAAGTTCCAGCATTCGTTCAAAAGCCCGTTCGGCAATGATGGGGTCTTTGTCTCGCCATTTGAGCATCCGGCTAACTTCACTCCCAACATTACCCAGCTGTTGGGGCAATGTCAGTTGAGACCACCTATTGGCGAATTCTTGAGAGTAATGTTGCATGGGGCGAATTGATTATGGAGCCTACCGGAAGGTCTTAACTTGATTGACAATACTTTGCCTCTAGTTGATCCTGTTCGGCTTTTGTGGTTTCCATGCCGGTGGCTTTATCATACCCAAAGAGATGACCGAGAGCGTTTTGACTAAGTGACGTTGTTGGCATGTTACAAGTCAAGTCCGCTGGACCACTAGTTACCTTACCTTGAGTATTATTACGAACCTGTACCTGATAACCACATTTACCGTCAGTAATCCCTAACATTTTAATAGAGTAGGTCGCATCACTACCAAAAGGAATTTGTAACTCACTAACTTCACATTTAGTAAAAGCAGAGGCGAATTTTGATTGATCGGTATAAATTTTGGGGGTAGAACTTTGAGACTGATTGGTGGAATTGGTTTTTTGACAGCCGCTTAAACACAATCCGCAACATACCATTAAGCCAAGAGATGAAACTATGAAGAGTTTTGACATAAGAAAAATAAACGAGTATAACTGCTTCTATTGTACCGTAAGAGTCGAAAACCAATACTAATAGACTGTGGTCTGCCCGCCGATCGCGGGACGTGGCTAGGGTGGAGGAGGTTAGGGCTCTAGTACCCTTTAATCAAAGAAGTACTCCCGTTGTGCCACAGAATATATACTCCGAGCCCAATTAGCACAAACGGCAGCATCCGATGCCCCCAATATTGTATGTGGCGACCGAATCTTTTGTGGTATACCAGCCAATATCCTGCCAAACATAACAGCCCAGTCATCACGGCAAACATTACCACTGTGACTATAAATTGAGCGGAAGTCATGGTGGCAAACAAAGGAATATATATGCCGATATTGTCCCCTCCGTTGGCAATGGTGACAGCAGCAATTGAAAGAATTTTTCCAGAAGAAGCGATTTTTGTATTCTCTGCCTGTGCATCACCGGTAATAAAAGTATGCCAAAATTCTTTAGCTCCAATCACTATAGGCAAAAAACCGAGCAACCCGACATATGCCGGAGCGATCGAGAGTGAAATGGCTGCGCCTATTGCGCTTACAAACACAAGCAAGCCGATGCCGAGATATTGGCCGATGACGACCTGGATGGGTTTATATGATTTGTGAGAGAAAAAACCTATAAGCAGAAGAGTGTCGTCGAGATTTGTCGCGATAAATGCTACGACCGCAATACTAAGGATAGCCAGCATATCTTTATTATGCGGCATTTTATGTAATTCCTAAGTTTTCTTTTGGCAGAACAGCTCGATTCCGATCTTTTTGCTCGTTTTTAACTTACTTTATCCGCATTCATCAGAATGTGAGTTGTTTAATGCCAGTATTAATCTTGGCTCACCATCTCCAAAATAATTATCTTTCCATGATTCAATATGGAATCCGAGCGACAGATAAAGCACAATTATCTTATTATTCCGAGGGTGCGCTGTAAGATCGATTCGTTTTATATTCTTTAGCTTTTCGAGCTTAAATTCTGCCGCTTTGCGCGCAATACCTTGCCCCTGAAAACTCGGGATAATGACAAGTCCTCCAAGATATGCATGGTTGGGATTTTTGATTTGATATTCTGTAGTCCCAACGATTTTATTATGCTTAATAATAAAATATACTTCATTATTCTCGATTTCTTTTTTTGCCTCTTCCCTGTCTGTAATTGAAAAATATGTTTTTGAACTTACGGCAGTTTTTTCAACCTCTAAAAGTTTATCAACATCTTCAATCGTTACTTTCTTGAATGTAATATCCGACATAATGATTAGTTAAGAATTAATGTTTTATCTTGGATTTTTGAAACGCTACGGTCGCTTTGCCATTGTAGCGGTTGGCAGATTGTGGCCTGCCCGCTGGTCGTGGGACGCGGCTAGAGTGGAGGAAGTTAGGAAGGTTGTGACTCAATCCACCAGTCCCACACCTGTAAGTTTACCATTAAATTAAAAGCGGGCGGACAAGGGAATGTCCGCCCAATTCGAGATCAGTTTTGGCCTACTCTGATGGGTAGAGTGCCACACGGGCAATCTCGTACAGCTTGGCTAACCCCGCGACAGTGACTAGCGCTTGGTATGGGCTATCCATATTGTGTGGCAAGAGATCGCCACACATCGCCTTGGAGATGGATTCTGCGCCCAAAGAGCCAGAATTAGTCCCATAGCAGTACAAATATATACTGTCCCCATGAGATAGATGCATACCGACCTTACCACTAGCAGACTTGCTGATCGGTGAAACGACACCGTCGCGAATCACTGTGAAAGCAGTCCGCATCGCTAACGAGACTTCAGCTTCAATTCGGGCCCTTTGCTCTACAGTCAAAGCCGTAAGCCAGGCAACAATTGCTTGAGACATCCTGCAGCCGATGCTGCAATCTGGGTTCCACAGCGACATCTGCCAGATGGCCAACAGCTGGGGTTCTTGGGCGGTCGAATGAGACCCCATCAAGGACACCAGTACTGCTCTAGTGTTGGCCAAAGCCAACATGTGGTTACCCTTCCCGCCACTCGCACTCTTCTCGATTGGCAGCTTAATACAAAGGGTTTCCCACTGTGGATCCTCGGAGGCTATCCTCGTCACGCCGTCATGATATCCAAACGGCGCGTTGATACTTCCTGGGGCGATAAATGGTACTTCCTCGCCCAAGATATTATTGCCGCCTATCATGGGTGACAATGGATTATGTCGACGATTGGTGTCTTCGCAGAACGACTCCCAAACGCTACGGTGGACTAGCACGGTGATGACCCTAGGGTCCACGATTGCCAGACGATAATTCGCTGGGCAATTTTGACGACTGATGTGAAAAAGGCTCAGATTATCATCTGTCATGTGGTTAGACTCCAGAGTTTGAAGGAGCACTAGCCCCCTCTAGTTTGATGGGGATATTGTAACACCTTCAAGTTCTAACTTCTACTGTGGCTGAAAATAAAATCCGTTATGAAAGCGGTTAATTTTATTGGCAGACCTTGGTGGAGGAAGTTAGAAGAATTCTTATCCAGTCCACCTGCCCTATATCTGTAAGTTTAACATTAAATTAAAGGAGGCGAACCCGTAGGTTCGCCATCCGATGGTAGTCAGTCGCATTCTGACCGTAGGTTCTAGTTTTGTCCTCCTGACTGCAGGGGGCGTAGCCGTCGCACGAAGTTGATGCCCGCCATATCGGCTCGGATATGGCCAGCTACATCGTCTTCGGTATCCGCATTTACTCCGCGATCGGCATCCTCGCACCAGACGCTAAGTCCGAGAACGGGGTGTTGGTACACCTCAATCGTGAGGTACTCTTCGCCTCGGACTTCGTAGACACCAGCCTCGGTGGGATGATTGATGGGTATTTCTTCGGGGTTAGGCTCAACGAAGGTTTGAGTGGCGAACATGCTGTAGTACTTCATCCATTGTGAATCGATACCGGCTTCAACCAGTTCGTGAAGCTTCGCCATCCCCACCAACAGCCCGAGATCTTGGGCGGGCACATCAACATTGTGAGGCACTACGCGGTAGCCCCGATTCTCGCGAGCCATCTCGGCATCTAGCCCAGTGGCAGCACCGCCAGGGTAGTTAAGATGAATGGACCGCCCGTAGATATTGGCAGTTGCACCGCCAGGCTTAGACAATACGTCTGTGGCAGATGGTCTAACTAGGCCAAGGTGAATCTCTTCGGGAGTTAGCTGGCTATGTAGAGACGCATAGACTTCAGCGATGGCTTGGGCGATGGGAAGATTGACGATGGGTTGCGACCAAAGCCAATCGCCTACCTCTTTCGCGACGCTATACGAACCACCCTCGCGGATTACGAGCTGATTGCCTCGAGGCGAGGCAATACCGTCTGGCTTGGTGAGCCAGGCCAGCACGAACAGCAAAAAGTTCAGCGACGCCATTCCAGGAACAGCCTGTTCATAACTACCTGGTATAGTGTAGCGAAATTCAATCCAGCCAGATTCTGGAGATGGAAAGAATGCCAGAGATTCGCCAAATCTGCCAAAACCGCAATAGCCACCGACGGGTTCCGTGAGATAGCCATTTAAGTCGTCTAGCCCACCGAACTCTCCCAGCCGTTGCTTGTCCTGATGACGGCATACTAGATTGGCCACCGCTTGAGGTAGCCGTTCTAGTAGTTCTGGAAGATAGGCTTCCAAAACTGTGACATACAGCACTCCATCGCGGTAACAAAACCCGTGCGACATAGGGCAGTGTTCGTTTTCGATGTGGTGGTACATAGCCCACCCTCCTTTGTTGAGGTTTGAAGGAGCGCTAGCCCCCTCTAGTTTGATGGGGATATTGTAACACCTTCAAGTTCTAACTTCTACTGTGGCTGAAAATAAAATCCGTTATGAAAGCGGTTAATTTTATTGGCAGACCTTGGTAGAGGAAGTTAGAACGGCTTTAACCCAATCCACCAGTCCTATACCTGTAAGTTTACCATTAAATTAAAATGATAGGCCCCCAGATGGGGGCCGTAAGCGACGAATACAATTGCATCTTAGTGCTCTATCAACAATAGTCTGAGCCACACCCCTAACAAGAATAGGTTAAGTGCTAAGGCTATGTGGACATCCGACCACGGAAGTATATGGCTGAAAAGAGGGGTAAACAGTCCCCCAACTTTGTCACCAGACGCGACCTGAATGGCTCTGCGTAAATATAGTGGGGCACAGTGATAGTGAGATGTCCCATCCCAACACAACACTGGACCAATGATCATTACCACCATGCTACTTGCCATCCAACGAGTCGCAAAGCTGACAATCTGGGGACTAATCCAGACCAAGTTGAAGTGATCCACCAACCAAGTGAGGGACGCCAGCATGGCTGCCCCGACCCAGAGGTGATGAGCAATATACACTAAGACCGCCAAGGTGCGTGACAGCGACATTTTGACCTCCTTTGGTTGTCACTGAATGGCTGTATTATTGGACGATAACTGGGTTGCGTCAACCCTTGACCGATCCCTGTGGACTAATCTACTCGTCGGCCCATATAATGAAACATCCGCAAATACAGTAAAGGAGGTGAATAATGCGGAATGTACTTTTACGATACAGAGTGCCTGTCAGCTTACTAGCGGCAGGGCTGTTGGTCGGAATGTCTGTCCAGCTTTACAAGTTTGGTGTCGGAATTGTGGTCTTGGCCATTATTCAGGCATGGATTTGTGGAGCGACTATGCTCTGGAACGATTTATTTGACCGCAATGAGGATCGGGGTAAAAGCCGAGAAATGACCGACCTCGAACATGCCAAACTATACCAACTTGCCGTCATACAGTGGTGTGTTCTGGTGGTGATTGCTGTCAGCTGGTTGTTTCTACATCGTTCAGACAATCAAGGTTTAGCCATTTGGCAGTCATCCCTCTTGCTGTCGCAAATCGGTGTAGGGATATGGTTGTACAACTGGATCCGACCTTGGTATCCAGTCAACAATGTTCTGGTAGCCGTGACAGCCTCCAGCCCAGTACTCATGCTGTTCCCTGTCGCAGGCTCTTCGAAGCCCCTAGTGTTAGGTGTATTCCTGAGCGTTGTAATGGCATTGGTCATACGCGAAACGCTAAAGGACATCGAAGACATGGAAGCCGATAGAAACGGTAATAAGCGTACTCTGCCACTACTGGTTGGCGAGCCTCAGGCGTTTCGAGCCGTATGTTGGATTGCCTGCTTGATGCCGTGGCCAACAGTGATAGGCATGTGGCTTTCGGCTAGATGGCACGAGACATACATGTTGTTACCACTGTTCTTGTTTTTTGGATGGGGCATGACTAGAGGCGTAGTGCATGGAGCTGCTCGATTCTGGAACTCGAACATGGACTATGAACACCGCACATCAAAGCACATGTTCGATGTCTGGTTGTTGCTCGCAGTAATGACATGGTGGTTTCATCCCCATCCATTGCTCAACACCACCTTCGGTGGAGTAGCGTTCTTTCTTGCGACTGGAATGTTAGCATTCTGGCTGTTGCAAAAGACGGGGGCTCTCTATAAGCGGTGGTAAGTCGTTCGCTCGCGACTGTAAATAATGAGCTTTTTTCTTGGGCAAAGTTCTAACTACGCGTTGCCCACACAAAAATATTCGCTGTCATAGCGGATAATTTATCTGGCAGACCGTGGTGGAGGAAGTTAGAACTGTCATTCTGCAACAATTGCCTCAGTGTGTTAGCTAGATCTTCAAAGTTAATCCACCGTCAATTTTTATACAATCACCGATAATAAAGCTAGCATCATCTGACACCAAAAAAGCCACTAATTTAGCAATCTCTTGAGGTGTGGCTTTGCGTCCAAGGGGCATATTGTCCTGCACCCATTTAACGGTATCTGGATTAGTTTCGTGGGGTTGTTCAATTGCCACGACGCTAGGAGCTACTGCATTGACTCTAATCTTAGGAGCCAACTGGAGAGCGAGGGTCTTGGTGAGACTAACTACGGCTGCCTTAGAAGCAGCGTAAGCGTTGGCGTCATATGCAGGGAGCTCAAGCCCCCACACAGATACAATGTTCACTATCGCTGAACCCTCGGGCATGACTGGAGATAGTTCATAGATACATTGAGCCATACCTCTCACATTTACAGCAAACACCCTATCCCAATCCTCCCAGTTAGCTTGGCCTGGATATTCCTTTCTGACGATTCCAGCATTATTGATAAGAACGTCTAGGTGTCCAAACTGTTCTTCGATTTCGGTTTTGAGTTTAATAACATCATTAATATTAGAGACATCGGCTGGCATATAGACAGCTCTGCCACCGTGTTGGTTAATTTCATCAACGACGGCTTGGCCTTCAGCATTTTCGTGACTATTATTGATGATTACATCAAATCCCCTGGATGATAGTTCTATGGCAATTGCCATACCAATACCTTTAGACGAGCCCGTTACTAATGCAATTTTATTCATATTATTGAAGTTTATCTCCGATATTAACCGACTGCTTGGCTGGAGTAATCAGTACCCAGCCGATACCGTCAGCGTTCTTAAAACCAAGAGTCAGTACTTCGGATGTGAAATCGCCAATTCGCTTAGGTGGGAAATTAACTACACAACAAACCAGCATGCCATTAAGTTCTTCTTTAGTGTGAGCACCGACAGCTTGAACGCTGGAACTCTTGATGCCAATCTCTGGGCCAAAGTCTATCTTCAACTTGAAAGCAGGCTTTTTGGCTTCTGGATAATCTTGAGCATCAATAACCCGACCAAGTCGGATATCTACTTTTTCAAAATCTTCGTAGGTAATTTCCATTACGTATTATCCCCCAAATAAGTTCTTAAGCTGTTCCAACTGAAGGCCAACCTGACTCGCTATAGTGAAGATAAGCTGAATTATATCCTGAACTCCCTTGGCCGTTTTGAGCGCATCCCCAAACTTATCTAGGAATGTCTTCTCAGGTGTTCCATCCTGATACTCCGCTTTTTTCTCAGCAACAAAGAAAACCAAGTCGACTATAAGGCTTTGCTGTTGGCTTTGAGCCTGACTTTGGTTGGCATTAATAATAGTACTGGGCCCACTTCCCGACTGCTGTTCATCTGCAAAATATTCTCCTTGGATCTTATAGATCAGACCGCTCAACCTATTGCGGTAATCACTAATCATAAGGGCTGGGCTACCGCTGTCATGTTCAAGTACCACTTTAAATTTGTCATAGTTGCTCTTGGTAGCCTCGTTTAATTCATCGATGGTGACGTTTAGTTGATGACTAAATCTATTAGCTTCGCTGCCAAACAAGTATCCATCTGCGAGTGGAGCGACACTAAGATATCCTCGCAACTCACTATATATGGGTCTAATGTCGTTTTTCATAATCTTTTATCTGTAGAGAGTATAAGCGGTTGGCAGAAACCGTGGCGGAGGAAGTTAGGAATTTGATTCGGCACCGTGAAACAGCTGCCTACACTCATCCCGCATAAACTCCTCTATTAGCATAACCTTTGGTTCCCCTTTTGCTAACACCTCTCGGGCAGGAATGCTGATAGTCCGCCATTTCCATTCATCGTTGCCATTCTTGATGCGATAGTCCGTCATGTCTTCCATGCGAGCCCCCGATACAACACCTCTCATTTTTGCCCAAACAACAGCGGCAGCACACATAGGGCAGGGTTCGTGGGTAGTGTACAAAATGCACTCCTCCAAATAGCGAGACCCGAGCATTTGCGACGCCTGACGAATTGCGACTATCTCGGCGTGCTGGGTTGCGTCTTGGTCGACCTTAGATCGGTTGGTGGCTCTGGAAATAACTTGACCATCATGAACAATAATCGCTCCGATGGCATAATCACCGTTATCGCGAGCTTCGGTTGCCTCTGCTATAGCGGCTTCCATAAATTGTTTTTGAGGATGCTGATTATCCATTAACCATTACGTTTTGTTTGGACAAGAACTCTGACATTTGCTCCAACGCTTGTTTCCGCATGGAGACAGCGTGTTTTTCGTCATCGGTCATTTCCGCCCAAGTTTTGTCATAACCGTCGGGTATAAAAATCGGATCCCAGCCAAAACCCATCTCCCCTCTTGGCAACTCGGAGATAGAGCCTTCCATTGAACCAGCAAAGGTATGAACACCTGACTCATCACAAATTGCGAACATTACTTTGGCTGTTGCTTTGCGGTTATTTAAACCATCCACCAATTTACATAGTCCGTTATTCCCCAAAGTTTCAAGAAACCATTTAATGAGTGGACCAGGGAGTGCTTTCATCCCGTGAAATATCAGAGAGACATCCTCAACTATTACGGGCGTACTTGTAATGGCAAAAGCTCGTTTGACCTTGTCTTCAACGATTGTTTGTAAATCCGTAGACTGAATCTCTGGCAAATCTAATTTGAGGTGATCAACTGGAAAATGAAAGTAGTCACCGAGATATTTTGCCTTGGCTGGATTGCCAGTAATAAAAGTTAGCTTTTCCATGTTTGTATTATACTACCGACAATAATCCGCTCTGGGAGCGAATAAAATAACTGGCAGACCGTGGTGGAGGAAGTTAGAAATGCTTGTTCAGTAAGTCCTTCACTTCTTGGTAATATGGCTGGGCAAATTCTTTAGCCCGAGCAGAAGAAATCCTGCTATACATCCAATCAATTTTCCGTTCAACTTTTCCCTTTCCCCAAACATCAATTAGTCCAATATGTTTTTTGGCATTAACCTCCAAATAACTCAGACTGTCAGCATCCATCAGAAGGTTAGATTCCTCATCACCACCCTCTTCGTGGTGGCGTATCATGTTCTCTACCCGTTTGACTGACACTTCGTCGTAATCATTATCCCTCAGAAACTCTCCCATGATTTGGGCTCCCTGCTCTTGATGCTCTTTCAACACCTCGGGATCGTTAAGTTCTTTATTTTTAAACAAGGTTTTTGAATCTACTTGTCGCAATGCTCTGGCAATATCGTGCGAATAGGCAGCAATTAACATTGGCTCATCAGCATCGGGTTTCAAACGTTTAAGCCAAGCAACTGTTTGCTCAAAGTGCTTCATACTCTTCTCATTAACCCCAGCACTAAAAGATTCTTCTACAAACTGTTTAACTTGATCATACACAAGTTTAGTATAACATCGCCTTACGGTTCTAACTTCCACTTTGGATCAAAATAAAATCCACTGTGAAAGCGAATAATTTTGCTGGCAGGGGCGGAGTGAATCGGACACTCGTCTTGGGTTTTGGAGACCCACGTCCTACCACTGAACGACGCCCCTATATAGTACAGGTGTATTTTACCATAAACCCCGCTACTGGAGCGGGGTTTTGATAGGTGATTTTTAGATCCTGAAACGAGTTCAGGATGACAAAACGGGGTGGATCCCCGCCTGCGCGGGGATGACAAGAAGAGGGAGCGGGGTTTTAAGATGATTTTTGATAGCACTACGCTAGATCCCTCGACTACGCTCGGGATGACAAAAAGAAAATGGATTCCTGCCTCCGCAGGAATGACGCGGAGCTAGATGCTAGATACTGAATGCTAGATACTATTTCGTCTCTTTGTGCTCGGTGGTTTTTTTGCAGATGCGGCAGAATTTCTTTCTGACCAATCTATCCGGCGTGTTGGTCGGATTCTTGCGAGTAGAGTAAACACCCTGTTTACATTCAGTACACATCAGTTTGATGATGGGGCGTTTGACTTTTTTAGTGATTTTGGCTTTAGCAGGCATAAGTAGATTAATAGATTAGTAGATAGATAGATTTATAGACTGACGGATTGGGCTAGGAACCTTTTTAAACCAGATATTTGTTTGCCGAGATTTTCGGCAGCTTGATAGATGACATCAAAATCTGTCTTTTGAATGTATTCTAGGTCCATTGCAAGGTACAGGCAGCTAATAACTTCGTCAAGGGAACGAGAAGACAGATAGAGAAACCGATTAAACTCTTTGTTAGAACCTGAATTACAACCCTCGGCGATATTCAGTGCTACTGATACGGCTGCACGACGAATTTGTGATGTTAACCCGTATAATTCACTCGATGGGAATTGCTGACTAAGTTTATATATTGTCTGAATGAAAATTCGAGCAGACTGCCACACATTTAGTTTTTCAAACTTGAACATTCTCCATCAATTCGTCTATTGGTCTATTAGTCTATTGAACTATCATGCTTTTTTGATCTGTAAGAAATCTAGTTCGACGGGGGTTTCGCGGCCAAAGATGGAAACCAAGACTTTGATCTTACCTTTCTCTTCGTCAATTTCAGCAACTGAACCGTCGTAATTTTTGAATGGACCGTCTTTGATGTGGACGAGATCACCGATATTAACATCGATCTTATATTTTGGTTCTTCGACATCCATCCGTTTGAAGATACCCTTGAGTTCGTGTTCGGCAACTGGGACTGGCACAGTACCGGAACCAATAAAACCAGTAACGTTAGGAGTGTTGCGGACAACATACCAAGAGTCTTCTGTTACATTCATATTTACTAAGACGTAACCGGGGAACATCTTCTTTTCAACGATCTTGCGTTTGCCGTTCTTGATCTCAATCTGATTTTCCTTTGGAACCAAAACATCAAAGATCTTGTCTTGCATGTCTAGAGAGGAAATTCTTTGTTTCAAACTCTCCGATACTGCATCTTCATAGCCAGAATAGGTATGAAGGACATACCACTGTCCCGGCCATTTTTGAGCTAGAGAGGCGGCGGTTAGAGCTTCGGCGGTTGGTTCTTCGTCAGTCTTTTCTTCAATTTCTTCTTCAATCTCCTCAACCGGCAAAGCAGCCTGTTCGATTGACTCTTCAACTTCGGCTAATTCACCAGTACCGGCTTCAGCCTCAACTTCGGCTTCGGCTGAACTTTCTTCTGGAGTTTCGACGGTTTCCTCGGCTGAAACAACATTGTCGAGCTCTGATCGATCGTCCTGTGATGGTTTTTGTAAATCGTTGTCCATTTTCTATCGGAATAAATTTATTCAGTTGGTTCAGTTAAAGGAGTAACTTGGATGTCGCTTGGGGTAGCGGTAACATCACTTGAGTTACCAGCTTTCAGTTCGGCGGCTTGTTGAGTTACCCATTTGATACCGGTAGTCAAACCGTAGTCAACAACTGTGATATAGAGGGTAAATAAAATTGATACCGTGATAACGATCAGGGTCAAATTAATGGCCGCCTGACGAGTAGGCCAAGTGACTTTGGCAAGTTCTACCCGAGCTTCATGTAAGAATTTGACGATAGCTTTGAACATAGAGGTGGTGAATAGTGAACGGTGAATAGTGAGTGGTTATTTAGGATGGTCCGAAGGACACCAAAACTTTTAACTTTTCACTTTTAACCCTTAACTGCATGTTAGCGTTTCGAGAACTGTGGTGCACGACGAGCTCGTTTGAGACCGAATTTCTTGCGTTCTTTGGCTCGAGCATCGCGAGTTAAGAATCCGGTCTTTTTAAGCGCTGTTTTAAGATTAGCATCAAAAGCAACTAACGCGCGAGCAATTCCATGACAAGCGGCATCAGCTTGAGCCGCCATGCCGCCACCATGGACTTGGATAGAAATATCAAAATCTTTTCGCAAACCGACAGCTTCTAATGGTTGATAAATTTTTTCGACTAAACTCTGTGGGCTAAAATAGCGACTGCCAACCTGACCATTGATGATGGTAATTTTGCCGTCACCCTTATATAACCGCACCTCGGCAGAGGCGGTTTTGCGACGGCCAACGCCGTAATAATAAGTACCAGAGAGTTGAAGAGTTTTTTCCATAGCGGGTTAATAATCAATCACCAAATTACAATCATCAAACAATTAAGAATTTTACTATAGAGGGTTAATAATCAATCACCAGATTACAATCATCAAACAATTAAAGAAATAGTTTTATAGCTTAACCGGAATTGGGTTCTGCCCACCATGACGATGTTCGTCTTCGGCGTAGATTTTTAACCGATCAAGAGTAAGATTATGTAATTTATTTTTGGGTAACATACCAGCTACGGCGTGACGTAAAACTTCGTTGGGTTTGTTGCCAGCTAGAATATCCGCCGGAGTTTTGGTGGTAATACCACCTGGGTAACCGGAATGAGAGGTATAAATTTTCCCAGTCAATTTATTGCCAGTTAATTTAACGTATTTTGCGTTGATAACGACGACGTTGGTCCGCGCCTGTACCGCCTGATTGAACATGGCATTATCTTTGCCCATCAACAGTTCGGCGATCTTTACTGCCAACCGACCTAACACTTTGTCTTTGGCATCAACCAAAAACCAGCGTTCTGGAAGTTTGTGACTCGGCATGTGGGCAGTGGCTTGATGAAGCACCCGAGATGACAACCCATGGCTTCCCTCTCGACGCTCATCGGTGGAGCCGAGTTGAGCCTTCGGCTCAACTAAGTTCGCTGTTTTCCCTTCCTTATTTTGATTATCAGAATTCTTCATTTGATTTATACAAATTCGATTACGGAAGTTGGCGCGGCGTCACCGACCCGAGTTCCTTTGCGAACAATCCGGACATAGCCACCAACGCGTCCCTGATAACGGGGAGCAATAACCTGTAACATTTTTTTAACTACGATCTGGTTATTGTAAAGAGGTTTCATCAACTGCTGTTTGGCCATTAGGTTACCCTTTTTGGCGATAGTAACTAACCGTTCGATCTTCGGGCGAAGAGCTTTGGCCTTGGCTTCGGTAGTAACGATACGCTCATGTAAAATGAGCGAAGTTAAGAGATTGCGAATCAACGCGGTGCGTTGTCGCTTGACTCTCCCCAGCTTTTTGCCTTTGACCAAATGACGCATAAGAAAAGTTAATAGTTAATAGTTAAAAGTGAAAAGTTAAGAGTAGAGAGAAGAGGTTAGAGAGTAGAGAGGAGAATAGAGAATAGAGAGGAATGAGGGGGAATTAAGAATCGGGATTATTAAACTTAATACCAAGCTCGGCTAATTTGTCAGTAATTTCGTCCAACGCTTTTGCACCTAGACCTTTCATCGTCCCGAGTTTTTCGGCACCAACTTCCAGAATTTCGCTAACTTTTTTGATACCATTGTTAACTAATGCGTTAGTGGTCCGAACTGATAGATTAACCTCATCAATACTGAAGTCTTTTACATCGACGGCTTCGGCTTCGGTTGGTGTTTCACCGATCGGCAGATTCTCTAAATCAACACCGAAGACAGTTAATTGCTTAGCCAAAATTTGAGCACTTTGGCGAACGGCCTCTTCCGGAGTAATCGTCCCATCGGTTAAAACATTAATTGTCAGCTTGTCATAGTTGATCATTTCGCCAACACGAGTTGGCTCGACATTAAACATGACTTTGACGACTGGAGAGAAAGCGGCATCAACAGCAATCGTACCGATGGAGAAATTCTTTTCATCCATGGCTTCACTGGGCATATATCCGCGACCTTTGGCGACCTGAATTTCCATTTCCAGAGCGGTTTTTTCGGAGACTGTGGCAATGTATTGTTCGGGATTGACCAAGGTAACCGTACTAGGAATTTCTAAATCAGCACCAGTAATTTCACCAGTCTTACCACCCTTGTATTTCAAAGCGACTGGACCGGCTTCGTGCATAATAAACCGAAGCTTTTTGAGATTCAAGATAATACCAACAGCGTCTTCTTTGACACCGATGACCGGCGAAAATTCGTGATCAACACCAGCGATTTTGACAGCAATGATAGCCGCACCCGGCAAAGAGCTTAACAAAACTCGACGAAGGGAATTACCTAAAGTTGTGCCGTAACCCGGAAAGCACGGCTCGACTACGAAGACGGCGCGATTAATCGCTTTTTCTTCGAGCTTGATACTTGGGATGTTGATGTCTTCAATCATAATTTATTCTCCCCACAAATTATTACCTCGAATAGAACTCAACGATAACTTTTTCATTAAATGGAGCCTCGATCTCTCCCCGAACCGGCAAATTGATAACCTGAATGGTTAATTTGTCCGGATCGACTTTCAACCAAGAGGCTGGTTGATTGGCTTTGGACAATTCCTTAACACCATCCTGTAACGCTGGACGATTGCTGGCAAACGTGATCTCATCACCAGACTTAACTTGGAAGGATGGAGTGTCGACTTTCCGACCATTAACCGTCAAATGAGCATGCGAGACGAGCTGGCGAGCGGCAGGATGAGAATTAGCCCACCCAGCCCGATAAATAACATTATCCAAACGGCGTTCCAACTCAACTAAGAGTGCCACATCGGTAGAACCATGCTGGCTGTTAGCTTTGCCGTAATACCGACGCAGTTGTTTTTCGGTCAGATTATAAAAAGCACGAGCTTTTTGCTTTTCACGTAACTGCTGGCCATAACCAGTTAATTTGGCGAAACCAGCTTTCTTGCCATGCATGCCTGGGGGTTGTTTGCGATGGAGCTTAACGTACTTGGCGGCAGATGACCGATCACCGGCCATAGCGAATTCTTCGCCCAATCGTCTAACCCGTTTAAGTTTTGGTCCAATGTTGGTAACCATTCCGTTAAAAATTTGTGCTATGAGGTATAATTTTCGGTTGATTTATTTAGGGGAATCCCGTTGATCAAATTACTAACGGGATAAATTTTTTAAACTCTCCGAGATTTACGCTGACGCGGACCGTTATGAGGGATCGGAGTAACGTCCTTGATCGACAGAATTTCCAATCCTCCTTGAGCGATGGACCGAATGGCGGCTTCCCGACCAGTACCAACACCCTGAACAAAAATGTGAGCCTTTTGCAGACCAGTAGAAGTGATGGCTTTGTTGATGGCCGAACCGGCGGCTTTGGAAGCGGCAAAGGAAGTGGATTTTTTCGAACCCTTGAACCCTTCGCGACCGCTGGAGCCGGTAGCCAAAACGTTGCCTTCCAAATCAGAAATCGTGATCAAAGTATTGTTGAAGGTTGATTTAATATAAACCTTACCTTCGGCGGCAACCCGCTTAACTTTCTTTTTCTTGACGCGACCTTTAGTCGCGGCTTTAGTAGCATAAGCCTGCTTTTTAGCTTCGGCCTTGCGTCCTTTTTCGGCTTTCTTTTGTAAACGTTTTTTTCGAGACATAACGGTGTAAATTCTAAATTCTAAGCACTAAATTCTAAACAAGCACAAATATTTTAATGTTTTAAACGAATAGTTTCGGGAATTATGATTTGGGATTTGTTTAGGATTTCGGATTTTGAGTTTCGGATTTATTGTGTTTAGGTCTTGTCACCGGTTTTCTTGCGGCCGCTACCCATAGTAACGCGTTTGCCACGCTTGGTGCGAGCATTGGTTTTGGTACGCTGACCACGAACCGGCAGTTTGCGAATGTGCCGAAGGCCGCGGTAGGAGCCCAAATCTTTCAGCCGCTTAATATTCACAGCCACCTCCCGACGGAGATCGCCTTCAACTAATAATTCTTTTTCAATAAATGTACGGAGCTTGTTTTCCTCGGCTTCAGTCAAATCCTTGACCCGAGTGGCTGGTGAGATCTTCAACTGCTTGAGAATTTCGGCACTTAACGGACGACCAACACCATAAACAGCAGTCAGCGCGATGTCGATGCGCCGGTCATTGTTCAAGTTGATACCTGCAATTCGGATAACCATAGATGATAATGAAAAGTTAAGAGTGAAAAGTTAAGAATTAAGGAAAATATTTAGGCTATTAAATTAATGTTTACCGTATTTTTTCACTTTTAACTGTTAATTATTAACTTTATTTAGCCTTGACGTTGTTTATGTTTCTTGGTTTTACAAATTACCCGCACGACTCCCTTCCGCTTAATCACGCGGCAATCTTTACACATGGGTTTTACAGATGGTCGGACTTTCATATTGGGATAGTGAAAAGTTAAAAGTTAAAAGTGATAAGTTCCGGTAGCTACCTAACGGTAGCTTTTTTCTTTTCGTCATTTAGACTGGTAAGCTATAAAATTAGTGGCTGGCGGCTAATCCCTAGTGGCTATTTATAGCGGTAGGTGATGCGGCCTTTTTCAATATCATAGGGACTCATTTCGACTTTGACTTTATCGCCAGCGGCAATCTTGATGTAGTGCATTCGCATTTTGCCAGAGATATGTGCCAAAATCGTGTGACCACTCTCAAGCTCGACTTTGAACATAGCATTAGGAAGTGTTTCCCGAATGGTGCCGTCTAGCTCGATAACTTGTTTGCCGGATGAAGTATTCATAGGGTAAGTGATGGAATCCGCCCAATCTGCCAGATAGTTCCTGCTTAGAAGACTTACGGTCCGGATACCCAGTTGGAGGCCCAAAAATCAGATTCCGATAGGGCGAAAATTACTTTGACATTATTCTATGTTTCGAGGTGGGCGTCAAGGAGTTTTTCAGAATTTGACCAGATCAGTCAGAGGGGTGATGACCTCTGGCCCATCAGGGGTAATCAGGATGGTGTGCTCAAAATGGGCGGCAATTTGGCCGTCAACCGTCTCGATAGTCCAGCCGTCGGGCAATTCTCGGGTATCCTCTAGGCCCAGACCAGTAATCGGCTCAAGTGCCACCAGCATGCCAGCCGTCAGCTTTGGCCCTCGCTCACCAGTGTCAAAATTAGGAATTAATGGGTCAAGATGGAGCTGGCGACCAGTGCCATGACCAACTAACTGGCGGAAAATAGTCAAATTACGCGCCCGAAGCACCTTTTCAATGGCTTGAGAGATATCTTGGACCCGATTGCCGGGACGGACGGCATCAGTACCGCTAAGAAGGGCAAGATAGGTGCCCTCCATCAGCCGAGCGGCCATGGGAGCAATATCCCCTACTCCGAGGGTTAGGGCAGAATCGGTGTGCCATCCTTTGTAGAACAATCCCATATCAATAGCTAAAATATCGCCGGCTTTTAAGACATAGTCTTTGGGGATGCCATGAACGATGGTGCTGTTGACGGAGAGACAGAGAGCGGCTGGATAGCCATGATAGCCCTTAAATGAGGGGATGCCACCAGCTTTACTCGCCAATTGGTTGGCGGCGGCTTCTAGCTCCAATAAATTAGTACCCGGCTTAACCATCGCCTTCAGTTCAGCTAAAATCCCCACCAAACGGCGGCCACATTCTTTGATATCAATAATTTCAGCGTCAGTTAGCATTTGGAAACGGCTTTGGCGATAGCGGCCTGAACTTGTTTAACAGTTTGATCGCCATCGATAATTATCAACTGTTTAGTTTTGCGATAATGCGCTAATAGATCTTTAGCTTCGTGATGAAAAACAGCAATGCGTGACCGCAAGGCAGAAGGATCTAAATCATCGGGGCGATGTTCGATGCGAGCCCGTTTGATCAATCGATCGCGAGCAACTTTGACCGGCAATTTGATATACAGCAGATTGACCGAACGACCGGTTTTGGCCATTAATTTATCTAAAAATTTGGCTTGAGCGAGACTTCGAGGATAACCATCGAAGACGATCCGGTGATGAGACTTTGTTTGATCAACAAATCGTTCGGCTAAACTATTGGTGATTCTGACCGGCACAAGCTTGCCAGCGAACATGATCTTTTTAGTACGCAACGCATCAGCACTTCGGCCCTTAACAAAGGCACGCAATAAACCACCCATATTTAAATGTTGAGCGTTTAGGCTGGCAACCAAAGCCGAAGCTTGAGTACTTTTCCCTGAACCCGGACCGCCATAAAGAATAATGTCCGGCCTGCCCGCTGTTGGCTTGGAGGGATTAGATCTCATCGTACCGCTTCATAATTAATTGGGCTCGTAGTTGACGCATTAATTCCAATGCGACCGAAACGACGATCAATAGACCAGTACCACCCAAAGTCAGAGTTTGAATATTGGTGATCCCCTGCACAATATTTGGCAATACGGCAATTAGGCCGAGGAAAATAGCACCGGCTAAAGTAATTCGGTTGGTAACAAAATTCAAGAATTCAACTGTTTGACGACCGGGACGAATACCGGGGATGAAACCACCAGATTTTTGAATGTTTTCAGCGACCTGATCCGGTTTGAAGATGACCCAAGTGTAAAAGTAGGTAAAGAAGACTACAAAGACGAAGTATAAAATGCCGTAGACCCATTGATCTTGAAAAGCAGTTTGCACCCATTGAGCGGCGGAAGCCAACCATGCAGTTCGAGCGGAAGCAAAGAAAGATGCGATCAGACCGGGGAACAATAGTAATGAAATAGCAAAAATAATCGGGATAACACCGGCTTGGTTCACTCGCAGTGGCAGATGATTGCTTTGGCCGGCATAAAGACGATTGCCACCACCCCGACCAGCGTAAGCGATCGGGATGTTGCGTTGGCCTTCCGTAATCCAAACTACTAAGAAGATAGTAGCGACTGCCAAAATGGCAAAGATGAGAATTTCCATCAAGCGACTAACGTCAAACAGGGCAATCGTACTGGATAAGCTTTGGGGCAAACTAGCCAGAATGCCAATGAAGATAATTAACGAGATGCCATTGCCAATACCGTGTTCGGAAATCAATTCACCCAACCACATTAAGAGCAAAGTACCGGTGGTAACGATTAGCAAGATGCCAACCAGCTGCAATATGCCAATATTGCCCAAAATATTCACGTCGGAACTTTGGAGGAGAGCAATCATGCCGTAACCTTGGATGATGGCCAAGGGTACGGTCAGTAAGCGAGTATATTGGCTGATCTTTCTCCGGCCATAATCCCCTTCTTTCTGCAGGGCTTCTACGCTTGGTAATGCCATACCCATCAACTGCATAATAATGGAAGCGTTGATGTAGGGCGCGACACCCATCATGGCAATAGAGAAACGATTAAGGGAGCCGCCGGAAAAAAGGTCAATTAAGCCCAAGAATTGATTTTGTGAGAAAACTTGAGCTAAGGCATCCAAATCTACACCCGGCATGGGAGTATGAGTGATCAGTCGCACAAACAGTAAGGCAACCAGAGTAAAAATGATCCGCAGACGTAAATCGCGGTGTTTGAAAATCTGTCTGATTGAATCAAGAATGTTCATTAGAGAGTGAAAAGTTAAGAGTTTTGGTAGTCCTCCTACGCCAAGGCTTCCTACTTCGCTAAAGCTACGAAGGACAGAGTCGGAGGATCTGCGATGAAAAGTTCAGGTGTCGCTAGCGACGATTTATATATTGTTCCCTAATTATTCACTATTAACTGTTAACTATTAACTATTTCAACCTTGCCGCCCTGTGCTTCAATTTTAGCGCGAGCTTGAGCGGAAATGAAATGAGCCTGCACTTGGAAACTTCCAGTCAGTTCGCCTTCACCTAAAATTTTAACCTTGGTATCGGGATTGATCAGACTAGTTTCGATCAAATGTTGGATATTAAGCTTGTAATCGTCGGTGTATTTGACCAAATCTTTCAGATTGATACGAACAACTGAAAATTTGCGGTGCGACCGGAAACCTTTTCGCTTTGCCAACCGGCGAATGAGTGGAGTTTGGCCACCTTCGAAGTAGGCTGGCACATTACCACCGGTTCTGGCTTTTTGGCCTTTGTTACCGCGACCGGCAGTAGAACCGCCGCCAGCCGAATAACCGCGTCCAACCCGTTTGCGATCGGGATGTTTGGCAATACCAGTAATGTCGTGTAGTTGATCCATAGTTGACTCCTTTAGGCGTTATCCTCCTCGGTCGTAGTTGGTTGCGCTTTGGTCTTGGCGGTTTTGCCACGCTTAGCCAAAATGTCCTTTGGTAATTGGACTGATTCGAGCGCTTTGATCGTAGCAACTACATTACTAATTTTATTAGATGAACCCATCACTTTAGCCACCGCATCTTTGACGCCAGCCAGATCGAGCACAACTCGAACTGATCCGCCAGCGATCAACCCACTACCAGACCGAGTAGGTTTGATGAGCACCGTGGCGCTTTTATGACTGCTGGTAACTTTATAAGGCAGAGTACCATTGACCAAGCTAACTGTCAGAACATTCTTTTTGGCTTCATTGACAGCTTTGGCAACGGCGGTAGTAACATCATTAGCTTTACCTAAACCGAAAGCAATTCGGCTGATCCGATCACCAATGACCACGAGTGCGCGAAAACGCATCCGTTTACCACCTTTAACTACTCGAGTAACCCGATTAATTTCCAGAACTCGTTCTTGGAATTCTGATGGCGCAGTCGAATGGGCTGGCCGGCGACTGCCACCCCGACCGGAGCCACGATTACCTCTATCCTGATTTTGGTTCTGACGATTTTCCATAAAAATTAACTAGAAGATTAGACCGCCCTCTCTGGCACTATCAGCCAGGGCTTTAATTTGACCATGATATTTGTATCCGCGACGATCGAAAGCAACTTGAGTAATTGACTTGGCTTGGGCAGCGGCAGCGATAGTCTGACCGACGATAGCCGCTCGTTCCACAGGAGTTTTACCCTTGGCCTTTAAGCTGGAGGCGGAGGCTAATACCTGTCCGACCGAATCAACGATCTGGGCATAAATATATTTGTTACTCCGATGAATGACCAACCGAGGACGATTGGCATGAACGCCAACTTTAACCCGAGTGCGATTGGTGCGCAAAATTTTACGACGTTGGGTTTTACGAATTTCTTTTAACATAATTCAAGCTTTAACCAGCTGATTTACCAGTAGCGGCGGTCTTACCAGCTTTACGGCGGACAATTTCATCAATGTATTTAATGCCTTTGCCTTTGTAAGGTTCGGGTTTTTTGTGGGAGCGAATGACAGCCGCCATTTCGCCCACCTGTTGTTTATCAATACCAGAAATAATGACTTGGTTCTTCTCCAATTTGACTTCAACCCCGTTTAAGATCGGCACCTCAACCGGATGGGAGAACCCAAGATGTAAAACGACCACTTGCCCTTTTAATTCAGCCCGATAACCAACACCGTTGATTTCCAGAGTTTTAGTAAAGCCATTCGTAACACCTTCTACGGCATTGGCAACCAACGAACGAATTAAGCCGTGGAGAGCTCGAGTTGGTTTGTCTTCATTAATACGAGTAACTAACAGCTGACTCCCTTCCTGTTTAATAGTGATCACTTTGGGAATAGCAACAGATAGCTCACCCTTGGGACCTTTAACCACAGCCAAATCATTGGTCAACGTGATGGTGACTGTGTTTGGGACCTCAATTGGAAGTTTGCCGATTTTAGACATGGGAGTTAGAGAGTAGAGATTAGAGAGTAGAGAAGAGAGAAGAGAGAAGAGAGATTAGAGAATAGAGATTGGGGGGGGTTAAATTATTTTCCTTAACTATTCACTATTAATGATTAACTTTACGATTTACCAAATCTTAAATAGTACTTCACCGCCTAGCCCCTGTTGGCGAGCTTGGTGATCAGTCATTAGGCCTTGAGAAGTAGACACGACAGAAGTTCCGACACCGCTCAAAACTTTCTTCAAGCGGTTAGAAGAGCTGTAAATTCGTTGACCCGGATGACTAACCCGACGGATACCCTGAATCACGGAATCACCATTGGAAGCGTATTTAAGCCCCACCTGCAATTCTAAAAACTTAGTTTGGGGATTAGTCTCGACTCTGACATCACGAACATAACCCTCTTCTTGGATCAATTTCGCGATAGCTTCACGCAGTTTGGAATGGGGCACAACGACGATATCCTTGTGCACAGCAACAGCATTGCGCAGAGCGGTCAACATATCAGCAATAGGATCGGTAATAGTCATAAGGATAATTAAGAATTAAGAATGAATAATGAGAAGTGAATAAGTTATGGATTAATTTTGATTGGTCAGATTGGTCAGATTGGTGAGATTGGAATAAATTGATTAGATTATTATCTTTACCAGCTGGCTTTTTTAATTCCTGGCAGCTGTCCGGTACGACTTAATTCTCGAAAGCAGATGCGGCAAACCCCAAAGTCTCTCATGAAACCGTGAGGACGACCGCAAATCGAACACCGTCGCACGATCCGAGTGGAAAATTTGGGTTTCTTATTCGCTTTGTTGATTAATGCTTTACGAGCCATATGAGTAGTTAATAGTGATAAGTGAAAAGTTATAGATGATCAGGATTTATTTAGTGGATTCTGTTTGGAAAGGGAAGCCGAGACCGACTAACAGAGCTTTGGTGTGGGCTGGAGTCTTGGCGGTGGTAACAATGGTAATTTGTAAGCTAAGAATTTTTTCAACATTTTCGAAAACAACTTCAGGGAAAGCAATATGTTCGCGGATACCAAGGTTAAAACTACCGTTTTTGTCGAAACCTTTGTGAGGTGGCAGGCCTTGGAAGTCGCGTACCCGAGGTAAAGTAACATTAACCAGCTTGTCCAGAAAATCATACATCCGGTTTCCTCGAAGTGTCACCATGACACCGATCTCAACTCCTTCGCGCAGTTTAAAGCCGGCAACAGATTTCTTGGCTTTGGTGACAACTGGCTTTTGACCAGTAATCTTTTTCAATTCTTCAACCACGGTCTCGATCAATTTCGGTTCGCCAATCGCCCGACCAGCACTAACATGAATCACCACTTTCTGCAGTTTTGGTACAGCGGAAATCGATTTCAGGCCGAGAGTCTGTTTTAATTCGGGAACTAATTTTAAATATTTACTTTTTAGCATAAGCGATGATCGCCTGACATTTTTTACAGATTCTTTCAGTTTTGCCACCAATTTTCTTATATCCAACCCGAGTTGGCTGATTGCAGTTAGCGCAAATCAGCATAACTTTTGCGGCATCAATCGGCAAGATGCGTTCGGTGATACCACCAGCTACACCCGGTCGGGACGCTTTCCGAAGATGGCGCTTATAAACATTCAGACCTTCAAGTTTCAACTTGGCAGTTTTGGGATCAACCACTACGATAGCGCTAGACTTGCCTCGGTCTTTGCCTTTGATTACTAATACTTTGTCGCCTTTTCGTAATTTCATTTTGTTGATCGAATTTGCTTAATGGTGGAATGTTATAAGACCTCTGGAGCTAGTGAGATAATTTTCATAAAGTTTTTATCGCGCAACTCGCGGGCAACCGGTCCAAAAACTCGAGTCCCTCGGGGTTGCTTTTGGGCGTCAACGATAATGACAGCATTGTCATCAAACCGAATGTAGCTACCGTCGGAACGTCGAACTGACTTTCTCACCCGAATGATCACGGCTTTGACAACGTCCTTCTTTTTGACGACACCAGTAGCAGAGGCTTCTTTGACAGCACAAACAATAATATCGCCTAAGCCAGCATAGCGACGACGGGAACCGCCTAAGACTTTGAAACAACGAACCCGCTTGGCGCCGGTGTTGTCAGCCACTTTTAAATTAGTTCCTTCTTGGATCATATGGTGGTATTAGGTTTAGTTGACAGAATTTCGATTACTTCCCAATGCTTGGTTTTGCTGATCGGACGAGTTTCGCCAATAATCACGGCATCACCGATCTGAACTTTGTTATCGACATCGTGGACGGCAAACCGCTTGGTTTTGCGAACCCGCTTTTTGTAGAGTGGGTGAGCAATGTAAGTATCCACCCGAACGATCACCGTTTGATGACCAGCTCGGGAAATAGCTTGACCGGTTTTTTGTTGCCTAATTTTATCCATGAGAGATTGCCTCCAACATAATTTTTTCATTCCGAACGGTTTCCATTTGAGCGATTGACCGTCTTAAGTCGTGAATTTGGTTATAACTTTTTAGCTTACCGATGGTCAATTGATTGCGCAGTTCCTGCAGCTTCAACTGGGTCTCATCGATTTGCTTAACCAAATCCTTCAACGCAAGTTTACGGTAATCGATTAGTGTGGTACTCGTCTTTGTCATAATTAAACCTTAGTTACAAACTTAGTTTTGATCGGTAATTTGTGGCCAGCCAGATTGAGTGCCTTTTCGGCAACTGCTTCCGGCACTCCATCCATTTCAAATAAGATCGTGCCTGGTTTGATGGTAGCAACATAATGGCTGACTGCCCCCTTACCGCCACCCATACGGGTTTCGTTGGGAGTAGAGGTAACCGATTGATGCGGGAAGATCCGAATCCAGACTTTGCCTTCACGTTTAATAAAGTGGGTAATAGCTCGACGAGCGGCTTCGATCTGGCGGGCAGTAATCCAATGCGCCTCCAGAGATTTGAGACCGAATTTACCAAAAGCAATAGCACTCCCCCGAGTGGCGACGCCACCCATTTTGCCTCGATGCTGCTTGCGATATTTTACTTTTCTGGGGATTAACATAGTGAATAGTGAATAGTTAAGAGTGAAGAGTTAAAAGTGAAAAATGATAAGTAGTGGGAAATTTATAAAGAGTTATGAGCTGCTGATTGTGGCTGGTCATTGGTTTCGTCTTCTTTTACTGATGGCAATAACACCCAAACCTTAACGCCGATCGTGCCATAAGTGGTGTAGGCAGTTTTAAAGGAATAATCAATGAACCGCTTAATAGTATGTAATGGTACCTTACCGAAGCCAAAGACTTCCCGACGAGCAATTTCCGCACCATTTAACCGACCAGCAATGACGATCCGAACACCTTCGGCTTTGGCCTGACGAGCAGCTTCAATTGATTGTTTAATGGCTCGACGGAAAGGAATTCTTTTTTCAATCTGTTCAACAATATTATTGGCGATGACTGAAGCAGAAGTTTCTGGGTCATGGATCTCTTGAATATTGATATTAACGTTGGTCGCAGTAGTTAATTTCTTGACTGCTTGCTTTAAGTCTTCAACGCCGGCGCCACCTCGGCCGATAATCACACCCGGACGAGAAGTGAGAATTACTAAATTCATATCACTACCCACCCGTTCAATTTCCAAATCATTAGCTGCCCGTTTTAATTTGGCGTTGACTAGCTGACGAATTTTGTAATCTTCCAATAAAAACTTGGCGTAGTTTTTGCTGTCAAACCAACGCGCCTTCCACTTGGAAGTGACACCGAGTCTGAATAAATGTGGATGAATCTTTTGTCCCATAACAGGTTAATTTCTAAATTCTAATTTCTAAATTATAATTTTCTGAACGTTTTTAGTATTTCGGATTTCGTGCTTCGAATTTACTTGTTTTTATTTATTTGTAGTTCGACGAGTAAATACTTGCTTTAATCCTTTAGTCAATTTGGGTTTTGGTAATTTCGATTTAGGCGCTAGATCAGTCGTTGGGGTAACAGCAGTTTCGGCGGCAGTACTAGAAGGAGCTGATGTGGTAGTGATCGATTTAGGCGCTTCGACTTTCTTTTTGATCAGGGTTGGCTTAATTTCTTCCAAGACAACCGCAAAATGGCTACTCCGCTTCAATAATGGGTCGGCGGAACCATGGGAACGGAACCAATACCGTTTCATAGTTGGGCCGGTATCAACAGTCAGCGTTTTAACCCGAAGATTAGTTTCTTTTAAATTATAGTTGTTAATGGCATTATTAGTGGCCGATTTAATCAACTTGTAAAGAATTCGAGCCGTTTTACTGGAATGATATTTCAGTTCAGCCATCGCATCAGTAACAGTTGCCCCACGCAAAGCCTTCACCATAGGTTGGGCTTTTTTCGGGCTAATCCGAGTGAATTTTGCGGTGGCTTTAGTTTCCATGATTTATTTTTTCTTACCGCCTTTGCTTTTAGCGGCTGGCTTGGCGGCTGGAGTAGCAGCTGGAGCGGCCGGAGCGGTAGCAGCCTTGGCTTGTTCTTTAGCCATCTTACCGCCGTGGCTACGGAATTTACGGGTCAAGGAAAACTCACCCAACTTATGTCCAACCATGGCTTCCTGAATGTAAACCGGAATATGGTCTTTACCGTTATGGACACCGATGGTCAAACCAACCATTTCCGGAGTGATAGAACAACTACGTGACCAAGTCTTAATGACCGACTTGCTACCGGAATCCTTGGCGGCGAGCACCTTTTTCATTAGGCGTTCGTCGATGTATGGTCCTTTTTTGCTTGAACGTGACATAAGAGATAGTGAAAAGTTAAAAGTGAATAGTTTTGGTGTCGCAAGCGACGATTGATATATTTTATTCCCTAATTATTCACCGTTAATTATTAATTATTAACTTAATTTATTATTTTTTATGTTTTTTTGCTCTTGGTTTAACAATAAACTTGCTACTTGGTTTTTTGCGATTACGGGTCTTAAAGCCAAGGGCGGGACGACCAGTTTTGGTCTTTGGTTTCTTCAAACCGATAGAAGTATTACCTTCACCACCACCATGCGGGTGATCAACTGGGTTTTTGGCTTTACCGCGGGTAGTAGGACGAAGTCCCATTTTCCGGGTGCGACCGGCTTTAGAAATTCTGATATTCATATGATCGGGGTTGGACAAGGAACCAATGCTGGCAAAACCAGTTTCCGGAACCCGGCGAATTTCACCAGATGGCATTTTGAGGAGAGCAAACCCAGCGTCAAAACTCATAAGCAAGGCAGATGAACCGGCAGAGCGAGCAATTTGACCGCCTTTGTTGGGTACCAACTCGATATTGTGAATGGTGGTACCAGCTGGAATATTTTTCAACTGGAGTCGGTTGCCGAGCTTAACCTTGGTGTTGATACCAGAGACAACCTTATCCCCTACCTTGAGCCCCTCGGGAGCCAGAATGTAGGCGTGAACACCGTCAATAAAAGTAATGTGAGCAATAAAGGTAGTCCGATTAGGATCGTATTGAATGCTTTGAACAGTAGCCGGAATTTCAAATCTCTTCTGATGGAGGTCTACCATGCGATAGGACCGCTTGGCGCCACCACCGCGACCAGTCATGGTTTTTACACCACGATTGTTCCGAACATCCGTCCGATTTCTACCTTTCAGTAAACTTTTGACCGGCTTGGCGCCTTGGGTCAGCACATCCCGATACAGAATGTACTGCATTTTGCGCTGGGCAGAAGTATTAGGTTTGAGTGTTCTGACGGACATGATAATTAGTGAAAAGTTAAGAGTGAACAGTTAATAATTAGGGAAGATATTTGGTTATTAAATTAATTTATTTGTTTTCTTCAAATAAGGCGATGCGGTCACCAGCTTTCAACGTAACCATGGCTTTACGACGAGCATCCCGCTGACCCATGGTCCGACGAAACTTTTTTCTTTTGCCAGCCAAGTTTAAAACATTAACATCTGTAACCTTAACTTTAAACAACTTTTCGATAGCTAACGCAATTTGAGACTTGTTAGCTACCCGAGTGACTAAAAAAGTGTACTTATTCACCGTACCTTGGGCAATGCTTTTTTCAGAAATAATTGGTCGCTTGATGATAGTCATCCCGTTAGAAATTTGTACTTGGTATAGTTGATATTAAAGTTAATGGTGATAATCGATTACTGTTGGCTAGATTTTTACGAGGCAAGTGGTTCAGCCTTGGCTCTGGCTTTAATTTGGTCAAAAGTATCATTAATAAAGATAATCCGTCGAGCTGACGCGACTCCCAAAGCATTGAGAGTAACGGGAGTAACTAACTGAACATTCGGCAGATTACGCAAACTAGTTTTGAAATCGCTATTTGGTACCACTACCAAGATCGGGCTAGCTTCCAGAAGTTCTGGTCGCTGGGATAAGACTAATTTAGTTTTGGCGACTGGTTCGGTTAATTTCCAAACCGCAACTTTACCCTGATCAAGTTTTAACTTTAGGGCACCGAATAACGCCTGACGCCGTAAGTTAGTTGGCACATTTTGCTGATAATTCTTGGTTTTTAACGGGCCAAAGATAATGCCGCCACCTTTCCACAAAGGATTCCGGATGGAACCAGTTCTGGCTCGTCCCGTCCCCTTTTGCCGCCATGGTTTGCGACCGCCGCCGCTAACTTCACCACGACGCTTGGTATTGGCAGTAGCGTGATGACGGTTGGTTTGAAGAGCCAAAATCACTTCCCGTAAAACTTGGGGTTGAACTTTGACGTCCCCTAAAGCAGTCTCCGGCAAAACTTGCCAATCAGCAGCCTTGGTTTCAGTAACAACTGGTTCAGGATTATTCTTGTCCGCCATTTTGTGTGATCATTACCATTTGTTTATTAGCACCCGGGATCGCACCCGAGATAGCGATCAAATTATGACTTGGGTCGATCGCCACGACTGACAGATTTTTGACCGTAATTTGCGTAGCACCCATGTGACCGCCCATGCGACGACCCTTGATCACTCGAGCAATGCCCATAGGGCCCAAAGACCCCGGTGCCCGATGATGATCATGACCATGTCCTGAAGGACCGCTGGAAAAATTGTGGCGTTTGATCGTGCCGGCGAAGCCTTTACCTTTCGTAACACCCGTCGCCTGAACTTTGTCGCCGACCGTAAAGATGTCAACAGCAATGGAGTCACCAATTTTGTATTCACCTTCGGGATAATTAAATTCGGCGATCTTGGTGAAACCTTTCTTGGCATTGATCTTAGGAAAGGCTAACTGTAACGCAAAATAGCCATCTGTTTCAGTCGTTTTAATTTGTCGAATGACATTGGGAACGACTTCCAAGATAGTGATCGGTTGAACCTTGCCGTCTGCGGCAATACTCTGGCTCATCATCAATTTTTTTGCGAGTAAACCTTTCATAGATAGAGGAGAGAGGAGAGAGGAGAGAGGAGAGGGATAAGTTCAGGTAGTCCTCCTACGCCAAGGCTTCCTACTTCGCTAAAGCTACGAAGGACCGAGTCGGAGGATCTGCGAGGGATAGGGGTTCATATAAATCTGTCTTCTGGTCCCATTCAATGGCGGGACGCAGAAGTAATTGTTGCTGTTAGAGAGTAGAGATGAAAGCGTAGAGATTTTTCTCTATACTCTCGTCTCTTTTCTCTAAACCTTACATTTTTACTTCGATGCTGACACCGGCAGGCAGACTCAAATTGGTGAGGGCGTCAATGGTTTTGGCAGTTGGATCAATAATTTCAATCAGCCGGCGATGGATCCGCATTTCAAACTGATCTCGCGAATCTTTATGCACAAAAGTGGATTTCAAGACAGTGTAAATTTTTTTATCGGTTGGCAGAGGAATAGGTCCCAACACAACGGCACCAGTCCGCTCGGCAGTTTCAATAATTTGATGTGCCGACCGATCTAAAATCCGGTGATCATACGCCTTTAAGCGAATCCGAATCCGTTGCTTATCGGATTTGATTTCGGAATGTTTGACGTTTTCCGGTTTCTTTTTGGGATCTGATTGGGAGAGAGCTTTTGCCATAAGTGTACAAGAAATTTTTGTTCAGGCGCCGCTTCGAAATTGAAGCGACGCCTGATTTGATAATTATTTGAGAATTTTTGAGACAACCCCAGAAGCAACGGTCTTACCACCTTCACGAATAGCAAACCGCAAGCCTTCGTCCATAGCGATCGGAGCGATCAAGACGACTTTCACTTTGGCAGTATCACCTGGCATAACAATTTCGGTGCCTTCGCCCAAAATGACTTCGCCAGTAACGTCAGTCGTCCGGAAGTAGAACTGCGGCTTGTAACCTTTGGAGAATGGAGTATGACGGCCACCTTCCTCTTTACTCAAGACGTAAATTTCAGATTCGAATTCGGTATGAGGAGTAATACTACCCGGTTTGGCGATCACCTGACCACGCTCGATCTGCTCACGCTCAACACCGCGCAATAGCAAACCAACGTTGTCGCCAGCCTGACCTTGATCAAGCAATTTGCGGAACATTTCCACACCAGTAACAACCGATTTCATGGTTGGTTTAATCCCAACGATCTCAATTTCTTCGTTAACTTTGATGACACCCTGCTCCACACGACCAGTAGCAACCGTACCACGGCCTTTGATGGAGAAGACATCTTCAACTGGCATCAAGAATGGTTTATCAAGCGCCCGAACTGGATCTGGGATATAGGTGTCGAGAGCTTCGACCAAATCCATAATTGGTTTGGCAGCAGCTTCGTCAGTTGGATTTTCCAGAGCTTTCAGAGCACTTCCACGAATAATTGGGGTCTCATCACCTGGATATTCGTATTTCTTGAGCAGGTCACGAACTTCCTGTTCGACAAGGTCGATCAATTCTGGATCGTCAACCATGTCAGTTTTATTCAAAAAGACAATAATTTGAGGCACACCAACCTGATGAGCCAAAAGAATGTGCTCACGAGTTTGTGGCATCGGACCGTCAGTAGCGGCCACCACCAAAATAGCGGCGTCCATCTGGGCGGCACCGGTGATCATGTTCTTGACGTAGTCAGCATGACCGGGGCAGTCAACGTGAGCGTAGTGACGCTTCGCTGACTCATATTCCTGATGGCTCGTCGCAATGGTAATACCACGCGCCTTTTCTTCAGGAGCATTATCGATCTCATCGAACTTGCGGGCAGTGGCCAAACCCTTACTAGCTAACACTTGAGTGATAGCGGCAGTCAGAGTGGTCTTACCATGGTCAACGTGGCCGATGGTGCCGACGTTAACGTGAACCTTATCGCGCTTAAATGTTTCAGCCATAAGTCCCTCTAAAAACTTTACAGATTAGTATAGGTGTAAAAAGTGATACTTTTAGAAAATACCTAAATTCGGAGGATAAAGCAAGGGTTTTTTGAGAAAATCTAACCAATTTATCCAATTTAATCCAATCTAACCAATCTGGGGGAAGGTGGTCCCTCATATTTTGGTCATCTTGAGCGAGGTGTCAACAACCGTTGCTCCGTCATTCTGGCTTGTCCAGAATCGTATATAAGATTCTGGCGTCGCCCTGTGGGGCTCCCCAGAATGACACAATAAGGGGCTTCTCCATATGAGAAAGGCCGCGGAGAGTTCCGCGGCCTGGGTAGGTACTAGGTTTTGAGTCTCGAAACGAGACTAGGCCGGTGTGTGGTCCGTACCGGTGTCGTCGTCGTTATCTGACCATGAGGTGTTGTCGCCCCCTCCCCCATCAGTACCGGTGTCGTCCACATCGTTAGTGGAGTCGCTGCCATCAGAATGGTCGTCCGTGATGAGGAGATCAGTGATCTTGTCAGCCGAGTGGTGCTCCGTAATGGAGCGGATCCCGGCAGCGGCAAGGCCCTCCCTGAGAGCATCAAGATCCTTGGCTTTTGCTATGTATTCCCCGGCTTTCATCGATGGGGAGAGATGAACCCGATCGCCTGCCAGGTGGAGAGATCCTGCGGGTAGGCGGGTGACAAGCGACTCAGGCACCTTTACAAGTTCGGTGACATACAGTATCTCGACGCCTATCGCCTTTAACGCCGATATAACAGCCTCCACCACACCGGCGCTCGCCAGCATATAGCGGCTGCCGTCCATCTAGCAACTCGTAGAGAATGTTCGGCCGAGTTTGCTGAGGACGTACGCCTCGTCATTATTGGGAATGTGCACTTTGATTGTGTTGCCCATTTTTTTCTCCTTTGTGGTCAGCCCGCTTAATAGCAAGGTCTGCCTAATGAGCTAAACTAAACCTACCAGTTATCGAGGGCTATGTCAAGATTTTCGGCTCTGGTGGCGGTTTTGTAAGCTCCCCGCCGGATGGCGGGGAGCTTGATATTTGAGTTATTTCATGGCCCAATTAGCTTTTTATGGGCACCAGCTTGTTTGGGGTTAAGTTAGTAGTAAGTAGCTCTGGGGTTGACAATTTTGATATTTTTGCTACAGTGAACGTATCAATCGACTTGGAGGTGCGAGTGGCAGTGTTCACAGAATTGGTTGGCAGGGGGGTCTTCCTCCTCATCTTCTCTGTACTCTGGGTATGGTCGTACCATAAAGACGGCGTACCCGGCACCAGCCGTAGGCATGGCTAAACAAGAACTATGCCTACACGAAAAGAAAAAGGCCCAAGATAACAACAGCTGTCAAAAGCTATGTGTCTGGGCCTCTTTTTTAGCCTTTTTTAGCGACTAGCTCGGCCTGAATGTTGGCCGGAACCTTTTCGTAATGGTCGAACTCCATGGTGTAGGAGGCGCGGCCTTGGGACATGGAGCGCAGGTTAGTGGCATAGCCAAACATCTCGGCGAGCGGAACGAAGGCCCGAATCACTTTAGCATTAGCCCGATCAGTCATGCCCTCAATGCGGCCGCGTTTGGAGTTTAAATCCCCCATTACATCACCGGCATATTCTTCAGGAGTAACTGCTTCAACTTTCATAATAGGTTCGAGAATGACTGGATTGCCCTTACGGACACCTTCTTGGAAACACATACTACCTGCAATTTGGAAGGCCATTTCGTTAGAGTCGACTTCGTGATACGAACCATCGAATAACGTCGCCTTAATATCAACTACCGGATAGCCGGCGATCACCCCGCGTCCCAACGCCGCCTCAATCCCCTTCTGAACAGCCGGAATGTATTCTTTGGGAATGACACCGCCAACAATTTTGTTCACAAATTCAAACCCACCAGTTTCGAGTGGTTCGAGTTTTAAGACAACATGACCATACTGACCGCGACCACCGGATTGTTTGATGTATTTGGTCTCATTAGTAGCTTCGGTAGTGATAGTTTCACGATAAGCCACCTGCGGTTTACCAATATTAGCTTCAACTTTAAATTCGCGCTTCATCCGATCAACAATAATATCCAAGTGAAGTTCACCCATACCGGAAATTTCGGTCTGACCCGACTCTTGGTTGGAAGTAACCCGGAAAGTTGGATCTTCTTCTGCCAGCTTCGCCAACGCCAAACCCATTTTTTCTTGGTCGGCTTTGGTCTTGGGCTCAACCGCGATTGAGATAACTGGTTCAGGGAAGGTAATTGATTCAAGTAAGACGGGATGAGCTTCTTCGCATAACGTATCACCAGTAGTAACATCTTTTAGACCAACAATAGCGCCGATCTCACCGGCAAAAATTTGATCCACTTCTTCGCGGTGATTACTGTGCATCCGCAAAATGCGGCTAACCCGTTCTTTGGTGCCTTTGCTGGCATTTAAAACATAAGAGCCGGACTTTAATGTGCCGGAATAAACTCGAAAATAAACTAATTTCCCCACAAATGGGTCGGTGGCAATTTTGAACGCCAAGGCGGTAAATGGCTCATCATCCGAAGGATGCCGTTCAATATCCTCGCCAGTTTTTGGATCGGTGGCCTTAATCGGCGGAACATCTAGGGGAGTCGGCAAATAATCCACCACAGCATCGAGGAGTTTTTGAATCCCTTTATTCTTTAAAGCAGTACCACACATGACCGGCACCATTTTACCGGCGATAATCGCGGCCCGCATGGCCTGCTTTAGTTCATCGTTGGTAATGGCTTGATCAGCCAAAAACTTTTCCATCAGAGCGTCTTCAGTCTCAACAATTTTCTCAAGCATGTTGTGACGAAATTCTTTAACCTTGTCCTTCAAATCATCCGGTACATCAGTTTCCAAAATATCTTTGCCTAAATCGTCTTGATAAATGTAGGCTCGTTCAGTAACTAAATCGACGATACCTTTAAAAGTTTCTGCCGCACCAATTGGTAATTGGATCGGCACAGCGTTAGCACCGAGCCGATCAAGGATAGTTTTGTAGCAGAAATAGAAGTCAGCACCCATGCGATCCATTTTGTTCACAAAACAAATGCGTGGGACCGAATATTTGTCCGCCTGACGCCAAACTGTTTCAGATTGTGGTTCGACACCAGCCACACCATCAAATACGACGACACCGCCATCTAGGACACGCAGAGAGCGTTCTACTTCAACGGTAAAATCAACATGGCCCGGCGTATCAATTAAGTTAATTCGAGTATCATTCCAGAAACAAGTCGTAGCGGCAGAGGTAATCGTAATCCCCCGCTCTTGTTCTTGTTCCATCCAGTCCATGACAGCCGCACCTTCATGAACTTCACCGATTTTATAAGTTTTTCCGGTATAAAAAAGAATTCGCTCGGAAACGGTGGTTTTGCCAGCGTCAATATGGGCGATGATGCCAATGTTACGGGTTTTGTCGAGAGAATATTGTCGTTCGGTCATGAATAAAGACTTATAGACCTATAGATTTATAGACCTATAGACTAATAGACTTATCGATTCGTCTATTCGTCTATTTGTTAGAACTTCGAGAAATGGGCGAAGGCTTGGTTGGCTTCAGCCATCCGGTGAGTTTCTTCTTTCTTGCGCATCGTGTTACCGGTGCCGTTGTAAGCGTCAATTAATTCTTGAGTTAATCTATCTTTCATCGGTTTGCCTTTAATGCCCCGAGAAACTTGAACTAACCATTTCATAGCAATGACAATTCGGCGGTCAGCGCTAACTTCAGTCGGTACTTGCAAATTGGAACCGCCCATCCGACGCGCTTTTAACTGAACGGAGGGAGAGATATTGTGCATGACAGTTTCAAAAACTTCGACTGGCTCTTTACCTAATTTTTTAGAGGCCGCATCCAGCGCTTGATAAACGATCCGTTCAGCAACGGTACGCTTACCGTTAAGCATAATCTTACTGATCAGCCGGCCAATTAAAATATTGCCGTACTTTTGGTCCGGTTCAAAATGTTTAGCTATTTTTTGTTTGCTACGAGCCATACCTTGGTAAATTCTAAATTATAATTTCTAAATTCTAAACATATAAGGAAGATATTTTTTGGGATTTGGGATTTGTTTAGGATTTTGTATTTCGTGCTTGGGATTTATGCTTTAATTGCTTCTGTTTTTTTGGCGCCATATTTACTCCGGCCCTGTTTCCGATTGGCAGCACCAGCCGTATCCAAATGGCCTCGGACAATATGGTAGCGAACACCCGGAAGGTCTTTCACCCGACCGCCTCTGATCATAACAATAGAGTGCTCCTGCAGATTATGACCGATGCCGGGAATGTAGGCGGTAACTTCCATCCGATTGGTTAACCGAACACGAGCGATCTTTCGCAGAGCGGAGTTTGGTTTTTTAGGAGTCATGGTAGTAACTTTGGTACAGACACCCCGCTTGAAGGGAGAACCCTTTTTTAACCGCACCGGCCGATTTTTGAGCGTATTGAAACGACGTTGCAGAGCAGGTGATTTGCTCTTTTTGGCGGCGGTTTTACGGCCAGACTTTAATAGTTGATTAACTGTCGGCATAGGAGATAGTGAATAGTGAATAGTGAATAGAGAATAGAGAGGAGAGTGAATGGTGTTCTTCACATCTGTCATCCTGAATGGTAATGAAGGATCTAGCGGAGCGACCTTCGGTCTAGATTCTTCGACTCGCTACGCTCGCTCGGAATGACAAGGAAAAGGTTGTCTTTATACGATTCTGGATGCGCTGCGCTTGCCAGAATGACGGGGGAGGGGTTTGGAATGACGAGAAGTTCAGAATGACGGGGAGGGAGGCTTGTCAGAATGACGACTTAATGGGACAGATTGGTTAATTTCTGCCCACGCCGTAGTTTATCTGATATTATTCTTCGTTGTCAATCTTAACCGGTGGTGTCATATCCTTGTGATACTCATAGAAGCCGGTACCAGCAGGAATGAGCCGTCCAACAATGACATTTTCTTTCAGACCTCGAAGGTAATCGACTTTACCAACGACTGCGGCATCTACCAAAACCCGAGTAGTTTCTTGGAAGGAAGCGGCAGACAGGAAGCTTTCAGTATTTAAGGAAGCCTTGGTTACGCCCAACAATAGTTGAGTAGCAATCGGCGGAGTCTTGCCTTTGGTCACCATGTCAGCAGCGGCCTGATTGAATTTCAACCGTTCAGCAATTTCACCGGCAATTAAATCGCTATCGCCGGCTTTTTCGATGCGAACCTTGGAGAACATTTGTCGAACGACAATTTCAATATGTTTGTCGCTGATGTTCTGGCCTTGTAAATTATAAATTTTTTGAATTTCGTTAATGATGTAGCGTTGGGTTGCTTCCACTCCCTTTAGCTCCATTAGATCTTTCAAATTGAGCTGGCCTTCCGTTAATTGCTGACCACGCTCAACTGTATCGCCGTCTTTTACACGCAGGAAAGTCCGATTGGTAAGTTGGAATTCGTAGGTCTGTTTTTTGGTGTAAGTTAGCATGATCGAGCCATCTTCAACAACGGCTTCGCCACTAGTCGGTGATTTAAACTCTTCACCGGACTTGGTAATAAACAAAACATCATTGCGCTTGACTTTAGTAGTGCCAGAAATCTTAACATCAGCACCGGTAGGAACTGAAATTTGGGTAGTGGCATCTTCGTCGCCTTCCAGTCGCATAACTTTTTTATTGCCAACTTCCATGATGCTGATAACACCGGCAATGGTGGCCATCATGGCTTCGGTTTTAGGATTGCGAGCTTCAAACAATTCTTCTACCCGTGGCAAACCTTGGGTAATATCGGCAGTCGAAGCTACACCACCAGTATGGAAAGTTCTCATGGTTAACTGGGTACCCGGCTCACCGATACTTTGAGCGGCAACAATACCAACCGCCTCACCAATAGCCGTCAATTTACCCCGAGCCAAATCTTTGCCATAACATTTCTGACAAATGCCCCAATCGGCTTCGCACCAAATCGGCGAACGCAGAGTGACAGAAGCGACACCGGTAGCATCAATCGCTTTGGCAAGATCTTCTGTAATGTAATCACCAACGTGAGCCACAACTTTGCCGTCAGCTTTCACATCTTCGGCTAGGTAGCGGCCTTCTAGTCTTTTTTCAAATGGATCACCCAACAAATCTTCGGCATTACGTGGCATTTGGATACCAGCAGAGGTGCCGCAATCGGTTTGAGCGACGACTACATCCTGACAAACATCCACCAAACGACGAGTCAAATAACCAGCATCAGAAGTACGCAAGGCAGTATCGGAGAGACCTTTACGGGCGCCATGAGTGGATAAGAAATATTCCAAAGATTCGAGACCTTCTTTGTAGTTGGATTTAACTGGCAATTCGATCTTGCTACCGGTCGCACTAACTTTGGTACCAACAATACCAACCATCTGGTTGAACTGTTCCAAACTACCTCTGGCGCCAGAATTGACCATCATGGCAGTAGGATTAAACAATTTGTGACTTAATTGGCTCTTTAAGAGAGCTTCCACTTCCTGTTTAGTTTTTTCCCATAAGTTAATGACTAAACGGCGACGTTCGTCGGCAGTAATTAAACCTTCTTTAAATTGTTGACGGATAATCTCAACTTGATCGTCAGTATTAGAAATAATGCTGGCCTTTTCATTAGGAATTTCCAAATCGGTGGCAGAAAAAGTAGCGCCGGATAAGGTTGCATATTCGAAGCCAAGATCTTTGATGCCATTAACCAACTCAACTGTCCGTTCTTGAGTCATGACTTTGTAACAGTTGATAACGATTTTTTTGAGCGATTTTTTATCGGCTACATCATTAAAGTATGCGAATTCTTCCGGCAAAATTTCATTAAAGATCAATCGACCGAGGGTAGTTTCGCGATTTTCACCCTTGGCTGACACAAAAATTGGAGTGTGTAGATGGATCGCATGGTGAGCTAACGCTAATCTCGCTTCATTAATATCGGAGAAGGTTTTTAGTTTTCCCTCGGCTGGTAAATCAGCCTTTAAGGTCAAATAGTAGCAGCCCAAGATCATGTCTTGGTCGGCCAGTACGATCGGATCACCGGTAGCTGGTTTCAGTAAGTTCTTAGTGGATAACATAATTTCCCGCGCTTCTTTTTGGGCCGGTTCAGACAATGGTAAATGGATCGCCATTTGGTCGCCATCAAAGTCCGCGTTAAAAGCCGTACAAGTTAACGGATGCAGTTGGATCGCATTTCCTTCCACCAAGATTGGCTTGAAGGCTTGGATACCCAAACGGTGAAGAGTAGGAGCGCGATTTAACAACACATGATAGTGACCGATGACACTATCCAGCGCATCCCAAACTTCGGTGGTTTCTTTTTCCACCATCTTACCGGCAGTTTTGACATTATGAACAATGCCGTCCTGCATTAACTTGGCGATCACAAACGGTTTAAATAATTCCAAAGCAATTGATTTTGGCACACCACATTCGTCCAGTTCCAATTTTGGACCAACCACAATGACAGAACGACCAGAATAATCGACACGCTTACCAAGCAGGTTCTGACGGAACCGACCTTGCTTACCCTTTAACATATCGGACAACGATTTTAGCTGGCGCTTAGTCGCTGTGGTGGTAGAGGTTTCACGAGCAGTAATGTCAAACAAAGCATCAACGGCTTCCTGAAGCATCCGTTTTTCGTTGCGAGTAATAACTTCCGGAGCGCCGATCTCGACTAATTTCTTTAAGCGATTATTGCGGTTGATAACCCGACGATACAAATCGTTTAAGTCAGAAGTAGCAAACCGACCACCATCGAGCTGTACCATTGGCCGAAGGTCTGGTGGAATAACTGGCAAAACGGTAATAAACATCCAAGATGGATGAAGATTAGCCTTGATCATGCCATCCAACAAACGTAACCGTTTTTGCAAACGCTTGAATTTTTGGCCAGCGGCATCACGCAACTGCAACCGGATCTGTTTGATTTCCTCATCCAAATCCATGTCTTTGATCAATTGGTAAACTGCCTCGGCACCAATACCGGCTTTGAATACCTGACCATATTTCAGCGCCAGATTGCGGTATTCATGCTCGGAGAGGATCTGCTTTAATTTCAATTCTTTAATTTCATTGACTGCAGTTTGGTAGGCGGCTTTGAGTTTGTCTAATTTTTCTTCAAGTTCAGCATCGCTTAAACGTTGTTGTTTGTGCTCATTTTTTAAGCGAGTAATGTGATTCTTGAATTCTTGTTCTAGTTGTGCCAGCGCCTGACTGCGAGCATCTTCTTCGACACTAGTAATAATGTAAGCGGCAAAATAAATTACCTGCTCAACTCGACGGGCGGGGACATTTAATGTCAGACCCAAACGAGATGGCGTGCCACGCAAATACCAGATGTGGCTAACTGGGGCGGCTAATTGAATGTGTCCCATCCGTTCACGCCGAACAGCGGCTCGGGTAACTTCCACGCCGCATTTATCGCAGACAATGCCTTTGTATCGGATTTTCTTGTATTTGCCGCAATAACATTCCCAATCTTTGGTGGGGCCAAAAATTCTTTCATCAAACAAACCATCTTTCTCCGGACGCAGAGTCCGGTAGTTAATGGTTTCTGGTTTGGTAACTTCGCCGTGAGACCAATCGAAAATCTGTTCGGGCGAAGCGACACCGATCCGAACCGCCAAAAAGTCTGATTCAGTAATGTTATCTGGTTTCATTAAGATTTACGCTTGATAGTTTTATGTAAAGCTTTACCGCTATCACGATGTTCACCGATCGGACGCTTTAATTCGTCTGGAGAATGAACCACTTCAACGTTTAGCCCTAAACCTTGGAGTTCCTTAACAATTACGTTGAAAGCTTCTGGCGTTTGAGGTTTTTGGATCGGCTCACCCTTGATGATCGATTCATAAGTGCGGGCGCGTCCCTGAACGTCATCGGATTTGATCGTCAGCATTTCTTCCAAAATATAGGCGGCGCCATAGCCTTCCAACGCCCAAACTTCCATTTCACCAAATCGCTGACCGCCAAGTTGAGCTTTACCACCGAGTGGCTGCTGGGTAACCAAAGCATACGGGCCGATGGAACGAGCATGGATCTTGTCATCAACCATGTGCGCCAATTTCATCATGTAAATTACACCGACCGTAGTGGGCTGACCGAAAGGTTCACCGGAGCGACCGTCAGTTAATTGAATTTTGCCGTTTTCTGGTAAATTGCCCTTCCGCAGTTCTTCGACAATGCCCTGCATTCCAATACCTTCGAAAACTGGGTTAACCGCATTGAAACCTAAAGTGCCAGCGGCCCAACCCAAATGAGTTTCCAAAATCTGACCCAAGTTCATCCGGGAGATGACACCAAGGGGATTCAAAATGACATCAACCGGAGTACCATCTGGCAAACATGGCATATCTTCTTGCGGTACGATTTTTGAAATAACACCCTTATTACCGTGACGACCGGCTAATTTGTCGCCAACTGAAATTTTACGCATCTGGGCAATATTAACGTAAATGCGCTTTAACACACCAACTTCGAGTTTGTCACCTTTACTAGCATCAAAAACTTGAACACCAATAACTTTTCCATAACCGCCGTGTGGCATCCGAAGAGAAGTATCTTTAACATCTTTAACTTTTTCACCAAAGATAGCCCGCAACAGTCTTTCCTCGGCAGTTAATTCAGTTTCACCTTTGGGAGTAATCTTACCGACTAAAATATTGTTGGAGGTAACGCGAGCACCAATGCGAATAATGCCATCTTCATCCAAATCAGCCACGGCTTCCTCGCCAACATTAGGAATGTCGCGAGTGGTGATCTCCGGGCCTAATTTAGTATCGCGAACATCAATCTCTTCCCGCTTAATATGAATAGACGTAAAGACATCATCTTTAACAGCTCGATCAGACAAAATCACGGCATCCTGATAGTTAGCACCGCCCCATGGCATGAAGGCAACTACCAAGTTGCGTCCCAGCGCCAATTTGCCATTACTAATTGCTGGACCGTCACATAACGCAGTCCCCTTCTTCACTTTGTCGCCAGTATTGACTAGCGGAGTTTGATTGAGGTTGGTTTCATGATTACTGCGAGCGAATTTGGTCAGCGTGTAAGTAATCGGCTTTTTGCTACCTTCGGCCAAAAATTCAATTCGGCTACTGTCGGCGTATTTAATCGTGCCATCTTCCGGAGCGGTAATCACCCATCCAGAACCAACCGCGGCGTCAGCTTCCATACCGGTGCCGATAATTGGAACTTGAGGAATCACCAACGGAACAGCCTGACGTTGCATGTTGGAACCCATCAGGGCACGTTTGGCATCATCATGTTCAACAAACGGGATCAAAGAAGTGGTAACACTAACGATCTGTTTTGGTGAAACGTCCATATAGCTAACGCGACCGATCGAAACAGAGGTTGGTTCGCCTTGCTGACGAGCGGCAACATGACTGCTTAAGACTTGGCCTTTGTCATCCAACGGAATATTGGCTTGAGCAATAACTAAATCTTCCTCAACATGAGCATCAAGATATTCAATGTGCGGTGTGACAAAAGATTTAACTTCAATTTTGGTAATACCGTCGATTTTGGCTAACTTTTGGACTAACGCTTCATCGGCGACAGTACCGGAAGCCGCGACAATGTTTTTGGTTTTGGGATCAATGACGTCTCGGTGAAGAGTCCGACCAATCGCCGCTTTGCCATCATTAGCAACTTCAGAGTTGATTTTGCGATAGGGAGTTTCGATAAACCCAAAATCATTAACTTGAGCGTAAGAAGCGAGATGACCGACCAAACCAATGTTTTGACCTTCTGGAGTTTGAATCGGACAGATCCGACCGTAATGGCTGGTATGGACATCACGAACTTCAAAACCGGCCCGTTCGCGGGACAACCCACCTGGGCCCATCGCCGACAATCTCCGTTTATGTTCCAGCTCGGCCAAAGGATTGGTCTGATCCATGAATTGGCTTAACTGCGAAGAACCGAAGAATTCCTGCATGATCGCGGAAATCGGTCGAGCATTAATCAGCTGGGCCGGAGTCATCGTATTAATATCCGAAACGCTCATGCGGTCTTTAACGATTCTTTCTACGCGCAATAAACCAGTCCGGAATTTATTTTGCATCAACTCACCGACAGCTTTCACACGTCGGTTCTTCAGGTGATCAACGTCATCAGCTAAACCACCGTTATTGTCTAACCGAATGATCTCACGAGTAATCGTGATCAGATCGTCCTTAGTTAAAACTCGAAACTCTGGTTCGTTAGGATGATTTACTTTTAACCGCTTGTTTAATTTGTAGCGACCAACGGCACCTAGATCGTAACGACGAAAATTCTGGAACGTATTAACAAAAAGCGTCCGAGCGTTATCAACAGTTGCGAGATCGCCGGGACGAATTTTTTTGTAAACTTCCAACAAAGCTTGATCGGTAGATTTGGTTGGATCCTTTTCGATAGTTGCTTTCAGAAAACCAAGTTTAGGATTGTCACCAACATCAGCAAACAATTCAATTAATTCTGCGTCGCTACTAATCCCAAAAGCTCGCAACAAAGTAGTAATAAAAGTTTTGCGTTTGCGATCGATCTTGACCGAAATAATTCCCTTACCGTTAGTCTCCAGTTCCAACCAAGCGCCTCGTTCAGGAATGATCTTGGCACCATACTGACCGTGTTCAAGACCATCTTCACGAGTGAATAACACGCCGGAGGAGCGAACTAATTGAGAAACGATGACCCGCTCAACACCATTAATAATAAAAGTTCCGGATTGGGTCATCACCGGAATATCGCCCAAAAAAACTTCTTGTTCTTTAATTTCGCCGGTGTTCTTATTTACTAATCGCAATTTGACGCGAAGACTCGCTTCATAGGTAGCGTACCGCTCATGAGCAGTTTGTTCGGTAAACTTCGGCTCCTCAAAATAGTAGTCGACAAAATGAAGTTCCAAATTTTTACCCGTTAAGTCTTCGATCGGGCTAATTTCAGCGAACAATTCTTTGAGGCCTTCACGAATGAAGTACTCGTATGAACGACGCTGTAAATTGTTTAGCTCGGGAAGCGGGGGAACTTTTTTCTTATCGGTGTACCACTTATCTTCGTAAAGGCGGTTAGCGGTAATCAAAATATCTTTGTCCAGCTGATTTTTTGCCATAAAAATACCTGCTCTTTGAATCGAGAGTTGCTCAAAAAGTTAAGAATAGAACCAGCTTTTAATGTCTCGGATAGTAGCAAAAAGATGACTAAAATCGGGCTACTCGTCAAGACCCCACAAGGTTGTCTGCATTATAAACGATACCCCACAATGGATGCAACCACTTTTTTTAAGGCTGGACCACAAAGGTGGTGGTTCGAGCAATGACCCCGTTCAATTTGGCGGTAACTTCGAAACTACCGACCGGCCAGAGTTTATCGGTCCAAAGTCGGCCAAAACGGTCTCGGGGGAGGGAGAAAATCAGGGTTTTACTACCCGATACTACTGACGAAAAGGAGTTGATAACTAGATCGGTTTTGACAAACCGAACTCCGACTTCCAGATTACTACCAGCTTTGGCACCGGTTAGGGTAACAGCAATGTGGATATTGTCAGTCCCCCGAGCCAAGCTGGTTTTAGCGGCGACTAACTGGTTGTCGTCGTCCAAAGCGTCCCCTACCCTTAAGGCGCTCACAATTTTCTCGACGCTGGCTTTTTCGGCTTCGCTGTCACTCACCACTTTGAAGAACAGGGTTTTGGCGATATTGCCATTCAGGCTGACTTCTACCCGATAATCGCCCAGCGACCAGCTTAAGCCGGTTCGAGTTATTCGCGAAGCTAACCAGCTGGTGGACTTGGTATAGTCGAAATCGAGATTATTACCGCCACTTTCCCGTTTGCCACTAAATTCCTCGCTGGCGATGACGGTAGTTGGTAATTGATACCAAGCCACCTGTACGGTAGTGGATTTAGTCGGGTTGGCAATTTCTGCCGAAAGATAAATCGCTGTTGCACTCGCCGGAACTTGCTCCAGACTGTTTTCTGGCTGGTTGTCGTAGGTGATACCAGTAGCGATACTGGTCTGTTCAATACTACCGTTGACGGTCGCATTTTGCCCGCACCGCGCACCACCGAGTGCTAGCAGGGCAATTAAGACCAAGGCTGTTGGTTGAATAAGTTTCATTTAAGCCCCCATACCTCTTAATAACTTAATTCGTTGTTCAATTGGCGGGTGAGTTGACCAGAGATTAGCAATCGATGCCCTCACCTTACTGGCAAACGGGCTGACGATAAAAAGATGCGCAGTAGCCCGATTGGCAGATTTTAAAGTTTGAGGTTTGGCAGAAATTTTTTCTAAGGCCCGTGCCAGACCTTCGGGATAGCGGGTTAACATTGCCCCCGAGGCATCGGCCAGTAATTCACGTTTACGAGAAACCGCTAGTTGTAACAAAGTGACAAAAATTGGTGATAAAACAATTAAGACTAATCCCACCGCCGCTAATATATTAGTGCCACCATTGTCATTGTCGTTACTGCTGGCGATCCACCGAGAACGCGTGAACCAATCGGCCAACAATGTAATTGTACCAACCAAAGTTACTACTACAGTAGCTAATAAAATATCATAATTTTTGACATGAGAAAGCTCGTGTGCGATTACGCCTTCGATTTCGGTTTTGTCCAACGTTTCGATCAAACCACGGGTTAAAGCGATACTGGCGTGAGCTGGATTGCGACCAGTAGCGAATGCATTCATTGATGGATCGTCAATGATATAAACTTGTGGCGCTGGGACACCAGCAGTAATGCTTAAATTCTCAACTAAATTTTGAATTTTGTGTTCGGTCAGATCGCGAACATCAACTGGTCGGGCTTTGGCAGTAGTCAATGCGATTTTGTCGCTCCGGAAATAACTAATCCAGTTCATCGCCACGCTAATTACTACCGCGATACCAAGCATCGCTGGGTCATCGTAGACGTTTGCCAAAATCCAACCAATCCCAACTATGACGGCAAAAAATATTGCCATCAAAAGTATGGTGCGAAACCGATTGGCAGAAATTGCTTTGTACATGTTAGAACTTCACTTCGGGAAGCTCGCGCTCCTTGATGTCCTCCAACTCAAATTGTTCACGACGTTCAAATTTGAACATTTGAGCCATGATACTAGTTGGGAAGATCTCACGACGAATGTTGTAGTCACGAACATTGGTGTTGTAAAAGCGACGTGATGACATGATCTTATTTTCGGTATCAGATAATTCTTCCTGCAAAGCTAAGAAGTTTTGGTTGGCTTTTAGGTCAGGATAATTCTCTGCTACCGCAAAGAGACTGCGCAAAGCAGAAGTCAGAGTGTTCTCGGCTGCGGCTTTTTGTTTGAGATCGGGGTTACTGCCAGCTGCGACCGCATTACTACGAGCTTGAGTAACTTTTTCGAACAATTCCCGTTCATGCTGGGCATAACCTTGTACAGTATTGACCAAATTGGGAATCAAGTCATGCCGACGCTTGAGCTGAACATCAATATCGCTAGCGGCCTCATTAACGCGATTTTTGAGGATTACCAGACCATTGAACATCCCAACCACCCAAGCTACCAAAGCTAAGATTAAAATAAGCCAAATCCACCACATAATTGCCTCCTTTTTTATAAAATTCGAAACTCTAATATCTAAATTATAAACAAATTCCAAATTCTAATGCTTCAAACGTTTTCTCTGTCATTCCCACCCTCTTCTTTGTCATTCCCGCGTAGGCGGGAATCCAGCCAAGAACAAAAACATTTTTTCTTTTTTCTGTCTGGATTCCGGATCAAGTCCGGAATGACGAATTGTTTATTTTAATCATTGGTATTTCGTGCTTCGGATTTGTTTCGGATTTCGGATTTTGGATTTCGTGCTTGTTTCGGATTTCGAATTTCGTGCTTCGAATTTACCTCCCTAGATACTAGATACTGAATTGTGTTTCGGATTTCGGATTTCGTGCTTCGGATTTTTTCTAGTGACTAATCCTTGTCGCTAGATACTAGTCGCTAGATACTAGATACTAATTTGTCCCGTCCAGTATACTGGTTTTTGTCTCTCCCTTAAAGAAAACTGCTAAATAAGTCAGCTTTTGGAGCTCGCTGAAGGTGATGCTTCTGGCCCAAGCGTTATTCCACCAACCATTTTTTCGCCAAGCCGAGTCAGCCGCCGAGTGGTTGATGATTGTTACATCGGGACCAAGATAGTAGCGGAAAGTTAGATAGGCCCGACGCTGATGGTAAGGAGAGGTCACCAGAATAATAGATCTAATCTGGTGTTCTTCCAGTAAATCGTGGGTAAATTTCGCATTGTCGAAGGTGTCACGAGCTTCTTTTTCAACTAGGATCTTGTCTGATGGCACCCCATAACTGATGGCCAGTCGTTTCATGGCTTCGGCATTTGATTCGCCTTCATCCCGAGCGGCACCGGACATGATCATGAGAGGCGCCCAGTCGGCCTGATACAATCTAACACCTTCTTTCACTCGCAAATCAGTCTCTCCTCCGCTAATTACCACGATCGCATCAGAAGTTTTTAACACACCTTGTGGCGATAAATAAAAACCCACCCCGATGATCAATCCACCCAGCAACCCAACCAAAAAAATTAGCCAAATAAAGAATTTTGTCATTTCTTGAAAGTAAATCCGAAACACGAAACACAATTCAGTATCTAGTATCTAGGGAGATAAATACGAAATACGAAATACGAAACAAGCACGAAGCACGAAATACCAATTACTAAAATAAACAATTCGTCATTCCGGACTTGATCCGGAATCCAGACAGAAAAAAGAAAAAATGTTTTTGTTCTTGGCTGGATTCCCGCCTACGCGGGAATGACAAAGAGGAGGGCGGGAATGACAGAGAAAACGTTTGAAGCATTAGAATTTAAGATTTAAGATTTGTTTAGGATTTAGGATTTCGAATTTAGAATTTATTCTGTTATGGGAGCTTCAATTCCTGACCAACTTCCAAGTCGTAGGGTGGCTGAATTTCATTGAGCGTCGCTAAATCTTTCCAATTTAATTCCAGCGCGTTCGCAACGCTGTAAAGGGTATCGCCTTCTTTGACGGTATATTTTTGATCGCTCTTTAAAATAAAACTATTAGTCTCGTCAGCAGGAGTTTGGTTAGTCGGCAAAGTTGTCGTTTGGGTCGAAGGATTGATGATACCCAACGGTTTGATGAAAACTGTGGCGATTAACCCACGAAAGGCGAAGATCAGAAAGAACAAGCTAAAAAATAGCGCATAGAGGACGATTACTGAAAAAGGGTCTTCGCGGAAGCGTTTTTTAATCCGATAACCATATCGTCTGGCTTGATGAGGAAGTTTAGTCATATGAGCATATAATACCAAATCTTACCTTGGGCTGGGCTCCTCCAAGATCAGCCCTTCTAGATCGATCCCAAAATCAGCTAACCGCTGTTCAAGAATTTTGCGAGCATCTTTGACACCTTGGTTATAAACAGATTTACCAATTTGCTCTAAGAAAAAAATTAAAATTTCTTCAGCCGCAATGATACCAATATCTTCGTTGCGTTCGGATTTGAAATATCCAACAATGGCATTAATTGTCTGAATACGTTTTTCTTTTGATAGAAGACTAAGTTGTGAATTGGTTGTAGATATATGGTTAGTCTGTTGCTTTTATAAATCAGAACCATATTGGCCAGTGAAGTAGAGCGAAGCTCACTTCACGGCCATGAAGCGTGCTATGCACTGCTTCATGGTGGGCACGAGAGGAGTTGAACCTCCACGGGATTGCTCCCACAGCGACCTGAACGCTGCGCGTATACCAGTTCCGCCACGTGCCCCTATTCTAAATAGTAAATCCCAAATCTCAAGCACCAAATCACAAACAAATCCTAAGTTCTAATTTTCCAAACTGTTCCTTCGTCATTCCCGACCCGCTTGCCCGTCTCTGGAGGGATCGGGAATCCAGACAAAAACAGAAAAAAGTTTTTTGTTTATTTTCTTTTCTGGATTCCCGCTTTCGCGGGAATGACGGTTCATTTTTTTGTTTATTGGTAATTGGATATTGGGTATTACGGCGAAGCCGTTTATTGGTGGGCAGGGAGGGATTCGAACCCTCAAGCCTTGCGGCAAAGGATTTTAAGTCCTTCGTGTATACCGTTCCACCACCTGCCCATGAAAACTACTTCGTAGTTAATGTCCAATGTTCGATTAAAAAGATTTTTGATTTTTTGTTTTCTGATTGGGTATTGGATATTACAGCGAAATAATTAGAGGAAGTCCATGCTTCGTCCGTGCGTCGCTTAACAGCTATGCAGGACTACGCCCATGCGTCGCTCTGTGAGCTATGCAGGATTGCACAGGACAGTCTTCGCTTTTGTTTTTATATTAGTTCCAACCAGACTTAGCCACTCACATTAAGAATAGAATGGCGTCAGCCAGGCGTAGCTACCTGTTAAGGTAGCGAAGACTGGAGGCCAGAAGGAGAGTCGAACTCCTGTACGGGGTTTTGCAGACCCCTGCCTAACCGCTCGGCCATCTGGCCCAATATAACAATAAAACTGCCCCTCCTATATTACAGCCTAGGACGAGAAAAATTAACTAGCTAGAAAAGGAGGGGCAGCAAACTGCCCCTCGATCGTCTTGGACAACGGGTAGAACGGCGAGCGCGCGGGTCGTAACCCACTGATAAAATCAGCTCATAGCAGTTCCGACAACATCAGGTCAGCCCCGCTGGGTAATAACTGGCGCGCTAACCTCAATGCACCCGTGTCGAAGAACAACAAGTGTAGTATAGCTGATGACCGAATAGAGATTTAATTACGCTTATCGAGAGGTATACCGCTAAACTTCGTAAAGCTATTCTTGCCCACAACGGCTGACGGTGAATAGCTAATACCCACGTAGCCCAAGAATCCAGTCTTGCCGTTGAATTTATCGCTTACAAAAGTATTACCAAGAATTCTTGATGGACTACTGCCCCAGGACACAATGCCTCTTATTTGGTAGCCACCCGGTCCCGGCGGGTTCAACTCATCAGGCCAATCTTCTGTTGCAGGATACTTAAATGTGTTCCAATCGGCATCAATACTGGCCGAGCCATACGAATTAAGATTAAGAGCATTTACGAGCATGTCTCCAAATGGACCATTGAAGATGGTAAATGTATTTTTAGTGGCACGGCAATAAGACGAACTGGAACAGGAAAGATCAAGATCTGCGTCAGCGTGATCGGGTGCCCACGCCAAACTGAAATCATTGGCCGCAATTTGAATACTCGCATCGCGACCAGATGCTTGAGCGACAAGACCGACCGTGAATCGTAACCCACCGATTTTTAACGTTCCGGTATTGCCTACGAAGAAGCTTATATTTTCGACCGGACTCTCGGCATAAATAGTCGTTTGTCGCCCCGAGATGACAGTAGCAGCACTCTGCAAAGGGCCCATGCTCACAGAGCCTTCAGTAATGCGATTAGGGATCTGATAACCGGCCGCTACATAGTCCTTTTTGTCGACCAAATAGGATGGTCCGACAATGTTAATTGCTAATGCTGATGCCGACAGCTCCCCTTTAAGAGCGAGCGCTTGATGAATACTCCTCAGGGGACGCTTGATAGTACCTGGATTGCTGTCGTTACCTAGCGTTGAAACATATAAATTCAAATCTGCATCAGCGTGACTTGGGCTGGTGTTCTTATTCAAGTACATATAACCAGTCGCTCCCGCGATAAGTAGTACTATAATCCAAATAAGTAATTTGTGTTTTGAGCCAGAAAAATGTTTTTTTGATGTTTTGCGAGAATGCGTCTTCATGATTGTGCAAAAACTTTATTACTTATACACGTTAAGTGTACTAGATTCATTATGTGGTACAAGAGAAGGTCTCGAGAAGTTTCCCAAGTTACTTTTGAGTTCACCCATCAAAAAACCAGCCATTGGCCGATTTTTCGATGGAGCGGGTGAGGAGAGTCGAACTCCCGTCTCTACCTTGGCAAGGTAATGTAATAGCCGTTATACGACACCCGCGTGGTGCCGAGGGGGTGGATCGAACACCCGACACGATGCTCTTCAGGCATCTGCTCTACCACTGAGCTACCTCGGCATAACATACTCAATTAAACCATATTTTTCAAGCAAGAGTGAATGCCACAGTACTAGTCGCTTTGCTCCAGCGACGCCCTGAATCTTTGCGGTTTAGGGCACATGGCACTCGCCACTTTTTATCTTCCTATCGTTCATGGCGGCGCCATGAACCCGAACGAATGTGAGTGGTTCGTGGTGGGCGTGGAGGGATTCGAACCCCCGACACCTTGGATGTAAACCAAGTGCTCTAACCAGCTGAGCTACGCGCCCTTAAAAACTACTTCGTAGTTAATGTCCAATTCACCAATGTCCAATGTTCGATTAAAGAGATTTTTGATTTTTTGTTTTCTGATTGGATATTGGGTATTGGATATTACGGCGAAGCCGTTTCATGGTGGGCCGGAGAGGAGTTGAACCTCCACGGGTATTACCCCACAGCGCCCTTAACGCTGCGCGTATGCCAGTTTCGCCACCGGCCCAAAAACTACTGTGTAGTTAATTTTCAATTTCCCAATTCATCAATGCCAAACAGAGGTCAGCTTTTTATTTTTATTGTTCCGACGCTTGGTGAGATTGATGAAGATTGGAGAGATTGGTGAGATTTTAGTTCCTTCTTCTCTCTTCTCTCTTCTCTCTTCTCTCTTATTCCCTATGGGACTTAACGTACCACTTCCCGATATCTATAAACCTATCAGCCGTAGATGACAAGTTAATTTTATCAGTTACGCCTTTGACTTTTTTGTCTGCCAGATAAGTGTATTTCGGTTGATAAAGCAAAATAGCCGGAACTAAATCCGCAAAGGCGGACTGAAACTTTAAATAGTACGGGATAGCTTTGCTCAAACTAGCGGCCGTCCGAGCTTGTTCTAAATTGTTATCAATGTCCTTATCCACAGTCGGGGCGAGCGCTAGACCCGGATCGGTAATCTGACTACTGTGCCAATAAACATACGGGTCGGAGTTGCCACCTAAATCTTGTCCAAAAATTAATACTTCATAGGCCCGAGGCCGGATAATGTCTTTTACCAACGTGGTAGCATCCAACGGCAAAAGAATGGCTTCTGCGCCGATCGATTTCCAATTCTGTTGGACTAATTCGGCAGTCCGGCGAGATTTCGCATCATCACGGAAAGAAATTTTTAAACTCAAGCGGGTTTTGCCGTTGTTCTTATCTAAAATTCCGTCTTTGTCGGAATCTGTCCAACCATCGCGTTTTAATAAACTGGCAGCTTTGGCGATATCAAACTCATATTTTTTCAAATTCGGATTGTTTCCCCAAAATCCCGGCAAAATTGGTGAGTCTACTTGCACGGCATAGCCTTGTTCTACTTCATCGATGATCTGCTGTTTGTTGGTAGCATAGGCCAGAGCTTGGCGAATAGTAGCATTTTGAAGCAACGCATTACCGCTTAATTGATTAAAGAAAATCGCTTTATATTGCGGCAACGCAAATTCGTATTTGTTGTCTGATGATGAGGTATCGCTAAAAACTGGTTCAGTAAAGCCAGCGGCGCTAACTTGACGGTTGCGCAAAGCGGCATAGAGATTTTCCGCGTTATCAAAGAAAGAAAAAACGATACTTTCGAGATATGGCTTTGTGCCGTAATAGTCTTCAAAACGTTTTAAGGTGAGGGCGCCATCCTTGAAGTTCTGATATTGGTATGGCCCAGTGCCGATAATTTTACTAGTGGTGTAACTCGCCGCTAAATCTTTGACGGGAATATCTTGGAAAATATGAGCGGGAATAATACCAAACGAGACATCGGTTAAAAAGAAAACCGAAGACATTGGCAATGTGATCTTAACTGCAAAATCAGAAACTTTTTCAACCAGTATGCCGGTAAAATCAGTTTTTAAGACCCCGTTATAGTCGTTGTTCTGCAAAACATTAAAAGTAAATACAACGTCATCGGCAGAAAAAGGCTGACCGTCATGCCACTTGGCATTGGGTTGTAATTGGAAGATGTAAGTTTTGCCATTATCCAAAACATCCCAGCCAGTCGATAAGTCTGGCAGGACTTCCCGACCAGCACCGATTTTTGTTAAGCCAGAATAAACCAAGCGGGAGATATCGCGATCAACGGAATTAGTGCCAGCCAAAAGTGGATTAATGGATTGGGGCTGACCAATCATGCCTTCGATATGGGCACCACCAGTAGCCGGTTGGAGTTCGCTGGAATTTTCTCGTGAAAGCGCCAAACCAACACTACCACCGACGATCATGGTGATAAGTACAGCTAAAACAGCTTTTTCGGTGAAATTAAATTTGCGAGCCAAACCACCAAACCATTGCATGGCATCGCCGAAGAACCGCTGGAGGCCGTTGATAGCCGAAAGAGCGGTATGGGTGGTCTTGATCGACTTTAGACGCTTAACGACGTGGATTTCGGGCTCTTGGTTGCTCATGAGGCCAAAATTATTTGACGAACAGCATCACAAAGGAGCTGATGACAAACAAGATCGCTAGAACGATAGTAATGTAATAAAGAGCTTTTTCTGGTCCTCTGCGAGTACCGTAAAATACGCCACTGCCGCCAAAGGTCTCACCCAAAGAGGATCCCCGAGACTGCAAAAGGATGACAGCCATCAAGAGAATGCCGATAATCACCTGAAACCAAATTAAAAACTGACTCCATACCATGTCTAAAAACCCCTGTTTAGGTCTTCCCTAGCCTAGCAGAAAAGGTAGGTTTGGTCAAAAGAAAATGCCCTGCGAGACAGGGCATTAGGCGATGAAATAGAGATGGGACCATGATTCAGCGGGAGGGAGGAGAAGTCGACGATCTCCGAGAGTCGTTCCGGATTCGATTCGTCGCGACAATCAGGTCATCACTACTCCTTAGAACATTATCCAGCTGACGACCAGCTTCAGTCACCAACTGGGCGTGGAGTTGGTGAGCTCGCTGTTTGATCTCATCGCGAATAGCTGGGATTCTGTCCAATAAGTCACCAGCAATTTTGCCGGTGAGGACTGCTGTGTTAAAGAGATCAGTGAGACTATTCAAGGCCTCGAGTGTCTCACATGTCGGAATCTGTGGCTTAAGCTCGGTGAAATTGAACAAGGTGCACCTCCTACTAAGTTTTGTCGCTCTCACTCTAACCTGTCCACCAGATTAGTCAAGGAAAGGCATTTTGACTTTTTTGGCAAATTTGGCTTATACTGTGGAGGTTGTATGGCTAAGACCAGAGCAGATTTTGCCGATTTCAATAACCCCGACACCATTATTGGCCGGGGGGTTAAGGTAGACGGGACTCTCCAGACCGAGGGCGACATTCAAATCAATGGAGATTTTAAGGGCAAACTGCTGACCAAAAAGGACGTGGTGGTCGGTGAGCATGCCGTGGTAGACGCCGACATCAATGGAGAAAACGTCTATGTGGCCGGTGAAGTGAAGGGTGATATCAATGCCTTCGGCAAGATCGAAATTTTAGAGACCGGCAAGGTCGACGGCAATGTTGCCTCCTCTTCGTTATCGATCGAATCGGGTGGCATTTTAAAAGGCACCAGTACAATGCACGAGGTGGAAGCTGAACGTCCGGAAACTGAACCGACTTACGAAGTACAGGAAACCAAGTCGGAAGAAACTGATGAGCAAGGTACTTCTGCCGCCTAACAGCCTATGTATCTACTTCTCGCCAATCCGGAAGCCGGTGGTAAAAGATTTCAGAAGATAAAGAATCGACTGCTCGCTAATTTAGAGCGGTTGAAAATTAAATTTACGCTAGTTGAGCTAGATAATCTGATCGATGTCGAAGAAGCGCTGACAAAAAATCTAAAAACTGCTATCACCGGTGTCGTAGCAGTTGGCGGCAATGCGACTGTTAATACCATCATTAATTCGATGGCAGATGAAGGCATGCCATTGGGAATTATTCCGGTCGGTAAAACGAACTATTTAGCTCACAGCCTCGGAATTAAGAATTGGCAAATGGCCTGCCGAATGTTGGCAAATCCAGATAAGACCGAGCGCCGGTTGGGAAAATTAGGGAAGCATTATTTTGTTGATGGTCTGGAAATTGTGTCGCATCAAAATTTGTTGGGCAAATATCTGCGCGGCGAAGGTTTGTTAAAAAAGTTTTTGGGTACCACTACAAAAACGCAACGGACAATGAATGTAAGCGCCGAAATAAAAGTGGATGAAGATTTACAACTAACTGTGCCATTACAAAAATTAACGATTAAATTAAATAGTGATAAAGGTGGCAAAAAACTTCGGTTAGAAATTATTACCGATTCACCAAAAAATCCGACCAAGTTGTGGGCAGATGAAATTGAAATTGAAGGTGACAGAAAAATGCCGGTATTAATGGGTAATGAAACTGCAGCATATACGCCAGTAGAAGTAAAAGGTTGTAGCAAATACGTAGAATTACTGGTACCAAAAATACCGGTAAAAGTAGCCAAGAAACCTAAGAAATGATAGTTTGAGGATAGATTGAGTAGACCAACTCCCCCACCAAGAATCCGCGCCAATCACATGATCCGAGCTTCTCGGCTGTTTGTGATTGACCATGAGGGCACTCCACGAGGTGAAATGACCTTACAAGAAGCCATGAAATTGGCCGAGGCGGCAGAGATGGATTTGGTAGAGGTATCTCCCAATGCTAATCCACCGGTGGCAAAAATTCTGGACTTGGGCAAATACAAATATGATTTGACCAAAGCTCAACAGCGGCAGAAGAAACATCATAAGGAGGTGATCGTCAAGGAAGTCCGACTCGGGCCGATGATCGGCGACCATGATTTACAGGTAAAAGTGAAACAGGCGGAGAAGTTCCTAGGGCTCGGTCATAAGGTGAAGGCCTCGGTGATGTTCAGGGGACGCCAAATGGCTCACATGGAGCTGGGACATGAGGTCCTAGAAAAGCTGGTTGACAGGTTACGCGATAAAGCTAAAATGGAACAAGCTCCAATTCGTCAGGGACGAAGTATCCATATCATCATTGCGCCGACGAAGTAGGAGGCCGACCGAGGTGAATAGTGAATAGTTGAGGTGACGCCTACGGCGTTTGATTCTCTCCTTAATCGACTAGATATATTTCACACCATAACCTTTCACTATTAACTGTTAACTTTTCACTGTTTGTTGTTATGCCCAAGATTAAGACTCACAAAACGGCAGCTAAGAGGTTTAGCGTTACCAAGACCGGCAAATTGGCTCGTCGTCGTTCTTATGGCGCGCATAAGCTGACTAACAAGTCGCCTGACCGCAAAAGACGAAGCGCTCAACCGGCACAGGTTTCTGCTGTTGATGTTGCCAGAGTCAAAAGAATGTTGGGAAAAATATAAATAAGAGAATAGAGTGTAGAGAATAGGTTTTACCCTACATCTCTCATCTCTCATCTCTCATCTCTATCCACTATGGCCAGAATTAAACGGGGAAAAGTAGTTCGCAGAAAGCACAAGAAAGTACTCGCCGCAACGAAGGGTTTTAGAGGACTGCGCCGAACTAACATCAAGCGAGCAAAAGAAGCCTTGATGAAGGCGCTGTCTTATTCCTATCGTGATCGCAGAAACAAAAAGCGGGAGTTTCGGGCTTTGTGGATCAATCGGATCAATGCGGCTTTGGGTGGAATGGATATTAAATACAGCCGGTTTATCCAAGCGATGGTAGCCAAAAAGATCATTCTTGATAGAAAAATCTTGGCCCAACTAGCTACTCAACATCCGGAAGTTTTCGAGCGGGTAGTCAAGCAAGTAACAGAGTAGTATCTAGCCTGGTATCTAGGGATTAGGGATAGTGAATAGTGAATAGAGAGTAGAGAAATAGGTTTGGGTAGTCCTCCTACGCTAAAGCTTCCACCGTCGCTAAAGCTATGGTTGACGTGCCGACGGAAGGATCTGCGATGAAAAAGTTGTGGTGGCGCCAATCGGCGCTTTTTTGTATTCCCAACGAACGAGCCTGTCCCGAGCTTGCCGAGGGGAGGGACTACCTTAATCTGTCATCCTTTCTTTTTTGTCATTGCGAGAAGTGTAATGACGCCCGCCCGCAACGATTCGCCCGCCAGAGACACTGTGTCTACTGCGGGCTGGCGTAGCGATTCGGGCAGGAAGCAATCTCTCCTTCTTTGTCATCCCAAGCGAAGTCGAAGGATCTAGCCCAACCCTAACTGTCATTCCCGCGCCCGCCTGCAACGATGCCCGCCAGAAACGCTGTATCTACTGCGGGCTGGTAGCACTTCGGGCAGGTAGGCGGGAATCCAGACAGTAAAAAAATATTAATTGTTTCTTTCTGGATCCCCGATCCCTCCAGAGGCGGGCAAGCGGGTCGGGGATGACGGAAAACTAAGGAATAGATTAGGAATTAAAAAGCCGCCCTTTGGCTATGTTTAGGGCGGCTTTTAATTGAAGATAATTACAGGAGATAGAACAGCCAAACACCAATCACCAAAGCGATAAAGCCGGCAAACATCATCATACCGTTGGCCTTATACAGCGGCTTGGCAATTGGCTTAACGACGTCAGGCATCAGGATTAGCAGAGCACCTTTTATCGTGGCGATCCAACCTAACAGCGGAGCGATCCAAAGCGTGCTTTCCCACGTAACGGAATAACCGGTGATACCCAAAACTACCAGACCAAGAATCAGGGTCATGACACCAAGACTAAAGATTTCGCTAGGTTCATCCATCATCTCCATCAAGATTTTGGAAAGTTGGTGGGGACGCAGTAACATGGCAGCACCCAGCGCAATTATCAAACCAGCGAAAACCAAGATAATAATTTCAAGAGAAGTCATAATCTAACCTCGATTGGTTGATATAGATTCGACCCCAATTAGAGAGCAATTTCTACCTTAAGTTTACCACTTCGTGGGGTTTTTGCTCTTTTTTTCCTTGTCATTCCTGCGGAGGCAGGAATCCATTTTCTTAATTTGTTTCTGTTTCAAGCGTCTCCGCGACGCTTGGATCGCGGTTACTTTCCTCTTGGGGAAAGTATCCAAAGCCGTGGCCCGCAACTGCGGGTCTATTCATTGGCTAAATCTCTGGGCGTTCTCGCTGAACTCTCCCGCCGGTTGCATTTAGCAACCGGTTCCCAGCTCGCCTTTGGCAAGTCTGGCGGGATCAAACAACAGCTTCACCCACTAGAGATTTAGCTCATTTCAAGACGACCCTCCGTTGAAGGGCCGGATTAGATAAGAATGTTCAAGGAATGTCTGACGTTCCAAGCTCCAATGGCGGAGAATTTTGCATAAGGTGATTCGAGGGAGTACAATACGCAGTTGGTTATAATCGATTATCATAATTATCATGGACAAACCCGAATTAATTAAAACAATCGTCCCTTCGGTTGGCTTACTCGTAGTAAGTAAAACTGATGGTAAAGCGACACAGTTGCGTACATTGGGAACTGGTTTTTTGGTAGAGATTGACGAAGAAAAGTTTATTGTATCCAATGCCCATGTTTGGAACGGAATACCAGAGAATGATCGACCATATGTAGGAATCCTGCTTTACAACGGGACCGATGGCAAGAAACTGGACAGCTACACGGCGTGTAAACTTGATGCGCCAGTCGTTGTCGATGCCGCGCGTGATCTCATGTTATTTAGAGTAAGCAACGTATTGCTGGCTACTCCTGCCGATTTAGGTAACCCGGATGAGATGGTTGCCGGAGGTGATGTAATGTTTGTTGGATTTCCGCTAGCAGATTCACTATTGCAGATGGGCTGGGGACTAACCGTTACTAGTCACAGTGCTATGATCAGTTCAGTAAAAAGAGATGCCAACAATGGAGAGTTGTCATTCTTTGCTGTTGACAAGCACAGCAATCCAGGCCTTAGTGGCTCTCCAATTGCCTCGATAGAAAATGGTGAAGTTATTGGGATTATGTCTGGTCACATTACCAACCAGTCACAAACCGATCCTAATTTTAAGATTTCAGCTGGTATCGCAGTTGGACGTCCAGTGTCGAAAGAAATTCTACGCGGTCTATTGGTGAACTTAAAAGTAAGATAAGACTTGGATGAATTCTTTCAATGACCATAAAGCAGTTTTTGCTTTAACTCGCGCTGATGGAGGAAATACTTCCCAGGGTCATTTCGGCACCGGATTTTTGGTGGATAGTAGTGGAGGATTTTTAACAGCACGGCATGTATTCGAAAATGAAAGTACGGAGAAACTGGAAGATTCTAGTTTGTTGCGCGCGCAATTTTTTAGAAGCAACCCACTTTCTGATTCCCCATTATTAAAAATCAACTATAATCCACATTCTGAATTAAACTTGTATTTAGCCAACTTTGACATCTGTTACGGTCGCGTTTTGGGTAATCTGAAGCCATATGGTTGGCTAAACTTAAGCGATGAGATACCCCTCAAAATTGGTAGTCCGATAAGAGCTTGGCATTATGGTGAAACTAGCCCATATATTCGATTTGAGATTACCCCACCTACATTACGCTTTGAAAGTGGTTATATCCGCTCCTTAATGGACGACGAGATTTTTGAAACTTCATTCGAACACTATCATCGATCAAGTGGAGCACCGATTATAGACAGTAAAACCGATCTGGTCGTTGGTATGATACAGGGTTATACCGATCTGAGAACGCGTCTTGGTAACATTAGTGTTGGTAAGGAATCCGAATTAAAAGCAAAAATCGATGGCGTCACCCTTCCCTCTGGTGTGCAACCCAACATTTTGGTGATGGTTGAAATTGAACGCTCACCGAGTTATCAGTCACGATTTATCCGGGGGCAGCTAGCCAAAAAAATCATCGAACAAAGTATCCTCGACAATGTGGATGATGTTTTTTTACAAACTCAAATCCCCTACAAAGCTCCCGCGGAAGAGGTCTTTGATAGCACCAGCAACATTTAAGCCAGTAGAGGGGGCTTTCAGAGTGGAAGTCAGGGTAGTATTAATGGTACCGGCTTGTTTTTGGATGTAGACAGAGTAGCTCTCCCCTTTTTCGAGGTTGAGGGTGAAGGGGAGTTGATAATCTAAAATTATCTTTTTGGTTTCATTTGGTTCAGTCGTTACATAAAAGCCAAAGAAAGTTTTTTCATGAGCCGGTTCAGTAACAACTTTTTCCGCAATATCATAGCCAATAATATTTTTTACTGTCGTACCTTGCGGCAAATAAACCCGAATATAATCTTTATTAGTACCATCGGGTTTTTTGCCAGTGCCAGTATGAACGTAGGTGAGAATTAATTTTTCGGTAATTTCTCCAGTTGAGCTGATATTCACCTGATGTTGAATATCGTCCTGAATGTTATAGCTGCTTTTGACGGCGCCCATGTTGGCCCGCGCAATCATTAAATAATCCTGTTTGGGAGCGGTTTGATAAAGTTCACCCGACCAATCCAGAGTTGCGAGAATTTTTTCCAGATCCGATGTCCGACTGTAAATCATAATATTTTTTTTGGTCAGCTGATCAACTAATAGTGGCATTAATTGATTCATATCTTCACGGCTCATCGACATTATTTTTTGCATCAGGATCGGACTAAGTTCTGACAACACGGCTTTGGGAGTACTAGTCTTTTCGACTTTTTGAATTTCGCCGTAAATAACTTCGGCAAAATTATCTGACGTAACAGTTAGCTTGCGATTGGGCAATTCAATGTCGCCAATGACTTGCATAAATGCCGACATCACTTGGGTGTTAATTGCGATTACACCGTCTGGTGTTCCACCACCAGCTTCTTCATAAAGCTTGGTAATGTATTTTGCCGAGGATGGAAAATCCGGATCGAAATTGGCGTTTGGGATAACTTTTTCACCAGTTTGAGCAGCGGCAAGCTGACCGTCAATCCGATAAGTGTCATCAACATAAAAATCGGTAATTTTACCACGATGAAGCGTCAAGATCGCCACACTCCCCATAAAACCACCTGTGGGACGAAGCTCGGTGTCGTTTTGATTGAGGATCAGATAGGAGCGGGGATTAGGATAGCCGAGAGCCCGTGGCAATTGTTTTGCCAGCACATCCATCATTGCCACCGCGTCGGAGAGAGTGGCGGCCTTGCCTTGAGCTAATTTGAGCGTAGTGGTGTAATCCGGCCCCAATGCGTCAGGTTGAATTGATTGGAGCAAGTTGTCAGCTTTGGTGATTTTGACTAGAGCTTTATCGAGGTTGGGGACACTCGCAGAAAACATTTGAATAATCTGCGGGAGAAAATCTTGGGTAGTTTGAGCGTTAATAGTTCCGGAAGTAGAATTAGCGCTATTGAAATATTGTAGGGCTGGTTCGGCAGTAGTGATTAACAACTGGCCGCCTTGAGCGAGATTTAGTCCGGCATCAATTAATTTTTGTCCAGCAATGATCTGAAAATTATCGCCAGCCAGTCCTGACATATACAAATTGGTTTGTCCCAAAGACAAAATATCTTTTTGGGCAGTAGCAAAGAGATTTTCAGCGGCAATCAGATCTTGTTTAGCCTCGGGTAGATTTTGGAGAGTAACAGCTTGGGCGGCGGCTTCGATTTTGGCAACAGCTTTATTCACCGTTCCCACAGTATCTTTTTTTATCTGACTAGCGCCACCATACAACGCCACACTAGCGGTATAAGTTAGCAGACCCAAAAGAACCAACAAGGCAATCTTTAACCACAACCAAGTGATGGGTCGGGCAATGGATGGGATGCGTCTAGCTTGTTCACCAACAAATGCCAAATCCATAATTTGACCACGAGCCTGAAATTGTAAAACTGACGGAATATTTTCGTCTTCGGTTCTGACCGGAATCCGACCGTACGACAGTCGTGATTTCGATTTTGGTTTGGCGTAATAATATTTATCAGACATAAGAATAAATCTCACCAATTTATCCAATCTTCACCAATCTCACCAAAATTATTTCTATTTATTATTTTTTGTCATTCTCTCTATATCTGGCTGCCAGCTGAATAATTTGTAAAGTTTGTTTGGCAGTAGCTTCCCAAGTGAACTGACGCGCAGTGTCTTTGCCTTTGGCAATTAATTCAGCGCGGCAAGCAGGATGGTGAGATAAATCTTGAATGTGATGGGCAAGGGCAGCGACATCGATGGGAGCGATCAGGATACCAGCATTACCAACAATTTCCGGCAGGGCTGAAACGTTGCTGGAAATCACCGGACAACCGGCGGCAAATGCTTCTAGCACCATCAAGCCAAAACCTTCATAAAATGATGGGAAAGCAAAGACCAGGGCATGCTGAAACAAGGCAATTTTTTCAGCCTCTTTTACCCGACCGGTGAAGATAACATCGTCCTGTAAACCCAGGTCGGTAATTGTTTGATAAAGTTCACTAGTTAACCAGCTTTTTCCGCCGGAAACTACTAACTTGATTGTATCATTGTTCTGTGAGCGTAATTGATGTAAAGCACGGACAACTGTGATGAGATTTTTGCGCGGTTCCACGCTGCCGACAAAATAAATGTATTGCTCCGATAATTTCCATCGTTGTTTAAGTTCGGCAAACAATTTTTCATCCGGTGAATTAAAATAATTTTTATCAACACCTTCGTAAATCACTTCGATCTGACTAGGGTTGATGTGCCAATATTTCACCATATCGCGCTTGGTGTTATTGGAAACGGCGATCACTCGGTCGGAAGTGCGCGCCTCATAGGCATAATTCATTTGCCACTGCCAAATCCGCGATTTTAAGGTGAAAAACTGGGGGAAAAGTTGAAAAATTAAATCGTGAACGGTAGTAATTTTGGCGCAGTGGCGAGAGACCGGTAGCAACATCGGCGATGGCATCCACATCACGTCCAGCCCGCCACAAACTAAATCGGCTTTGGGCCAGTTAAGCGGTTTAAAAGTAGCGTGAAGCAGCAGGGGAATGTTGACCCACTTTAACGGACGAATTTCAACATTGGAACTTTTTAGAATCGGATACCGCTCCAATAACTCCAGAAAATTCCGTTCTAAATCCTGATACCGAACATAAAACAACACGTACGTGTTGTCGTGATCGATGCGTAAAAGTTCAGACAGTACCGAAATCGTATACTGTTCGATCCCGGAAATTTGTCCGGTGAGAAGCGGCCGCAGATCTACTCCGATTCGTAATGGTTTGGTTTCTGTCATATCAGAAAAGTGAAAAGTTAAAAGTGATAAGTGAAAAGTTATGGTAGCGCCCTACGGGCACATTTTGGGGACTGTCCTTCCGGCCACCCCTCCCTTGTCATTCCGGATTTAGTCCGGAATCTATTTTTCTCCTCGTCATTCTGGTAAGGTCGCCACGGCGACCGCATCCAGAATCGTATAAATATTTGATAAGATTCTGGTCAAGCCAGAATGACAAATAGTGGTTATAATTCCCGTACCTTCGGCTTAACTCCGATATGAGACTGAACAAATTCCAAAATTTTCTGTTTGAAGACCTCTTCATCAAATTTTTTCGCCTGTTCCCGACAAGCGTCTGGTGAAATGTGGGTTTGCTCAAATTTTTTAACTGCCTCAACTAACGAAGCAACCGTCTGGTCGGGAAACAAAATTCCAGTTTGGCCATCGAGGACAGTTTCCAAAGCACCGCCACAACCGTAAGCAATTACGGGGCGTCCGGCAGACATTGCTTCTAATGGTACAATTCCGAAATCTTCTTCTTGGGGGAAAATCAAAGCCTTACAGCCCAAAACCAGTCTGGTAACTTCGGTATCCCCAATTCTGCCTAAAAATTCAATATTTTCTTTTTCCAGAGCTAGTTTTTTCAATTTTTCTAGTTCCGGTCCGTCCCCCACTACTTTCAACTTGTACGGAAGATCTGTAAAAGCTTCCACCACAAGATCAGTACGCTTGTATGAGATTTGCCGACCCAAAACCAGATAGTAATCCCCCGCTTCAGCGATAGTACTAAATCGATCGAAATTTACCGGCGGATTAATGATCGTTGAATCATTATGATAAAATTTGCGAATCCGATTTTGGGTGTGTCGCGAGTTAGCGATAAAGAAATCAACTCGATCCGCCGCTACCCGATCCCACTCCCGCAATCGATGGATCATTGATGGAAGAAAAAGTTTAATAATCGGATCAAAGACACCAAATTGTCTGGCTTTGAGATATTGGTGATAGTGGCTCCAATAATATCTGGTCGGTGTATGACAGTAACAAATGTGGGTAGTATATGGTTGGGTAATCACACCTTTGGCTTCGGCATGGGATGAGGAAATTACCAAATCATAGGCATCCAAATTCAAACTCTCAAACGCCTTGGGACGTGCCCAAGAATAGAGTTGTTGTTTAAAGCGAAATAGCCAGCGTTGGAGATAGGTCGTAGTAATGTGTCTGCCCGCAAGTTCGGGGAAATTTTCAGACTTAAAAACGGAGGTAAAAATGTCCGCGTGGGGGAAAATGTCAGCTAACGCCAAAATCACTCGCTCGGCTCCCCCCCTGTCCGTCAGCCAGTCAGCTACGATCGCCACCTTTAAATCCTCTAGCCTCCTAGTCATATGGGTATTATATCAGTAAAAGATGCCCCACTCCGACTGGAGTAGGGCTAAAGAACTCACGATTCGCCTTTTTGACTTGCGGAGGCCCCTGCCTTCTTTAAGTCTTCTACCTTGCCCCACAGGCTGCAGGGTAACCCACAGTCTGGGCCAGAACATCTTTGCTGGTTGAATGGTCTTTGAGACCATTCTTCACCCCCAGAACATATGTCTTGGAATCGCGTTGGAGGCGATCCACATAACGGACACTTTTGCTCGCCCATGGTCATTCCTTTGTGTCTTGATAACTTCAAGATGTAGAACCACCCAAAGTCTACCATAATTCTCCCTATAGTGTCAAGGAAAAACTAGCTCTGGGAGCTAGTTTATGCAGGAGCACGTTGAATTCTTTAATAGCTCCCCTTGCGAGAAAAGACGACCTTAAACGTCAGCAGGATGATCTTGATATCCAGCCACAAAGACCAGTGCTCCAGATAATAGACATCCATCTGAACATAGTCATCGAAAGTAACATTATTGTCACTACGGCCAGAAACCTGCCAGAGACCAGTAGCCCCCGGTTTGACCAATAACCGCCGGCGTGTCATATCGCCGTATTGGGCAACCTCATTGGGCAGAGCGGGACGGGGTCCGACGATACTCATATTGCCGATCAGCACATTAAAGAACTGGGGAATTTCGTCTAGCGAAGTCCGGCGAATAAATTTACCGACCTTGGTAACCCGCGGGTCGTTTTTGATCTTGAACATCGGACCGCTGGCTTCATTTTTCGCTCGCAGAATTTCTAACATTTTATCAGCTTCCTTCCCCCCCAAACCGGGGCTCATTTCGGCATACATGGAGCGGAATTTGTAGAAGGTAAATAATTGACCGAGTTCACCAACACGTTTTTGAGCGTAAATGACCGGACCTTTGGAATCAAGCTTGATGGCAATGGCGATCACCAGTATCACCGGCGACAGAATGACTATAGCCAAAATGCTCAAAATTACATCAAAGATCCGTTTAATGATCCTCCCCCACCCCGCTAGCGGTGTGGGTGCGAGTTCAATTAGTGGATAACCAGCGATGGTTTCTATCGTCATATGCGAAGTGTAAAGACTCGTCAGGCTGGGAATGTACTGAAGCACTACTCCCCTGTCTTCACAAAAACGGATCAATTTTAACATTGTGTCTTTGTCTAGTTCAGCGCCGAGAATTACCCGATCCAGTTGAGTGTGTTTATTTAAAATATCGGCATCAAAATATCCGCTGATACCAAGCAATGTTTGGACTGGATATTGACGACGAACTTGTTCACGCAAAAATAAAGCAATATTGCCTTCTGCGATCAGCCAGACTTGTTCAACGCCGATGCGGTAATAGTTCAGCCATTGGCGAAAGAAGCTTACTAGTCCGCGACCAACGGGAACTAAAATAATACTCAAAGTCCAGAAATAAACGACGATTAGACGGGAAAAAAAAGAGGTTTTGACCAAGAACATCCCGATAATAAACAAGGCTAAAGCAACCGAAGTGGCAGCAATAACTTTGGTCAGCAGATTCCATGTTCCGTGAGTACCGCGAAAACTATACAATCCGAACAGAAAAAATATCACCAGCCACAGCAGACTTAATTCGGCAGTAAATCGGGCATAGTCTGCAAAAGGTTGGATGTATAAAACTTCTGTGGCGGTCCAGTCCAGTCGAACATAGTAAGCGACCAAAAAGGCACCCCAAATCGCCAGAAAATCAACTGGCAATAGCAACAACGTAAAGAATTGATTGAAACGCTTCACCCCGTTTCCCCTTCTCGGCGAAAAATAATTCAGAAGAATTATTTTTACGCGCAGTTATTGATATGTCAAGAGTCATAATAGTTTCTAGCTTTAGATGGACTATACGTGATGAACCGGCAGACTTCTAACGGGGCCACGTACCAATTAGGTATTTAAAAGCGCTCTTTGCAAGCTTATAAGCCGGATTCTGTCTTGCCCGCCACAACTTTGCAGATGTGGGCGGGTGAAGTAATCATCTATCTAGTTCTGCTATTGCTAGCAGAATCAAGCGTTGGGGTCTAAACGTATCCAATTGGAACTCATGTCGTTGATACATTTAGTCCAGCCCAACTTGCACCGGAAAGGGTTTGCCAGAACATCCGCCTCGCGGCGGAGCCCGTTTTGTAGCTTTGGGGCCAGCTCGCGGGGTTTAGCCCGCTCGCTGACACTTCAAACACCAAATCGCTTTTCACCTTTTGCCGCTGCTTTGCAGCGGAGTTACAAGTTAATAGTTAAGAGTTAATAGTGATGGTTGTCCCGACAAGTCGGGACTTCCAAAACTTTTCACTTTTCACTAATCACTTTTCACCCCGATGCAAAGCATCGGTTAGTATCGTCTCTGTGGCACTTTCCCTAGGGTTGCCCCTGGTCGCCGTTAGCGACTTTCCGAGTCCCAAATGGTGTCCGGACTTTCCTTAGATTCCGGCGAACCGGAACCTACGATTACACACTTGCAAAGAGCGCTCGCATTGTACATTTTTTAGCTCTGGATGTCAAAAATCTGGTTTATACTCGGTAGAGAATCTTAGAGCTGTCCAGCTTGGTATGTCTGCGCTACTTACCCGTCATTCTGGTAAGGTCGCCATGGCGACCGCATCCAGAATCTTAAATACGACTCTGGTCCCTACTACGCTCTCCGAGCTACGAAGGGCTACACAAGCCAGAGTGACGATGCAGAAAAGCACTGGTCAGATAAGCCGGATCTCCTAAAATCTGCTACTGGGTGTGGCATAATAAGTATATGGATAAACTAGTTACCCCATTTTTGATTGGCGTTGCTGGTGGAACCGGTTCCGGCAAGACCTACATAGCCACCGAACTTCAGAAAGTTGACCCAACTAAGATTTTAATTTTGTCGCATGACAATTATTACAAAAGTCATGACGATATTCCGATAGAAGAGCGTAAAACTCTAAATTATGATGAGCCGGCGGCAATTGACCAAGAATTATTCATTCAACAATTATCAGCTTTAAAGCGGGGTGAAGTAGTCGAGATACCGTTGTACGATTTTATGACCCACACCCGCAAAACTGACACTAGGCACGTTGAACCGTTACCGATAATTATTGTTGAGGGGATCTTAATTTTAGCTGATCCAAGAGTTTGCGGTTTGTTAGACCTGACGATTTTTGTTGATGTTGAGCCAGATATTCGTCTGGCTCGCCGGCTAGAACGAGACGTTGGTACTAGAGATCGAACTTTTGAAGAATCGCTTAATCAATACCTAACTTCCGCCCAACCGATGCATGATAAGTATGTTGAACCGGGTAAAAACGAGGCTGATTTAATTATTAACAATAACCGCGGGATTGAGGATTTGCAGGATGCACTAAAGACGGTGCGCGCACGGATTGAAGAAGTGCTTGGCAAATGCTCCTAAATTGTATAATTTAGCTAATGGTTGCTGGGGTTTGCTTAGCCCCAAAGGCTATACTGCGGGCGGTTAGCTCAGTTGGTAGAGCGTCACATTGACGTTGTGAATGTCAGAGGTTCGAATCCTCTACCGCCCACCATGTTCTCTGTCACCCACCGTTCAATTGCCCGATTGGTTTGACTCATTATTTGTACGATCGTGAGAATAATGAGTAGTTAGTAGACCTGTTTACCAATATAGAGTGAAACCCAGTCTCCCATTTTGTGGTAATCAACTAACCGATCAATCCAGTCTTCACATTTAAACTTGCTCACCCAGACACTACGCTGGTGCAGAGTGAACCCCAGAAAACGGATATGATGGCGGAAGCAGTCGCGCCGTCGACGTTCGGATTCTGGAACATCAAAAACCAAAATTCTTAAATTTCCATCACGGGCTAATATGGGATGAATGAACGGCAAGATGCGAGTTGTGCCAAAAGCAGTAAATTGATATCGATCGTCTTTGGTACGAATTAACTCACCCTCGTAAATAAGTTTATTAACAATTTTGTGAACCTGCGCTTTGGTTAACAACCGACTACCTTTGTAACGAACAGTCAAAGGCAGAGTAAAAAACTCAAACACCCCAGCACCAGCTTTTAGTAGAGCCGCAATAATCGCTCGACGGAGATAATCGCGTTGAGAATCTTTTGTATTAGACATTATTCTTTATGCTCACGATCGTGAGAATAATGAATATAGGGATTAGACGACGGTGATAGTGAGAACGGCGGTGTAGTCGCCGACTGCTGCGCTGGATAGATTGACGATCGTGATGTTGGGTTGGAACACAAAACCGCCCTTGCCTTCGGTACCCGGATCAGCAATATAAGCGCTACCAGCACTATCCGTGGTGTAGGGAGAGGCGGTTGCCATACCACTTTTACTGGAAGCGAAAACGCCGGTTAAACTATCGGTAGAAGAAGTCCAAGTAATGTCGGTCCCAGGGACGGAATCAGGAGTTTTTCTTAAATCAAAAGCACTAGTATTCACATTATAGGTAGCACCACTACCACGCTTGTCCCAAAAGCCGATCTTTTCGTCGGCGGTAAAATCATAATTGATATCGCCTCCGGTGGAAGTTCCCAAATTCACATCACTTGGGGCAGTACTGACCTCTAGGTCATAACTGGCGGCGGTTTGTAAAGAAATAAACGTCTCGGTAGCACCCAAGGGAACAATCGTCCATGGGCCGGGGGTAAGACCAGTACTGCTGGTAGCGAATAGAATTCGAAAATAATAGACTGTGTCCGGCGTGGGTACAGAACTAGCACTCGCTTGAATAATAAATTCATGTTCATAGGTCGTACTGGCAGCTGGATCAAATGAGCTACCCTCCCCGCCTGTCGCAGTACTGTCTTCATTGTGCCGACCCAAAGTGGGTGAACCGGCTAATTTGGCACTACCCTCGATCGCGGCATCATCAACATATCCGTCAGTATTGTCACTGTCGTAAATCCATGATTCCACGGCTGAATCGTTGACACCAACATCGGTAGCTGTGCCGAACTCGGGGTCGGTGTCGTACTGAATCTTGTATTTAACATCCGTGCCGGCTTTAGCTTCAGTCTCGCCAATTTTAACTCTAAATTTTAAAATGTTGCCAGGATAAACGATCCGCGTGCTGCTACTACTGTTATTTTCGGCGGCAAGCGCATCCCCCGCCGTAGTGTCGCTGCCGGTAGTAGTGTCCAAATTAGCATCAGAATCATTTTCGGCGTCAAACCAGCGCCAATCCTGTTGATTGGGAGTATAAATCGGTATTCGCCACATAGTGTAGTAATAAGTGCTGTCACTAGTATTAACTTCGACGTTGTTGTCTACCCGAAAACCAACTGGCATGGCGTTAAACTGATCAATTCGGTTAGTAGCGGCGGCAGTATTCTCAAAATAAAGCGTACTATCAGTGGTGTTGGCAATTGAGCTGGGCCGAAGGACTCCGACTTGAGTAGAGGCGTCCTTTATCCAAGCCAAATCGGGTCTAGTTTTGATGGTGGTAGTAGAAGGTAAACTAGTGTTGTCTCTACCGCTACCGGTATAGCTCCCGGTGTCAAAGTTGCTGCCTTTCTTAAAAGCAAACCACCAGTGTGGTGCCCCGCTGGTATTCACAGTCGCATCACCACCGACTTGAAAACCCGTACTGCTAAACGATTGGATATAGTCGCTGGTTTCGGCGGTACCGTTGAAAAAAAGAGCGTTGTCACCGGTTTCCGAGGAGGAGCGCCAAACACCAGTTGATCCACCGCCACGTTTGACAACTACCATATCTGGTTGGAAACCAAGATTAGTAATATTCAGATCACTATCAATGCCATTACCCCAATATGCTCCGACCGCAAAATCGGCTGCTCCACCGCGATCGTAGGGATCAGAGGCATTACCAAAAGCGATATAGTGATAGACATTAGCGTTGGTATTGCAGACCTTGGTAACTCCATTGGAATCACCAACAGTAAAACCATCTGCGTCTAGCGTCCGGATACAATCAGCGTTATCGGAGGCATCATTGGGTGAAAAATAAGCGGTAGTAGCATTAGTGGTATCATCCCGCATCATTTTAGTTTTAAAAACAGCATAGTTGGTACTAGTATCTTTTAAAATTACCAAGTCTGGTTGGAAACCTACACCAGTAATTGCCTTGGTAGTAGCTCCGTCTCCGGCAAAAGTTCCCGTCTTCATTGTGAAAGTACCGGTGGCCGAAGGCCAAGTTCCTCCACCGAACATCACCCAATAGTAGGTTTTGTTCGCCTCGGACACTCGATCGTTAGTGCCGATTTCAATACCACCATCAATAAAATTTTGGATACAATCAGTAACACCATTAGAGTCGTAGGCCGGAGAATCACTCCAATCCCCATTGTGATCGGTCATATGCCAGACACCATATTGAGCAGTAGTAGTATTTCTACCCTTAACCCACGCAAATTGGGGAGTGTTGCCGGCACCAAAACCGGTGATGTTGGCATCATCCGACTCAACGGCTCCGACAGTATAAGAACCAACCACTAGGGCCGCGGCGACACTTTTGAATGCCATATAATAGTAAATATCATTACTGCCACCAGCATCATTCGCATTTAATCCGGTTCCCAGAGTAAAACCATTGTTCAGGGCTCCGGTAATATCGGTGGTGCTGGCATTAGCATTAGTCCAGCCAACGCTTTCAGTGGCCGCCATGGCCGAAGACCACCACCATGCCGGACGGGCGGCAGATGAGGTACCAGCGGCATATTTTTTGACAATTACCAAATCAGGTTGGAAACCAACGCTGGTTACATTTAGCGCTGATCCAGTAGCGGTATAGTAATAAAAACAAAAAGTGCCATTACTGGTACAGTCCGAACCATCAAAGGCCACCCACATATAGCGAATGTTCCCAGCAGTAACATTAGTACTTTGGAGAGTAAAACCATCGGCAGTCATTGAAATCCAACTACCAGAAGTTTGGCAGTTGGCGGCATGGAGGTAACAGCTGACAGTCCATCCAGTATAGGCCCAGTGGGTAGCAACACCGGCATTAGTCTGGGCCTTGATCATCACTACCTCTGGTGCAAAACCCAACCCGGTAATTGCTAGACTGGTAGAACCGTCCCCAATGTAATAGCCGGTACGAAAAGAAAAGTCGGCGGCTTTGGCCTCGGGAACATTTTTCGCCCCGAAAGGAGCAACACTGGATATCCCGCTGACCACAGTGAGAATAATCAAACCAGTAGCTAATTGACGAAAGATGCTATTCTTTTTCATCGCACCGAACGTTTAATCGGTTTGCGTCGAACAGACCGACTGGAGTCAGCCGACCGTCGGGCATTAGTGATTGCCCGACTAATAGATGGATGATAGAGCGAACTCTGATATGAGAATAAATATTTCCAGAAAGACGGCATAAATTCAGTCTGGATTTTGCGATTAAACTCTTCGGAAGTTAACAAACAAGTGGGAATCATCAATTTGTCGCCAGCATTTAGTGCATACGGCCATTCCAAGTGATTGAATCTGACTATTGCCTGCGGGAAAATGCCGGTGGCTTCGGAAATGTGCATGACTGTTTCACTTTTTTTGACTATCTGAATTGTGATTTTGGTACGAAACTTGCGTCGGTCACGCCAATAGGCGACCAACCGGTAAGTCAACCAACCCAAAACCAATAAAACTGCCAGCCAGAAGATGTACCAACCGCCGACCCAAAAACCATATCGATAAACAAACTTCATATCCGGCAGTTGATTTTTGGTACCGTCCGGCAAGACCTCTTCGGCTGACCAAGTATGCAAAATTGCCTGTATGCGGTAATAGCCGATCCGAGGCGCCGAATGTTGCCAGACGGTGGTAAATTTGATCGGGCTACCGGACAAATACTGACCATTCAAATCATCTGTTTGACGAATAGTCCGCAAACCGGTCATGGCTATTTCTAGGGCTGGTTCAAGATTGATGTTGCTTTGATTTTTGGCTTCAATTTGAAAAGTAAGTTTACCATCTGTGATAGTATGCGACACTTTGTCGAATTGAATTTTGCGGACTACTTTCCCCGGAACGGTAACATAGATTCTTGCCCCAACCCGAATTTTCAAACCCATGCTAGAGGCGTTACCAACTGGTTTTTCATAAACAGCGATGGCGCCGCTATGATCGCCAACGCTGGCACCTTCGGGAACGGTGATTTTGAATTTGACTTCTTTGGATTGCTCGGGATTTAGTTGAACGGTATTGGTTTCTAGAGTAACCCAATTACCCAAATCCTGATTTTTGGTCACATCATTCACGAGGGTAAAACCACCGCTAGTTGTATTAATCGCATCTAAACCTTCAACCATTAAAGTAATGGGTTTGTCGGAATGATTATTGAGTATCACGCTATCTTCGCGAGATTCGCCTGATTGCAAAGTATAAACAAACCAACTACGAGTTGGCTCCGAAGCGGTTGGTTTAGGAGATATGCCGATACCGGCATGGGCTGGCATCACCGACCAGATCAGTAGTGTCGTTGAGACTCCGAACCAGCTAATCCATTTTAATAGTTTGACAGTATCCATAAACGATTATTTACGTTTGCGTTTGATGGTGGTTGGATTTGGTTTGACTTTTTTCGGGGCTAGCAATTCCTGACCAACCCGCAGACGGTAAGGCGATTTTAGACGATTATACTTGGCGATGGTTGAAACAGAGACACTAGCGAATTTGGCAACATCCTGAATGGTGTCACCCCGTTCGACGATCAAAACTTCATCAATTCTTCGGCTGGTTGGTAATACACCCCCTACCCTACCGGTCAAGCCGGCGTTAGCTCGTTCAGTCAATCGACGATACGCATGTCGGTTAAATAGATGTCCGAAGAGATGCCGCCAAGTCGCTCTGTCAAACAACATCTGGCGTAACCGCGAACGCCATTCGAAGTGCGTGGCTCTGCCAGTCGGAATTAATAATTTGTCACCAGCTTCGATATTATACGGCCAACGAATTAAATTGAAGCTGGCTAGGGTTCTGGCATCTAACCCAAAGTTACCGGCGATTTTGGTGAGAGTATCGCCCCTAGCTACCACGTAAAGTTTCGCGTTGGTCTTCAGACGATTGGCAATCACGAAGTATAACCAGATCGATCGAATGAGATACAAAATAAACCCGATGAAAATTAAGCCGATCAATTCTTGCCATGGGAAGACCCAAAAAACATATCTGGCGTTAATGATTTTATCGGGTAAGATCGTTTCAGTTAGATCAAGATTAATCTGTTTGCGCTCGCCAAGATGCATGGCAAAATTGACGACAAATCGGCCAAAATACGGCGCCCGTTTAATCCAGTCTTTTTCGGCCGTTTGACGCTGATTGCGGAATAAACGAGCATATTGGACGCCTTCTTGTTTACCGACTTGCCCAAATAAACCCTGCATTGTGATATCAATCTTCGGGGTTAGGGTAACGTTGCCCTTGTTTTCCAAATCCAAGACAAAGGCCAGCTTGCGATTAAAAATCTGCCAGAACGGATAAATTTTGTGTCGAACTTTATGAACCAACAAATTACGATCAATCTCCCCCGGCACCGTCATATAGACTCGGACACCATTGCGAATGTTGATACTTACACCACTCCCTTTAGTGCCAGTGCTTTTTGGCAGACTCTGCACAAACAAAGTTCCCATATGGTCGCCTACATCAGCGGTGGCAGGAACATTAATTGTGAAACCAATTTTAACTTTGGTGTTGGGGGTCAACACAACTTCGCTTTTGTCAACTTGGATCCATTTTCCCGGTTCAGGCATCATATCCGGCAATTCTTGAACTTCTGTAATCACTCCTTGTGGGTTTAGTTCATAACCGCTAGGGAAAATCGCAATTTTCAAAGTTTCGCTAGATGCGTTTTGGACGTAAAACGCATCTTTAATCGGTTTACCGGGCTCAACAATTAAATTAAAAACTCCCCGTCCTTTACCGTCGGATCCATCAACTGGTGTCATTGAAACTCCACCAACTAATCCGAGCACAGATGGAGTCTGTTGTAAACCAAATAAAATAGCCAGACCCACGATGATTGAAGCGCGCAAAAATACTGACAACAGTTTGACTCTCATGGGTTAATTATCACCTAAAAGAGCCTCGGTTTCAACCGACGATTTAACATCGACAATTCGGCGCCAAACGATGGCTTGTTTGTCAGCAAAAACCTTTTGCCACGTATTAGGAAATTGGGCCAAAACGGCATTAATTGGACGATTGGGATAGACTAGAACTGTGTCAATGTCCCACTGATTTAGCGCTTGGACAATCGTACCAGTGTGGTTGCCCATAAATTTTTGAAATTCGGAAAAAATCGCTACCTGACTGGTTTTCCAGATGGCCATTCGACCATCAATGAACACTTTTGTATCTGGCAGTTGCCAGATGAGATAGCCTCCCCAATTGTATTCATTGAATAGCTTTTCGGGCGTGGGATGAGTTTTTAGATATTGCACGGCACTATACGGCAGCTGATTAACTTGAGCATAAGTAATTGGATCCGAAATGGTTAATTGATTTTGATAAATCTGCCACCAACCGACCAGCCCAATAATCATAATTAACACCACTCTGGTTGCTGAATACCGGAAAATTGATGCTAAGGTATAACCCAAAATTGGTGTCAGTTGTTCTGCCAGTAGTGGTAAACTGACAATCGCGAATAATGGCAAATGACGCCATGAACTAATTGCTACCAGCCAGAAGACAACTGCCAAAAGTAATTTAGTATAGTCAACTTTGAATTTATTCCAACACAAAACCCCAATTATGATTGAAAGCATCAGCAGTAGATTCAGACTGCTCTGTGATGCCAAATTTACTGGTAACCATTCAGCAATGTTATCTAAAATTGCGGTTTGGCTTAAAGTCATCCACAGTTCGTGATAGATTTTCCAACCATAAGGATTCACCAAAGTAGCACACAAACTAACTACCGCCATACCAATTAATTGAAGAATCTCACGCCACTGTAATACTGGCGCATCAGCAATTTTGGGATTGCGGACTAACAAGTGCCGGATTATTTCAGCGAAGCCAAATACTGCCAAGACAAGAAACCCGCCTGCAAAACCGGCATGAAGATTCGCCCACACTGCAAAGACGATTGGGAACCACCATAATAGATGTGGGTTGCGCGTCTCCCGCCAAAGAAACAACAGCCGCAGAACAACAACAATCCCCAGCAAAGTCAACATCTGCGGACGAGAACCAAGAATTGGCCACGAGGCTAATAAGCCAATTAAGGCGATTAAGGGAGCGTATTGTCTATCCGATTTTGTGACACCGGCGGCCAGCCAAAAAATAATTGCAATTACAATCGCAAAACAGATTGCCAGCCCCCACAATCCAGAGAGTGAGTTGATGGTCGCCATCAAGACTTCGGTTAGCCACTCATGCGAGACCCATGGATAGTTTGGCATGGTCCATGAGTAAATATCGCCCTGTTGGGGCCACCAGTTGGCAATGGTATGGTAGCCGTTTTGCAAATGCCAACCTAGGTCTGGGTCACTTGGCACTTTAAACGCCATAATCGCCAGCAACAGCCACAGCCAAAACTGCTCAAATTTAATTCGAGCTAAGTTGACGACGAAATTAGATTTGGGTTTCGGCATCTTTCAAAAACACAAAATTATAGTTAGTAGATAAATAATCCCGAGTGGCACTATCGGTTAGATCGTAGTAAACCAATGTGTGACCATCTGGCATAGTGATAGGGATCTCATATTGTTTATGTAAAGCGTCCCAAGTGTCACGAAGCGTGAACAGCCGTTCAGTTGAATCAGCAATATAAACCTTATCTTCATAAACTTCATAGTTTGGTCCCTTGGCATGCCAAACGGTTTTATCTTCTGGATGAACGAGTGATTCTGGCAACCCCCGATAAATATTCAAATCTGGCAGATAATACTGCATGTGGCGGAAACCGAAGAAAATAATTGTGTTGGGAACGTTAATCCAGACCGCAACTGATTTGCCAACGGAATTATTACGAATGGTTTGCACAATTTCATCCAATAGTTCATCGTGACGCGTGACTGATGGTAATGCTGGATTAACAAAAGCAAATTGTTCAGGTTTAAGCACATAGAAATTAAACACTTGAGAACCGATAATTATCACCGTACCGCCGATTGCCCAGATTTGAGCAAGACGCAAAGAAACTGGTTGGAGTGCCAGCATTAATTGCCAAATCCCTCCAGCCGATAATAGACCAATCAGAATCACCGGCAATAAAACATAGCCGGGGTTGGTCATTAAAATCGTAATAGTTAAAACTAGTTGTCCGCCGATCGCCAGTAGCCAAAACCAAACCTGTGGCCAGATAATTTGATATTGTTTGGCGGTACCGCGAATAAGATAAAGGGCGCTAGCAAGCATCAAGACAATTAGTTCGGCGACCACAGCTACTGAAAGGGCTTCGCCGACCAAGTTTAAATTGTTCACGGCATGGACAAAAAATCCCCTACTGCGATAATACTGGCCGATTACGACGTCAGATAGTGTGGCGAGACCGTGCCAGTATGCCCCAATACCACCAGTATTAATTAAAATAGGGACTAACCATGTGAGGTTGCTTAGCAGCAAGACCCCTGCGGCAATTAACCAGCGTTTGAAATTTGTCCCTGTCTGCCAGAGTACAAAAATAGCCAACGGTATTAACGCCAACTCGGTTGTTTGCCTAAACCCTCCAACTAGCCCAAGTAAACCGATAGCTAAAACTAAATTCCGCCAAGATGGGATTTTCCAATATAGGTATAGCCTCCAGATTGCCACGAGTGCGATGACACTCTCTACTATATATACTTCCGCCACAATCCCATGAAACCAAACCGAAGTGTTAAAGATAAAAAATAAGACTGCCAAAACTGCCGGCAACCGGTGTCGAAATAAACTACGAGCAAAAAGATAAATAATAAGTACCCCAACAATAGTGGCAAGGATGCCAACCAAAATCAGTGCTAGGTTGTCGTCGTGAGTAAAAAGTTTGGCTAGATTGCCCAACCAAACATAAAAAACATAGCCGGGGGGATGTGGCCGATGATGCAGAATATCCATCCCCTGCATTCCTAGGGCAAATTGAACCGAGTCCCAATGGAATAAATAGGTAGCGTGATATAGCCAACGAGTAACAGCAACTACAACAATAGCCAATGTGATAAATCCAAGATCGAATTTTGACCAAGTCAAAGCTGACTGACGAATACGGTTTTTCACTACTTTATCTTACAACAAAAGCTTCGGCTCTGTTGCCAGAGCCGAAGCCACTTAGGGGAAGGATTGTGATAAAAATTTAGCTGGCGACCACAGTTAGTGTGGTGGTGCCTCGATAATCTTGAGCGTCCAAAGAAGCGTTGAGGTTAACTTTGAATAAAATATTATTGATGACAACAGCACCCGTGGTACCTTCATCGGAGTTAAAGAAAATGTTGTCACCATCTAACGCCCGAGTGCCAACGCCGGTACCCAACAGGGCAGTATCGTAGGATTCGAGGTTACCAAAAGTTGTGTTCGCTGGCCAAACAGAAATTGAAGTATTGGGGATGGTAAAGTTGGTGTCGGTCACCCCTGTTATTACACCGGAGTAGATATTCACGTCCCAGTTACCCATACCAGCGGCACGGAAATCTCGAATTACGGTTAAGTCAAGATTTCCGAAAACATTAGAAGCGGTACCAGCAGTACCAGCAGCAAAGTTGACCATGGCTTCAGTATTTAACATTTCCAGTACACCGGCGCCGATTGTGACGTTTAAGTTACTGTTGAGTGTATCAACAGCGAAAGTCGTTTTTGCAGTATTGAAAAGCATGAATCCTAGGAAAACTAAAACCGCACCACCAAGTAAGCGCTGTGCCACATACGTCTTTGCTTTTTGTAAAAGCAAAGTATTATCCTGATTTTTGACAACTTCCCCCTTAGTCATTTTATTTTTTCCCCTAACACTTCTCATTTTATTTTTATTTTTTTTATTGTCAACAATTTTTAAAAAAGTTTTGGAAAATATTTTTTGATTAATTTTATTTAGAATTGTCTTAACTAAAACTTTTTACCAACTCGACAATTAAGTTTTAATTTTCTGATTTAAGAAACGATCAGATTGAAACCAGAACAAGAGTAATTAGTTGGCAAATGGCTACCGTCAGTCTCTATCTGTATCGTATTATTTCATTATACTACAAATTTATGATATTGTCAATATCATGGCTGTTATTAGGTATTACTAATGGATTGGTGTACTCCCCACCATATCTGTTAAACTATTCTGGTAAAGTAAGAATATGGCAAAACGAGAGAGAAGTATTAAAACAGATAAACAGTCGGATATCTCAAAAATCCGCCACTCGGCCAGTCATGTCTTGGCGGAAGCGGTTTTGGGCTTATATCCCGATACCAAGTTGGCCATCGGGCCGGCAACCGAGGACGGATTTTACTATGATCTGGATTTCATTACTCCTGTGGTGGAGGAAGATTTGGCAAAGATTGAGGCGGAAGCAAAGAAGATTATTAAAGAGGGCCGTAGCTTTGAACGGTCAGATATGCCGATTGATGAAGCGATAAAACAAGCCAAAGCTGAACAGGCGCCCTATAAGCTGGAATTACTGGAAGATTTGAAGAAAAAAGGTGAAGAAACAGTCTCGTTCTACTCTTCAATGCATGACGGCAAGGTGACGTTCTCTGACCTCTGTGCTGGACCGCATGTAGAGAACAGCCAAGAAATTGGTGCGTTTAAACTATTGAGTTTGGCGGGTGCTTATTGGCGAGGTGATGAGAAGAACAAACAATTAACCCGAATCTATGGAACGGCATTTGCGACCCAGACAGAGCTAGATGAACATCTAGCGTTACTGGAAGAAGCAAAAAAACGGGACCATAGAAAATTGGGCAAGGAATTGGAATTGTTTATGTTTGATGATAAGGTGGGCGCCGGTTTGCCAATGTGGCTTCCCAATGGCGCCGTCATGATTGAAGAGCTGGAAAAACTGGCAAAGGGAATGGAAGAAAAAGCCGGCTATAAGAGAGTAAAGACGCCCCACATCGCCAAAAAAGAATTGTACCTGACCTCCGGCCATCTCCCCTACTATGCCGAAACAATGTATCCACCGATGGAGATGGAGGGCGAAACTTATTATTTGAAAGCGATGAATTGTCCGCATCATCATCTGATATTCGCATCCAGCCCGAAGAGTTATCGGGATTTGCCGTTGAGACTGGCGGAATATGGAACCTGCTACCGATACGAGAAATCGGGCGAACTGTTTGGTCTGATGCGAGTCCGTTCTATGCAAATGAATGACGCGCATATTTATTGTACTGAAGAACAGTTTGCCCAAGAATTTGAGGCAGTGAACGATTTGTATATGCAGTACTTTAAGATTTTCGGAATTGAGAAGTATGTAATGCGGTTTTCGACTCATGATCCCGCACATCTGGGCAAAAAATATGTAGACGAGCCTAAGTTGTGGAAAGAAACGGAGGACATGGTGCGTAAAGTTTTGGTTGGCGCAAAGATTCCTTTTGTAGAAGTCCCCAACGAAGCGGCGTTTTACGGACCCAAGATTGATGTTCAGGTTACAAGCAGTATCGGCAGAGAGTTTAGTTTGGCAACCAATCAGGTAGACTTTGCCCAACCAAGAAGATTCAATTTGAGTTTTACGAATGAACGAGGTGAGGCAGAAGTGCCAGTATGTATCCATCGGGCGCCACTCTCGACCCACGAGCGAATGATTGGATTTCTGATAGAACATTATGCCGGCAATTTCCCGTTATGGCTCTCCCCTGTTCAAGCGAAAGTGCTACCGATTAGCGACAAACATTTAGATTATGCTCAAAAAGTTTATCAAGAATTACGGGAAGCAGGATTGAGAGTGGAATTAGACACCAGCAATGAGTCGGTTGGTAAAAAAATCCGCGAATCCGAGATAAAAAAAGTACCGTATATGCTGATTGTTGGTGATAAAGAAAAGGAAGCTGGTACCGTAGCAGTACGAAGCCGTGCCAAGGACCCCGCCCGCAACGATGAGCCAGCCCGCAGTAGATACAGCGTTTCTGGCGGGCGTAGCGATTCGGGCAGGGACTTGGGCGCAATGGATTTGAAGAAGTTTATCAAGATGACTTCCGATGAGATTAACGCGAAAAGATAGAGTTGAAACTGTGGATCGTCATGCGGCGGGGCGGGTTTTGAAGTTGCGTAAACGCCAGACCCAGACTACCGATAATCGAAAATCAGTCCAGCTGATCGCAAAATTGGGACAGAAAATAAAGTAGTCTCCGCTGTTCGTCATGCCAAACTCGTTTCCGCATCCGTTCTCCCGCTTTGTCATTCCCGCGCAGGCGGGAATCCATTTTTGCCGTACAATTAACCAGTGAGACAGGTTGGACAGTATTATGTCTATATTCTGGCAAATAAACCCTATGGCACTTTATATACTGGTGTCACTAGTGTCCTACTACAAAGAACCTATCAGCATAAGAATAAGTTTGTCGCTGGGTTCTCTGAAAAATATGGTGCCAACCAACTTGTTTATTACGAGAGTACTGACGACATAGAATCAGCAATTGTCAGAGAGAAACAAATCAAGAAATGGAATCGGCATTGGAAATTTCGATTAATCAACGAATTTAATCCACGGTGGCGAGACTTATACCGCGACCTAGTGGATAAAAATGGATTCCCGCCTGCGCGGGAATGACAAAAGAGAGATTTAGAATGACGAGCCACATTCGACAAAAAGTAATTGCGATTGTAGGACCGACGGCTTCTGGCAAATCCGCATGGGCGGTGAAGTTAGCGAAAAAATTCAATGGCGTAGTGATTTCAGCTGATTCACGACAAGTTTACAAGGGGTTGGACGTAGCAACGGCAAAAATTACCGAGACAGAAATGAAAAATGTCCCCCACTTTTTACTGGATGTTGTGAAACCAACCGAAAATTTTGACGTAGCGACATATCAACGGCTGGTATATCAACTGCTAAAGCAGATCGATAAACACCAGCTAGTCGCAAGAGGAAAGCCACTAGCCGTTAGGACGGGTGGAGCAAAACAGACTAAGAAAAATATTTTACCGATCATTGCCGGTGGAACGGGGCTATACGTTCAGGCAGTACTGGACGGATATGTTTTTTCTAGCGCAAAACCAGATCTGAAGCTACGAGCAAAACTAGAGGCAGAGCCTCTGGAGAAACTGGAAAGACAGTTAAAAAAACTGAACCCAGAAGTAAAAATTGATTTTAAGAATCCGCGACGGGTAATCAGAGCGCTAGAAATTGCCTTACAGCAAGGTAGTCAGCCGACCAAAAAGCATCCCAAATTTGACACGCTAAAAATCGGAATTAAATTATCATCCGAAGAACAAGAAAAAAGGATCGTCAATCGAATCCGACAAATGAATTTTGAAAAATTGGCTGATGAAACAAAAAAACTCATCAGTCAAAAGTTCAATTTTAATAGTAATCCCCTGACTGCACTATATTATCGCTTCGCCAAAGACTGGGTCGAAAAGAAAATCACGAAATCAGAATTAATTGAAAAATTAATCCGGGCTGATAAACAATACGCCAAACGGCAGATGACTTGGTTTAAAAAAGACCCCGCCGTGCATTGGGTCGCCACTTATTCAGAAGCACAGAGTTTGGTCGATCATTATACCCAGATATAAATATTACGTATATGTACGATCGTACATATACGTAATCATTATTTTTGGGTGGTGCTGGGGCGACGGGGCAAGGTAAAGTCTTGGATGTAGCCGACTTGGTCGTATTTGCCTTTTGTCATATTGATTTTGATCCGGAACAAATCGATCAGTGTACGAACGGCTTCTTTGCCAGTTCGGACCCGAGTATCGGGATCGTTATACCACTCAATCCCGACTTCTTTAAAAGAGTAGCCGAGCTGTTTGGCGATCACAAAAGCCTCGATGTCAAAACCAAATCTTTTTAACTTAACATTTGCAAAAATGTTTTTACCGGCATTGCGTTCAAATAGTTTAAAACCACATTGAGTATCTGACACCCCCGGCACAGCAACAAAACGAATGAGCAAATTAGAGGCTCGTGATAACCATTTTCGGTGGGTTGCCTGATGAATATGAATATGTGCACCGCGACAGTGACGAGAACCGAATACGATCGGAAAAGTTTCAGAATATGGCCAGAGTTTTTCCACTTCCTCGATGGGAGTAGCATTGTCGGCGTCGGTAAAGAGAAGATACTTCCCCTTGGCTAACAACATAGCCCGTTTGATGGCGGCACCCTTACCCTGATTTTCGGTAGCGGCTAATAACCGCAGTTGTGGCCAGCCCTCCTGAATGATTTTGACAATTGGGATCGTGGTATCCTGACTGCCATCATCAGAAATAAGCACCTCATAATTGTAGGTTTGGGCATCGAGATATTTTCGAATGTTGACTAAAGTTTTGCTGATACGACGTTCTTCGTTATAAGTCGGGATGATGACTGACAAATAAACTTCTCCAACGATAGTAGGAGCATGAGGCAAAACCGGATTGAAACTGGGGGCGGTCTGCATAAACCTATTGTACAGCCAGTGACTCTACTTGCGGAAAATGAGTAATTTGGGAGCGAGAAAATTCCATGAGAAAACGGCACCGATAGAAACGATTTTTACCACATTGATGTCCCAGCCGAAAATCAAACTAAAGACATAGATAAAAGCATTTGAGATACCAACACCAACAGTCACAACAATCAAATAAAATGGCAGTTGTTTTTTCCAATCCCCCTTTTGATCACCGAAGGTCCAATATTTATTCCAAATAAAACTATTGGTAGCAGCAATTAAGAAAGCGACCGTGTTCGCCAAGATCGTATTCCAACCGAAATACAATAATAAATTTAATAAACCAATATCAATGGCGGTGTTTAAAACACCAACAATGGCGAATTTAATAAATTGTTTCCCGGTTTTTAACCAATCTAAAATTTTCATTCCATTAGAAATTCTTGCTGGCATAGGTTGGTTGGATTTTTCATTTTTACAATCGGCACATGTTTTATAAATTTCTAACTGGACGAGTCCTTTTCCGCGAAGATGAGTATACTGCTACCCCATGGCAGCTGGTTGCCTTCGGCCAAAAATTTGGCTTCAGCACCGCTTAATCCGATTAAGTAGCGGCCAAGCAACGATGGCGTATCAACATAAGAAGTTTTTGGTTTGGCTTGTTTGGTAAAGAGCCGAACTAACATTACTATCGGAAAAGTAAACCAGAAAAATGGTGAAATAAATTTAATTTTGAATCCAGCCTGCTCAAGTTTATCTCTCAACTCGCGAGATGAATAACGACGCCGATGATGTAAGGCTTGATCATGTGCAGAAAATAGCCATTGATAAGCTGGCACGGTAATAAAAACATATCCGTTTGGTTTCAGCGCAATATGCCAATTTTGTAATGCGTTGATATCATCAACTGTATGTTCTAGAACATCAAAGGCAGTAATCAAGTCGAATTGACCACGAAATGGCAGATTAGTACCGTCAGCCTGAACTAATTCGTCATAAGCGTGATGTTCGCGACAATACGCTAGTGCCTCGGGGCTGGGGTCGAGCCCGATTACTCTGCCCCACTGCTTTAGCCAGATGTAATTAATACCAGTACCACAGCCAATGTCTAAAACTTCTAATTTCCCCATTGGCGGAAGCTGAACAGCCAAAACCCGATGCAAAACTTCTCGTCGTCCAACATGCCACCAGTAATGCTGTTCCTGCCGTTCCATCTGGGCGTATTCAGATAACTCCATACAGCCATTATACAGATAGTCGATTTTTGAGGTATAATAACCCCGTTGTAGAGCGAGTTTTTAAAATTTATGGCTTGATAAATTTTATCCCAAACCTAGGCAAGGTTCCGAGCCTGCCGAGAAAAGGGATCACACTTTATCAGATAATCGGGGTGCCTGCCTGCGGACGAGTCCGCAGGACACGGCTAGGGTGGCGCAGTTAAAAATGATTTGTGGATTGAGGCCGGGGCGTGGCCCAGTTGGTAGGGCGCCGCGTTTGGGACGCGGAGGTCGCACGTTCGAATCGTGTCGCCCCGACCCCAATCCACAACATAGTCAGCGGTCCGACGCTGGGAGTCGGACAGGCCGCACGTTCGAATCGTGTCGCCCCGACCAAAAATTATAAGCCGTTACAAGCAGGACCTCTCCCTGACCAGAAGACATTTTATAGATTAAAGTAGCTCCTAGAGCTTGTTTTTTAAACCAGATATGCTAAATTGCCTCCAGCACCTTAATGTTGCAAATTGGAGGAGGAAATGCGTTATGGCAGTCTAGAATCGCTCCTGCGTAGTATTTCTAGCCACGAATCAGACCTAAGGTCTGATTCTGTCATTCTGGTGGTGGGCAATAAGATCCGCCTAGGCAACAAGCATAAAAGTGTGGCCTACTATACCGCTGAACAGGCCGAGAGACTGAAGGCGGTACCCCAAGGTTTGGCAATCGTATTGTCGACCTATAAGGTATCACACAGAGTAGGGCAGAATATTGCTAAGTTATGCCGACAGCAAGACATTGGTGATGTTCCATACTACTTTCTCACCTCCGGCTTATTGAAAGAGGTATTAGAATGGCTGCTACAGCACATTCAGCCTCAAGTGTTGTCAGTACGAGTACCGGCAATGAGATCAGCGGCAGTACCAAGACCATCAAAAGAAGAAGGATCGAGAACATCAACATCACCACCTCGAGGGTTGCCGAAACGACTAGTAATGTTGAACCGACCTCGTGCCTGCAGACTGTTTGAAGGTTCTTTCAACAGAAAGAAGGTACGGGAGTCATCCCAAACTGCATTGATAATGGACTTTGCAGTGTTGCTGGAAGCCGGAAGTTATAACGTTTCTGATCCTGACTTTCGGTGGCTATTGTGCCATTATCGCAGGTTGGCTAGTCAACATGTGCCGTGTTGCGACAATAGTTGCCGGCGCGACAGGAATGGTAGCCTACGACGGCTACGGCCCATTCGCCGCCCGTCGTGGTAAATCCGAACCCCACTCCCCCGTCCTCTCGGACGGGGGTTTTTATAAACCCGTTGAATCAGATAGAATACCTATGTACTGGTCTCGCCAGAACTCAAGCCCAACGGGCAGCTTAAATTCAGCTCAAGCTATAAACAATCTCATATCAAGCACAAATTTTTAGCAGGATGCGTTATTCTCAATCTTTTATCAAAACTATCCGCGAGGTCCCGAAAGAGGCCGAGCTGATCAGCCATCAATATCTGTTGCGAGGCGGGTTTGTGACGACTCTTGCCGCCGGATTTTACACCTATTTGCCAATGGGATTTCGAGTGTTTCAGAAGATTTATAAAATTATTCAGGAGGAGCTGAATAAGATCGGAGTAGAAGATATGGTGATGCCAATCGTTCATCCGGCACGACCATGGAAAGAAACTAAACGGTTTTACGAAGTTGGCCCAGAATTGTGGAAGATTAAAAATCGGTCAGACGAAGATTTTGTGTTAGCAATGACTCATGAAGAGATCGTTACCGATGCGGCAAAACGGATTATTAACTCCTACAAAGATTTACCAAAATTAGTTGGTCAGATTCAAACCAAAGTTCGCGACGAAGCCCGCGTGCGTGGCGGACTGTTGAGATTGCGTGAATTTACGATGCAAGACGCTTACTCATTTGATCGCGACGAAGCGGGGTTGGATTTGGTCTACCAAAAGTTTATTGGTGCATACAAAACCATCTTTGAGCGAATGGGAGTTCAAACGGTAGTGATTGAATCTGACACCGGTGCGATGGGCGGAAGCGGAGCACATGAATTTATGATGATTGCTGAGAGTGGTGAAGATAAGATCGTGTCCGATGGTGAGCGCGCTGTTAATGCCGAAAAAATGGGTATTGGTAAGGAAGATGATTTAAATAGCTTGGATGCTCGCAGAAAAATTGAAGCATTTTTTGGCGCCGGCAAAAAAGTCGAGTTCATGCGTGGGATTGAAGTTGGAAACATTTTCAAGCTGGGCACAAAATATTCTCTGCCCATGAAACTTATGTACATCGACGAGAATAACGAGTCCAAACCGGTAATTATGGGCAGCTATGGAATCGGATTAGATCGGCTGATTGCTTCGATTATCGAAGCTAGCCATGATGACAAAGGCGTGATTTGGCCAAAATCGGTGGCGCCGTATCAGGTGCATTTAATCAGCTTAGGGAATGACCCAGCGGTGCTAGCAACTGCTTCCAAAACTTACGACGAACTGACGGCGGCTGGACTTGAGGTGTTTTACGATGACCGCGAGGAAGTTTCGGCAGGCGAAAAGTTTTCTGATGCTGATTTAATTGGCATCCCCTATCGGGTAACAATAAGCAACAAGACGTTGGCAGAAGATTCGGCAGAATTAAAAATGCGTAACGAAAGTGAAAGTAAACTGGTTAAGCTAGACAAATTGACGCAAGAGTTACAATAACTCCTGCGTCATCCCCAACTTGATTGGGGATCCAGACAAAAACAGAAACATTTTTTATTTTCTTTTCTGGATTCCCGCCTACCTGCCCGAGATGCTACCAGCCCGCAGTAGATACAGCGTTTCTGGCGGGCATCGTTGCAGGCGGGCGCGGGAATGACGAAAACACTATGAATATCGCTCACGACATCGAACAAGCAGTCGCCAAGGCCATAAAAAAATTATGGCCAGATATTAAAGTAAAAATCGATATCGTGACACCGCCCAGCAAAGATTTTGGCGATTACGCTTGCGCGGTGGCTTTACAATTAGCGAAATTAATTGGCGCAGAACCTTTGGAGATAGCGAGAAAGATCAAAGGTGAGATTAAGGAAATTGATTATGTTTCAGAAATTACCATCACCGCGCCGGGATATGTAAACTTTGAGTTAGATTATCACAAGTTGGCCAAGGCAGTCATGACGGTACCGAATCTGTCGACAGGTAAATCTTTAAAAATTAGTATTGAGCATACTTCGGTCAATCCGAATAAGGCAGCCCATATCGGACATTTGCGGAATGCTTGTTTGGGTGATGCGTTGGCGCGAATTTTACGGGGAGTCGGCCATACGGTGGAAGTTCAAAACTACATTGATGATTTAGGCGTGCAAGTAGCTGATAGTGTCGTGGCATTTGAAACTTTTGGTGATGCGCCGGAGGGTTATGAAATCGATAAGTGGTTGTGGAAGATTTATGCCGATATTAATAAAAAATATGAAGCTAACCCAGAGTTAAAAGCCCGGCGTGATGAGGTGCTGCAGGAAATGGAGAAGGGAGAAAGTGAAACTGCCAAACAAATTGTTGAGAAGATTGTGGCGGCACAGCAAAAAACTTTTTCCAGATTCGGAATTTTTTATGATTTACTCGTTTACGAACACGATATCGTCAACAATCATCTCTGGGATAAACTTTTTGAAGAATTAAAGTCCAAGAAGTTAATCGTTAAACCAGATACTGGCGATCACGCTGGTGCATGGCTGGTGGAGTTTGGTGAATCAGAGCGAGAAGATAAGATTTTGGTAAAAAGTAACGGCTTACTCACCTACACCGCCAAAGATTTGGCCTATGCCCTATGGAAGTTTGGAAAAGGTGAAAAAATGGTGGGTTACGAAACCAGATTGTTACCAATAGACCAACATTATAATGTGATCGATGAGCGGCAGAGCTATCCCCAAGCCGTGATTAAACATGTAATGGAAAAACTCGGCTACACCAAGGAAGCCGAGAATTATCTGCATGTCGGTTACGGTGTAGTGAAATTGTCCGACAAGGCTTTAAAAAAGTTGGGTGTAGATAGTGATGATAAAAGCCAATCGATGTCTGGGCGGGCTGGGATTGGAGTAATGGTGGATGATTTGGTTGACGCAACTATCGCTCAACAGATTAAAGCGCGAGAAAGCTCCCACGAAGTGGCAGAGAAAATCGCCGAAGGTTCAATCCGCTATTACATGTTAAAGTCCCGCCCAGAGCGAGAGATTATCTTCGATTTTGAAGAAGCTCTGCGGACTGACGGCAATACTGGTGTTTATTTACAATATGCGTTTGCGCGAGCCTACAGTATTTTGGATAAAGCATACCCTGTGGCAAACTTGCCAACATATCTTGATGGCCCAATTCTGCTGGTAAAAGAGAAGATTGAATTAAATCCCCATGAAAAAGCCCTGATCAAGAATCTAAGTGAAGCGACCGACGGCGTTCATCGAGCAGTAGAAAATTACGACCCTTCCCTGCTCTGCGATTACGCCTATGAATTGGCCTCTAGTTTCGCCAAATTCTATGAAACCTGTCCAGTTATGCAAGCTGAAAGTGAATCGGTAAAAAACTTTCGGATTAATTTAGTAATCGCCTATCGGAGCGTCCTTGGTATTGTTCTGGATTTATTAGGGATACCCGGACTGACTAAAATTTAGCCCTCCCCATCATCCTCGGGCTTGACCCGAGGATCCATTCCTTTTTCGTCATTCCCGCGAAGGCGGGAATCCAGAGAAAAACAAAAACATTTTTCTGTTTCTGTCTGGATTCTCCGATCGAGCCGGAGAATGACAATAAAAAAGAATAACAAGTATTATTTATGACACTACCTAAAGGAGTCAATTGGACATTATTTCTGCTGCTGGCGATTATTTTGATCAGCGCTGGGGTTTGGTATGCGATAAAACCAGCAGTTGAGTCGGTGAAGAAAGCAGCGGTGAATATGGAAACGATCACGGTAATCGTTGGTGGTGATGTGAATTTAGGACGACAAACCGGCAAAAAGATTATTGCTGGAGAGATTGATTATCCATTCGCTAAAATTGCCGATACCCTGAAGTCGGCCGACATTACTTTTGTGAATCTCGAAAGTCAGTTGGCAGACCTAGGTGGTGAAACCCAGTCCCCCACATCCGAGTACCGCTTTGCTGGACCACCCGAGGGAGCACAGAGTTTAGCAAATGCCGGAATTGATATTGTATCTCTTGCTAACAATCATATGTGGGATTATGGCAAGGCGAGACTAGAAGAAACTATGAAAGCGCTGACAGCCATGAATGTAAAATATGTCGGTGCGAATATGGATACCGAAAAAGTTTGGGAACCAGTGATTACAGAAATCAAAGGCAAAAAGATCGCGTGGTTGGCAATGACGAATTTATTAAATGGTTACGAAAATGCCGGTGCAGACAAATATGTCGCTTTCCAAAATGGATCCAAATTAATCGAAGAAATCCAGAAAGTAAAAGACAGTGTTGATTGGGTATTTGTATCGCTACATAGCGGTGCAGAATATGTTGAAAATCCCAGCGCGACTTTAGTAAAGATGTCGCAGGAATTAATTGATGCTGGAGCAGACGTAATATTAGCTGGGCACCCGCATGTACCGCAGAGGATAGAGCAGTATACTGCCGGTTCAAGTAACCTATCCCATGCCGATGACAACCAAGGTAGCCCATCCTTCGCCAAGGCTTCGGAGGGCCAACGAGTAGGAATTATATTCTACTCGTTGGGTAACTTTGCGTTCTGGCAGCCATTTTCTTTCTGGACGCAAAATAGTTTCTTAGCCAAATTTACTCTGACCAAACCGCACGAAGTTGCGTACGAGATTATTCCGGTCAAGGCTGGTTGGCAACCAGAACTTTTGACGGACGAAAAAATGATAGAGCAATTATATTCTCGACTGAATCCGGTCTCTCCATCCCCATAATTTAATTCGTGTCATCCTCGAGGTCGCTGTGGCGACCGAAGGATCTATAATAATTTCATAGATTCTTCGTTACGCTCAGAATGACGGGATAAAAATGAGCAGAATAACATGGGGGAAAATGTATTTCATTTACATCATGGCTAGCAAGTCAGGGGTTTTGTATACCGGAGTGACTAACAATTTAGTCAGGCGAGTATACGAACACAAAAACTCATTGATTGAAGGCTTCTCTAGCAAATACAAAACTGACATTTTGGTTTACTATGAAGATGTCGAGAGCATAGAATCTGCTATTGTACGAGAAAAACAGATCAAAGGACTGCTCCGCTTTAAAAAGGAAGCTCTCGTTCGACATATGAACCCAGAATGGAATGATTTGGCAGAACATATTTCATAGATTCTTCGGTCGCTCCGCTCCCTCAAGAATGACAAACGAAGGGCAGGAATGACACAGGAAAAAGAGGAATGACAGACGAGAGATGACAGACTCTAGAATGACAGAAAAAATAGAGAAATGACATACTCCTCTTCCCTGTCATTCCAGATCGGAAGTGAAGCGCTCCGGGTCTGGAATCCAGTTTTAATAAATAAATGAAATGGTTGTTTCTTCTTTAGCAAAAATTCAGAGTGCGGCAGTCGTAGGGCTGGACGCTTTGCCGGTGGAAGTTGAGGCAGATATCAGTAATGGTCTGCCGACGTTTAAAATTGTTGGGCTCCCTGACAAAGCGGTGGAGGAAGCCAAAGAACGAGTTCGGTCAGCGATTAAGAACTCTAATTTGCGGATGCCAGATAGACGGATTACGGTCAATCTCGCACCGGCGGATGTAAAGAAAATCGGGCCGGCATATGATTTGCCGATTGCAGTTGGGCTGTTAGTCGCTTCCGAACAATTACGTCCCTTAGAAATTCCATCAATGTTTGTGGGCGAATTGGCGTTGGATGGAGCGGTACGAGAAGCTAGTGGGATTATTGCCATGGCGGCACAGGCACGCCATTTGGGTTATCAACAATTTTTTGTGCCGGTGAAGAATGCGCCCGAAGCGGCATTGATTCCCAACATTACTGTATTTCCGGTAAAAAATTTACAGGAATTGGTTTATCATTTGCGGGGAGAAAAAATGATCGCTCCCGCTCCCCCGACTAAGATTGTATTAGACGAAACTGAAGACAAGCATGATTTAAAATTTGTCGCCGGGCAGGAACAAGCCAAACGAGCATTGGAAATTGCCGCCGCTGGCGGACACAACATGCTGATGAGTGGCCCACCGGGGAGTGGAAAAACGATGCTCGCCCAAGCATTACCGAGCATTTTGCCACCAATGACAATGCGAGAGATTTTAGAAGCGACACGGATTTATAGCGTGTCAGGGTTGCTGGGTGAAAATGCGGTGCAAACCAAAAGACCGTTTCGCAGTCCGCATCACACCGCTTCGTATGTGGCATTGGTGGGCGGTGGGAATTGGCCCCAGCCAGGGGAAATTTCTCTTGCCCACCGCGGAGTTTTATTCCTTGATGAATTGCCAGAATTTCCTCGCCAAGTGTTAGAGGTATTACGCCAACCATTGGAAGACGGACAAGTTAATGTCGCCCGTTCGGCTGGCAAAGTGACTTTTCCCGCCAGATTTATGTTAGTTGCTGCTAAGAATCCTTGCCCGTGCGGATATTATGGTGACGATCAAAAACCGTGCACTTGTAGTGCTGGGCAAATATCAACTTACAACAAAAGGATTTCTGGTCCACTTTTAGATAGAATCGACATTCACATTGATGTTCCCCGAGTGGAATACGACAAACTCCGCAATGCCGAGTTAGCTGAAGATTCTAAAAGTGTACGCGAACGAGTGATGAAGGCGCGGGCAATTCAGAGTGAAAGATTTGCTAATTCCCCCACCCAAACCAACAGCGAAATGTCAGTCGAACAAGTCAAACAATTTTGTAAACTAAATTCAGATAGCGAAACTTTATTGGAACGAGCTGTGCAGACCTATCACCTCTCTCCCAGAAGCTATATGCGGATATTAAAATTGGCCCGCACCATCGCCGACCTGGATAATTCCCCTGCTATCGCCCCCCAACACCTCGCCGAGGCGATTCGGTACAAGATAGTTGAGTAACAAGATTGCCTGCCCGCGGACGAGTCCGCAGGACGCGGCTAGGGTGGAATAATTAAGAAAGCTTCAGGGATTTAATCTTCAATGCACCAGCTACCTTACAGAAAGTGTCTATCCTTGCGTTAACTCTCAAGGATTCTAATGCAGATACTTGTTCCTGTTTCAGGCCAGCTTTGCGAGCAACCTGTTCTTGAGTCTTTTTCTGTTTAATTCTAGCTGAAATGAGTTGTTTAACAAGGCGGAATTGGGGTTCCCGTTCCTTGCGAATACGGCGAAATTTTGGATTCTTCATCCATTCTTTTTCGATTTGGCTGAACGGTATGAGTTTTACTTTGTTTGCCATATTTTGAGTCTTTGTACTGCTAATTTGATATATCGCAAGGGGGTTCGATTTTTGGTTTTTAGGAATCCCACTACCACGGCTGTTCCACCTTTTGTTTTGCCTAACAACAGACGAGCATTTTGTGGTCTTAGTTCCCAGAGTTTGTATCCTGACAATTTCTTAAGCGTGGGTGGGAAGAGAGCAAAACCATAACTTTCTAGAAGTTTAATATGTTCTAGCACATCTTCCTGAAGTTCTTCAGAAAGAGCACCCATAAAAGACTTAACCCGAGAATCAATATAAACTTTCATTTTTATGATATAACGAATTCGTTATATTGTCAATAGTATATTATTGGGTGATCAGTTTTATTATAAAGCCTCGCCGAAGCGATAAGGTATAAGATTGTGGGATAGATATGACAAGCACCCGAATGGTTACGGGTGCTTATACAAGGTAGTGAGCAGAATTAGGATATCTGCCCATAGTCGAAATTGACTGGCCGACAGAAGTACAGTCCACTTCTTTGATACTGGGTTTCCAGCAATAGAAGTGTAGCGACTTCGCCACTGTCAACAGTAGCTAGTACTTGAGCGCGGCATAGTCCGCCCTTTTCGATGACTTGATTGGGTCGATCTGCAACACGTTCGAGCTGCCAGCGAATCCGAAGATTGCTGACCAGCCGAACGAATCTTGGAATTCGATTTGTGATAGCCCGAAGGTCTGGGGTCGGAAGAATTCCATTCACGAGATGCCGCCACCGTCCCTCGACAGCCAGTATCCGATGCCCCTCTGGCGTTCCGTACCGGGTTGAGTTGCTATATACAACTGCCCATGCGTAGGTAACCATGGCATTGTTCAGTATCATAGCGATCAGCTCGCTCATCTCCGGAACATAGAAACTGTTTATCGCCGCTATGACGAATGGGGCTGCCAGCGGAGCCTCGAACTGGGCATAGCGACCTGATTCGTAGTAGAATTCGCCGCCGACATCGAGCGCATACGGTGCCTGCAGAAGTGGCGGAGCCCAGTTGATATTCTTTGCTCGCAGTCCTGGCGGGAGTGCTTGCAAATTATCGTCTCGTTGAATAACAAAATCCAACGCAGTTTCGCGATATAACATCGCGCAAGCCTCCTTTTCCTAGTTTGTTCGGGTGCACAGTGCCCCCATGTTGTCTGCACTATACCTTAATACCCAAAAATCCGCAACTGGTGTGTTCTTTTCAGGCCATTGGAGCGAGGTCGTATTTTGCCTCTCTCGGCCTTTCGGCGGAGGGTCGTCCTGAATTGAGCAAAACTGCCGCTGTGTGGGGCATGTTTGAGGGAGTGGCTACGACCGAGTTTGCCCCTTTAATCGGAAAGGCAGTTTTGCCAATGAATAGACCTGTAGCCGCAGGCCGGCGATTTACTCCGCTTTGACAAGCCAAAGCGGAAATTGGTCGAGCGCAATTTGGCGGTCGGTCCCCGCCGACTGCAAGTCGGCATATATAAAAAAATCCTGAAACCAGTTCAGGATGACGAGAAAAATAATGTTTGGATCCTCGGGTCAAGCCCGAGGACAGGAAGCTAACGGATTGAGCTTCCTAGATTCACAATCCACTGCGCCAACGCAGTATTATTTACCAGCCACCAACAGCCGAGCAGTAAAGCAACCATCACCAACATCAAAATGACCACAAAGATTAAATCTTTGCGGATAACTTGGTAGTGAGCTGGTGTGCCAATCGCCATTGTGGCGGCAGCACTAGGAGCAGCCGAAACGGTTGTATCAGAAATCACTGGCGCACCAATTGGGGCGACAGCTTGATTTTGATGTAATGCGGCAACTCGTTGGAGTTCGCGTAAACGTTTGTGAAGATTCTTGGACATCCCGTTAGAAATTCTGCCTAGCGTATATATCCGTCTACTATCTTGTAAATTGCTTATCCCGATAGGTGATTTCTAACGGGACAAGTGTTGCTAATTTAACAAAACTATTCTCGCGACGACCTACTTTGGCAGGACCTTGCGGTCCAACTATCATCGGCGCTGGAGAGCTTAACTTCTCTGTTCGGGATGGGAAGAGGTGTGACCCCTCCGCTATCATCACGAGAACAGTTGTGTTAAATCGAAAACAGATCCTTCGACTTCGCTCAGGATGACACTGGTGTGTCACTTTTTGTGAAAGAATTCGCGAATCTTTTTTATATCATTGTAGCTTTCGAGACACATTACAATCATTTCGGCGCTAGCTAACAAGATAATAGTCGTAACGCTGGCAACAAATAAAACGGCAAAACCAGTCGTAATGGAAGAATTAAATATCACTGGCAAATGCAATTGAAGTGTCCAAGTGTTGTTTACAAAAGAAGCTACGGCGAGCACAACACCACCAACAAAGGTTAACCAGCCGAGGCCAATCAACATATATACTAGTGCGCGAAGCATTTTGAATTGACTCATAACATCAATGAATTAAACCGATTTTGCTCATTCATCATAAGCAAAATAAGCGAATTTTCCAAGGTCTTTACCTGAAAATAATGGTTTCCTTAAATCACCGATCTAAGATAAAGCACTAAACTTTTAAACTACAAAAGCGAAAAAGCGGTTGGCCTATTAGTACAACTCGGCTGAACGTATTACTACGCTTACACCTGTTGCCTATCAACCAAGTGGTCTACTTGGGGCCTATCGTCCTTACGGACATGGAAATTGGTTTTGAGGTATGCTTCGCGCTTAGATGCTTTCAGCGCTTATCATTTCCATACATAGCTACTCGACAATGCTCTTGGTAGAACAGCCGATACACCAGCGGTATGTTCACTTCGGTCCTCTCGTACTAGAAGCGACTCCCCGCAAATTTCCTCCATCCACAGCAGATAGAGACCGACATTCTGTTACTTTGCATAAACCACATCCAATACTGATGTTGCTCTGTGGCGATCGTACATTTCGGTACGATTCTGCATATCGCTATGCAGATCGGACTATATCTTATCCAATGCTTGTTGGATCCTGGCGTATAGTCTCTGGGGATTTCCCGCCGTTTCTATTCAGAAACGGTTCCCATTTTGCTTATCACGAAATGGCGGGATCTTTCCTGCTGGTTGTCTGCACCTAACGCGTTTTCACAGATAAGAATCTGTAGCGTAGGATACTCAGGGTTTCCAGCATTTAGCCAAGTTTTTGTATGGTTCTAACCATACAGTAGTTAGACAAAACAACTACTAGACAGCAAGGTATTTACTGTCTCACGACGTTCTGAACCCAGCTCGCGTGCCACTTTAATCGGCGAACAGCCGAACCCTTGGAACCTGCTCCAGCTCCAGGATGTGACGGGCCGACATCGAGGTGCCAAACCAGACCGTCGAT